>PNAI01000012.1 GCA_003169835.1 Hyphomicrobiales bacterium | reverse complement strand
AGGAGAGCCTGATGCTGACCGGCGACGAGAATATCGTCGACGTCAACTTTACAGTGCTCTGGAAGGTCAAGCCCAATGGAGTGAGCGACTTTCTGTTCAATATTCAGAACGCGTCGGGTACGGTGAAGGCTGTTGCGGAAAGCGCCATGCGCGAAGTTATCGGCCGCTCGAACCTTCAACCGATTCTGACCGGTGCGAGGCAGACGACCGAAACTGCCGTCCAAGAATTGATGCAGAAAACACTCGACCAATACGGAGCAGGCGTGCTGGTGCAGCAAGTGCAGATGCAGAGCGTCGCTCCGCCGTCACCGGTTGGCGACTCCTTCCGCGATGTGCAGGCCGCGAAAACCAATCTGGAACAGCTGCAGAATGAAGCGCAGGCCTACGCCAACCGGGTGGTGCCCGAGGCGCGCGGCAGAGTTGCGCAAATCATCCAGGCGGCGGAAGCCTACCGCGAGCAGACCGTGGCGGAAGCCACCGGCCAAACCTCGCGTTACCTCAAGATATATGACGAATACAAGAAAGCTCCGCAGGTGACGCGCCAGCGCATGTATCTGGAAACGATGGAACGGCTGTTCAGTGGTACCGACAAGATTATTCTGGATTCAGGAGTGGGACAGGGCGGATCGGGCGTCGTTCCGTATCTGCCGCTCAACGAGCTGTCGACGCGACGGCCGCAGACTGGAGGTGGCCAATGAGACTCGGTCTCGCCGGCGGCATCATCGTCGTTCTCGCGCTTATAGCCGTGATCCTCGGCTACAGCTCGATGTTTACCGTCTATCAGACACAGCAAGCGCTGCTCGTTCGTCTCGGCCAGCCGATCGGCAAGCCGATCACCGAGCCCGGCCTGCATTTCAAGATGCCGCTGATCGACAGTGTCATCTATATCGATAAGCGCATCCTGGATCTGGAGACGTCGTCATCATCATCGTCGTCGTCGTCGTCGGCATCGCGACACGGGCAGGAACTCATCGCGTCGGATCAGAAGCAACTCGTGGTCGATGCCTTTGCGCGCTATCGCATTCACGACGCGCTCCGATTCTTCCAGACCCTGGGCACGCTGACCGCCGCGAACACGCAGCTCGAAATCCTGCTCACCTCGGCGCTGCGGCGCGTTGTCGGCGAGGCGACGCTGACGCATGTGGTGCGTGACGATCGTGCGGCGCTGATGGCGCGCGTGCGAGATCAGCTCGATCACGAAGCTCAAGCCTACGGCATCACCGTCATCGACGTGCGCATCAAACACGCCGATTTGCCGGATCAGAACAGCCAAGCGGTTTATGACCGCATGAAGACCGAGCGGCAACGCGAGGCGGCGGAATATCGCGCCCAGGGCAGTCAGAAAGCGCAGGAAATCCGCTCGAAGGCGGATCGCGACGTCACAGTGCTGATTGCCGACGCGACCTCCAAGTCCGAACAGCTTCGCGGCGAGGGTGACGGCGAGCGCAACCGAATCTTCGCAGATGCTTTCGGCAGGGATGCGGATTTCTTCGCGTTCTATCGCTCGATGCAGGCCTACGAGTCTGGCCTGAAGCATGGCGACACGCGCATGCTGCTGCGGTCGGATTCCGAGTTCTTCCGCTATTTCGTCGACCCCTCGGGCAAAACACCCGGTGGTACCGCTCGCCCCCCGGCTCCTCCGAGATAGTCTGAACGGCCGGGGCGGTCGGGCCTGCGGCACTTCCGGTCGGATTTGATGTCGGATTTTCTGGTTGCGCTCGGTCTCGTGTTTGCCATCGAGGGGCTGGTATTCGCCGCCTTTCCGGCAACCGTCAAACGGGCGATGACGCACGTGAAGGAGACCCCCGACGGCGCGTTGCGGATTGTCGGCATCCTCTCAGCTGTGGCTGGAATCGCACTGATTTGGCTGCTGCGAGGTTAGTTTAACGGGTTGGCAGGTCACGACATGGTATCCCGGTGTCCGGGTCGCTTTTCCGCCCTAATCAGGCCATTCACTGCATTATAAAGTGCTCCCTTATGCTCACTTGCATCCCTTTGTGTGGGCAGGCACTGTCATGAAGATCCTTTTACAGGGAGAACCGACGGCCATGGCCCGTTTCTTTGCTGAGCTTACCCGCACCGTTCGCCGGCCCGTGCTGGCTACACTTGTTGCGGGCGCGCTGGTGCTGCCCGCGATTTCGCCGCCAGCGTTCGCACGCGGACCAGATGGCATCGCCGACGTCGCCGAACGGGTGATCGATGCGGTCGTCAACATTTCGACCTCTCAGACCGTGGAGGCGAAGGGTAGCGGCCCGCAGGCCACTCCGCAGCTGCCACCGGGTTCGCCGTTCGAGGAATTCTTCGAGGAGTTTTTCAAGAACCGGCGCGGGCCAGGGGACAACAATCAGGCTCCCAATCGCGGCACGCCACGTCGCGTCAATTCGCTCGGCTCTGGCTTTGTCATCGATGCTTCGGGCATCGTGGTCACCAACAATCACGTCATCGCGGAAGCCGACGAGATTCATGTGATTTTCAATGACGGCACGCGGCTGAAGGCGGACCTCATCGGCCGCGATCAGAAAACCGATCTGGCGGTGCTCAAGGTCAAGGCCGACAAGCCGCTCAAATTCGTGAAGTTCGGCGATTCCGAAAAACTGCGCCTCGGCGAATGGGTGATTGCCATCGGTAATCCCTTCAGTCTCGGCGGGTCGGTGACGGCCGGCATCGTGTCGGCGCGCAATCGCGACATCAATTCGGGGCCCTACGACAATTACATTCAGACCGACGCCGCGATCAACCGCGGCAATTCGGGCGGGCCGCTGTTCAATCTCGACGGCGATGTGATCGGCATCAACACGGCCATCATCTCGCCTTCGGGCACCTCGGTCGGCATCGGGTTTGCAGTGCCGTCGAAGACCGCGACGTCGGTGGTCGAGCAACTGCGCGAATTCAAGGAAGTTCGGCGCGGATGGTTGGGCGTGAAGATTCAACAGGTCACCGACGACATCGGTGAAAGCCTCGGCGTCAAACCCGTGCGCGGTGCGCTGGTCGCGGGCATCGACGAGAAGGGCCCTGCAGGGCCGGCCGGAATTCAAGCCGGAGATGTCATCGTCAAGTTCGACGGCAAGGACATCAAGGAAATGAAAGAGCTGCCGCGTATCGTCGCCGATACGCCGGTCGGAAAAGATGTCGAAGTCATCATCATCCGCAAAGGCAAGGAAGAGAAAAAGATCGTGCGGCTTGCGCGTCTTGAAGACAGCGAGAAGCCGGTTCAGGCGAACGTCAAATCCACGCCGCCGCCGGATAAGCCGGCCGTACAAAAAAGTCTCGGGCTCGATCTTTCGGGCATGACCGACGAACTGCGCAAGCGCTACAAGATCAAGGACTCGATCAAAGGCGTCGTGATCACGGGCGTCGATGCGGCTTCGGTTGCGGCCGATAAGCGGCTGGCGGCGGGGAGCGTGCTCGTGCAGATCGAGCAGGAGATCGTTGGGTCTCCGGCCGACGTGCAGAATCGCGTCGATGCGCTCAAGAAAGCGGGCAAAAAGACCGCGCTGTTGCTGGTGGCGACGGCCGAAGGCGACATGATCTTCGTGGCGCTGCCGCTGCAGTAAGCTTGTCGTTTCTGAAAAGCTCAATTCACGTTGGCCCTCCCCATTCGGGAGGGCCAATTGCTTTTCAGTCCGGCACTTGATCAATCAAGTACGTGGCTGACCATGCCGTCGGCGAGCTTGGGCTCGAACCAGGTGGATTTTGGCGGCATGATGAGGCCTGCATCCGCCACCGCCATGAGGTCGGCCATCTGCGTGGGATAGAGCGAGAAAGCGGCTGCCATCTCGCCGGATGAGACGCGGCGCGCAAGCTCTTCCAGCCCGCGCCCGCCGCCCACGAAGTCGATGCGTTTGTCGCTGCGCTGGTCGGTGATGCCAAACAGCGGTTCGATCACATGGCGGGTGAGCAGCGTGATCGGCAGCCGTCCGATCGGATCGCTGGCTGGAACAAGCTCGGGCCGCAGGGTGAGCCGGTGCCATTGGCCCGCCAGATACATGCCGAATTCGTTGGAGGCTGCGGGGCGGACCGGCGAATCGGAAGCCGACAGCGCGAAGTTTGCGCGCAGTTTTCCGAGCAATTGATCCGGCGTGTGGCCGTTCAAATCCTTCAAGAGGCGGTTGTAATCCAGGATGGTCATCTGGTGATGGGGAAAGAGCACCGCGAGAAACTGCGAGGCGGCATCGGTGCCGCTCGCTTTTGCAACACGTGCCGCGGCGGCCGAGCGATGGTGCCCGTCGGCGATATAGAGCGCGGGCAAGGCGTCGACCGCGCGAGTGAGCGCTTGCGTTGCAGCGCCGTCGGCGATCACCCAAAGCTGATGGCGCACACCGTCATCAGCGATGACATCGACCGCGGGCGTGCCGGCTGCAGCGCGCGCAAGCATGGCATCGAGCGCGGGCGCGGCCGGGTAGGCGATCATCACAGGGCCGGTCTGCGCATTGATCGCCTCGATCTGGCGGACGCGATCGTCTTCCTTGACCGGCGTCGTGTGCTCATGCTTGCGGATGCGGTTGGTGTTGTAATCGGCGATGGAGGCTGTCGCGGCGAGGCCTGTTTGCGTGTGGCCGCGCCACGTCAGCCGGTAGACGTAATAGCAAGGAGCGGTATCGCGCATGAGAACGCCGGCCGCGATCATGGATTTCAGGTTCTCGGCAGCCTTGGCGTAGACGTTGGGGTTGTACGGACTGATCGAAGGTTCGAGATCGATCTCGGGCTTTGAGATATGCAGGAAACTCCAGGGCTTGCCATTGGCGCGCGTGAGCGCTTCCGCGCTCGAGAGCACGTCATAGGGTGGCGCCAGCACGTCGGCGGCGCGTCCGGGTGCGGGGCGCAAGGCGCGGAAGGGGAGGATGAGGGTCAAGCTTGCGCTCCGGTGGGTGCAACGTTCGGCGTCATGGGTTAGTTGGTGTTGGACGTAGATTTGAACAAAGTCATGCCAAGCAAGCGCGATCAAATGAAGGCAGTGCTTATCGCAGGCCCGACCGCGAGCGGCAAGTCGGCGCTGGCGCTTGTGCTCGCCGAAAAATACGGCGGCGTCATCGTCAACGCCGATTCCATGCAGGTCTACCGCGATCTGCGCATCATCACAGCGCGGCCTTCGCTAGACGAGGAGGCGCGCGCGCCGCACCGGCTTTACGGTCATGTGGATGCGGCGGAAAATTATTCGGTCGGCCGCTGGTGTGTCGATGTGCAAGCCACGCTGGCGGAGGCGGAACGGGCGGGGCGCATGGCGATCGTGGTCGGCGGCACGGGGCTTTATTTCAAGGCGCTGACGCAGGGGCTCGCGGCGGTGCCGCCGACGCCGGCCGAGATTCGGGTGGCCGTGCGGGCGCGGCTTGCGGCCAATGGTGCTCAGAGTTTGCATGCTGAATTGCAACAGCGCGATCCAGCGATGGCCGTGCGGCTCAAGCCGGGCGACGGCGTTCGCGTCGCGCGCGCGCTGGAAGTGTTCGAGGCCACCGGGCGTTCGCTCGCTGAATGGCAGCGCGATGGCATGCCGGGGATTCTCAAGCCGGAGCATGCAGTCAAGATTTTTCTCATGCCCGATCGCGCCGAGCTGCATCGGCGCATCGATGCGCGCTTCGATGTCATGCTGGGCGCCGGCGCGCTCGATGAGGTGCGTGCGCTCGACGCGCGCGGCCTCGATCCGCTGCTGCCAGCGATGAAGGCACATGGCGTGCCCTGGCTGCGGCGCTATCTGCGTGGAGAGATCACGCTCGAGACGGTGGCTGTGGGCGCCAAGCAGGACACGCGGCGTTACACCAAGCGGCAACTGACGTGGTTTCGCAACCAGATGCCGGGGTGGATGCGCGCCGCGCCGGAAGAGGCCGCCCAGGCGGCTCTGGAGTTGATTTCCGCACTTTGAGCTTGACGGGCGGGGCCAGAGACCGTATATCTCGCGCAAGTAAATGGCTGGAGACTAACTCCGTGCGCAATAATATTACCGTAATCGTAGGAGGGCGCACCGCCGCGGGCACTTAGGTTCCTGCGTTTTTGGCGGTGCGCAAAAGGGGGCTTCTGGGCCCCTTTTTTGATTCCTAAAATCGGCCTCGCGTAAATGGAGCGGAAGATGGCGAAAGAGATGATGGCGAAATCGGTGGCGAAGGACTCGAGCGGGGCGGCGAGAGCCGCCGGTGCCGAACTGCCCGGCCGGGAAATGACCGGCGCGGAAATGGTGCTCGAGGTGCTCGCCGATCAGGGCGTGAAGCACCTCTTCGGTTATCCCGGCGGCGCGGTGCTGCCGATCTATGACGCGATCTTCCAGCAAAAGAAGGTTGAGCACATCCTGGTTCGCCACGAGCAGGGCGCGGTGCATGCCGCGGAAGGCTACGCGCGCTCCACCGGCAAGGTGGGCTGCGTGCTGGTTACCTCCGGGCCGGGCGCGACCAATGCGGTGACGGGACTGACCGACGCGCTGATGGATTCCATTCCGCTGGTGTGCATCACGGGCCAAGTTCCCACGCATCTGATCGGCAACGATGCATTTCAGGAATGCGACACGGTCGGCATCACGCGGCCGTGCACGAAGCACAACTACCTTGTGAAGCGGATTGAGGATTTACCGCGCGTGCTGCACGAGGCGTTCTATGTGGCGTCGAGCGGCCGGCCGGGCCCGGTGGTGGTCGACATCCCGAAGGACATCCAGTTCGCCAAGGGCAATTACTTCAAGCCCAAGGAATTCCAGCATCAGGGCTATAAGCCCAGGCTCAAAGGCGATCCGGACAAGATCAAGGCCGCGATCGAGCTGATGGGAAAGGCCAAACGTCCGCTGTTCTACACCGGTGGCGGGATCATCAATTCGGGCAATGCCGCGAGTGAGCGCTTGCGCGAGCTGGTCAAGCTCACGGGATTTCCGATCACCTCAACGCTGATGGGGCTCGGTGCGTTTCCGGCTTCCGACCCGCATTGGCTCGGTATGCTGGGCATGCACGGCACCTGGGAAGCTAATTGGTCGATGCACGATTGCGATCTGATGATCTGCATCGGCGCGCGCTTCGACGACCGCATCACCGGACGGCTCGATGCGTTCTCGCCCGGATCGAAGAAGATCCACGTCGATATCGATCCGTCCTCGATCAACAAGAACGTGAAGGTTGACATCGGCATCATCGGCGATTGCGCGCATGTGCTCGACGACATGCTCAGGATCTGGCGCGCGAGCGCGCCGCAGGTCGACAAGAAGGCGCTGGCGGCATGGTGGCAGCAGATCGACAAATGGCGCGCGCGCAAGTCGCTCAGCTACAAAAACTCGAACAGCATCATCAAGCCGCAATACGCCATTCAGCGGCTCTATGAGCTGACCAAGGATCGCGACACCTACATCACGACGGAAGTGGGCCAGCATCAGATGTGGGCGGCGCAGTTCTACCGTTTCGATGAGCCCAACCGCTGGATGACCTCAGGCGGCCTGGGAACCATGGGCTATGGCTTGCCGGCGTCGGTGGGCGTGCAGCTTGCGCACCCGAAATCGCTGGTCATCGATATCGCGGGCGAAGCCTCGGTGCTGATGACGATGCAGGAGATGTCGACGGCGGTGCAGTACCGCCTGCCGGTCAAGATCTTCATCATCAACAACCAGTACATGGGCATGGTGCGGCAGTGGCAGGAATTGCTGCATGGCGGGCGCTATTCCCAGAGCTACACCGAGGCGCTGCCGGATTTCGTGAAACTGGCCGAGGCCTATCATGCGGTCGGGATTCGCTGCGAGAAACCTGGCGATCTCGATGGCGCGATCCACGAGATGATCAAGGTGGACAAGCCGGTGATCTTCGACTGCGTGGTCGATCAAAACGAAAACTGCTTCCCGATGATCCCGTCGGGCCGCGCGCACAACGAGATGATCCTGGGCGATGCCGGGGAGAGCGTGGAAGATGCAATCACGGAAGCCGGCAAGGTGATGGTGTAGGATTTTTACACTAACCGCGCACTCACTTACCCTCTCCCCTTGTGGGAGAGGGTGGCGAGCGCAGCGAGCCGGGTGAGGGGTCCTGGCTTGCGGCGAAGATGACCCCTCACCCGGTCCTCGCATCGCTGCGCGCTGCTCGGACCACCTTCTCCCACAAGGGGAGAGGGTTAATGGAGCAAGTTGCGTGAACAAGAATATGTCTTCAACGAGTCATTATCCCGCAGCGCCCGTGCTGCAGGGCGTCGAAGTCCATACGCTCTCGGTCATCGTCGACAACGAGCCGGGCGTGCTGGCGCGCGTCATTGGGCTGTTTTCGGGGCGCGGCTACAATATCGACTCGCTCACAGTGTCGGAGACCGAGCACCAGAAGCACCTGTCGCGCATCACCATCGTGACGCGCGGCACGCCAATGGTGATCGAGCAGATCAAGAACCAGCTCGATCGGCTGGTGCCCATTCACCGCGTCGTCGACATGACGGTGGCAGGGCCGCATATCGAGCGCGAGCTTGCGATGGTGAAAGTGCGCGGTAAGGGCGATCACCGCCAAGAGGCGCTGCGGCTGGCGGACGCATTTCGCGCACGGGTGATCGACGCCACCACCGAGAGCTTTGTGTTCGAGATCACAGGCGCGAGCGACAAGATTGAGAGCTTCGTCGCGCTCATGCTCCCGCTCGGTCTGGTCGAGGTTTCGCGCACCGGCGTGGTTGCCATCGCGCGCGGGCCAGAGGGGATGTGAGGCGTTTCCAGCTTGACATTCGTACGGTTATACCGTACGCATTGATATGCAGATTAGAAGCTTTCGGCACAAAGGGCTCAAACGCCTCTATGAGGCAGATGAAGCTCGTGGTGTCCGTGCTGATCTTGCGTCGAAGCTGATAGTCGTACTCCACGCGATTGAGCAGGCTCAGCGTATCGAGCAGGTCGCGAAGCTTCCCGGATGGCGATTGCACCGCTGAAGGGTGGAAGACGTGGCGAGTGGAGCCTTTGGGTGACTGGTAATTTCCGTCTTACTTTCCGCATTGACGGAGATGACGTGAATGACATCGATCTTGAGGACTATCATTGAGGAACTAGGTCATGCCCATGAAGAACCCTCCCCATGTCGGTCAGGTCATCTGGCATGGCGTTCTGGAACCGCTTGGCCTGTCGATCACCAAGGTTGCAAGCATTCTTGACGTGCGCCGGGCGACCTTGTCTGACCTTATTAATTGTAAGGCCTCTTTGACGGCGGAAATGGCATTGCGCATCCACAAGGCATTTGGCCCTGACGTCGATCATTTGCTGCGGATGCAAGTCGCTTATGATGTCGCGCAAGTCCGCAAGCGCGCGAAGCAGATCAAAGTAAAGCGCTACGTTGCCAAGGCGGCGTGAAATGAAACTACTTGGCCTGGTCGAGGTTTCGCGCACCGGCGTGGTCGTCATCGCGCGCGGGCCGGAGGGGATGTAAATTTGCTATTCCCGGGCTTGTCCCGGAAGCCTATAGAACCTAGAAGCAGCACCGGAAAAAAGAGCGGCCAAAACAGGCACGAAATAGGGGTGAAGTACCATGCGTGTTTATTACGATCGCGACGCCGACCTGAACCTGATCAAAGGTAAGAAGGTGGCCGTCATCGGCTACGGCAGCCAGGGCCATGCCCATGCGCTCAATCTGCGCGATAGCGGCGTAAAAAACGTCGTGGTCGCGCTACGTAAGGGTTCGCAGGGCGTCAAGAAGGCGCAGGGCGAGAAGCTCAAGGTGATGGAGGTCGCGGCCGCGGCCAAATGGGCGGACGTGATGATGATGCTCACGCCCGATGAGCTGCAATCCGACATCTACAACCAGCATCTCAAAGACAACATGAAGAAGGGCGCGGCGCTGATGTTCGCGCACGGCCTCAACATCCATTTCAACCTGATCGAGCCGCGCGCCGACCTCGACGTGATGATGATCGCGCCCAAGGGGCCGGGTCACACGGTGCGGGCGGAATATCAGCGCGGCGCGGGCGTGCCGGTGCTCATGGCGGTGCATCGCGATGCGTCCGGCAATGCGCACGATCTCACGTTGTCCTATGGCGCGGCGATTGGCGGCGGGCGCGCGGGCATCATCGAGACGACGTTCCGCGAAGAATGCGAGACCGATCTGTTCGGCGAGCAGTCGGTGTTGTGCGGCGGGCTGGTCGAGCTGATGAAGGCCGGCTACGAGACACTGGTGGAAGCTGGCTACGCACCCGAGATGGCCTATTTCGAATGCGTGCATGAGGTGAAGTTGATCGTCGACCTCATTTACGAGGGCGGCATCGCCACCATGAACTACTCGGTCTCGAATACGGCGGAGTACGGCGAATATGTTTCCGGCCCGCGCGTAGTGACGCCCGAGACCAAGGAAGAGATGAAGAAAATTCTCGCCGACATCCAGTCGGGTAAATTCACGCGCGATTGGATGCTGGAGAACAAGGTCAACCAGACCGCGTTCAAGGCGATGCGGCAGAAGTGCGCCACCCATCCGATCGAGGAAGTCGGCGCCAAGCTGCGCGCCATGATGCCGTGGATTAAAGCCCGCGCACTGGTCGATCGCAGCCGCAACTGAGAGACAGTATGGCTGACGGCGCGACCGCAGAGGCCGGAGCGCGCGAAAGCGCTGTGGCCGCAGCCATGGCGCTTCGCGATGTGACGATCGCATTTCGGCTCGGCGATGGTAGCGTTTACAATGCGGTGGATCGGACTTCGCTCAGCGTTGCGGACGGCGAATTCGTCACCATCGTGGGTCCTACCGGCTGCGGTAAGACCACGCTGCTCAATGTCGCGGCCGGGCTGTTCCGGCCGTCGTCAGGAAGCGTCAACATTTTTGGCGCCGAGCTTTTCGGACTCAATCGTCAGTCGGGCTACCTGTTCCAATCCGAAGCGCTGTTTCCCTGGAAGACTGTGATCGAGAATGTCGCGATCGGCTTGGAGATCGCCGGCACGGCGCGGAGCGAGGCGTGCGAACGCGCGCAGAAACTGCTCGCCCGCGTCGGTCTCGCGAGTTTCGGTCCGCGCTATCCGCATATGCTCTCTGGCGGGCAGCGCAAACGCGTGGGGCTCGCGCAGGTGCTGATCCGCGATCCGAAGATTCTGCTGATGGACGAGCCGTTCGGCCCGCTCGACGCGCAGACCCGCCAGATCATGGGTAATCTCCTGCTCGATCTGTGGAGCGCGGACCGCAAGGCGGTGCTGTTCGTCACGCACGATCTCGAGGAAGCGATCGCGCTTTCCGATCGGGTCGTCATCATGTCGGCGGGTCCGGCCGCGCGCATCATGGGCGACTGGCGCGTGCCGCTCGTGCGTCCGCGCGACATTGCCGAGATCAAGCTCGATCCCGCGTTTCACGAACTGCATCGCGAAATCTGGCAGACGCTGAAATCGGAGGTCCTCAAGGGCTACGCGCAGACCGATGGAGGCTGATCCTGCCTTGATATTCGTCGCCGGCGGGCTACACTCGCCGAACTTTTTCCAGTCAAATAATCCAGGGAGAATCTGACATGTCGATGAAGCGTTATTTGGGAAGTGTTGTGCTCGCGGGCGGCCTTGCGCTGACTTTAAGCGGCCCGAGTGCCAATGCGCAGGCGGTGTTCACGATCACATCCCCCGCGTTCAAGGACGGCGCTCTACTCGCGAAGAAGAACGCCGGCGCCAACAAGGCCAATCCGAATTGCGTCGGCGAAAACGTCTCACCTCCGTTGGCGTGGAGTAACCCACCTGCGGGCACGCTAAGTTACGCACTTATCATGGTCGATCCGGAAGGCCGCGGCATCGGTGTTGATCACTGGATCGCCTACGGCATTCCTGCAACGGTCACGGGTTTTGCCGAAAACGAAGTCAGTAAGCCATCGGACAAATACGTTGGCGGCATCGGTACAGCGAAACAAAGCATTTATATGGGTCCGTGCACACCGCCCGGATCAC
The DNA here is from genome assembly GCA_003169835.1 of Hyphomicrobiales bacterium. Classification (GTDB taxonomy): domain Bacteria; phylum Pseudomonadota; class Alphaproteobacteria; order Rhizobiales; family Xanthobacteraceae; genus PNAI01. The sequence continues at coordinate 3,453 of PNAI01000012.1, read as the reverse complement.
CGCACCATTACACGTTCGTATTGATCGCGACCGATCTCGATCCGAAGGCGCTGCCGCCCGGCCTTACGAAGCTGGAACTGTTCGACAAGCTCAACGGGCATGTCAAGGGATCGACGGGTATCATCGGTCTGTTCAAGAACCCGCTCTGACGCGCGACCTTTAGGCCTGCAAACAGGGGGAGCTTGATCGTGTCCAGAATCAAGCTTCTCCTGTTGCAGGTGCTCGTCGCCGTCGTGTGCGTGCTGGCGTGGCACGTCCTGACCGCGGTGCCGCATGGCAATCCGTTTCTGCCGCCGTTTTTCTTTTCCACGCCGTACGACGTCGCTCTGCAAATCTACAAGTGGTTCGCCGATGGCAGCATCTGGCGCCACCTAGCGATCACACTGACCGAGGCGACGTTTGCCTTCATCGTTGGGTCGCTCGGCGGCATTGCGGTCGGATTCTGGTTCGCCTTGCAGCCGACGGCTGCGGCGGTGCTCGATCCCTATGTGAAGATGTTCAACTCGCTGCCGCGCATCGTGCTTGCGCCGATCTTTACGCTCTGGTTCGGCCTCGGAATGCTGTCGAAGATTGCGCTCGGCTTCACGCTGGTCTTTTTCATCGTGTTCTTCAACGTGTATCAGGGCGTCAAGGAAGTGAGCCCGACGGTGCTCGCCAATGCCCGCATGCTCGGCATGAACGAACGGCAGCTCATGCAGCACGTCTATTGGCCGTCCGCGCTGTCGTGGATGTTTTCGTCGCTGCACACATCGGTGGGCTTCGCGGTGGTGGGCGCGGTGGTGGGCGAATATCTCGGTTCTTCCGCGGGTCTTGGATATATCATTTTGCAGGCGGAGGGCATCTTCGATATCGCGGGCGTGTTTGCAGGCATGTTCGTGCTGGCTGCCTTCGTCCTTGTGATCGACGCATTCGTCACGTGGGTTGAGCGGCGTCTGCTGGTGTGGCGTCCGGCCGCGGCGGAGACGCGGACCTGAGAGGCCATGCAGGCTAGGCACGAGTGCTCCGCTGCCGTATTCTCCGGCTCAAATTTCACCAGGGAGAACGCCATGAAAGACAATCTTATCCGGCGGACGTTTGCGGCGCTCGGCGCGCTCGCGCTGATGACAGGCGTCGCTGTCGCACAAACGAAAGTCACGATCGCGGTCGGCGGGGCAGGCTGCTTGTGCTACCTGCCGACGATGCTCGCGGAGTCGCTCGGCGAGTATAAGAAAGCCGGCCTCGCTGTTGAAATCGTGGATTTCAAAGGTGGCTCGCAGGCGCTCACCGCGGTGATTGGCGGCAGCGCCGATGTGGTGTCCGGGTATTTCGATCATTGCGTCAATCTCGCGGCCAGGCAACCGCTTGAAGCCTTCGTTGTCTACGACCGCTATCCGGGCTTCGCGCTCGTCGTATCGCCCAAGCACAGCGGCGCCATCAATTCGATCAAGGACCTTGCCGGCAAGAAAGTGGGCGTGAGCGCGCCAGGCTCGTCGACCGATTTCTTCCTAAAGTACTTGTTGAGCAAGAATGGCGTCGATCCGAACTCGGTGGGTGTCATCGGTATTGGCCTTAGCGCCACCGCGGTGGCCGCGATGGAGCAGGGTTCGGTCGAGGCCGCCATCATGCTCGACCCGTCGGTCACGCTGCTGCAGGGCAAGAACAAGGATCTAAAAATCTTAAGCGATACGCGCACGCAGAAGGACACGCTCGCGGTGTTCGGCGGTGAATATCCCGGCGGGGCACTCTACACTAAGAGCGGCTGGATCGCGGCGCATCCCACTGAGACGCAAGCGCTCACCAACGCCATCGTCGCAACGCTCAAATGGATCCATTCGCATACGCCGGAAGAGATCATGGCGAAAATGCCGGACAATCTTGTCGGCCCTGACAAGGCGCTCTATCTGGCCGCGCTCAAGAATACAATCCCCATGTATTCGACGACCGGCCGCATGGACCCGAAGGGTGCCGCGGCCGTGCTCGCCGTATTCAGTCAATCGGTACCGGAGATCGCCAAGGCGAATATCGACCTGTCGAAAACCTACACCAACAAATTTGTGGATCAGGCGCATCAGAAGATGGGCATGAATCAGAAATAGCGCTTCTGCCTATTTTTTCAGGTTTTGCGACGTCATGGCCGGATCAAATCCGGCCACGAGCGTTTTGTAGGTCGCGCCTGTGGCCCTCGCCTATCTTCAGTCCATTCAGGCGCGTTGAATTTTTGTTTTCACGGGCGCATTTCAGGCTTCCGACGCGGATGAGAGCAATTTCATTTTCCGGCACGTTGGCCTTGAGCCACATGGTGGTGAGGTTTGCGATCGAGTAGAGCGGGTCGGCGGTGTCGCTGCGCACGTATTGTCCGGGGCCGACTTTGCGCGCGATGACGGTGCCTTCGATCGGCGCGTTGACCGTGATTAGCGGATTGATCAGCCGTTGGTCGGGAGTTCAAATCTCTCACCTGCACCAATCAAATCAAACACTTGCCCAAAAAGCGCGCGCATTTCATGTCGCGATGTTGCAGAATGTTCCCACGGTGTTCCAATGGGTTACAATTATTGTCGGCGACTCCACGCGACATGAACGCGACATACTGCGTGCTATCCGTTCGGTCTTAAGCCCGCCGTACTCTTATCGCCACCGGCAATAAGTGACCTCGCTCACACCGATTTTGCGGATGGCGTCGGCGATGTACTGGCCCTGCGAAACCAGAACATCGACCTTCCGCAACTTCGCGACAATCTCTTCAGGCTTGTAGTGCTTCTTCGGCATATCGGTCCTCCTTGATGCCTAATGACATACTTCAGGTCGGACCACTTTTTTGGGGGTGGGTCATGGGCATCAGAGGACGCGCTACGGAGTGGCATCTCTGCGGTTCATCGTCGTGCCACGCCGCGAGAACAGTGCAATCAGCACTGGAAGCGTGATCAAAATGACAATGGGCGCGAGCATCATCCCGCCTACAACTACGATCGCAAGCGGTTTCTGCACTTGCGATCCGATTCCGGATGATAGGGCGGCTGGCAGCAGCCCCACCCCCGCGATGACGCACGTCATCAGTACCGGGCGCATCTGCAGTTCGCCGGCACGCAAGACTGCACTCGTCCGATCGAGGCCCGACTCGATCAACTGATTGAACTGCGACAAGATGATGATGCCGTCCATCACAGAAATTCCGAACAGCGCAATGAACCCAATCGCGGCCGAGACGCTGAACGGGACCCCGGTGACAAGCAGCGCAAACACGCCGCCGATGATGGCCATCGGTATCACGCTCATCGCGAGCAGTGTGTCACGCACCGAACCGAAGTTCATCCATAACAACAAGGCAATCAGCCCCAGACTGATCGGCACGACGATCTTTAGCCGTGCGATGGCATCCTGCAAATTGCCGAACTCCCCGACCCACTCGACACGCGACCCTGCTGGTAGTTGCACTTGCGCGGCGATTTTTTCCTGTGCCTCTTGGATGGCGCTGCC
>PNAI01000051.1:4561-4779 GCA_003169835.1 Hyphomicrobiales bacterium | reverse complement strand
GCCACGTCCGATCTCAACGACCTCTATCGCCGCGTCATCAACCGCAACAACCGTCTCAAGCGACTGATCGAGCTGCGCGCGCCCGACATCATCATCCGCAACGAAAAACGCATGCTGCAGGAGGCAGTGGATGCGCTGTTTGACAATGGCCGCCGCGGCCGCGTGATCACGGGCGCTAACAAGCGTCCGCTCAAATCGCTCGCCGACATGCTCAAGGG
>PNAI01000051.1:4306-4486 GCA_003169835.1 Hyphomicrobiales bacterium | reverse complement strand
ATCTATTCGCGGCTCGACGCCAAAGGTCTGTCCACCACGGTGAAGCAGGCCAAGAAGCTGGTCGAGAAGGAGAAGCCGGAGGTCTGGGATATCCTCGACGAGGTGATCCGCGAGCATCCGGTGCTGCTCAATCGAGCGCCGACGCTGCATAGGTTAGGGATTCAGGCGTTCGAGCCGGTG
>PNAI01000051.1:3467-4262 GCA_003169835.1 Hyphomicrobiales bacterium | reverse complement strand
GCCGATCATCGTGCCGTCGCAGGACATCGTGCTCGGACTCTATTATCTCACGATCATGTCCGACGGCGGACCGGGCGAGTGGAAGCTCGAGCTGCATAAGCAAGAGGATATGAAGCGGGATCCGAAGAAGAAGAACACTGTGCGCGGGTTCTATCGCGATATCAGCGAAGTCGAGCACGCGTTGCACGAGAAGGTCATCGGCCTGCACACCAAGATCAAGTTCCGCTATGAGGCGCTTGATGAGAAGGGCAAGCCCTCAAATCATTGGTACGAAACCACGCCCGGCCGCGCATTGCTCGGCCAGGTGCTGCCGCGCGGCTCCAAGATGATCACCTTCGATACCGTCAACAAGTTGATGACGAAGCGTGAAATCTCCGGGATGATCGATCAGGTCTATCGCCACTGCGGGCAGAAGGAGACGGTGATCTTCTGCGACCGGATCATGGCGCTCGGATTCCATCACGCGTTCAAGGCCGGCATTTCGTTCGGCAAGGACGACATGGTGGTGCCGGACTCCAAGTGGAAGATCGTCGATCAGACCCGCACGCTCGCAAAAGAATTCGAGCAGCAATACAACGACGGTCTGATCACGCAAGGCGAGAAGTACAACAAGGTGGTTGATGCCTGGTCGAAGACGACCGACCAGATCGCCGACGAGATGATGAAGGAAATCTCCGCGGTGAAGAAGGGCCCCGACGGCCGCACCGCGCAAGTCAACTCGATCTACATGATGGCGCATTCCGGCGCGCGCGGCTCTCCCGCGCAGATGCGCCAGCTTGCCGGCATGCGCGGCCT
>PNAI01000051.1:0-3459 GCA_003169835.1 Hyphomicrobiales bacterium | reverse complement strand
CTCGAGTACTTCAACTCGACGCATGGCGCGCGCAAAGGCCTCGCCGACACTGCGCTCAAGACCGCGAACTCCGGTTATCTGACGCGCCGTCTGGTGGACGTTGCGCAGGATTGCATCATCACGACGGAGGATTGCGGCACGACGACCGGCATCAAGGTGCGCGCCATCATCGACGCGGGCCAGGTGGTGGCCTCGCTCGGCAGCCGCATTCTGGGCCGTACCACGGCGGAGGATGTGCGCGATCCTGCTTCCCACAAGGTCATCGTTCCGGCCAGCACCCTGCTCGAGGAGCCGGAGGTCGAATTGATCACAACGGCGAACGTACAGGAGTTGCGTATTCGCTCGGTGCTGACGTGCGAGACCACAAACGGAACATGCGGCAAGTGCTACGGGCGCGATCTTGCCCGCGGCACACCGGTGAACATGGGCGAAGCGGTCGGCGTGATCGCAGCGCAGTCAATCGGCGAGCCGGGCACACAGCTCACCATGCGTACGTTCCATATCGGCGGCGCAGCGCAAATCTCGGAGCAGTCGTTCATCGAGTCGAACTTCGATGGCAAGATCAAGATCAAGGCCAAAGGTAAGAACCACGTCGTCAAAAACTCCGACGGCGAGATCATTGCCATGGGCCGCAGCATCGTGATCGCCGTGGCTGATCCCGACGGGACCGAGCGGGCGGTGCATCGCATTCAGAACGGCGCGCGGCTGCGTGTGGAGGATGGCGATAAGGTCAAGCGCGGACAGCGCATCGCGGAATGGGATCCGTACACACGGCCGATCCTGACCGAAGCCGAGGGCACGGTTGCTTTCGAGGACCTGGTCGAAGGTCAGTCGATGTCGGAAGCGGTCGATGAGTCGACCGGTATCGCCAAGCGCGTCGTCATCGATTGGCGCACGTCAAGCCGGGCCGCGGACTTGCGTCCCGCGATCGTGGTCAAGGGCAAGGATGGGAAGGTCATCAAGCTCAGCCGCGGCGGAGAAGCGCGTTACATGCTTGCGGTTGACGCAATCCTGTCAGCCGACACCGGCGCCAAGGTGAAGGCCGGTGACGTGATCGCCCGTATCCCGACCGAGAGCGCCAAGACGCGCGACATCACCGGCGGCTTGCCGCGGGTGGCGGAGCTGTTCGAGGCGCGCAAACCGAAGGACGCGGCGGTCATCGCCTCGGTTTCCGGCACGGTTGCGTTCGGCCGCGACTACAAGAACAAGCGGCGCCTCACCATCACACCGAGCGAGAAGGATGTGGAGCCGGCGGAATATCTGATCCCGAAGGGCAAGCATATCCACCTGCAAGAAGGCGACTTGATCGAGAAGGGTGACTTCATCGTCGAGGGCAATCCTGCTCCGCACGATATTCTCGCGATCAAGGGCGTCGAGGAACTTGCCGGATACCTGGTCAACGAAATCCAGGACGTCTACCGGCTGCAAGGCGTGTTGATCAACGACAAGCACATCGAAGTGATCGTGCGGCAGATGCTGCAGAAGGTCGAGATTGACGAATCCGGCGATACCGAGTTGTTGAACGGCGAGCAGATCGACAAGATCGAGTTCGACGAGATCAACGCTGCAAACAGGGCCGCCGGTAAAAAAGAAGCGGTCGCGCATCCGGTCTTGCTCGGCATCACCAAGGCGAGCCTGCAGACACGCTCGTTCATCTCGGCGGCGTCGTTCCAGGAGACCACGCGCGTACTCACGGAGGCCGCGGTCAACGGCAAGGCCGACACGCTCGATGGTCTGAAGGAAAACGTCATTGTCGGCCGGCTGATCCCGGCGGGCACCGGCGCCATGATGAACTCGTTGCGCGAGGTGGCGGTCAAACGCGACGCGCTCATTCTGGAGGAGCGCGAGAGGGAAGCCGTCAAAGCTGCCGCCGTCGCCGAGGCGAAAGCCCAGGCGCAGGCGCTAGCTCAAGCGCAGGCTCAAGCGCAGGCCGCGGAAGCGCAGCCGGCACTGCCGGCGGCGGAGTAGGACTTACCGGCGTCACGTACAGCCGATATCAGCTACCTTGGGCCGCCCTGTTGGGCGGCCCTCTGCTTTATGAAACATCAAGCATGAGGGCGGGGGTGCATCTGGCGTCCGGGCGTGCTCGCCCAACGGTGAAAAGGCACCTTTCACCGCTGTTTTAGTGGTTCCACGCTTGACTTGCCGCCCCCCCACCGATACATACCGCGAACTTTCGGCAGGCGGTGAGCTTTGCTTGTTCGGAACGGCACGCCTGAATCCTTCCAAGCTATTGAAAGCTAATTACTTTCCTGGCTCTCTGGATTTAGCGCAACAGCCTCGACGAATAGAGCTCAAACGCTGCCTCTGACGTCGATCGATTGTCAGATCATTGGGTGCACGACCGCGGGCGTTTCCACGGTCCTCTGTACGTTGAAGCGCGATTCCGCTGCCGGGGCGGATGGCGTGCTTTCTGTTTGCGCGCGGTTCCGGGCCGTTTTCTTCCTGCGCGGCCGGCCTTTGTCGGCTGGCGCGCAAGCGTGAAGGCGAGCGATGCCGACGATCAATCAGCTCATCCGCAAAGGCCGGGTGGCGCAGCACGCGAAAAAGAAAGTGCCGGCGCTGCAGGAGTGTCCGCAAAAGCGCGGTGTTTGCACGCGCGTCTATACGACGACGCCGAAGAAGCCGAATTCGGCATTGCGCAAGGTCGCAAAAGTACGTCTGACCAATGGCTTCGAGGTGATCGGTTATATTCCGGGCGAGGGCCACAATCTGCAGGAACATTCGGTGGTGATGATNNCACATCCTGCGCGGCGTGCTCGACACCCAAGGCGTCAAGAACCGCAAGCAGCGCCGTTCGAAGTACGGCGCCAAACGGCCGAAATAAGCGGAGCAAACGATGTCACGACGTCACCGTGCCGAGAAGCGAGAGATCAACCCGGATCCGAAATACGGGAACCTTGTCGTCTCCAAATTCATGAACTCGATCATGTATCAGGGCAAGAAATCGGTCGCCGAGACCATCGTCTACGGCGCATTCGAGATCATCGAGGGCAAGACCAAGGGGAGCCCGATCCAGGTGTTCGAGCAAGCACTCGACAACGTGATGCCGTCGATCGAAGTGCGTTCGCGGCGCGTGGGCGGCGCCACCTACCAGGTGCCGGTCGAGGTGCGCACCACGCGGCGTCAAGCTTTGGGTATTCGCTGGATTATCTCGTCGGCGCGGGAGCGCGGCGAAAAAACGATGACCGAGAGGCTCTCTGCCGAGTTGCTCGATGCATCCAATAACAGGGGGAACGCCGTCAAGAAACGCGAAGATACGCACCGCATGGCGGAAGCCAATCGAGCCTTTTCGCATTACCGCTGGTGACGGGCCAGCCAACAGACCCAGGACAGATAAATGCCCCGTGCTCACCCAATCGAGGACTACCGCAATTTCGGCATCATGGCGCACATCGATGCGGGCAAAACCACGACCACCGAGCGGATCCTCTATTACACCGGCAAGAGCCATAAGAT
>PNAI01000059.1 GCA_003169835.1 Hyphomicrobiales bacterium | reverse complement strand
GTAGCAATCGGTGGGTTGCGCGAAATTCCGATGAGGTGCTCAATACGTTTCTGAACAATCTATGCGACGGCCTTACCGTCAGATTGACGGCAGGTCCAAGCGGACTTGCGAACTCACCTCATCCATCGTCCCGCGAGGGACATCTTTCCACTGCTCGGTGGAACTCGAGTGTCCTCCTATCGGATTAGATTCTGCACGGTTTTCATGTTGCTGCTGTGGCCTGTTCCCGGGTCCAGCGGAACTCAGTATTGTGGCAGCGCTAGTTGGTGCGTCCACGCAAGCGCTCGATCAGCTCCTGGGTCGGATAGGCGTCGGCGGGAAGCTTCACTTTGAGCTGGGCTTGCCGGACGGCTGCGCGGGTCGCGGAACCCATGCGGCCGTCGGCGTCTCCCTCCAGCAACCGATGCTGGATCAGCAGGCGCTGCAATTCCTGCACTTGCTGCGTGGTGGGCACTTCGACCGTTCCGTTACCAGTGCTCACCGGCGGGGCGCCGGCGAGCCGGGTGGCGTTGTAGGCCGCGGTGGTCGAATAGACGATCGCGGCATTCCAGCCGAGGAACGCCTTGAAATTGTTGTAGGCGAGGAACGCAGGACCCAGGCGCCCCATCGGCAGCACCAGCGAGGCCGGAAAATCGTCCGAGGGAAGTGCCGCGCCGTGCGCGCTGCGCACGCCCCACTTCACCCACTGCGAGCGCGGATGCTGGACGGCGAGATCGGCCTGCTCCCACGGCATCTGATCGGGAACGCGCACTTCCTGCAGCCAAGGCTCGCCGGCACGCCAGCCAAAGCTCTTAAGCAGATTGGCGGCGGACGCGAGCGTATCGGGCACGCTGGTAACCGCGTTGCGCTTGCCATCGCCGTCATAGTCGACGGCGGTGCGGAAATAGTCCGATGCGGTGATCTGCAATGGACCAAGCTCGCCGGCCCAATCACCGATCATCTCATCGACCCGCAGATCGCCGCGCTGGATAATGCGCAGCGCATCCATCAACTGCGGACGGAAGAAATCCGCGCGGCGGCAGTCATAGGCCAGCGTTGCGATCGAGCGGATAACATTGAACTTGCCGTTGTTGGAACCGAAATCGCTCTCCAGGCCCCAGAACGCGACAATGACATAGGACGGCACGCCGAACTGCTTCTCAATTCTTGCAAACAGCGCCTCATGTTTCTTGATCATCTTGGCGCCGACTACCAGGCGATTATTCGAGACCATGCGGCCGGAGAATTGCAGGAAGCTCTGCTGGAACACCCCTTGCCCGCGGTCGCGGCGGATCACGCCCGGGTCGAACGTCATTTCGGTCAATGCATCGGCAATGATGTTGCGCGGAATCCCCTGCGCTGCGGCCTCGGCTTTAAAACCGTCCAGCCACTGCTCGAAACTGCCCTTGTTCTGACAGGCGGGGGCGGCCAAGGCCGTTGCGGTCCACATCACGCTTGCAAGCAGCGCCGCTGCAGCTGTTCCTGCCATACGCATCCGGGTCATTCCTGGGATCCTCTATGAAGAAGGCGCCATTCTAACAGGCTGCCGCGCAACATTCACCATGCCGGTAGCCGTTCCGACCAGGGCCTATTGAAAGGACGGAGATTTTTCCGTACTGCACCCTGGAGGACGTGCCGATGAAACCAATTCGCAAAGCCGTATTTCCCGTCGCCGGCTTGGGTACGCGTTTCCTGCCCGCAACCAAGGCCATGCCCAAGGAAATGCTGCCGGTCGTGGACCGGCCGCTGATCCAGCATGTGGTGGACGAGGCGCGCCAGGCAGGGATCGAACATTTCATCTTCGTGACCGGCCGTAACAAGAGCGTGATCGAAGACCATTTCGACCGCCAGTTCGAGCTGGAACTGACGTTGAGCGAACGCGGCAAGCGCGCCGAACTCGAAGTGCTGGCGCGCGACCTGCCGGGCCCGGGGCAAACGAGCTTTACGCGGCAGCAGTCGCCGCTCGGTCTAGGCCATGCGGTGTGGTGCGCGCGCGAACTGATCGGCAACGAGCCATTTGCACTTTTGTTGCCGGATGTGCTGGTGCAGCACAAACGCGGCTGCCTCGCGCAGATGATCGACGCCTACAACACGCTGGGCGATAGCGCCAACGTCATCGCGGTCGAGGAAGTGTCGCGCGACGTCGTGCATATGTACGGCGTGGTCGGTGTCGGCAAGCCGAAAGGCAATGCGTTCGCCATCACCGAGATGGTGGAGAAGCCCAAACGCGCCGAAGCGCCGTCGAACCTCATCATCACCGGCCGCTACATCCTGCAACCGGAAATTCTGGACATATTGACCACGCAGGCCACCGGCGCCGGCGGAGAAATCCAGATCACCGACGCGATGATTGCGCTCGCCAAGAAGCAGCCGTTCTATGGATTGAAATTCGAGGGCCGCAGTTTCGATTGCGGCTCCAAGATCGGATTCCTGTCCGCGAACGTCGCCTACGGACTCGCGCGCGACGACATCGCGCCGGCATTTCGCGCCGAGATCAAGAATTTGCTCGGCGAAGGTTAGGCTACCTTTTTACGCCGTCTCCACCACCAGATTGGCGCCGTCCACGCGCGCGATGCGCACGCGGCTCCCGGCCCCGCAATCCGGCCCGCTCACGCGCCAGACCGTATCGCCGACCCGGATCGTTCCGGCGCCGTCGACAATCGGTTTGTCGAGCGTGAAGGTCTTGCCAACCATCTCTTCGGTGCGGCGATTGAGGAAGGGTCGGTCCTCCGCCGGTTCGACATTGTGGGCGAAGCGCCGCCAGAGCGGGATCGAGGCCACGGCGAACACCGCGAACGCGACGCCCTGCCATTGCCACGACAAGTCGCTCCAGAGGAATGAGAGCACTCCGACCAGGATGGCTGAAAGCCCGAGCCACATCATGAAGGCGCCAGGCGCGGCGAGCTCAAGCCCGAGCAGGATGGCGCCGAGAATGATCCATTTCCAGGGGCCAAGTGTAGTGATGAAATCCATCATGGCACGGCCTCGTCAGCTCGATGCGCCGCCGAACGGCCCGCTCGGCGGGACGGTCGGCCGTCGTGGGGGCGTCGGCATGGACGGCAGCGTACCTCCACCGCTCCTAGAGTCGCCGAAGGTCGCCTTGGCGATCTCGGCAATGCCGGCGAGCGAGCCGAGCATGGCCGAAGATTCCATCGGCAGGATCAACACTTTCTGATTGTCGGATTCGGCCAGTGCCGTAAACGCCTTGATGTATTTATCCGCCACGAAGTAGTTGAGCGCCGCGATGTTGCCGCCGGCGACGGCCGCGCTCACCACCTCGGTCGCCTTGGCTTCAGCTGCCGCAAGACGTTCGCGCGCTTCAGCATCGCGGAACGCCGCTTCGCGCCGGCCTTCGGCTTCCAGGATCTGACCTTGCTTCTGGCCTTCGGCCTTGAGGATTGCCGATTGGCGCTGGCCTTCGGCTTCGAGGATGACGGCGCGCTTCTCGCGCTCGGCTTTCATCTGCCGGCCCATCGACTGTACGAGGTCGGCGGGCGGCACGATGTCCTTGATCTCGATGCGGTTGACCTTGACGCCCCAGGGCGACACCGCGGCATCGACCACGCGCAAAAGCCGCTCGTTGATCTCGTCACGATGGGAGAGCATCTGGTCGAGATCCATGCCGCCCATCACGGAACGGATGTTGGTCATGGTGAGCTTGACGATCGCCTGGTCGAGATAGGCCACTTCGTAGCTCGCCTTGGCGGCATCGAACACCTGGAAGAACGCGATCCCGTCGACAGTGACGGTGGCGTTGTCCTTGGAGATGACGTCCTGCTGTGGGATGTCGATCACCTGCTCCATCACGTTCACTTTTCGGCCGATGCGGTCGAAATAGGGCACGATCAGATTGAGGCCCGGGTTGAGCGTGCGCGTGTAGCGGCCGAAACGCTCGACCGTCCAGTTATAACCCTGCGACACCGTCTTGACGCCGGCAAGCAGCGTCAAAATGACGAGCACGACAAGTACAATGACGAAAATACTGCCGCCGGACATAAGCCCCTCCATAGTCCCCTCCATTCAAAACTGAAGGACTATGTGGCACTGAAGCGGCGAGCGGCAAGCCCCGGCAAAAAATCCATGTGCATGGATTGGGGTATCTTGCGGCCGGTGGAGGCGCTGACTATGTGCCGCAATCCAGCCTGATTATGCCCAGCCTTTTAGCTCCCGCCGCACGAGATGCGCGATCACGGACATACCGGCATCACTGTCGTTGAAGGGACGTAGCCCGCATGAGCGCAGCGAAATGCGGGGAGAACATGGCGAGATGAGCCCCGGATATCGCTTCGCTCATCCGGGCTACGCTTGCTAATCCCTACGGGCCGTCAATCTGAGGAATTCGTCGAGTTGTTCAAACAGCCCGAGTGTTAGTTGTAATTCCACAGCGCCCCGCTCTGTGTTCGTGATTATCCAATCTCGAATCAAACCGAAGGCTGTATATAAGCTGTCTGACGAACCGATCACGCCGTAACAAAATTTAAAACCGCTCCAATGGACGCCATCATCAGTTTCTAAAAGGCCTCCTGCGAGAGAGGTTTTGCTTCGCTTTATTGTCGCAAGTTTCCTTTCGACCAGCATCGTTCCGTCGGCGCGCTCGTCAATGTGGGCAATGGCATCACGAAACGCTTTGAGATTAGGTATGATCTTATCGAAGTCGTTCGTTCCAATTTTAAGTTTGATGAGGAAAGCTCGTATCGTCCATAGCTCCATCACTATCTGCTTTGCGGCACCATAAGATCGCTCTAAGTCGGAATGGTATGTAAAAATATCCGGCACACGACTTCGCAAGATGCTGTATGCCGATCCTAACCACAGCCAATACATTCGATCCTTTTCATTGGCCGCCGCCTGAGCATTGAAAATTATCGACAACGTCTCATCGTCTTTTTTCATGGCCGCTACTGCTGTCAGGCCGTTGAATCGCTTAAAGCGCAATTGTAAAGCGTATTGCGCCGGATAGTTCGTAGCTCGTAACGTGGGTTGAGCGAAGCGAAACCCATCCTACACTCTCACACCCAGCCCTGAAGCTCGCGCTGCACAAGATGCGCGATCACGCGCATGCCGGCAGCGCTGTCATTGAGGCAGGGGATGGCGGCGAAGTTTACGCCGCCACAGGATTTGAAATAGACGGCGTTCTCGACCGCGATCTCTTCCAGCGTTTCGAGGCAGTCGGCGGAAAATCCCGGCGTGATGACGGCGAGATTTTTCACGCCGCGCTGGGCAAGTGATTTCACGGTGATGTCCGTGTAGGGGGTGAGCCATTCGGCGCGGCCGAAGCGCGACTGGAACGTGAGCATCAATTTGTCTTCGCCAAGATTGAGACGCGCGCGCAGCAGCCGCACGGTTTCGGCGCAGTGGCTTGGATAGGGATCGCCCTCATCGACATAGGATTTGGGAATACCGTGGAACGATGCGAGGATTTTTTCCGGTACGAAGGGAAGTTTTTTGAGTTCAGCTTCGAGTGAGATCGCGAGCGCCTCGATATATATGGGCTCGTCGTAATAGGGCGGCACGACGCGCAGTGTCGGCTGATCGCGCAGCTTGAGCAGAGTCTCAAACGCCTTGTCGCAGACGGTCGCGGTGGTGGCGGCGGCATATTGCGGATAGAGCGGAAACAGCAGGATGCGATCGCAGCCGAGTTTCACCAGCGCCTCGATGCGGGAGTCGAGCGAAGGGTTGCCGTAGCGCATGGCCCAATCGACCACAATATGCGGCGTGAGCGCATCGATCGAAGGACGCAATTTCTCCGCCTGCGCGCGCGCGATGGTTTTGAGCGGCGACTCATTGCGCTCGCGGTTCCAAATTTTCTGGTAGTCGCGCGCTTTGACCTGCGGACGGCGCGGCAGAATGATCGCGTTGAGCACGAACTTCCAGATCAGGCCCTGGTTCTCGATCACGCGGGCGTCGGACAGGAACTCGCGCAGATAGGTGCGCACGGAAGCGGTGTCGGCCGCATCGGGCGTGCCGAGATTGACCAGGAGAATCCCGATCCGGCCCGCCCTCTCGCGATTGCCGGAGGGAAGGTCTTCCATGCTCGGCGCCAAAGGCGCGTTTTCAATCTTGTTCATGGCACGTCAGATCGCATGTGCGCGAGCATAGGCGATCGCTGGCGGCTGTCCATGCGTGTCATATGCGTGTTAAGAGGCGGTCCGAACCCACGTCGAATCATCCCACATGATCGCCATCCGACATATCCTCGCCGTCTGCCTCGTGGCTGCCGCCGCCTGGGCCGCTGCCGAGGCCGCGCCGGCCAAGACGGTGAAGATCACGTTCGTGCTGGTCAACGACATCTACCAGATGAACGACACCCTCATGGCGGACGGGCAGCGGCGCGGCGGGTTCGCGCGGCTCGCCGCCGTCGTCAAGGCCGAACGGGCCAAGGGCCGCTACGTGGTGTTCGCGCATGCCGGCGACACGATCTCGCCCTCGCTGATGTCGGGCATCGACCAGGGCGCCAGCATCATCAAACTCACCAACATGATTCCGCCGGACGTGTTCGTGCCCGGCAACCACGAATTCGATTTCGGCAAGGCGGTGTTTTTCAAGCGCATGGCGGAGGCAAAATTTCCACGCTACGCCGCCAACCTGCGCGGGCCCGACGGCAAGGTGCTTGAAGGATTCAAGGACCGCGCCATCGTGACGTTCGGCGGCGTGCGCGTCGGCATCACCGGCGCGACATCCGACAGTTCCCCGCAGGAATCGAGCCCGGAAGATCTCAAATTCTCGCCCACCGTCGAAACGGTCAAGCAGCAGGCCGAACTTTTGCGCCGCGAGGGCGCCGATCTGGTTGTCGCCGTCGTGCACGCCAACCGCAAACAGGATTACGCGCTGTTCAACAGCAACACGGTCGATCTCACGCTTTCCGGCGACGACCATGACCTGTTCATCAACTACGACGGCCGCGCGGCGATGGTCGAGTCGAGTTACGACGCGCATTACGTCACCGCCATCGATATTACCTTCACGATCAACGAAATCGGCGGAACCCGGCAAGTAGCGTGGTGGCCGCGTTTCCGCGTCATCGACACCGCAAATGTGCGGCCGGACCGCAAGGTGGCGCAAATGGTTCGCGGGCTGGACCGCACGCTGGTGAAGGAACTCGATGTCCAGATCGGCACGACCGCGGTCAAGCTCGACAGCCGGAATGCGACGGTGCGCACCGGGGAAGCGGCAATCGGCAACATGATCGCCGACGCCATCCGCGTCTCCACCGGAGCCGACGCCGCAGTGATCAACGGCGGCTCCATCCGCGCCGGCAAGTCCTATTCGGCGGGCAGCGCGATCAAACGCAGCGATATTTTTGCGGAACTGCCGTTCGGCAATCGCGTCGGACTGATCGAGATCAGCGGCAGGAATCTGAAAGCCGCGATCGAGAATGGATTGAGGTCGCTGCCAGGAGCGGCTGGACGGTTTCCGCAGGTGTCTGGCCTGGTGATCGAAGCGGGCGCGCGCCTCCCCGTCGGCCAGCGCGTGCTCTCGATCAAGGTCGCGGGCGAGCCGTTGCAGGAGGCAAAAAATTACAAGGTCGCGACCAACGATTTCCTGGCGCGCGGCGGCGACGGCTATGTCATGTTCCGCGACGCTAAGCAGTTGATCCGCGGTTACGATGGTCCGCTGGTGGTGAACGAAGTGCTCGCCTATGTGCACAAACTCGGCACGGTGAACACCGGTGTCGAAGGCCGCATCATCCTAAAATGAACACGGCGGCAAGGCTGCCGCCGCGCTCCGCATCTTTTTTCGGAATGCCGGGCCTTAAATCAAATTGAGACCGGCGATACCTGCGTTCACGCCAACGCCGCTCTGGGCCTCCACACTTAAGGGCTGCAGTGCGATGGTGTTGTTCGATCCGCCGACCAGCGCGTTCGCACCGCCGCCGACGCCAACCGAGGCCCCCGCCGATACGCCGCCGTAGCTGCCGCGCAGATCGCCGCGGCCGACATGCCGAGTCGGCGCGAATACGGCCCACGCGATCGCGGTGCGTTGCCCCACGCCGATATCGACGCCGAGGCGGTTAACGGTGCCGCGATAACGATAATGGCTCACGCGGCCGCTGTTGTGGCGGAACACGCAGCGCAGATCGGTCTGCGAGCCGATGATGAAGCTCGTCGTCGGTCCGCTGCATGTGAGTACGCCGACTTCGACGCGTGATGCGGCTGAGGCCGAGGCCGAGGCGGCAGACGCGAGCAGCGCGGTTGCCGTCACGGCAAGAATTGCTGAAATGCGTTTCATAGGACTTCTCCTTTGGAGACAAGGCAAAAACTCTCGTCGCCAAACTCCAAATATCCAGAGTTGGCGCGCGGTACCATGGAAACGCTGCGCGCGGAATTCGGTTCCGTCAAATACGATGAAAACCAATAAAATGGGCGCCAGCGGATATTATTTCAAATTTCCGCAAAAGCGCTGGATGCGAACGGCACGCGCCGGTGTCGAAGGGCGCCTGATCTTGAAATGAAATGCGGCGGCAACGCGCCGCCGCACTCTGAAATCCTTTGATGAAACCCGGCGGTTTAGCGCCGCCGCATTCTGCGCGGCGCGCGCCCCTCGCCGGTCAACTCAAGTCCGGATATGCCGGCCTGAACGCTCCAGCCCGTCTGGCCCTGCACGCTCACCGGCTGCAACGCGATCGTGTTGTTCGATCCGCCGACAAGGACGTTGGCACCGAGACCGAGGCCGAGCGAGGCGCCGGCCGATACGCCGCCGTAGCCGCCGTGCAGGTCAGCACCGCCGATTCGACGGGTCGGCGCGTAAACACCCCATTCAAGCGCCGTCGTTTGAAGAACGCCGATGTTCACGCCGATCAGCCGAACGGTTGCATGATAGCGAAAGCTCTGGCCGTCGGTGCGGCGGAACACGCAGCGTAAATCGCTGACCGAGGCCAAGATGAAGCTCGTCGTCGGACCGCGGCAAGCGAGCACGCCGACCTCCACGCGCGATTGCGCCGATGCCGAGCCGGCTGTCAGTGCCAACATCGCGAGTGCAACACTAGTCGAAATACGAAACATGATAATCCTCCCGTGGGAATGAATGGATAATGTGAACTTAATCACTGAATCAGGCGTAAACAACGCCACGATGCCATATGCTGCACCGCATCACGATCACGCGTAAGCAACTATCGCTACTTCAGGTTCCCGCAAAACCGCTGGATGCGCCGGCAGGCCTCTTCGAGGTCCTCGGTCTTGGTCGCGTAGGAGATGCGGAACGCCGGCCCAAGTCCGAACGGCGTGCCCTGCACCACCGCAACGCCTTCGGATTCCAGCAGCTCGGTGACGAAATCCTCGTCGGTCGCGAGCTTCTTCCCGCTCGGCGCCGTCTTGCCCATCGTGCCCGCGCACGACGGATAGACATAGAATGCGCCCTCAGGCTTGGGGCACTGAAGTCCGTTGGACTGATTGAGCATCGAGACGCAGAGGTCGCGGCGCTCCTTGAAGATCTTGTTGTGCTTCGGGATGAAATCCTTCGGCCCATTGAGCGCCTCGACCGAAGCCCATTGCGAAACTGCCGATGGATTCGAGGTGGATTGCGACTGGATCATCGCCATCGCCTTGATGAGCTGCTCCGGGCCACCGGCAAAGCCGATGCGCCAGCCGGTCATGCAATAGGCTTTCGATACGCCGTTCACTGTGAGCGTGCGGTCGTAGAGCTTGGGCTCGATCTGCGCCGGCGTGAAGAATTGGAACTCGTCGTAGACGAGATGCTCGTACATATCGTCGGTCATCACATGGACGTGCGGATGCTTCACCAGCACATCGGTGATGCCTTTGAGTTCGCTCTTGGTGTAGGCCGCGCCGGTCGGGTTCGAGGGCGAGTTGAAGATCAGCCACTTGGTCTTGGGCGTGATGGCGCGATCGAGCTGCTCGGGCTTGATCTTGAAGCCGGATGCAAAGCTCGCCGTGACCGGCACCGGCTCGCCACCGGCTAGCAGCACCATTTCGGGATAACTCACCCAATAAGGCGCGGGGATGATGACCTCGTCGCCCGGATTGAGCGTCGCGACCAGTGCGTTGTAGAGCACCTGCTTGCCGCCGGTGCCGACCGAAATCTGGCTCGTCTTGTAGTCGAGGCCGTTCTCGCGCTTGAACTTGCGGGCGACTGCCTCTTTCAGCTCGATGATGCCATCGACGTTGGTGTATTTCGAGGCCTTGCCGCTTTGGATCGCCTTGATCGCCGCCTGTTTGATGTTGTCGGGCGTGTCCATGTCCGGCTCGCCGGCGCCAAGTCCGATCACGTTGCGACCCGCGGCTTTGAGCGCGCGCGCCTTGTCGGTCACCGCGATGGTGGCCGAAGGCTTGATCCGCTTGAGACTTTCGGCGAGGAAGGCCATTGCAATCTCCGCTTGGCCCGTTCGGGCGAAGCTCTTATGTTTAAATATGATCCGCTAGTTTCCTAATAGGGCGGAAGGTGAACGGCAAGCCGCAAAAGAATGATGTACCGATCAACGCTGCTAATATTAATTGCACTGTTGCTTTCGCTCTCGGCCGGGGCGCCGATTGACGTTTTCGCAAAATCCGTGGGCGCCACAAGGGTCTGCGGGACCTCGCCCAGCGACTGGTGCCCCTCCAGCCCGGGCGATCCGTGCGGCCGGCACAAGAACACCGCCGCCTGCGAGGCCGACCCGAAATGCTACGGCATGCCTTACCGTGGTGAATCCTTCGTCGCCTGTATGTTCGACGCGCGCGGTTTTGCCGTCAATTGCCCCACCGTGGGCTGCACCAGCAAGCGCCCGGCGCGATAAACTCTCGTTAGCTGCTTTGCACTAGATTCGAGCGCTCGGAGGGCTTTATGGCGCCGTGGCTCGAAACATTGCGGACCGGAGACTGGCTCACCCGCGAGCGCATGCGGCTGTGGGCTGCGGCCGTGCTCGCTGCGTCCGGCGCCGGATTGCTTTTTTTGATCGTCACGTCGAACGGCCTCATTGATTATCAGGGCCGCCCACTCGGAAGTGATTTTTCCAACGTCTATGCCGCAGGCACTTACGTGCTCGATGGAAAGGCGGCCGCGCCGTTCGATTGGCCGGCGCAGTTTTCGCGCGAGAAGGCGATCTTCGGCGAAACGACGCAGTTCTACGGCTGGCATTATCCGCCGTTCTTTCTGTTCATCGCGGGCGCGCTGGCGACGATGCCCTACCAACTTGCGCTTGCGGTGTGGCAGGGCGTGACGCTTGTGCTCTATCTGCTCTGCGTTCGAGAGATCGTGCGTTTTTCGTTTCCGAACCCAACGCCTGGGGAAGGCAAAGATTTCGCAAACGATCCGCTCGTGTACCTGCTCGCGTTGGCCTTCCCGGCGGTGCTGGTCAATATGGGCCACGGGCACAATGGATTTCTCACCGCAGCGTTGATGGGCTACGCGCTCGTAGTGCTCGACCGCAGGCCAGTGCTGGCCGGTATTCTGTTCGGGCTGCTCAGTTACAAGCCGCAATTCGGATTGCTGATCCCGCTGGTGCTGATCGCGAGCGGGCGCTGGCGAACGCTCGCCGCCGCGGCCGCAACCGTGGCGTTGCTCATCCTCGCAACCACGCTCGTGTTCGGCAGCGATGTCTGGCGAGCGTTCTTCGCGTCGATGCATCTGACGCGCGTGGAAGTACTGGAAGCCGGCGGCACCGGCTGGCACAAAATCCAAAGCTTGTTCGCATGGGCGCGCATGTGGGGCGGAAGCGTGCCGCTGGCCTATGCGGCGCAGGGCGCGGTGACGCTCGCGATCGGCGGCGTGCTGGTGTGGCTGTGGCGCAGCGAAGCCGCCTATCCGGTCAAAGCCACAGCCCTGGCGATCGGCGCTATTCTCGCGACGCCCTACAGCCTCGACTACGACATGATGGTTCTGGCGCCCGCGATCGCCTATCTCGCCGCCGACGGAATGACGCGCGGCTTTGGCCCTTGGGAAAAATCGACGCTGGCGCTGTTGTGGTTCGTGCCACTGTTTGCCCGCGCTATCGCGGAGCACACGCTGATCCCGCTCGGGGTTTTAGCCATGCTTGCGGTGTTCGTGCTGGCGCTGCGGCGCGCGCTTTCCGATACCGCTGTTTTCACGCGCGGCGCGCCCGTGCCAAGCTCGTAAGATTCACGTAAGCAAAGTGACGGGAGATTTTTTTCGCGCGGCGTTCATTCGCGAGATGAAACCTATTTCATTTTGCACCGCGGCATAGCGGCCCGTATTTTCCGCGCAAGCGCGCATCGGCACCCTTGCAATCCGCGCGCATTGCTCTTTTATCGTGATGGGGCACGTATCGTCTTGCGGCGCCGACAATGCGCCCGGGGAGAACGCGGGGATGTACACGCTCTATTCGATGCGCCGCTCCGGCAATTGCTACAAGGTGCGGCTCGCGTTCGCGCAGCTTGGCGTTGCTTACAATCTGATCGAGATCGACATCCTCAAGGGCGAAACGCGCACGCCCGATTTTTTGACCAAGAACCCAAGCGGCCATGTGCCGCTGCTCGAGGTGACGCCGGGCCGCTATCTGCCGGAATCGAACGCCATCCTCGCCTACATCGCGACCGACACGCCGCTTGCGCCGGCCGATCGCATCGATCGCTACGACGCGCTGCAATGGATGTTCTTCGAGCAGAACAGCCTGCAGCCCAATCTCGGCGCCGCGTGGTTCTGGCTCACGCTGGTCAAAGGCGGGCGCGAGCTGCAAATGCACGCGCTCGAGGATTGGATGGAAAAGGGCTACCAGGCGCTCGGCGTGATGGAAAAGCATCTCGCGAAGAATCGCTTCTTCGCCGCCGACCGCTACACGATCGCCGACATTGCGTTGTACGCCTACGCGCATGTCGCGCATGAATGCGACTACGAACTCGATAACTTTCCCGCGATCCGCGATTGGCTAGCGCGCGTGGCGGCGCAGCCGCGCCATGTCTCCATGGATTGGCATCCGGTTACGGAGGAAAGCGCAGGATAAGTCGCAGCACACGGCGCTAGAGCCTTATCCACATTGATAGAATCAGAGCAGGGCTCTAGCTTTTTCTTGTTTGAGCATGATCTTTTCCGAAAATCGGTTCCCACTTTTCGGGATCATGCTCTAAGTGTGCGGATTGTCACGAACAATTTACCTGACGCGCTTTGCCACGAAATTGCCGCCGTTCATCAACCGCTTTGCCCAAGTGTGGACAGATCGCCGCCAGTATCGCGCGCGATATTTGAACCATGCTGATTCGTCACCATATCAACTTCACGATCAGGCCCGTGGCCAAGACCGCGACACTCGTTGAGAGGATCGGATTTTCGCATCCGATCCTGCACGATGGTGCGTACAAGCGGCGCCACCGGGCCTTCGCCGGACTCCTCACCACCGCGGCGCTCGTTGTATCGCTCGCCATCGCGGTGGTCGCGGTGTCCCTCGGCATCGCACGCGCGGGAGCGTCTGCCGACGGGCCTTGCGCCCGCACCGAAGTGCGTTGCGTACAGTAGCGTAGCGTGGTCGCGTACTTTGGCGTTCGGTGGCGTCCCCGAGTGTTCCGTAAAGTGTAGCTTGCCGCATTCCTCCTGGGCGTCATAGGTTCGCGTTACGGCGCCCAGGAGAATGTTCATGAGATTGAGTCTCGTCGCGTATGCGTTATCGCTTCTGGCGGTGGCGTGCTCCCCTGCCCCCGCAGAAACATTTCGATCGGCCGCCGGCGACATCACTGTCGAGACCGTCGCCGGCGGTCTGATCAATCCCTGGGCGCTCGCCTTCCTTCCTGACGGACGCATGCTGGTGACGGAACGTCCCGGCCGCATGCGGATTGTGACGCGCGACGGCAAGCTCTCGCCGCCGGTCTATGGCGTGCCGCAAGTCGCCGCCTCCGGCCAGGGCGGATTGCATGATGTCGTGCTCGATCGTGCATTTGCGCAGAACCAGACGATCTATTTCTGCTACGCCGAGCCGGCCGGCAACGGTGCGCGTACGGCGCTCGCACGCGGCAAGCTGGTCGATGGCGCAGCGCCGCGCCTCGACGATGTGAAAGTCATTTTCCACCAGGAAGGGCCGCTGTCGAGCGGCAACCATTTCGGCTGCCGCATCGTGCAGATGCCTGACAGAAATCTGTTTCTCACGCTCGGCGAGCATGCCAGCTTCCCGAAGGAAGCGCAGAATCTTTCTAACCATCTCGGCAAGATCGTTCGCATTCGGCCGGACGGTACGGTGCCGCCGGATAATCCCTTCGTCGGCCGGCCGGATGCGAAGCCGGAAACCTGGAGCTACGGCCACCGCAATTCGCAAGGCGCGGCGATCAACCCGGCGACCGGAAAATTCTGGATGCACGAACACGGCCCGCGCGGCGGCGACGAGATCAATATCCCCGAGGCCAGCAAGAACTACGGCTGGCCGGTGATCGGCTACGGCATCGACTACAACGGCGCGCGCATTCACGAGAGCACAGCCAAGCCGGGGATGGAGCAGCCGATCAAATACTGGGTGCCATCGATCGCGCCGTCGGGCATGGCGTTCTACAGCGGCAAACTTTTCCCGGCGTGGCGCGGAAATCTGTTCGTGGGCGCGCTGGCCGGCCAGATGCTGGTGCGGCTCGAAGTGGACGGCGACAAAGTGGGAAAGGAAGAGCGACTGCTGGAGGGATTACGCGAGCGCATCCGCGACGTGCGCGAGGGACCGGACGGCGCGCTTTATCTTCTTACCGACAATCGCAATGGCCGCATCCTGCGCGTGGCGCCGGCGAAGTAATCCGCAATCGCTCAAAAGACCGCGATGTATTTCAACAGCGAAATGATGCCTATGATGACGACGATGACGCGCACGATTTGCTTGGCGCGACCGTCGATCGGCAGCAGGTTGACCAGATAAAGCACCAAAATGATGACGACAAATGTGATGAGCACGCTAATAAGCATATTCATGGCTTTTCCTTTCGCCCGATGAGCGCAGGACTTATTTCCTCAAGCCCTCATCAACGCTCGTACGACCTAAAGGTTGCCTTGCCGCTGCAAGGCTGCGGCCTCAGCCGAAATTCACCACTTCTGGAACACG
Source organism: Hyphomicrobiales bacterium (assembly GCA_003169835.1). GTDB lineage: Bacteria > Pseudomonadota > Alphaproteobacteria > Rhizobiales > Xanthobacteraceae > PNAI01. The sequence goes on along the minus strand of PNAI01000059.1, from coordinate 48,016 downwards.
AAGAACGCGCCAGCGGCAATCAGCGCAAAGCCGAGCGCATGATTCCAGCCGAGCGGCTCCTTGAGATACATGAGCGAGAAGCCGGCGAAGACCAGGAGCGTGATGACCTCCTGCATGGTTTTGAGTTGGGCGGTGGTATAGACAGCGCTGCCCCAGCGGTTGGCCGGAACGGCCAGGCAATATTCGACGAAGGCGATTCCCCAGGCCACCAGGATGACGAGGGGAAGCGAGACTTCCTTGAATCGCAAATGGCCGTACCAGGCCAGCGTCATGAAGACGTTGGAGGCGATCAGCATCAGGATTGGGAGCAGATAAGGAAAAACCGAAGAGGCGGGCATGGCGGGGCACTTCCATTGGCCAATGATTGCGTCGAGAAAAATCGTAAACCGATCCGATTTAACACGAAGGTATGCGTCTCTTTCCAGCCGTGATGCGCCCATCGTGTTCAGGCGCTATCTTTGCGCGGTGCGATTCGGGAAATGATTCAGATGCGCCGTCTCGTCTGGCTCGCGCTCATTTCGGCTTTTCTGCCTGCGCTGGCCAGCGCGCCAATTGCAGCGCAGCAGATGTGGCGTCCGGACACTCCGCCGGCCGCGCCATTGTCAGCACCATCGTCAGCACCTGGCGCAAACGTGCGCGCACCGGCGCCGAAGTCCTATCAGCCGGTGACGGTGAAGCTGCCGGCGGCAGCCGACGACGCAAGCTTCGAGACATTCCGCAATGAACTTGCCGCCGTCGCCAAGGGGCGGATCTATGCGGGGCTCGAGCGGCTGGTCACGGTACAGGGCTTTTTCTGGGATCGCGATTTCAACGGCGGCTTCGACCGCAAACGTCCGGCGGTGGACAATCTTGCCGCCGCCATCCAACTCGAACGCCGCAACGGAATGGGATGGGCGACGCTTGCGGCTCTCGCCGCCGAGACCACTGCGACTCCATTCACGGGACGCCCGGGGATCATCTGTTCGCCGGGCAACGCCGGCTTCGACGACGTCGAATTCGATCGTCTCATGGATGACACGCGCAGCAAGCCGCGCGACTGGGTCTATCCGCGCGCCGACAAGACCGCAGTGCACGCTGGGCCGCGCGGCAATGCAAAGGTGATCGATACGCTCGGGCTCAGCCTGGTGAGGCTGCTCGGATATCTCGCCAAAGACAACGAACCGGACACGCTGCGGGCGGCCTGGGCGCGGGTGATTGCGCCGGGCGGCAAGACCGGCTTCGTCGCGCCTGGAACGCTCATGTCGCTTGCGCCGGAGCGGTTGTGCTACGGCAAGGATGGATTTGGCCGCTGGCGCATCGCCGGGTATGTCGGCGCGGAAGAGTAAAGAGACGCCGCAAACCTGTCGCCATTGCCGCGTTATTCCTTTATTCTGGGGTGCACGAGAAATCTTAAGGGAGACGCCCAATGGGTCGCTCTCGTTCCAAAGTCCTTTCGATTGCGATCGGCATTTGCGCCGCGTCGGCCATGATAGTAGCCGTCTCGGTCGCCGTGGCGCAGCAGCAAGCGCCGCAAAAGCCGCGGCCGCAGGCACCCATCAAGCCCTATCAGATGGTCGCAACCACTTTGCCAACGACGGTCAACGATCCGACCTTCGATGAGTTTCGCCGGCAGCTCGGCGAGATTGCCGTCAAAAAGGACAAGGCCAGACTTGCCCGCCTGGTGGTCGCGCAGGGTTTCTTCTGGCGGGGCGAAAAGGGCGAGAGGGCCGACAAAAACAAATCCGGCATGGAAAATCTCGCGGCGGCTATTCAGCTCAACGCCAATGATGATTCCGGCTGGGACCAGCTGGCCTCCTACGCCTACGATCCGACGGCTGCCCCGATCGCCAGCATCAAGGACTTGATCTGCTCGCCTGCAGATCCGGTTTTCAATGACAAGGAATTCGAAGCTCTCCTCAAGGCGACCCAGACCGACCTGGAGGACTGGGGCTATCCGCTGCTTGCTGGTATTGAGGTACGCTCGACGCGGCTTTCGAATGCTCCGGTGATCGACATGCTCGGGCTGCATTTCGTTCGTGTGCTGATCGACGAGAACTCAGCCACCATCGGGCCCAACCAATTGCCGGCGCTGCAGGTTGTCACCCCTTCCGGCAAGACCGGATACATCCCGGCCTTTGCGCTTGCTCCGCTCGGCAATGACCAGATTTGCTATCGCAAGGAAGCCGACGGTTGGAAGATCATCGGTTACATCGGCGGCGACCAATAAGAGCGACGTCATAAATCCGTCTTGCGCGCCGACGATATCTCGCACGCTTTGGAATAAGAGCGCGGCGAGGCATGTTTGTTAGTCAGCGCGCAGCGGCTATCACGACCGACGATGTAATAGCGTTACACAAAACCCGCTTGCTAGCTTCGGCGCGCGAAGAAACTTCCAAAGAGGGGCGATAACAATGCGATTCCTGTTAGCTATAACTTGTGCTGCGCTGTTTGCCACCGCGCTCAGCGGTCCAGCCTACAGCCAGGGCCAACGGCCGCAAATTGCGACCACCAAGATCGAAGGGACCGACAACGTCTACATCTTCCGCAACGGCGGGCATCAGTCGATGTTTGTGGTGACGAAGGATGGCGTGATCGCCACCGATCCGATCGCCTACGGGCGGCCGACCGGCGGGCAGACCTATGTGGACGAGATCAAGAAGGTCACCGACAAACCGATCAAGTATCTGATCTACAGCCACCACCACTACGACCACATCGCGGGCGGCAAGGCATTCAAGGATGCCGGCGCGCGCATCATCGGACACAAGAACATCAGGACGCACCTCGCGCCGCTGAAAGATCCGAACACAATACTCCCCGATGAAGTGTTCGACGGTAAGAAGGTCATCACGCTCGGCGGCACGACGGTCGAGTTGATTTATCTGGGGCTGAACCATTCCGATTCCAACATCGTGATGCGGCTGCCGAAGGAGAAGATCATCTTCGTGGTCGACACCATTCCGGTCGGGTCGTTTCCTGGCCGCGGCATGATCGACATCTTCCCGATTGAAACGGAGGAGTTCATCAAGAAGGTGATTGCACTGGATTGGGATCGCATGATCCCCGGTCATCCCGGACAACCCGGCGATCGCCTCGGCAGCAAGAAGGACGCGCAGGATATCCTTGCGCTGTACCAGGAGGCCTCGGCCGAGTTGAAAAAGCTCGGGCAGGACGGCAAGTGCTGGGAACCGGCGGAGAAGGAATTCAAACTGCCAAAATATGCCAGCTGGCCGGGCTATGAAAATGGCCTGCCCCTCGTCGCGCGCCGCTATTGCGCGCTGTGGGGACGCGGGACCTGATCGGCCCCTCACCCTGTCAAAAATTTAATGACGGGCCGCCTGCGGGCGGCCCGTTTCATTTTCGGCTATGCTGCGTGCGAGCGCAAAGCGAACGTGACCGGCCATGCAGACAGAATCGCGCCAAGAGACTTCCAAATTACGCCGTGTCATTTGCGAACGGTGCGGGCGCGAATTCGAATGCCGCACCGGCGCAGGTTGCTGGTGCGAAGCCGAGCCGTTCCGGCTGGCCGTGCCAACCGACGGCTCGGATTGTTTGTGCCCCGAATGCCTGCGAAACGCGGCACATGAACAAAAATAAAGCCGACCTCCTTACCTCCTTACGTTCGCCGTATTGCGCGCTACAACCGCGCGGCCCGATTGAACTTGTTTTGATGTAGAATGTGCCATGTTTGCCTTCTTCGAACGACTGCTGACGCCGACCGCCGCACCCGAACATCCCGAACCGCCCGCCGGGCTGCTCGCATTCTTCTGGCACTTCGCGCGCCAGGCGAAGTGGCTGTTCGTTGCGCTGTTCGTGGTGGAATTGTTCGTTGCGCTCACAGACAGCGCGATCCCATGGTTCATCGGGCGTATCGTGACGCTTGTGACGTCGACGTCGCGCGATCAATTTCTCGCCGTGAGCTGGCCGCTGCTCGTGGGCATGGGCGTCGTCGTGCTGATTATGCGCCCGGCGGTGACGCTTGCGCGCTACCTGCTGACCAATCAGGCGATCGCAGCGCCGTTCACGGGACTGATCCGCTGGCAGAGTCATTGGCACGTGGTGCGGCAGAGCTGGGCGTTCTTCCAGAACGATTTTGCCGGCCGCATATCCACGCGCGTGATGCAGACCGGACCCGCCGTGCGATCGACGCTGGTCGCCTCGGTCACCGCCGGCTGGTACATCCTGGTGTACGGAACCACCGCGGTGGTGATGACCGCGGCCGCGGACCTGTGGCTGATGGTGCCAATCCTGCTGTGGTTCGCGGGCTATATCGCGCTGCTGTGGTATTTCGTGCCGCGCATGCGCGACCGCTCGAAGCGCAGCTCGGAGGCGCGCTCTTCGCTGATGGGACGGATCGTCGACAGCTACACCAACATTCTTACGGTGAAGCTCTTCGCGCGGCCGCGCGACGAGGACGAATACGTGCGCGACGCGGTCGACCACCACACTGATCTGTTCCTGAAGTCGCAGCGGCTGATCACCATGTTCGGCACGCTGCTTGCGGTGCTCAACGCGCTGCTGATGGCGGGCGCCGGCGGGCTTGCGATCCTGTTGTGGCTGCAAAGCGCAATCGCAGTCGGCGCCATCGCCATGGTACTGCCGCTGACGTTCCAGCTCACCAACATGTCGCGGCAGATCGCAGTGCAGATCACCGACATCTTCGAAGAAATAGGCGTGGTGCAGGAAGGCATGCTGACCATCGCGCGCCCGCTGCAACTGGTCGATCCGGAAGGCGCGAAAGCGCTCATCGTGCACGAGGGCCGAGTCACATTCGATGATGTGCACTTCGGCTACGGGCGGGAAGCGGGCGTGCTGCAGGATTTCAGGCTCACCGTCGCGCCGGGCGAGAAGATCGGTCTGGTCGGCCGCTCGGGCGCGGGCAAGTCGACGGTGGTCAATCTCATGCTGCGGTTCTTCGATCTCGAAGGTGGCCGCATTCTGATCGACGGCCAGGACATCTCGCAGCTCACGCAGGAGTCATTGCGCTCGCAGATCTCGGTGGTGACGCAGGACACTTCGCTGCTGCACCGCTCAATCACCGAGAACATCCGCTATGGGCGGCCGGGAGCGAGCGACGCGGATGTGCTGATGGCGGCGAAGCTCGCGCATGCGCACGAATTCATTCTGGAATTGGAGGATTGGCGCGGGCGGCATGGCTATGAGGCGCATGTGGGCGAGCGTGGCGTGAAGCTGTCCGGCGGGCAGCGGCAACGCATTGCGATCGCGCGGGTGATCCTGAAAAACGCGCCGATCCTGGTGCTCGACGAGGCCACGTCCGCACTCGACAGCGAGGTGGAAGCCGCGATCCAGTCGAGCCTCGACACGCTGATGGCCGGCAAGACCGTGATCGCGATCGCGCACCGGCTGTCCACCATCGCACGCATGGACCGCCTGGTGGTGCTCGATCATGGCCGTATCATCGAGCAGGGCACGCACGCGGAACTGCTGCGCGCCAACGGCCATTACGCTGCGCTGTGGAAGCGGCAGTCGGGCGGATTCATCGATGTGACGCCGGATGTGGTGGCGGCGGAATAGTTGCGGCAGAATAAAAGCGGACGCGGCGGTGGCGCTGCATCTGCTTCACTTCGTTAAGCAAACATTGGACCGCGCGACCGATAGGTCCGTGCCAAGAGGCGACATCGGACATCTGCACCGAATGGCCGCTATTCCCCGAAAGCTCACGTTCGGCGCTGCATAGGCCAACCGGCAGCATTGCCAGCCATTGAGCCACAAACAGAAAGACCGCCTTGCGGCGGTCTCTCCGAAATCCGATCAGGTGTTTTGGGGCACGCATCGAAAGTCTGCGACCGTATTTTACCATAACGCTTAAGGCTATTTGGCGCTTTTGGGCGACAAGCATCGTCTTGCACGATATTGCTGATCCACTTTGGAGGCCTTATTGCGAGCCTCTGGATGACCGAAATGCAGCCAAAAAGACCTTTCCTCTTCACACGCTCCAATGACGCTCTTTGCAAACCGCGCGATGAAGTCGCGGCACTGCTGAATAGCCGCCGCAAGGAGCTTGACCGGCTCAACGGCGCTCATCGCATAGGAGCTAGCGGTGCGGTGATTGCGCCCAAAGCGCAGCGTAGAAAAAATGCCCCAAAATACCATGATGGGCCGGATGGCAGCATATGATGGAAGCCTCTAAGTTCATCGACTATTACGAAATCCTGGAAATCAGCCCGAACGCCAACTCGGGAACGATAGATCGGATGTTTCGTTTTCTTGCTCAGCGCTACCATCCCGACAATCAGGACACCGGCGATCGTCTCCGCTTCGACGAAATCGTGGAGGCCAATGATACGCTCAGAGATCCGGTCAAACGCGCGCAGTACGATATTCAGCATAAAAACCATTCGGGCTTCCGCTGGAAATTGGCCGAGGAAGCCAGCAACAGTAAAGGCATCGAACGGGATGTCGATATTCAGAACAAATTGCTGTCGATTCTCTATGTCAAGCGCCGACAAAACATCAGCGATCCGGGCATCGGCAATCACGAACTTGAACGCTTGTTAGCTTGTCCGGCTGAGCATCTGGAGTTTCATGTCTGGTATCTGAGATCAAAAGGCTGGATAGACAAAACCGAAAGCGGCACGCTCGCGATCACCGTAGAAGGCGTCGATCGCGCCAATTCCGAACATCATCGTAAGACCACCAACAAATTACTGACGGATCAGGGCCACACAGGCTGAGGACTTCATGTGGATGCGCCGCATGCGGTCGAGCTGCTGCGCGCGCGCAGCTAGCGGCCATGCGACTGTCGCGCCGCCGCGAAGCGTGATGAACTCCCGCCTCTGCACGTGCCCCCCGCAAAGACCACAGTCATCGCTACGGAATAAAAGGAGACGCGCGCCAGTAGGGACACTGGCGCGCGCCGGACTACCGCTACTAGAGGGGAACCGCGGCAGTCTTGGTGCCCGGCGGGTTACGTCAATGACTTGACCGAGCTACAGGTTGACCGCGTTACATGTTGCCTGAGTTACCTGGCCTTCATCGAGTCGGCGGGCAGGATCGCGATGTCGCGCGCCTGACCGGAGAGGCCCTTGATCTGCACCGCGGGCGTCGCCTTGCCGGTGGTGAGGTCGACGCTGTGCAGCCAATCGCCGACGAGCAGCCAGGCGTCGTTCTTGCCGTTGCCGTCCGACCAGATGTCGAAGGCGACGTTCGTGGCCTTGACGCCAAGCTTGCCGACCGCGCTGAGCACGCCATCGTTCGGCGGGGCCTGCTTGAACAGCGCGCCAATGGTGCCGTCTATGTCGTAGAGCGCGGTTTCCTTCGCGCCCTTGACCGAATTGATGTAGGCGCCCGCGATGATGTTGGGCTTCTCGGCCTTGTGCATGTCGGTGTCGGCGAACTTGTGCGAGCCGTCCATGGTCACCTTGCCGTCGTCGACGTTGACACGCAGGTTGGTGCCGTCGTTGCTCATCAGCCGCATGCGGTCGGCGACCGGATTGAAGTCCACCGTCGCCCAGGTGCCGGCGGCCAGCGTCTTTTCGAGCTTCGACTTCATGGTCGCCTTGCCGGTGGCGAGATCGACCGTATAAATGCCGCCGTCGGCGCCCACCGCATAAAGCATGTTGTCGGCCGGACGCACGTCGATGCCGAGCACCTTGCCATTGATGCCTTGGATCTTCCAGGTCTTCACGACCTTCTTGGCGCTGGTGTCGACGATGGAAATGGTGTTGTCGCCCCAGAGCGCGGCCACTTGCGCGGCTTGCGCGGCTGCGGTGCTGAGCAGAACCGCGGCGGTCGCGGCAATCATGGATTGGAATTTCATTGCACTCTCCGTTTGTTTTGAGTGGCGCCCCTTGCGACCACGTGCGGGATACCGGAGGGCGCCCGGGAACGGATGCGCGGGGCGGGATCAAATAAATGTGAGGGCGGCTGCATCCAAAATGGTCTGTGCGCGGTATCCCTCTATGACATTGGCCGGATAAGTGACTTTTCGTAGGATAGGAACGGGCGGCGAGATTTATGGCCACGAATTCTCACGATAGCGCGACGGAAGCGCAGATCGCTGCCGCGCTGGCGCGCTGCGCGGCCGGCGAACGCGCGGCGTTGAAGGTCATCTACGACATCGAAGCCGCGCGCATGGTGGGGGTGGCGCGGCGCATGCTGCGGCGGCAAGACCTCGCGGAAGAAGCCGTGCAAGATGCGTTCATGCGGATCTGGCGGGCGGCGCGTTCGTTCGATCCGCAGCGCGGGGGGCCGCGCACATGGCTCTATGCCATTCTGCGCAATTGCGCGCTCACCATCTTGCGCGATGAAAGCCGCTTCACCGCCGACGAGGAAAATGCCGAGGACGCGGCGCCCATCGCGGAGAGCGCGATGGCGCGGCTGCCGGAGGCAAGCGCGTTGCGGCGCTGCCTTGAATCGCTCGATGCGCAGCGGCGTACGGTCGTCGTGCTGGCCTATGTGCATGGGCTCTCGCACGGCGAGCTTGCAGGAAAACTCGGCGTGCCGCTCGGCACGGTGAAGAGCTGGGTGCGGCGCAGCCTGATCTCATTGCAGGAGTGCATGGGATGACGCGCGACGAGAACGAAAAAACTCTCGCGGCCGAATATGTGCTCGGCCTGCTCGAAGGCGAAGATAAGACGGAAGCCGAGCGACGGCTCACGTCGGACGCAGCCTTCGCGCGCGATGTGGAGACTTGGAGGACACGTTTCATGGCCTTCGACGATGCGACCGAACTGCGGCCGGCGAGCGATGCGCTGTGGCGGAAAATCGAAGCGGCGATACAGGCTCCTGCGCGCACGCCCGCAACGCAATCGGCATGGTCGCGGCTGTGGGGCAATATCGGCGTGCTGCGCGCGGCAACGCTTGCGGCGTCGTTCGCGGCGATATTGTTCGCCGTCGGGCTTGGTGTCGCGATCCGCAAGGCGCGCGAGCAGCCGGTCATGGTGGCCGTGCTGATGGACGGCACGCGGCCGGGCGCGGTGGTGCATGCTTTCGCCGACGGGCGCGTCGTGCTGGTGCCGCTCACCACCATCAACGTGCCGGAAGGCCGCGTGCTCGAAGTGTGGACGCTGCCGAGCCGTGAGCGCGGGCCGGTTTCGGTCGGCTTGATGAGTCAGGCGCGCACGCTGCAGCTCAATCTGAAAGATTTGACGGCGCCGCGCGTCGATCAGCTGTTCGAGATTACGCTGGAACCCGCGGGCGGCTCGCCGATTGGACGGCCGACCGGGCCGGTGCTGTATAAGGGTACGACATCGACGGCGTTGTGAGCGGCGCAGGGCCGACACGCGCATAGAGCCTTCCCTCGGATCGCGCGGACGTTCATATTTGGCGCGATTGCAAAACGAAAAATAGGAAAGCACACATGATCCTCGAAATCGCACAGATCGACGTGAAGCCGGGAACGGAAACCGAGTTCGAAGCGGGCGTGCAGAAAGCCGTGCCGCTGTTCAAGCGGCAGAAGGGCTGCAAAAGTCTGGCGTTGCAGCGCTCAATCGAAAAGCCGAGCCGCTTCCGCCTGTTCATCCATTGGGACACGGTGGAGAACCACACGGTCGATTTCCGCGGCTCCGCCGACTTCCAGGAATGGCGCAAGCTGGTCGGACATTTCTTCGCCACGCCGCCCGAGGTGGAGCATGTGCGCGAGGTGGCGAAGGGATTTTGAGGCTTCAGATCGCCGCCATGCAGCATTCGGCCCACCCCGGCGGGCATAGCCTGGCGGGGCCTGCCAATGCTATAGTCGCCCTCACCCGTGTTCGGAAGTTTCATCTTTGGGGGAATCATGCCGGCACGAACGAACGTCATTTCGCTCGCGATCATTTTGACGGTGCTCTTTGCCGACGAGGCGCCGGCGCAATATGTCGCGCCGCATCGGCCACCCGTGCTGCGGCCGCCGGTCTACCTGCCGCCGCAGCAACAGGCGCCGGTGCAGCAGGCACCGGTGCAGCGCGCGCCGCTCCAACAACAGACGCCGCAACAAACTCAAGCCTGGGAATGGTGCAAGAACCAGGGCGGCAATGTCGCGATCGATCTGCGCATCAGCGGCTGCACGACGGTCATCCAATCGGGACGCGAAAACCCGAAAGGCCTCGCCTTCGCCTTCAACGGCCGCGGCAACGCCTATTGGGCCAAAAAAGACTACGACCACGCCATTCCCGACTACGACCAGGCGATCAAGCTCAATCCGAGCGACGCGGTCTTCTTCAGCAACCGCGGGGGGGCGCTGGTCGCCAAGGGCGAGATCGACCGCGGCATTACCGACTTCGATCAGGCAATCCGGATCAACCCAAGTCACACGCGCGCCTTCATCGATCGCGGCAACGCCTTTCGCGGCAAGGGTCTCTATGACCGCGCCATCGCGGATTACGATCAGGCGATCAAGCTCGATCCTAAAAATGCCTTCGTCTTCAACAATCGCGGCAATGCCTACTTCTCCAAGAAAGATTACGACCGCGCCATCGCCGACTTGGATGAATCGCTGCGGATCAATCCAAACCAGCCCTTTATGTTCAACTTCCGCGGCAATATTTATTACGCCAAGAAGGAATTAGACCGCGCCATCGCCGACTACGATCAGGCGATCAAGCTCGACCCAAACTACGCTTTCGGGTTCCTCAGCCGCGGCAATACCTTTTACCTCAAGAAAGATTACGACCGTGCCATCGCCGACTACGACCAGGCGATCCGAATCAGCCCGAACCTCGCGAGAGCCTACAACAGCCGCGGCAACGTCTATTCCAGCAAGGGAGAATTCGAGCGTGCCGTTGCCGATTTTGACCAGGTGATCCGGCTCGAACCGAGCGCCTTAGCATATGCCGGGCGTTGTCTGTCGCGCGCGACCATCGGGCAGGCGCAGGAGGCACTTGCCGATTGCAACGAGGCGGTAAAACTCCAGCCGAACAATCCGCAACCCTGGGGGACGCGCGCCTTCGTCTATTTCAAACTCGGCCAGCTCGACAACGCTATCGCCGATTATAACGCGGCGCTGCGGATCGATCCGAAGCGGGCACAGTCGCTCTATGGTCGCGGCATGGCGAAACAGCGCAAGGGTGACGTGGGCGGCGGAAACGCCGACATCGCCGCCGCGACAACATTGCGGAGCGACGTCGCGGAGCTGTTCATGCGCTTGGGTGAAGAGCAGGCGCCCGCAGCGATTGCCAGCGTCACTCCCAATACCGCCGCGACGACGAACGAAGCTCCCAATACCAATGTCGCCAGCGTCACCGGCAGCACGGCCGATCCGGTCAAAGCCGTGACGTCGGGTGAATTCCACCACCGGGTCGCGCTGGTCATCGGCAATAGCAACTATTCCGCGGTGACGCCGCTGCGCAATCCGCGCAATGACGCCACCGATATGGTGGCGAAATTGCGCAAGCTCGGCTTCGACGTGGTCGCGGGCACCGACGTCACGCGCCGCGGGATGGACGACGTGATACGCGAATTCGGCCGCAAGCTCGACGGCGCAGACCTCGCCTTGTTCTTCTACGCCGGACACGGACTGCAGGTCGGCGGCAAGAACTATCTCGTGCCGATCGATGCCAAGCTGGAGCGGCCGGGCGACCTTGCGCTCGATGCGGTCGATGTCGGTGTCGTGCTGGCGCAGATGGAGGCGGAGAAGCGGGTCAACATCGTGTTGCTCGATGCCTGCCGCGACAATCCGCTGGCGCGCAGCCTGGCCCGCTCGCTGGGGACGCGATCGACGAGCGTGGGACAGGGGCTCGCCACGATTCAGAGCGCGATCGGCACGATGATTGCTTACGCGACGCAGCCCGAAAACGTCGCGCTCGACGGCGAGGGACGAAACAGTCCGTTCACGACGGCGCTGCTCAAGTATATCGACATGCCCGGGGCCGATATCACGACGGTCATGCGCCGCGTGCGCGCCGACGTAATTGCCGCCACCAAGGAGAAGCAGGTGCCGTGGGATCACTCGTCGCTGGTGGGCGATGTCGTATTGGCGCAGTGACGGAGACCGGTCGGCCGGTCACATTGCAAATCTTTTGTGATTTTCGGCGCTGCACCGCTTGCCACTGTCATAGGGGCGTCATAATATGTCGATATGTCCCGACATATGGATGATAAGCGCGCAATCGAAACCCTCACGGCGTTGGCGCAGCCGACGCGGCTCGACGTGTTCCGGCGGCTGATAAAAGTCCACCCGGATGAAATCGCGGCCGGGGAAATCGCCCGGGCGTGCAAGGTGCCGCACAACACAATGTCGACGCATCTTGCGGTGCTGGCGCGCGCAGGGCTGATCGGCATGCGCCGCAAGGGCCGCACTGTTTACTTCGGTGTAAAGCTGGAGGGATTTCGTTCGCTCGTCGGGTTTCTGATGCGGGATTGCTGCGGCGGCCGGGCCGAAATCTGCGCACCGCTCATCGCTGAGCTGACCTGCTGCGTACCCGCCAAAAAACGGGAGCGCGTCCGTGGTTGATGGCGTCTTCAACGTGCTATTTCTTTGCACGGGAAATTCGGCCCGCTCGATTATTGCAGAGGCCATCCTCAACAAAGTCGGCAGCGGAAAGTTTCGCGCCTACAGCGCCGGCAGCCAGCCGAAGGGCGCGGTCAATCCCAGCACGGTTCGGCTGCTGCAGGGGCTGGGCTACGACACATCCGGATTTCGTTCGAAATCCTGGAGCGAATTCGCCAAGCCCGGCGCGCCTGCGCTCGATTTCGTGTTCACGGTTTGCGATGACGCCGCCGGTGAAACCTGTCCGGTCTGGCCGGGCCAGCCGATGACAGCGCATTGGGGCATCCCCGATCCTGCAGCGGCCAGAGGGTCCGAGGCCGAGATCGCGCTGGCATTCAGCAACGCCTACCGGATGCTGTTACGGCGCATTGAAATTTTCACAGCGCTGCCGCTCGCAAGCCTCGATCGGCTCAGTCTGCAACAAAAGCTGAAGGACATCGGGCGGGACGAAGGCGCAACCGCAAAAGCGCGGGAAGAAAGCTGATGCCGTCGCTCGCACAGCGCGCATTTTCCGAATTCTTGGGGACGGCGTTTCTGCTCGCCGCCGTGGTCGGCTCCGGCATCATGGCGCAGAACCTTGCGGGCGGTAACGGAGCGCTTGCGCTCCTGTGCAATACGCTGCCGACGGGAGCCATTCTTACCGTATTGATCTTGGTGTTCGGTCCACTGTCAGGCGCGCATTTCAATCCCGCTGTAAGTGTTGCGTTCACACTGCGCGGCGATCTCCCCTGGCGGACGACGGCGGTTTACATCACGGTTCAAGTCCTCGGCGCGATGGTTGGCGTCTGGGCGGCGCATCTGATGTTCGAGCTGCCGGTGCTGCAGGTTTCAGCGCACATTCGCAGCGGTCCAGGGCAATGGCTCGCCGAGGCGGTGGCAACGCTCGGTTTGCTGCTGACGATCTTCGGCTGCGCGGCGCGAATGCCTTCGGCAATTCCTTACGCCGTCGGCCTTTACATCACGTCGGCGTATTGGTTCACCGCATCCACGTCCTTTGCGAATCCCGCCGTTACCATCGCCCGTTCATTGTCCAACACTTTTGCCGGCATCGCGCCCAGCGGTGTCGTGGCATTCATCGCTGCCCAATTTGTCGGCATGTGCGCGGCTGTGGCGATCGGCCGCTGGCTGTGGCGCAACTGATTTCAACGCAAAGCAAATCGTCACAGCCACCAAACGGCCGACACTTGCTTTGCAGTGTGTTTCGCGCTGGAATCACGCGCGGCGGACGTCAAGGAGGCATCACGAAGACAGGCTTCGACACATTCACGACGATTCACACGATTTTGAGTCTCATTTGGCTGGCGACAGGATTTCCCGTGTTGGCCGCGCTCATTCACTCTCGAAATTCGAATATGTGGACCGTTATTTTCCTGGTCACCGGAATCTTGACCTGCGTGACGGGATTCTTCTTCAAATCGCCGTTCATGCCGTCACACGTCGTCGGCATTCTGTCGCTGGTCGCGCTGGGGTTGGCAGTGCTAGGACTTTATGTCTTTCGTCTCGCGGGAGCTTGGCGTTGGATTTTTGCCGTCAGCATGGTGGTCGCTTTCTATTTTGATGCGTTCGTGGCGGTCGTGCAGGCGTTTCGCAAAATTCCCGTGTTCTATGCGCTGGCGCCAACACAGGGGGAGCCGCCGTTCGCGATCGCGCAGATCATCGTGTTGGCGGTCTTTGCGTGGCTGATCTATTCGGCGGCGAAGAAATTTCACTCGAGCATGGCCGCGGCGCACTGAAGGTTCGCCCTTCCCTCGCCACCCGCGCGGCCCCATATTTAGGCGATGGCGAAAGCGCCCGACAAACCGAAGAAAGACCCGGCCAAGCGAGGCGCAGCCGAGCAAACGCGCATCAAGCCGACGCGATCCAAGGCGGCGCGTGAGCCGGCGCCGCCGACTGATCCTGCGCTGGCAAAATTGCTCAACCCCGCGATCGAGCAGGGCACCGCTGGCATCGGGTCCGGTACCGGATTGCAGCAGCCGCCGGATAATTCATATGAGCGGCGCGCCGACTTCGCGGCCGCGCACACCGCGCGCAAATCAACCGCGAAAGGGTTCGGTGAGGCGCCGCAGGCCGGCTATGTGGCCAGGGTTCGCGCTTCGCCGGGTGAGCTCGATCCGGATTTGGCGAAGGCGCTGGGGATTATCGATGACGATGAAGCTGACTCCGCTTCACCCTCCCCTGGAGGGGGAGGGTCGCGTACCGAAGGCACGCGGGGTGGGGTTAGCGCTGGCGAAGAAAACTCACGCCCTCCCAGCGACCTTCGGCCGGCGATCTCCCCCCTCCAGGAGGAGGTGGAAAAAAGTCGCGGCAAGAAAAAAGTCGCGTTGCCGCGGCCGATCGAGAACGGACTCACCGGCGCGACCGCGAGCATGCATGCGCTGGAAAGCTTGCTGCGCGAGGGACGGCGGGAATTCGCCGCGCCCGACGGCAGCACGCATGTGTGGACGCCGCATCGTCCGCCGCGGCCGGAAAAGTCCGAAGGCGGCCAGCGGCTGGTGATCAAATCTGATTTCGAGCCCAAGGGCGACCAGCCGACGGCAATCGCGGAATTGGTCGAAGGCGCCAAACGCAACGACCGCACGCAGGTGCTGCTCGGCGTCACCGGCTCGGGAAAAACTTTCACTATGGCGAAGGTGATCGAGGCGACGCAGCGCCCTGCCATCATCCTCGCGCCGAACAAAACGCTCGCGGCGCAGCTCTACGGCGAGTTTAAGAATTTCTTTCCCGACAACGCGGTGGAGTATTTCGTCTCGTACTACGACTACTACCAGCCGGAAGCCTATATCCCGCGCACCGACACCTACATCGAGAAAGACTCCGCGATCAACGAGCAGATCGACCGGATGCGCCATTCCGCCACGCGCGCGCTCCTGGAGCGCGACGACGTGGTGATCGTGGCGTCCGTGTCGTGCATCTACGGCATCGGTTCGGTGGAAACCTATTCGGCGATGACGTTCGCGATCACGCGCGGCGAGCGCATCGACCAGCGCCGGCTGATCACGGACCTGGTGGCGCTGCAATACAAGCGTACGCCCGATTTCGCGCGCGGCACATTCCGGGTGCGCGGCGACTCGATCGACATTTTCCCCGCGCACTATGAGGACCGCGCGTGGCGGGTGAACCTGTTCGGCGACGAGGTGGAATCGATCCACGAATTCGATCCGCTCACCGGGCACAACACGGACGAGCTGGAATTCGTCAAGGTCTACGCCAATTCGCACTATGTCACGCCGCGCCCGACGCTGATCCAGGCGATTCAAAGCATCAAGTCGGAATTGCGCGGGCGGCTCAACCAGCTGCATGACGCCGGGCGTCTGCTGGAAGCGCAGCGGCTGGAACAGCGCACCATCTTCGACCTTGAGATGATGGAGGCGACCGGCGCGTGCGCGGGCATCGAGAACTATTCGCGCTATCTCACCGGCCGCAAGCCGGGCGAGCCGCCACCCACGCTGTTCGAATACGTACCCGACAACGCACTGGTGTTCGTTGACGAGAGCCATGTCACCGTACCGCAGCTCGGCGGCATGTATCGCGGCGATTTCCGGCGCAAGGCGACGCTGGCCGAATATGGCTTCCGCCTGCCCTCGTGCATGGACAATCGCCCGCTGCGCTTCGAGGAATGGGACACCATGCGGCCGCAGACCGTGTGCGTTTCGGCCACGCCGAGCCATTGGGAGATGGATCAGACGCAGGGCGTGTTCACCGAGCAAGTGATCCGCCCGACCGGCTTGATCGATCCAGTGGTGGAGGTGCGGCCGGCACGCACGCAGGTCGACGATCTGGTGGGCGAAGTACGTGCGATCGCGGCGAAGGGTTTTCGCGCGCTCGTCACAGTTCTCACGAAACGGATGGCGGAGGACCTGACCGAATATCTGCACGAGCAGGGAATTCGCGTGCGCTACATGCACTCCGACATCGACACCATCGAGCGTATCGAGATCATTCGCGACTTGAGACTTGGCGCATTCGACGTGCTGGTCGGCATCAACCTGCTGCGTGAGGGCCTCGACATTCCGGAATGCGCGCTGGTGGCGATTCTCGACGCCGACAAGGAAGGATTCCTGCGCAGCGAGACATCGCTGGTGCAGACCATCGGGCGGGCGGCGCGCAACATTGAGGGCCGCGTGGTGCTCTACGCCGACAAAGTGACCGGCTCGATGGAGCGCGCGATGGGCGAGACCTCGCGGCGGCGCGACAAGCAGCACGCGTGGAACATTGCGAACGGCATCACGCCGGAGAGCGTGAAGAAAGGCATCTCCGACATCATGTCGAGCGTATATGAGGGCGACCATGTGCTGGTCGACACCCAAGGCGGCATGGCCGAGGAAGCCGCAACAATAGGGCACAATTTCGAGGCTGTGATCGGCAATCTCGAAACGCGCATGAAGGAGGCCGCCGGCGATCTCGACTTCGAGGAAGCCGCACGGCTGCGCGACGAGATCAAGCGTCTGCGCACCATCGAGCTTGCGGTGGTCGACGATCCGACGGCGAAACGACCTTCTTCCTCTGCCGGCCCGCGAAAACCCACGCTCGATGAAATGGGCCCGGGCGCGGATAAGGAATCGAAGCCTTATCGGCCCGGCGCAAGCCCGCGCTCGACTGGCGGCAAAGGGGGCACCAGGGCATGGCGGAAGCGCAAAGAGTTATGAGTATCGCTACGCTGGCGCGGCCGTCGCGCGCTGCCACAATTTCACTGCCGTATTTTTCATCGCAGTAAATTGTCCCGCCACATTTCGGCTGCCACAATTTTCCCCGCCACAAAAGTTTCAAAGACTCGCCTTATTCCAATGGCATGAGGACAACGATTGCTTAACCGGTGATGCAGCACTACAAGCGGGCTCATTCGAACGCACCCGCCGAACCGGCACGCAGGGGGAGTCTCCATATGCGATGCAGGAGGAATTTTTCCCGCGATGCCGCGCGGCACGCCGCAGCGCTCGTTGCGCTGCTGTCATCGTGCGCGCTGACATTGGCCGATCCTGCCGCCAAGCCGGACGCAAGCGGAATGGACACGAATGGCGCGCCACTTTCCGCCGAAGCGGAAGCCGCGTTGCGCGACGCGCTGACTTTCGATCCGTCGCGCTGGATGGAGATGAGGCCGGCGATACCACGCGCGTCATCGCAGAATGCCTCCGGGCAGGATTTCGATTGGAACCGCACCGACAGGCAGGACGGATCGTCCGCCGTCACGGTCAAGAAGCCGCTGCCGCTCGAATGGGACGCCAAAGTCGGCGCCGAATTCGGGCTCGCGCCGACGCCGGACGTCAGCTACCAGCCGGACAGGCCGCTGCCATTCAGCAAGGATAAAAATTCGGGCACCGACGGCCTTCGCGCGACTTGGGCTACCGTCACGGTGCCCGGCGTCGCCTCGATCGATGCGCGCGTCGATCCCGCCAAGGAGCAGAGTAAGTTCGGCACCACGATCAGCCGCTCGGTTCCGGTCGGCAGCTCATATTCCGTCACGCTGCAAAATACTTTTGCGATGACGGAGACACTCGGGGGCCTGTCAAATGCTCCCGCGGCCGGAGGCACGGCGCCGCCGGGGGCTCCGCCCGCGCAGGTGTGGAGCAACGACCGGCTGGTGAAGTTCAACTTCCTGTCTACCGGGACGTCGCTCGCGGCCGGCACGACCAGCTCGACCTTGGATCGCCAGACGCGCAACAAGATCAGCGCGGAGCAGAAGCTGTTCGAGGGGCTCAACGTCACCACCACGGTGACCGATGTCGGCACGCCGACCACGGCCAAGAGCATCACCGCCGGCTTCAAATGGAAGTGGTGAGCCCGCTTCTCCCTCGCCCCGCTTGCGGGGAGAGGGTGGCGAGGATCGAAGGTCCGAGCCGGGTGAGGGGGCGTTTCGAAAAGCTCAGACTCGCGGAGACGCCCCCTCACCCGACTTGCTCGCGCATACGCTCGCAAGTCGACCTCTCCCCGCTTGCGGGGAGAGGTGAAGCCGCAAATCTCTCCTGACGCTAATTCACTTCGCCGGCGGGGCGACCGCCGCGTCGGGCTGATTTGAGCGCTTGAGCGCGTCGGCGACGAAGCCGGATTTTTTCATCTCCTCGACAAACGCGTGCAAGTATTTCGTGCCGGCGGGGTCGCGGCCTTGCGGCGTGCCCATGGCCTGCTGGATCTCCATGAAGCGGCCGTCCATGATCTTCACGTTCGGATTGGTTTTCGCATAGGCGACCAGCGGCTGCTTGACGCCGCCCGCGGCTTCGAGCTTGTCCTTGATAAAGATATCGACGCCGCTCTCGCCGCGCACCAGCGTGGCTTTTTTTAGCGAGCGAGAGAGGAAAAGATCGTAGGCCGATGCTTTGTTGACGCCGATGCGCACGCCTTCGCGATCGACATCGGCGACAGTCTTCAGCTTCGAATCCTTCGGCACCATGTAGACGCCCTCGATGAGGACATAGGGCGCGGTGAACGCGATCTCGGCGGCGCGCACCGGCTCGATGGCGAGAAACACGATGTCGACCTTGCCGGCCTTGGCGGCTTCGAACGCTTTTCCCGCGCCATCGAAGGTGGTCAGCTCGAACGGCACGCCCAGGCGTTTGGCGAGCTCCTTGGCCAGCTCGGGCGTGACGCCGGCCGGCGCGTCGGGCGTACCCTGCGCGAGCACCATGTTGCCGAGATTGATGGCCACGCGAAGCTTGCCGGTGGGGGCGAGACTCTTGACGGCGTCAGGCGGAACGGTGCTCACGATTTTGCCTTTCTGGGATTTGGCTTTGGGGGACGGTTGGTTGGCGTTCTGCGCCAGGGCCACGGAGGCGCCGGCGAGCAGGACGATGGCGGCGCAAACAAGTTTGTGCATTCTGTAACTCCCTCCCCTATTTCGCTAGCGCGATCAGGCTATGCTCCGCAAGCGCGGAAAACTCAACACCCATGTCCGACATCAACATTTTCTCCGACCCCTTTAGCGTCGCGCTGATCTATTTCATCGTCGGCACGCCCGGAATTATCCTCGGCGCGACCACCGGCGCGCTGTGGTTGCGCGCACACAAAGTCTGGGGCGCGGCGCTCGGGGCTGCGGTGGGATATGGACTGTGCCTGGGCTTGGTGTGGATTTACGTGACGAATTGAAAATTATTTCTTCTCGAACTTGATCGCGCAGGCGCGGCCTTCGACGCGGTTGCCGCTTCCCGCCTTACCCTCAAATTTGGCCTGAATGTAGTAGCCGTATTCGGTGCCGGGCGGGATGTCGCGGCCGCCGGCGGAATCGCCCGCGACGCTGCGCCCTTTGGCATAGACGTGGACGACGCCGGCGGGCGTGACTTTTCCCTCGATGCGCAGGAAGCCCGGCGCGCCTTCGGTGCCCTGCTGGCCGCCCAACACGCCACTCTGCACCTCGGTCACGAATTTGACGGGTGCGCCCGTCTTGCACGTGACGGTGGTGTTCCATTTGCCGTCGAACTTTGGCGCGTCTTCGGCGCGCGCGAGCGATGGCAGAAACAAAAGCAGCGTCGCCGTTATTACGCCGATGGCGCGGTGGGAAAAATGGCGGCGCGTGTGTGCGGACATTTCAAACGCTCCCGATACAAACACTTCCGTGTCACGGCGGCCTCCGAGGCATTACAGCAAAGAATGCGCACGGAGTCTTGTGGGTTCGGGCGCCCAGAGTGCACAGGATTTGGGGCGTAGTGCTCAGGAATTCTTCTTCAGAACTCCTTTTGCTTTCAGCGTGGCAATTTCAGCGCTGAGTAATTTGCGTAACTCCGTAATGCTTCGATAGCGGATGCACCGATGCGCGCTGACGTCGAACGGCATCTTTACGCCTTCCTTCGCCACCAAAATCGTAGGCTTCCCGTGCGCCAGCGCAAAGCCAATTTTAAGAAACACGTTGGGATTGTGACTGTTTAGTAGCGCGATCACGCCGTGGCTTCCGATAATTCGCGTCTTTATTTTTTCGACGATGTCGCCAGTAAATGCTTCGAGGTCAAGACGTTCGCAAATAAATGAGCTCTCCTTCGCGGCCTCATGGAAACCAATCTCAAATTCATCGACAAATTCTTCAGCAAACGGCATTGCAACAAATATTCGTGGCTTTTCCTCCGCACGCGCACCGAACTCGGCAATACTGTTACTTGTGCTGTTATTTGTCTCATTGCGGTGACTGTTGGCGGGCGCCGTTGCTTCGGCAACCGGGACTGTAACGAGACCCTCGCTTTGCTGAAGTCCAAATTCGTGCAGATGGTCTTGAAGGATACGATTGAGCTAGTCGCACCGCCGCTCTGAATAGTCGGCGACCGTAATTTTTTGAAGCGCACATTCCGCCCGCTTCGATTCGCCGATAATCCCCGCAATCATGGAAAGGAAAGCCTGCTCCAGATCGAGACCATATCCCGGTCCGTGAACCGTAAGCGCAAGATGCCGGATAGGATTTTGATGCTGGTGCACGAGCTCGATTGTTCGCCTGCCGAACTCATGGATGCGCTCGTATCTGAAATCACGCAGCGCCCCAACCGAAATAAAAACGACTTCCGCCGCGGCCACGCCTGTTCCCTTGCAGAAACGGGCCTGATCGGGGGCAATAAATCCGTTAAATCCGATGACTTTTGCGACGGCTTTATCCGCGCCATGAAAGCCGTCGGCATATTTCAGAGCCACAAAGTCAGCAGGCACTTGAGTGATGTTGGTACTCGAAATGGCTATTTCCACAGACGCGCCCCAGGCAATTTCCACAAGCCAAAATGTATTTCGCTGGACCGCGTTGGCCCGAGAGATACGCCAGCGAGACAAGAGTAGCGTTTGGAAACCAGTCTCGGCAATCGCATTTCAGCGCAAATAATCAATGGTTCAAGCGCATGGGCGGGTTTGGACACCATAAATAGAGATGCGCCGTCGAGGTAGTTATGTTGGAAACCGGCAATTGCGCGATCTCATCGAGCGTCATCGTCGCATAACGCGACAATCGCCGATGTTACGGTGCAATTTTTCCTGTACGGTTCGTGAATTGCCAGGGCGGGTCCGCAAGAAGCGTTGAGAAGCGTTTGCTCCCGACGAATTGCAACAACTCACTCGCTGCGGACATTTTTTCGCACTCGACGCTACGCACAGATCCCAAAATTGAACCTTTCCATGGACAGACTTGTCCATGGGTAGTGGGTCAGTTTGACGGTTTTCCGGTGAATTCATTGGGTTGACCGACTAGCCGTTTGTGCGGTCAGGGTTCATATTGCCCACCGTGCGGGACATATCCAGGCCAATGCAGGCGATAGCCTGGGGGGTTGCCGTGATCCTGGTTTTGATCGCTGCCTTTATTAGCTACCCGGTCGAGACGATCGACTTCATTCTGAATTTAAAAACCTTCCTAATCGGTCACTAAGAGATCGCATGTCTACGCGCCTGACCGGCGCGAGCAAGAACACGGTCGCCAAATTGCTGGTTAGCGCCGGTAAGGCTTGCACCGATTATCAGGACAAGGCTTTCCGAAATCTGACGTGCAAACGAATTCAGGTTGACGAAATCTGGTCGTTCGTCGGCGCGAAGCACGCAAACGCTAACCCAGAGAAGAAAGCGGCTGGCGAGCAAGGCGATTGTTGGACGTGGACTAGCATTTGTGCCGACACAAAACTAATGCCGTCATGGCTTGTCGCGGATCGTTCGGCTGACTTCGCTTTGGAATTTATGCTCGATCTGCAAGGCCGTTTGGCGAACCGCGTGCAACTCACCAGTGACGGCCACGGTGCATATTTGAGCGCCGTCGATAAATCCTTTGGCGAAGATATCGACTACGCCATGCTGGTGAAAGTTTACGGTCGCACCAACGAAACCGAGCAGCGCCGCTACAGCCCTCCGCCTTGCGTTGGCGCGATCAAAGGCCGCGTCAAAGGCAAGCCTGATCCCGAGCATATTTCAACGTCATTCGCTGAAAGACAGAATTTGAATATCAGGATGCACACGCGGCGCTTCACACGGCTGACCAATGCATTTTCAAAGAAAGCCGAGAACCACGCATTCTTTGTTGCGCTGTTCGCGATGTACTACAATTTTGTTCGCATCCATAAGACGTTGCGAGTTACACCCGCGATGGCGGCAGGCGTAACAGACTGGCTCTTGGAAATCGGTGATGTCGTCAAGATGCTGGAGGATTACGAGGAAAGCCGAAAACTCGAAACCCTCGTGGCATAGGCCGCTTTGATGGGGAACTTCTTAAATGCATCGTCAACGCGGCTGCCATCGCTCCAGTTCCAGACAGCACGAGAATGACCATCATGACGCCGGTGAACCACTTACCGGATTTCGATTTTGGAGTTTTTGATTGAATAATAAACACGTCGCATCCCCCTCGGTAATTCGATGGAGTTTAAGCCTGCGACATCCAGAAACCTACCGAGTTGGGCAGCTTCCCAAGATTTCCAATCGCCACAATTTTTGCTCACGCACTCGACCGTGGGCCGGACTTAAAACCTAATCCAAACTGACCCACTACTCCCTTCGGCGCATATAGAAGAAGCGCCCCCGTTGCGATAAATTCACGCGACTCAGATCGCAGCCCGCCGCAACGCAACACCAGAAGCAGGAGACCTCGTCATGGCCAAAGGACAACAGCGCCAACCCAAGGAAAAAAAGAAACCAAAGGGCGAAAAGGACAAGCCCAAGCAGGTGTCGGCCTACAAGTCGGCCTTTAGCGGCGGCGGCTCGCCCACCGTCAATCCACTCACCAAGAAGTAAGCCGGCGGTTTTTCCGCGGCCGGGCTTTTGGATTTTTGCGGATTTTATTGCGGGTTTTTGGTGGTGAGCGCCAAAGCATACGTGCGCGGGCGAAGATTGCGCCGGCCCGCGCGCACGGCTTGATGGCGTGCGGCTCAATCAAGGAGCGCTGCGATGAAGGTCGTGCTGTTCGTCTTCCTCGGCCTGCTCCTGGGCGCGATCGTCGGCGGCACGCTGGGCGTCGTCGCGGGGCTGATCTGGATCGAGGTGTTCAACACCACCAACCGCGAGGGCCAAGCCGGTATGCTGGTGTTCTTCGGCTTCATGCCGATCGGGATCGTGGTCGGCGCGATCGGCTGCGCCGTCTGGCTCGGCGTGATCGGTGCGCGCGGCCCAAAAGCCTAGAATTGCGAGATCGGCGTTCAACTTTGCGTTACGCTAATGGCCGCTGCTTGTTTTCGCGGAATGAAAGCGCCTCTATGGGGTATATCGATTCATATTCGTCGGGAGTTTTCGCATGCGCTTCGTTCTTGCAGTTCTGGCCGGCGTGGTTGGCGGCTCGGCGTTCGATACGGCGCGAGCCGACCCGTATCGCTGGTGCGCGATCATGGGCGGCGGCCAAGATGGCGGAATGATCAGCTGCTACTTCGTCACGCTGGATCAATGCAAGGCGACGGTTTCGGGCGTGGGCGGTTTCTGCCGGGTCAATTTCTCCTATGACGGCCGGCCCGAGGGCTCGCCGCCGCCGGCCCAACGCAGCAAGAAACAACATACGCAAAAGCCCGGCTAAGCCAGATATTTTCGCGATCGATCGCTAAAGGGAGGCCTTACATGCGGTTTGCGCTTGCAGTTCTGATCATTGTCATCGCCGGATCGGCCGTGGATCGTGCGCAGGCCGATCCCTACAAGTGGTGCGCGCTGTATAACGCCGGCCGCGGCGGCGGATCGACCAACTGCTGGTTCGTTACGCTGGACCAATGCAAAATGGCGGTCTCGGGCGTCGGCGGGTTCTGTATGCCCAATCAATTCTACGATGGGCGCCCCGTCCTGACGCCAGGCTCGGCACCGCCCAAGAAGAAGATCGGCTGAGACACGCGCTCGCGAAGGCGCGTCACAACATCGCGTAGGCGCTCGATACCATGCCGACCGGCCGTTTGTCGGTGGCGCTTGAGAGCGTCACCCGGCCGAAGGTCGTCGTGCGGCCGACGCGAATGATGCGCGCATCCGCCAGCACATCGAAATTCACCGGACGCAGGAAATGCATGGTCTGGTCGACGGCGCTCATCGGCTTGTAGCCGTTCCAGGCCGCGGCACAGGCGATCACCATCGCGGTGTCGGCGGCCGCCAACAGCGCCTGGCCGCAAACGACGCCGCCGTCGCGGCACAGCTTGTGGGAGAACGGCAATCGTATGAGCGCGCCCGGCATCCAATCGGACGATGCGCCAACGGGTCGTCCGGCCTCGACGCTTTCCACCAAGAGGCCGAGGTCCTGCACCCATGGTGCGAAGACCTCAGTCATCAGGCGGCCGGCGGCCTGGATCCCAAACAAGTTTTCGACAGCTTCGAGCCGGCGTGCCCCTACCGCCATTCTTTCGCCTCCTGGTGATGCGCGAACGCCCCTGTCCTGCGAATCACTTCGGCGAAGCTAGACCTGTTTGCGCGATTGTTGAATCCGTCGGCGAAGTATTTTTTGTAAAGTGTCCAACGCAGACATTACGGCCGACCTGCGCGCTGCCAGCCGACAAATTTGCGTGCGAGCGTCCGGTTTTCGAGGCCGGCCGCGGCGTGATCTGGCGCTGACCCTGACAAATGGTGCGTGCGCATCTCGAGAAAATATCATATGCTGCGCTGGTTCTGGTGGGTTCGGTGGGAGGTGTTCCATGGTTGGGAGTAACGCGGGTGGTGCTCGCATGATGCGCCTGGCAACGGCGGCGGCGCTGCTGGTTGGGGCCTGGATCGGGCCCGGGCAGGCGGCCAATTGGTTCGAGATGAACACCGGCCTCGGCGGCCCGCGCTATGACGCCTCGGTCCCGCTGTGCGACGAGACGTTTGCGCTTTGGAAGATTCAGTCGCGCTTTTCGCGCAAGGAATGGCGGTTTTGGGAGTCTTCGCTTGAGATCGTCCGGTTCGAAAATGTCCGGGAGGTCGCCTTCCGGCCGTGGGCCGACAACACCATTCCGCGGCGGTTCTGCAGTGCCCGCGCGCTTACCTCGGATGGCAAATGGCGCATGGTGCATTACTCCATCATCGAGGACGGCGGCATGATCGGGGCGAGCTGGGGCGTGGAATGGTGCGTGACCGGTGCCGATCGCAACTGGGCGAACAACCCCGCCTGCCGTCAGGCAAAGCCGTAATCGCACCCGGCCGCATTCAAGACCTGAGCCAGGCGATGCAAGTCCCGGCTTGAATTTGGACACTGTTTATTGCTACTTTGTTCTTGTAATGTTCTTTTCGATGATGTAGTTTCAGAAAAATTTTGGTGCGGGGGCAATCATGGTCAGTCTGGTCAATCGCGTGGCAGCTTTCGCCGCCCTGTTTGTTGCAATTTCGTTCAATGCCGCTTTGCTCAATACCGTTTCGGCGCAGGACCGGCGGCAAAATCAAGCAGGCCAATTCGATTTCTATGTGCTGGCACTCTCGTGGTCGCCGTCATTCTGCAAGGCTACGTCCGAGCGCGGGCGCGATGGCGGCGCGCAATGCGGGGCACGGCCCTATTCATTCGTGGTGCACGGCCTGTGGCCGCAATACGAAAAGGGATTTCCCGAATTCTGCCAGGTGCCGGCACCGCGGCTCGATCGCAATATCGTGTCTTCGATGCTCGACCTGATGCCGGCACCGCGGCTGATCTTCAATGAATGGGACAAGCACGGCACCTGCTCGGGACTTTCGGCGCGGGCGTATTTCGACACCATTCGCAAGGCGCGCGCGGTGATCAAGATTCCGCAGGAATATCTCAATCTGAAGGCGCCGCGAACGGTAACGCCGGACGAGGTCGAGACGGCGTTCGTGAAGGCCAATCCGGGACTGAAACCGACCGCGATCGCGGTCACCTGCGACAGCCGGCGCTTAAGCGAAGTGCGGCTGTGCGTGAACAAGGACATCAGCTTCCGCGATTGTCCGGAAATCGACCGGCGCGCTTGCCGGCGCGACCGACTGGTCATGCCTCCGGTGCGCGGGGGCTAGCGCTACATCGCGTTCATCTAAGCGATAGAGGCGCTAAGATAGCGCATGAACTATCGCCACGCCTTCCACGCCGGCAATTTTGCGGATGTCTTCAAGCACGCGGTGCTTTGCCGCGTGCTCGCGCATTTGCGCGAGAAGGCCGCCGCGTTTCGCGTCATCGACACGCACGCCGGCGCGGGGGTCTATGATCTTACGGCCGCCGAGGCCGGCAAAACCGGCGAATGGCGGGACGGCATCGAGCGGCTGTTGAGCGCGACGATCAATCCTGACATCCGTCAATTGCTCGCGCCCTATCTCGACGCCGTCGCCGCCTGCAATCCGCCTGAGCGGCTCACCACCTACCCCGGCTCGCCCACGCTCGCGCGCAGCCTGCTGCGGCGGCAAGATCGCTTGATCGCGTGCGAACTCGAGCCACGCGCGGCAGCCGCGCTCGCGCGCAATCTACACGGCGACGTGCGCGTGAAAACCATCGCCATCGACGGCTGGACGGCGTTTTCGGCCTATGTTCCGCCGAAGGAGCGGCGCGGATTGGTGCTGGTCGATCCGCCCTTCGAACAGCCGGATGATTTCGCACAGCTTGAGCGCGGACTTGAGAACGCGCACCGCAAATGGCCGACCGGCATCTACCTGCTTTGGTATCCGATCAAGGAGCCGGGCGAGGTCATAGCCTTCACCCGCCGCCTGGCGCGTTCGGGCATCGCAAAGATCCTGCGGGTGGAACTCGTTGTCGCACCCAAGGCCGACGCGACAAAGTTGAATGGCGCTGGCCTGATCGTGGTCAACCCGCCATGGACGTTGGAGAGCGAGCTTTCGCGCCTCTTGCCGGCACTCGCCGCAGCGCTGGGGCGCGACGGAAAAGGCGGGGTCACGCTCGACTGGCTCGCCGGCGAAGCGACCAAATAAGATCGCTCCCCCTTTCCAGCAGGGCTGCATTGCGCTTAGCTTATGATGCTGGCTTTGACGTTCCGCCTCCATTGGGGGCCGGCGGAGTGACTGAGGCCGTTTCGGCTGATGCTTTCCCCGACTGCGAATGTCCGGCCGAACCGTCGTGCCGTGGGGGCCGACGGCGGAGTAACCACGGGGGAAGGAGTTTCCCGATGGCCACGACCGGTACGGTCAAATTCTTCAATGGCGAGCGCGGCTACGGCTTCATCAAACCTGACGACGGCGGACGCGATGTGTTCGTGCACATCACCGCAGTCGAACAGGCTGGACTCAAATCGCTGACCGAAGGGCAGCGCATTGAGTTCGAAGTCGAACCCGACAAGAAGGGCAAGGGGCCGAAGGCGGTCAATCTCGTGATCACCGGCTGACCTCCAGGCGGCAAGTTGTAGGCGCTTCCGCGAATGTTCTAGAACGTGAGCAATGGTGGCCGCATCCGGCCAGGGAAACTCGTTGTCGCAAATGGTGCCGCCATGATGATCTTGCGTTTGACGCCGCCCTCGCCGTTCGGCCGCAAGGTCAATATCGCCGCGAGCTTGCTTGGTCTTTCCGGCGAGATCAAAATCGAGAGCGCCGATACCAACGATCCGGCCGACACAGTGCGGCGGCAAAACCCGCTCGGCAAGATTCCGGTGCTGGTGATCGAGGACGGCAGCGCGCTATATGACTCGCGCGTGATCCTGGAATATCTCGATCATCGCGCCGGAGGCGGAAAAATTATTCCGCGCGAGCCGGGCGCGCGCTTTTCAGCGCTTCGCCTGCAGGCGCTGGCCGATGGCCTGACCGACGCACAGATCCTGGTGCTGTACGAAGCGCGCTGGCGGCCGGCGGAACATCGCGTGACGAAATGGGTCGATTACCAGGCTGACAAAATCATGCGCGGGCTTGCTGCGCTTGAGGCAGACCCGCCGTTGCTTGGGGCAATACCCAATGTCGGAGACATCGCACTTGCGTGTTTCCTAGGCCACCGCGACCTGCGCTTTCCGGGCACATGGCGTGCGGATCATCCCAAGCTTGCGGCGTGGCTCGACAAATTTTCCGCGCAAGTGCCGGCATTTGCCGATACGAAAATCGCGGCGTAGCAGTCCCATAACTAACCTGTGCGCAATTGACTTGGCGGCAAAGAAGGATTCACCTCCCTCGATCAAGGGGGCGATGAATGCCGAACGTGCGTGACGTGATTTCGGGTCCATGGTTTTTCGGGCCTTGGCGCGCCGTTCCCGTGCTCGGGATCACGCAAATCATCGCGTGGGGTTCTATTTTCTATTCGCCGGTGCTGACGGTGCCGCTGATCGCCGCCGAACGAGGCTGGTCGGTGTCCTTCACCATGAGCGGATTCTCGCTCGGCCTTTTCGTCGCCGGGCTTGCGGCGCCGCTGGTCGGCCGATGGATCGACCGTTACGGCGGGCATGTGGTGATGACCGTGGGTTCGCTCGTCAGCGCGCTCGGCCTCGTGGGCTTGGCGACGGCCGAACATCCGGCCGCCTATCTTGCGGTCTGGCTGGTGCTGGGCGTGGGACTTTCCGCCTCGCTCTACGATCCGGCGTTCGCGACACTCGGACGAATCTTCGGGACCGAGGCGCGGCGGCCCATCACCGTGCTCACGCTCGCCGGCGGATTTGCATCAACGGTGGGATGGCCTGCGACGCATTTCCTGATCGGTGCGGTCGGCTGGCAAGGATGTTATCTCGTCTATGGCGCGTTGCTCGTATTCCTGTGCACGCCGCTGTACGCGTTCGCGTTGCCGCGAAGCCGTGCTGTCACCAGCGTGCGCACCAAGGAAACGAGCGTTGTGCCGACCGCCGTGCTGCCGGCGCACGGATTGACATTCGTGCTGGTCGTCGCCGCCTTTGCGGCTTATGCATTCGTTCCTTCCGCGCTTTCGGCGCATCTGCTTGCAATCTACGGGCGCGCCGGCATCGATCCGGGGACCGTCGTTGCGATCGGCACATTGTTCGGGCCGGCGCAGGTATTGGCGCGAATCTGCGAGCTGCTGTTCGGCCGCAATTTGCATCCGCTCACCATCGCGCGCGCGGCGGTGGGACTTTTGGTGATCGCATTTGCGCTGCTGGCGGTGGGTGGGCTCTCAGTGCCGGTCGCGGCCGCCTTCGCGCTCATGTTCGGAGCGGCGAACGGACTGATTACGATTGCGCGCGGCGCGGTACCGCTCGCGCTGTTCGGGGCTGCGGGCTATGGTCAGGTGATTGGCCGCATTGCCGGCCCCTCGCTGTTCATGCAATCCGCGGCGCCGCTGGCGCTCGCGCTCGTCGCCGAGCGCGCATCGGATCCTGTTGCACTCGCGTTCGCGGCAAGCTTTGCGGCGATCGCACTGGGCTGCTTCGTGCTGATCGGCCGGCCGAGGAGCTGAACGTCAGTTGCTGTCGAAGATCACGTCGATATCGGCCTGCGAGGCATGGCCGGAATCGCCGTCGAGCTTTGGGCCGTTGACGAACTTGCTCTCGCCATCGGTATCGCGTGGCGCGGCGGGCATTACAGGCGCGGCCGGGATGGAGCGATCAATTCCACTCCAGATATCCTGCATGCGATTGATGTGTTCCTCGATGAATTTGAGCGTCGTCACCACCTTGTTGATGCGCTGACCGGTGAGATCTTGAAAATTGCAGGCCTCGAAAATCTTCACCACGTGATCGCGCACATCCTGCGCAAGCCCTTGCGCATACTCGCCCTTGAGCAACGACGACATGGTGTTCGCGATCTGGTCGATGTCCTCGGCGGATTTCAGGATTCGCTGGGTGGCCTGCTCGGTGCCGGTGATGACGGCGTCAAGCTCTTGGCCGACGCGCGCCATCTGCGGACCGAAGAAGCTACCGACCTCAAAGCCGCCGATATCGTGCTTGGTGCGCCGGATGGCCTCGTGGATCAGATCGAGTTCGGCCTTGAGCTCATGTGCCTGGCTGATTTGATCGTGCGCGTTCCCGCTCGGCTCTCGGCTTGATTCTTGACTCGAATCTTGGCTCGGCGACAGGCGCGTGTTGAGCACAGCGCGCAATGTCATGATTTCGGTCATCAACTCGTGATGGCGTTGCGCCGCCTCATCGTCAGCCGAGACCGCGGAGATTTCTCCGCGAATGTCTGCATGCACATTTTCTTCGATGCGAAAGACTTTGCGCTGCGCCGGCATCCGGAACCCCCATCTCGCATTCGGTTGTAAAATGCCGGGCTTAATGACGGGTTCACGCGTGCGCCAGGACCCCAGCGCGATCGACTGGAAGAAATATCCTGTTAACGACGAATGCGCGGCGTTCATTGAAAATAAACCGTACTTCGCCGAAACGCGCGTGATCTCGGGCGCCGCTAAAATTAGCGAGATGGATTTTACCGAACGGTCTGGATTTCATCGTTAATGTTCGTGTGAAGGGCGTGGGAGCGAGCAAGAAACGAGTCATGGCTATGTCAATTCAGCGGCTGGTTCTGGCGGTTCTCGTCACAGGTGTGATCGGCACCGCTCCCGCTTTTGCGCAAAACTCACCGCTCGATCTCGATCGAGTCACCCGGGTGAGTTCCCGCAATGTCGCGACGGCGCAGCCGGTCGCTGCGGCGCGCACACGCATGTCGGAGCGATATGAGGAAAATCAGCAACCGCCCAGAGTGGGATTCCTCGAAATGCTGTTTGGCGGGATAAGCCAAGCGACGGCGCCGCAATATCAGTACGACCCGCTCGAGCAGTCAGCACGCGGCAATGCGTATTACCGGCAGCAGGAAGCAAGCCTCGAGACGGAGCCGCAGGAACGGCGTCCGATCGACCCGAAATTCATGCCGCATACCGTCGCCTATAACGGGCCGGAAAAACCGGGCACGATCATCGTCGATACGCCTGCACGCTTTCTCTACATGGTGCTCGAGGACGGCCGAGCCATGCGCTACGGCATTGGTGTCGGACGCGCGGGCTTCACTTGGTCGGGCATGGCGCAAATCTCCGGCAAGCGCGAATGGCCGGATTGGATTCCGCCGGACGAGATGTTGGCGCGCCGGCCGGACTTGCCGCACTTTATGGCCGGCGGACCGGAAAATCCGCTGGGTGCTCGCGCCATGTATCTCGGCTCAACGCTCTATCGCATTCATGGCTCGAACGAGCCGTGGACCATCGGCACCGCAGTGTCATCCGGATGCATTCGGATGCGCAATCAAGACGTGATCAACCTCTACGAGCGCGTCAAGATCGGTACCAAGGTCGTGGTGCTCTAGCCAATTTTATTGACCTTCCTCCAAACTGGCCGCCGGAAACGGCGGCCTTTTATTTTCGATGCGATTTGGCCGTTACGCCAGCGCAACGCCCTGCATTTCGAGCACGGCGGGAAAGCGCTCGTCGGCGAAGTAGGCGTATTCGCGTTCGCGCAGCGTGGTCAGCGGATCGAGACGCTTGAGCTCGTCGTCGACAATGCCGGGATGGCACATGACAACGCTGTTGTCGGGCAGGTCTGCGAGAAAAGTGGGGAACAGTTTAGCGTAGTCCGAACCAGGCTCGAAATCATATGTGCCAGCAAAAGCGGCGTTGGTCCGCACGGCGAGTCGAGCTGCGTGGATGCGAAAGCCACGACTTAGTACATCGAGCAGAAGTCCTTTGATGTCCGCCAAACGTTTTGTCAGCGGCACGATCCGGCCGCATTGCCGCACCCAGGCGAGCGGCGCTTTCGCCTTGGCCACGGTCAGAAACGCATCGCGAATTTGCGGGAACAGCTGCACGTGCTGATGCCCGTCAACAAAATCGGGCGCGCGGCCAAAGGCTGTGACGAAGGCGTCGAACTGCGCGGTGATTTCAGCAACGAGCTGCGCACGCCGGAAGCGGCGCATGATGGCCAGCACCAACGCCGGCAGCAGCGGCAGGAATTGATCTGAATAGGTCCGCTCAAAGCCCGCACTCAGCGGCCGAAACGGCGCTGTGAGCGTCACATGCAGCCCGATCGCCACGCGCCGTGTACCGGTATTGAACGCATCAAGCGTCATGGCCTCAGATTGCTGGAAGCTTGGCGCCGCCACCATCACTGAGGTGGCGTTGATGCGGCCATGCGCGATGAGATCGCGGATCGCGGCATTGACCGAAGGTGAAATGCCGTAGTCGTCGGCGCACAGCCAGATGCGCGCCCGCGTCACGCTCATTCCGCGGCCGTCCGCGCCGGTGCGGAATCAGTCTGGTCTTGTGCGCTCTTGATGTTGTGTTCTGCCACGAAATAAACCGGCCGTGCCTTGATTTCGGAGAGGATTTTCCCGATGTATTCGCCCAGCACGCCAATCATGACGAGCTGAACGCCGCCGATCACCATCACGCCGACGACGAGCGAAGGATAGCCGGCAACCTTCACGCCGTAGAACACGGACTCGAACAGAATGGAGAGGCCGAAAAAGAATGCGGTTAATGCGAGCAGAAGACCAAGCAGGCTCGCAAATCGCAGCGGCGCGACCGAGAACGACGTCAGACCTTCGATCGAGAGCCCAATCAGCCCGCGGAAATTCCAACTGGTGCTTCCGTGCAACCGCTCGGCCGGTTCATAGTCGACACGGATTTGGCGAAAACCGATCCAGCTCGCCAGCCCTTTGAAGAAACGGCTGCGCTCAGGCAACTGGCGCAACGCGTCGGCGGCGCGCGGGGAGAGCAGACGGAAGTCGCCGGCATCTTCGGGAATTTTCTGCCGGGCGCCCCAGTTGATGAGGGAATAGAACGCCTTCACGCCGAAGCGACGAAGTGCGGGTTCGTTCTCACGATGAGCCTTCGCGGTGTAGATCACGTCATAGCCTTCGTCGAGCCAATGACCGACCAGGCGATCGACCAGGCTCGGGGGATGCTGTCCGTCGCCATCCATGAACAGCACGGCGCCGAGCCGAGCGTGGTCGAGCCCGGCCATCAACGCCGCTTCCTTGCCGAAATTGCGCGACAGCGAGATGACCTGGATATCCAGCGCGTCCGCCGGCAGCGCTTTCGCAACGGCGAAGGTGTCATCGCGGCTGCCGTCGTCGACGTAGACGACTTCACACTTGAGCTCGCGATTTTTTTGCAGCGCGCGCGCGCCTTCGACCAGACGGTCGTGGAAGCGCACAAGACCTGCGGCTTCGTTGAACACCGGCACCACGATCGAGAGTCCGGCTTGCGCGTGCGCCGGCGCTCCGTCAGCACTGCCGCTCGGGCTGGTTACTTTGGTGGCCATTGTTTCGTCCGCCCATCTATAACCTGCGATCTATAGCGCAACAGCGTGGCGCTGTCGCGGCCGTGAAATCACGATAATATTTCGTTCTTTCAAAGTCTTAACAGATTCGTGCTTCTTGGCTTTGCGAGCACGGGGAAAAAGAGTAAGCGGACCAAGCATGAATCTCTTCCGCAATATCGCGGGCCGAATCATCACGGCGTGGCATGAGCGCACCGTCGCGCTCAAGGCCGTCAGCTTCGCGCTGGTGGGGGTGGTCAACGCGGCGGTCGACTACGGTGTGTTCTTTCTGGTGCTCGGCGTATTGAGCACGTGGCCAAGCATCGTCGAATTTGCGCTGAAGCTTACCGTGTCATGCAATTGCTTGAGCGTGGAAACGTGGATCATCATTCCGGCTAATGTGATTGCGTGGTTCGTTGCTGTGTCCGGCTCCTACGTCATGAACTCGTACACGACGTTCGCCGTGGAAAGCGGCCGCAAGCTGCGGTGGCGCGACTATGGAACGTTCGTGGCCTCAGGCGTCGCCGGCGTGATCGCCAATACGACGACGGTGGTCGTTGCCGCGCAGTTCGTGCCGGTATGGGCCGCCAAATTGATCGCGATCCTGGTCGGCTTCGTGGTCAATTTTTCGCTGTCGCATTTTTTCGTGTTCCGCCCGCGCGAGCGCACGACGGACTAGCGCTGAATGGCTAGTCCGCGAGCGCGGCTTCGAGCTTGCCGTAGAGCGGGTTGCTCGGAGAGAACACGTAGTCGATCTCCGCGACCGTGACACCATCGGCTCCCTTCGATTGCAGGAAGCGCGTCAGCGCATATACCTCTGCGGGCGGGCAGTGCAGCGTGAGCATGCCGGAAGATGCCGGCCCGCCGAACGGTGCGACCGCGCCAAAATCCTGCCTAGCCTGCGCCAACACCACATCATCGCAGCCCGGAAAACGCGCGCGGACCTCGCGGAAGGCACGTGCGCGGGCATGCGCGGCAATGCGATCAAGGATGGTGCGCGCGAGCGCGCGTTCAGTCGCGCCCCAGACCGCCGTGCGCGCGGCCACGAGGTTGGCCTGAGAGCGCAGGATCACACCGTCTTCGACAATTTTCAGTCCATTCGCTGCAAGCGTCGCGCCCGATGTGGTGATGTCGACGATCAACTCGGCAGTACCAGCCGCCGGCGCACCTTCGGTCGCGCCGGAACTTTCGACGATGCGGTAATCGACGACGCCGGCTTGAGTGAAAAAGTCGCGCGTCAGGTTCACGTACTTGGTCGCCACACGCAATTTGCGGCCGTGACGCAGACGAAACGCGGTGGCCACGTCGTCGAGGTCGGCCATGTCGCGCACATCGATCCAGGCCTGGGGTACGGCGACGACCACATTGGCGTGGCCGAAGCCGAGCGCGTCGATCAGCACCACGCGCGCCTCGGCACGCGGGATTTGCTCGCGCACCAGATCCTCGCCGGTGATGCCGAAATGCGCCATCCCTTGAGCGAGCTGGGCGACGATTTCGCTCGATGAAAGATAGGCCACGTCGACGCCGGGCAGATCGGCGATGGTGCCACGATATTCGCGGGCACCGCGCGGCTTGACGAGCGCGAGGCCGGCGCGGGCGAAGAACGCTTCGGTGTTGTCCTGCAAGCGGCCCTTCGAAGGCACGGCGATGATGAACGGCGCGCTCATAGGGAGCCTCCGCAAGCCGCGACGCGGTCGATCCAGGCGGCGAAGCCCACCGCTGGGATCAGCTTCTTGGCGCCAAGCCGCGTGAGCAGTCCGTCGTAGCGGCCGCCGGCGACCAACTGCCCCACGACTTGTGTAGCCGGATCGTGCAGCTCGAACACGACGCCGGTGTAGTAATCGATGCCGCGGCCGAAGCTGGTGGAGAAACGGATGCTTGCAACATCGATGCCGCGTGCGGCAATGAAGCCTGTGCGGTTTTCAAGCAATTCAATTTCACGGCCGAGTGCAATCTTGGCATCGGCGGCGAGAGCGCGCAGAGCGGCCGCCGCCTGGTCGGGGCTGCCGGCAATCGCGAGGAAGCGTTCGATCAGCGCGCGCATCTCCTGCGGCAGCGCGGTGGCGGAGCCAAGCGCCGCCTGTTCGAGGAAGCGTTCGGCAATCTCGTCAACCGAGCGCCCGCCGACGGTGGTGATGCCGGCGATGGAAATGAGATCGGACACGAGCGCCTGCGCGCCCTTGGGATCGGAACCGGTGAGCGCTGCGAGCACGCCTTGATATTCCGGCCGCTTGTTGTGGGCGGCGAGCGTGAGCTTCTCAAGATCGTGCGCGAGATTGGTCTTGCGGTTGAAATCCTTGATTAGGCGACGCTTCCAGGCGGGCGCGAGATCGAGGGCTGCGATCAGCGCGGAAAACAGGCCGACGTCGCCCATGCGGATTTCGGGCGCGGGTATGCCGTAGTGGCTGGTCGCTTCAAGCCCGAGCGCGAGCATCTCGGCGTCGGCGGCGGCCAAGTCGGTGCGGCCAAAAGATTCAATGCCGGCCTGAACGAATTCGGGCGATGCCTGTCCGCGATCGCGGAATACCGGCCCGAGATAGCAGAAGCCTTGCGCTTTGCCGGCGTCAGCGGAGCCGAGATAGTCGCACGAAACGGGGATTGTCAGGTCGGGCCGCAGGCAGAGCTCGCGGCCTTCGGAATCGGTAGTGAGAAACATGCGCCGGCGGATGTCCTCGCCGGAGAGATCGAGGAACGGCTCGGCTGGCTGGAGGATCGCAGGCGCGATGCGGCGATAGCCGGCACGCTCGTAGGCAGCCACGAGCGCTTCGGCCCGCTGGTCGGGCTGCGATGTCGTAGTTACGGAAGCCATAAATACTCTGCCGTCCCGCCGCGCCTTTTGCGCGCGTTTTGTGGCCATTTAGCACGGTTTTTCTTAAGGATTCGAAGCAAAGCGACTCCGGTACGCAAAAGGCCGTCGCGCGAGATCCCTTGACGGTTAATATTGTTATAATGTTACATGTGTCCTGACGATATTCCTGTGAAAACGCCAGCATAAGGGTTGGGTCGTTCGGCAATGAAATGGTTCCGATTACATCGCGTTTTTGGGGCCCAGGCGGCGCTGTTTGCGCTGGTCGTGCAGTTCACTCTCGCCTTCGGGCACGTTCACGTTGGAAATGCGGATGCGCGTGCGATCGCACCTGCGGCCACGGCCTTCAACGTCACACCTGACGAACCGATCGCACCGACACCGTCCGATCACGATCAGAATTCTGCCGACGGATTGTGCGCCATATGCGTAACCATCCATCTGACTGGTGCGGCGCAAGTGGCCGCTGCGCCGGCGTTGCCACTTCCAGTCAACCACAGACTCATCGAACTATCGCTATCGTCCGAGGCAACTCGCGACGACCTGCGATGCATCGATCTGCGATCCCGCGGTCCACCCCAAGCCTGACATCGATCGATCCGTGAAGCGCCGCGCGGCCCATTTGGGCGCGCGACGAAATTCCGTGATGACGTCAGGTTTTGGGAATCTCCATGTCACATCATTCTTGCCGTAACGTTTTTCTGGGCAGCACTGCGCTCTTGTTATCCTTGGTATGGATCGACACCGTGCAATCTCAGACCGTTCTGCCGCAGATCACGGTGAGCGCGCCGAGTCCCATCATGCGCGCGCCTGCCGCTTCCGAGGCTCCGCTGCAGGGAACGCTGCCCATCGTCACCGATCAGTTCTCGAGCGTAACAGTGGTGCCGACGGAAGAACTCAAGCGCAGCCCCGGCACGACGCTCGGCGATATTCTGTCGGCGAAACCCGGGATCACCAGTTCGAGCTTCGCGCCGGGTGCGGCCAGCCGGCCGATCGTGCGTGGTCTCGACATGAATCGTGTGCGCATCCAGGAAAATGGCATCGGATCGAATGGCGCGTCGGACTTGGGCGAAGACCATGGCATTCCGATCGATCCGCTGTCGGTGCGGCAAGTCGAGGTGATCCGCGGGCCATCGACACTGCGTTTCGGGTCGCAGGCGATCGGCGGTGTGGTGAACGCGGACAACAACAGGATTCCCACGGCTATTCCAACGCGCGGGATCAGCACGGAAATCAACGGCGCGGTGAGTTCGGCCGACAAAGGCTTGGAAGGTTCGGTTCTGCTCGATGCCGGCAAGGGCAGTTACGCGATTCATGCCGATGCTTATGGGCGCACATCAAGCGACTATCGCGTGCCGCATTATCCTTTTCTTTTCGACTCCACGCCGCCGTTCAACGGCCGGCAGCCGAATTCGTCGGCGCGCTCCAATGGACAGGCGTTGGGTGGCTCGTATTTGTTTCCCGGCGGCTTCGTCGGCATGGCGGTGTCGCAGTTCAACAGCATCTATCATATCCCCGGCCTTGATGGCGCCGCGCACAATACGCGCATCGACATGAAGCAGACCAAGCTCACAAGCAAAGGCGAATTTCGCCCGCAATCCGACTCGGTCGACACGGTTCGCTTCTGGCTGGGCTATACCGACTACAAGCACAACGAGATCGGATTGGCGGACCCGGCGGATTTTACCACCGACGGCGTGCGTCAGACGTTCACCAACAAGGAGCTTGAGGGCCGCGCCGAAGTCCAGTTTGCGCCCGTCAATTTGAAGATCGCCGCGCTCTCCACCACGGTCGGCGTGCAAGTCTGGCATCAGAAGCTCACCGCGCCGAGCCCCGATAACCCAGGCAGCATCTTCAACGGGCTGTTCGATCCTAATCAGACCACCAGCGTCGCCGGGTATATTTTCAATGAATTCAAATTCAGCAACACACTCAAAGCGCAAATCGCCGGCCGCATCGAGTCGACAAAAGTGTCCGGGAGCGCGATCGATTTTTCCTCCAACGTCTTCGACATCGCGGGTCTTTCGCCGAGCACCGCGCGCGACCGCAACTTTGCTCCGAAAAGCCTGAGTTTCGGTCTCATCAAGAACCTGCCGTGGGAGATGGCAGCGAGCTTGACAGCGCAATATGTCGAGCGCGCGCCGCGCGCGCCGGAGCTGTTCTCGCGCGGCGTGCACGACGCGACGGGAACATTCGACATCGGCAATCCAAATCTCAAGACCGAAGTCGCCAAGTCGATCGAAGTGGGCTTGCGGCACGCCAAGGGGCCATTTCGATTTGAAGTGACGGCCTATTATACGCGCTTCGACGGCTTCATCTTCCGGCAACTCACAGGCACGAGATGCAATGACACCAGTTGCGGCCTGGGTGTCGGCAATGAGGAGCTTAATCAAGCAATCTATTCGCAGAACGACGCCAATTTCCGCGGCGGCGAGGCCCAGTTCCAATGGGATGTGCACAAGATCCAGAATGGGTTTCTGGGCTTCGACGGCCAGTACGACATCGTGCGCGCGACGTTCACTGACGGCACGAATGTGCCGCGCATTCCGCCGCAGCGCTTGGGCGGCGGCGTCTATTGGCGCAGCGATGAATGGTATGTACGGGTGGGTCTGCTGCACGCCTTCGCGCAGAACAACATCGGGCAATTCGAGCTCGCGCCGACGCCGGGATACAACTTGCTCAAGGCCGAGGTGAGCCGCACGATGAAATTGAAGAACGATCCGTCGGGGCTGAGCCAAATCACAATCGGCGTGGTCGGCAACAATCTGCTCAACGCCGACATCCGAAATGCGACCTCGTTCACGAAGTACGAGGTGCTGCAGCCCGGCGCCAACGTGCGCGCCTTCGCGAGCGTGAAGTTCTGACTATTCCCACATCACGCCGTGGCGGGCGAGCACCGCGCCAACGTGGGAATGTTCGCGAGTGCGACATTCTGTCTGCCTCGCACTCTGTCTGCTTCGCACGCCCATGATGGCAAGGTTAGCGATTTGTTAATCTACAACCTGTTCACTACCACAGGGTGTGGAGTTTCTCATGACGAACATCGCTTTGCGCCAGCTCGCGCGGGATTTTTACCAGGCGCGCATGTCGCGCAACCCGGCGAAAATCGCTCCGTTTCTCGACGAAGATGTGACATGGTCGATTTCCGGGCCGGTCGAACTCATCCCATTCTGCGGAGAACGGCGCGGCAAGGAAGCGGTGATCGACGCCATTGTCCGGGTTGCACCGGCGCTGCTGACGGTCACTAAACTCGAGTTCGAAGAACTCCTCGTCGATGGTGACCGTGCCGCGGGATTCACTCGGGTGACGGCGGTCCAGACCAGCACCAAGCGGATCATCAGCTATCAGCGAGCGGAGCTCTTTATATTTCGCGACAATAAAATCATTTCCTATCGCGCCATTCTGGACAGTTTTGATGTTGCCGAGCAAGTGCTCGGGCATCAAATCGATATATCCATTCCGCGGCGCAACCTCGCGATGTCGGCAAACTGACGTTGCGATCAGTTCCGCAGACGCGGGAATTGCACTCTCAAACGCTTCAGGACCACTTTACGCCGTGGCGGTCGAGCACTTTTTGCACTTCGCTGACCAGTTGGCCTTCCGGGACTTCGCGCTGCGCGTCGGCTTGCTTGCGCAGATATTCATCGCGGTCTTTGATGGCCGTAAGGTTTGCCCCAAGGATGAGATCCTTGATCTGCACGACGCCTTTGGTTTTCTCGTCGGAGCCCTGGATGATCGCGCAGGGTGAACCGCGTTTGTCGGCATATTTAAGCTGCTGTCCGACGCTGTGCTTGGGATTGCCGAGGTAGAGCTCCGCGCGAATGCCGCTACCCCGCAGCGACGCAACCATTTTCTGATATTCGGCCACGCGTTCGCGATCGAATACGGTGACGACCACCGGCCCGGCTGCGGGCTTGTTGTCGAGTTTGCCGAGCAGCGTCAGGGCGGCTTGCAGGCGCGAGACACCGATGGAGAAACCGGTCGCCGGCACTGGTTCGCCGCGAAAGCGCGAGACAAGACCGTCGTAACGCCCGCCGCCACCGACCGAACCGAAACGAACGGGGCGGCCTTTCTCGTCTTTTGTTTCGAGCGTCAGCTCAACTTCGTAGACCGGACCGGTGTAGTACTCGAGACCACGGACGACTTTGCGATCAATCACAATTCGACCATCACCATAGCCAGCCGCAGAAACATACTTCTCAATTTCCGCAAGTTCATTGTTTGCCTCATCAAGCAATGATGGGATTTTTTTTATTGTTGCTGAAGGGAATTTATCTTGATCTTCGAAAAGCGGTGGGTACAAGAATTGTGTATCGCCTGCCTTTACGGTGGGTGACGCCGGAGAGGTTATAAAAGCAATAATAGCGTTGTTTGCGCCTTCGCTAAGCCCTGCGCCCTCTGTAACATCGCCGCTCTCATCGCGCCGCCCTTTACCGAGCAGTGCTCGAACGCCCTCAATTCCTAGTCGATCTAATTTATCAATTGAACGGAACACCTTTAAACGTTTTTCCGGCGATGCATTTTTCAGTTCTTGAATCGCCTCCATACATCCATCAAGTAACTTACGATTGCTGACCTTCACAACATAGCTGCCGCGTGGAATTCCCAAAACCTCCATCGTGTCCGCAGCCATCATGCAAATCTCGGCATCGGCGGCCATCGAGGCGCTGCCGACCGTGTCGGCATCAAATTGCATGAACTGACGGTAGCGGCCGGGGCCTGGCTTTTCGTTGCGGAACACCCAGCCGGCGCGATAGCTGCGGTATGGCATCGCCAGGTTCTGGAAATTCTCCGCCACATAGCGGGCGAGCGGCGCGGTCAAGTCATAGCGCAGGCTCAGCCACTGCTCGTCGTCGTCTTGGAACGAGAACACGCCTTCGTTCGGGCGGTCCTGGTCGGGCAGGAATTTTCCGAGCGCGTCGGTAAATTCGATGGCTGGCGTCTCGACCGGATCGAAGCCGTAGCGCTCGTAGACCTCGCGAATTTTCTGGAGCATGCGGCGCGTGGCGGCGATCTCGGCCGGTCCGCGATCGGACAGGCCGCGCGGCAGGCGCGCCTTGAGCTTGTTGGGTTTGTCGCACTTGTCTGACATTCTAAATCTCAGTTTACGACAGCTAGGTATCAGCCGAAGTGGAGAGCGGCAAGCGCGAGAGACTCCCGAGCCCTAGCCACCTTTCAATTGTCATTGCCGGGCTTGACCCGGCAATCCATCGTCTGGCTAAAAGTCT
The DNA here is from genome assembly GCA_003169835.1 of Hyphomicrobiales bacterium. Classification (GTDB taxonomy): domain Bacteria; phylum Pseudomonadota; class Alphaproteobacteria; order Rhizobiales; family Xanthobacteraceae; genus PNAI01. Next base: position 6,646 of record PNAI01000059.1, on the reverse strand, counting down.
CTTCGTAAAAAGATGGATGCCCGGGTCAAGCCCGGGCATGACGTGGTAGAGTGTCGGGGAGGAGCCACGCATGCCCGCAGTTCAAACGACCACGCAATCGGTCCCCAACGATCTCGAAGCCTATTGGCTGCCGTTCACGCCCAACCGCGCCTTCAAGAAGGCGCCGCGGCTGATCGCGCGCGCCAAGGACATGCACTACTACACACCCGAGGGGCGCGCGCTGCTCGACGGCACCGCCGGCCTGTGGTGCACCAACGCGGGCCACAACCGCGAACCGATCGTGGCTGCAATCCAGCGCCAAGCAGCAGAGCTCGACTATTCGCCGGCGTTTTCGTTCGCGCATCCGAAGGCGTTTGAATTGGCAAGCCGCGTCGCCGCGCTGGCGCCGGGCGATCTCGATCATGTGTTCTTCTGCAATTCGGGATCGGAAGCCGTGGACACGGCGCTGAAAATCGCGCTGGCGTATCACAACGTGAAGGGCCAAGGCGCGCGCACGCGTTTGATCGGTCGCGAGAAGGGCTATCACGGCGTCGGCTTCGGTGGGATTTCGGTCGGCGGTATCGTCAACAACCGGAAATATTTCGGCACGCTGCTGGCGGGCGTCGATCACCTGCCGTCGACCTACAATCGCGAGCAGCAAGCGTTCACCAAGGGCGAGCCGGAATGGGGCGCGCATCTGGCAGACGATCTTGAGCGCACCGTGGCGCTGCATGACGCGTCCACCATCGCAGCCGTGATCGTCGAGCCGATGATGGGATCGGCGGGCGTGTTCCCGGCGCCCAAGGGTTATCTGCAGCGGCTGCGTGCGATCTGCGACAAACACGGCCTGCTGCTGATTCTCGATGAGGTGATCACCGGCTTCGGACGACTCGGGCATGCATTCGCGGCCGAGCGCTACGGCGTGGTTCCCGACATGATCACGTTCGCCAAGGGCGTGACGTCCGGCTCGGTGCCGATGGGTGGCGTCATCGTGCGCGCGGGTATCTACGAAGCGTTCATGCGCGGACCTGAGCATGTGACCGAACTGTTCCACGGCTACACGTATTCGGCGCATCCGCTCGCTTGCGCGGCGGGACTCGCGACGCTCGATCTCTATCGCGACGAGGATTTGTTCGCGCGCGCGAAGAAGCTGGAGCCGAAATGGGCGGATGCGGCGATGAGTCTGAAAGGCCTGCCCAATGTGCTCGACGTGCGCACGGTGGGATTGACCGCCGGTATTGACCTCGCCTCACGGCCCGACGCGGTCGGTAAGCGCGGCTATGACGCGCTGGAGCGCGCCTTCCACGAAGAGAGCCTGATGATCCGAGCGGTGGGCGACACGCTCGCGCTTACGCCACCGCTGATCGTGAGCGAAGCGCAGATCGACGAAATCTTCAGCAAGACGGCGAAGCTCATCCGTGCGGTAGCCTAAGCATCGCGACTGGCGGGCGCGGGCGCAACACCGCCCAGCCGACCTGCACTTCGCCCGCTCCTTTGCGATAGGGCAGCGTGAAGGGCTCTTGAATCTCCGCGTCCACCGCGAAGTTGCGGAAAATGATTGGCAGCACGCGCGGATTGCCCTCGGTCCACACCACGACCGCGCCGCGCGCATTGAGATCTCCGAGATCGATCCAGGGCGCGCGGCTGGGATTGCCGTCGATGAGCACGCGCGGGTGCTCGGGCGCGTAATGCGCGACGTTGCCGCCGGTCCACATGGTGCCAACGACGTAGGCGAGGCGGTTGCCGGTCATGGCGCGGAAGCGTGCGGACAACTCCATGCCGAGTTTGTCGCCAGGAAAGAACACCGCGCGGTAGCGGCCGTCGAATTGCGGCAATACGGCGTAGCTCGCAAAAAACGCGGCCGCGAATCCAAAAAAGACGAGGGCCCAAACCGTGGCCATGCGTTTGAACGGCTCATGCGCGATCGCGGGCGCCATCAGCACGATCCAAAGCCCAAGAAAAAGCCAGAGCGGATAGCCCCACATGGCGATAGTGCCGCGGCCGGTCACGAGCGAGAGCAATGCAACGGCCACGGCCGGCCCGAAGGCTAGGAGCGTAATAATGCGCTGATCGAATGCGTCAGTTGCGGCGGGCTTGCGACCGGAGCGCGGAAGAAACAACGGCAGCGCGATGGCGAGCGCCGGAAGCATGAAGGCGAGCTGGCCGATGACGAATTGCAGCGGATGCCAGACGTGATCGAACACGCCGCGCGAGGGTGCCGCGCGCGCCTCGGCGTAGCGGAAAGGCAGAAAATCATTCTGCACAAGCCAGAGCAGATGCGGTGCAGCCACTACGAACGCGATGATGATCGCGACATAGGGCCCGGGCGTCGCAAAATTCCGCCGCGCCTGGGGGTCGAGCAGCATGAACAGCACGAGCGGCGCTGCCAGCATGGCGACGAAATATTTCGCCCACAGCGCAATTCCCATCGCCACTCCGAGCAGCACCCAGTGAATGAGCTTTCCGCGGCGCAGCGCCGCGTGGAAGGAATATCCGGCGAGCGCCCAGAACGGCAGCTGAATCACATCGTGGTTGAATTTCGCCGCGGTGAAGTGGACGTAGTGCAGGCCATCGACAATCAGCAATGCCACGAGTGCACCAAGCGGGCCGACCAGCGGCCGCGCGGTCTTCCAGATGAATGCGAAGGCAGCAATCACCGCGGTCTGCGCCAGCGCGTAGTAAAACAGATCGTGCCCGAAAATCCGGTAGACGATCTCCACCAGCCACCAGGGCAGCGGCGGCAGCTTGTCGTAGCCGAGTTGCCACTCGCGGCCGTAGGTCAGCGCCTCAATCAGATCGAGCGGAAGGTTGGGGTAAAGCACTGCCGGCAGCAGCGTCCATAACAGTGCATGCAGAACAAGAAAGGCGGCGAATACGGTGCCAGGACGTTGTTCGATTGCGGTGAGAAGCGCGTTCACGTGATCGGTATTCGCGCGGATACTTTGCGCAGCCCTCGCTTGACGCGACGCGCGTTCACCTCGTCGAGCCGCTGCTTGACCGCTTGGCGCAATTGTTCGCGCCGGTGACCCGGTGGCACCTGCCCGCGCGCGATACACTTCAGCATGCGCTTGAGAAGATCCACGTCGTGCTCATCTCGATAGGGCTTGGTGTCGAGATCGGCGGGCACTTTGGTAAGCCGCTCGTCGCCGATCGTTTTGACGAATTTCTGCATGAAGCGGTCGTAGTCGCGCCAAGTGATGCCGGCGGCGCGCACGGCGGCTTGCTCGGCGCGGGTCGCGATCTGGTGGGCGTGCAGATAGTGCAGGTTGAGCTGGTCGATCAGCGTCTTCTCCACTTCCTCGTGCAAGATCAGGAAGGGATCGGTCTCGATGGTGCGGCCGCGATAGCGGAACGAGTGCGGCATGTGCCGGTCGATGTAGATGATCTTGCCGTCCCGGCTGTAGCCCGCGAGATAGGGAATGTCGTGTTTGCGGTCCAATTTCTTGACGCGGCGGAGGATCGCGTCGAGTGCGCGGTCCATCATCAGGCTCGAGACATACCATTCGGGTAGCCGCAAGCGGCTGTGCGGGGCGATGGGGTGGCAATATGAGAGCGGCATCGCGCCGATATGCCGCCTGGCCATTGGGGAGGTCAAGACGGCGCGCAAAGCCGAAATTAAGCCCATTCGGCGGGCCTCGGCGCGATGCGATTAGGCCTGGACTTGCGCAAGATCGCTTGCGCTGCGGCCCGGCCTGTTGGATTTTGGTGGGTGATTCGGCGAAACATTTCTGCGCCGAGAATTTTTGACGGAAATTCAATTAGTTCAGTGTTTACTGCTACATCGGATCGGCCATCGGCACAAAACGGTGGCACAAAACGATGGCGCGAATGGGTACATTGAAGACGGTCAAGAGCGGCAGCTTCCAAGCGCGCAAGATCATCCCGGCTGACTGCCGTGCCGAGTATGCAAAGCTGTTCGGCCAAGGCAGGGAATTGAAACTGACGTTGCCGGCTGGCACCCCTCCACACGAAGCCAAGGCGCGAGCGCGGGAATGGCTATCGGAAGTCGAGAACCGCATTCAAGCCATTCGAGCCGGGCACCGCGGCCAAGGGCGCGACCTGGACGCGGTAGAGGCCGCTGCCCTGGCCGGCCAATGGTATGACTGGTTCTTGGCCCCCCATGCCCGCAACCCCGGCGACCCCGAGCTATGGGCGCGCGGGCTCGATATGTCCGTTGAGGAAGGCGCCGATATCGAATTCCTAGCGGTTGGCGCGCGTTTCCTGGCATCGCAGGGTATCAGCCTAGCCCCGGCTGCGAATGACCGCTTCCTGATGGCTGTGGGCGCCCTCCTCCCCGATGCCCTGGACCTGTTGAGGCGCCAGGCGTTGGGCGACCATTCACCCGATCCACTGCCGCAGACGTTCCCAAAGGCCGGCCAAAAGACGACTGTCAATCCGTGGGCATTGTTCGAGGCGTGGGTTGCACGGATCGATTCTGCCGAATTGGCCGCGCCAAATTGCACAATACCGCCGGCATCTCCGCATACACCACACACCAACATAACCGACCGCGTTTTCACACAGCCTGGACCCAAAGCGGACCTAAACGCTCACGCGATTAGCTCGGGGAACAATCGCTAATAGCTTCACCTCGGATTACGCCAAGCGATCACGCCCTTGATGGAGCGCTCGCGTTCGCGCACCGCCCCATCATCGTTGCCTGATTTGAGGACGACGACGCCGCGGCGTGGAACAGAAGTAATAATCCCAACGTGCCCACCAGTACCGCGCGCGTAAACCGCGATCACACCGGGTGCTGGGCCGTTTGCGGAGCGGCCATACTTGGTCCAATTGCGCGCAACCCAAAGTTCGCGCCATTGTTTGTGATTGTAGATTCCAAGATAGGTTGCCAGCCAACAGCCGCACCAATCGCGTGAAGGACACGGCGACGGACGATCACCCGCATGTGAAACGGTTGGCGCCACAGTGACAAGCGCAAGAAAAAAAATTGTTGCAAAAAAGCTTCGCATCTTGTCCTACCCCTGTCGTGATAAATTGTCAGTTCGATAGCCTTGCCGTCTGTTCAATTCGGAATCGTCTGCTTGCCTACTGAGGTGGTCTACCAATAAAAGAAGCTCCGGCCAGGGACTCGGCCGGAGCTTCTCGTCGGGACGGCACAATCGGGGGAAAAACCGTCCCGGTTACGCCACTTAATTCGCACGGTTTAATCTGGCAATTCGAGTTCCTGCACCTCGTTTATACCGCAGGCCGCACACTTAAATTGAATTCGTTCACTGCCGGCCTTTGCCTCGACCACCCTGATGCGCATGGGCTGAAGACAATCCGGACATGCGAAGATGTCCCGCTCCGGTTGCGCAGAAGAATCAAAATCGTGGTGTTGCAAGTGCCGCTCCAAATTTACCGCGTACACATGCACTGATACTTAAACGGTGGATGACGGAACTGTGGCTCCAATTCCGCCACCCTCTACTCAGACAGCCGCCGTACACTACGTAAAAGTTGCAAGCTGCGATGGATGTTCAAATTTGAACACTCCTGATCACAGCTAAGTTAGAAGGCTTGAAATTGAGACGAAATCCACATCTGACAACAGCCAAACGCTTAATCTCATGCCGCCTACGATCTCCGGCCAAAACCTTGGTCAACGTATGCAACGCAAAATGTTTGGCAAAAAAAACCGGCTCTATTCGAACCGGGGCCTCTTAGTTAACCGGCGCTAAGCGGGGGCCGCACCGGATTGTGTTCAACGTTAGCGCCATGGCAAAGGGCCGTCTGTATAAAATTGAACACTCGCCCACACCGACAAAGTGATCGAATGAAGGGGCAAGTAAAGGTACTCCCAATCAGAATTTGATCTGATCGCGACTTCTGCATTTGGCACTTTTCGGACTTGCCGCGATGTCCGCAAAACGGTCGCTAACTGGGGCATGGCGGACTCAACTCGGTCATCGCAATTCGGTCGTTGATGACCCGAAGCGGACATACGGGCCGCTCCCATTAGCGGCCTTACTAGCTATCGGTTTCCATTGCGCCAAAGACCGCATTCATCGCTGGTGTATGAGTCAATGCCCTAGTCAGAAGCCGATGCAATGATGCAAAGTTCTGCAAGTTTAGCAGATAGAGTTCTCGCACTTATTCGCGAGCCTCACTGCCACGGGCAATAGGCCACACATAGAAATTCCGATGGGCCCTCTTCGGTCTGCACCGCTAGCCAATGAAGTTGGCAGCCGTCTTCGGTCCACCCTTGGCAATAATCATTTGTCGTGTCGATGTAGGCATAGGGGTAATAAACTGTCGGGCCGAACATCATGGAATGTAGCGCGCTCACACCTAAAAACGTTCGCCATTGGTCACCGCGACGCACGCGATAGCTACCTCGCCGGATCGAGAAATTCTGACCAGCAATCGTTGTTCTGCTGGCACCGCGAATGGACATGGCGCGCGCGGCAATTCCGGCCGGAGGAGCGCTAGCGGCCGCTCCTCTGCTTCTCGGGGTGGCTGCGTTCGGTGCGGCCACGCTCGGCGCAACAGTCGGACGTACATTTCCTGGACCGACACGTGCCGGTGCAGCGGGCTGTGCAATCGGAGCTTGCCGCGCAGGTGCAGCGGGCCGTGCAATCGGAGCTTGCCGCGCAGGTGCAGCAGGCCGCGCTACCGGGGCGGGTCGAGCGACTGGTGCCGGCCGTGCTGCGGGCGCGGGCTTTGC
>PNAI01000020.1 GCA_003169835.1 Hyphomicrobiales bacterium | reverse complement strand
GTCTGTCAACGCCGGAGAGATTCTGCAGCGGCTAGCCGGAGTAAAAGTGCAGCACGGACGCAAGCAAGAAGGCCCCCGATATCGGGGGCCTTCTTGCTTGTCGCGTTTCATTCCTGAGGAGCAGCCTCCGACGGCGGTTCTGACCGTGCTCGGCGTGACCGGCGCTTGGAGTGAGCGAGCCTGAAGCTGTCTCCGTTCATCTCGAGGATATGGACGTGATGCGTGAGGCGGTCGAGTAGCGCGCCGGTGAGCCGCTCGGAGCTGAACACGGACGTCCACTCGTCGAACGGCAGATTGCTTGTGACCAACGTGCTGCCTCGCTCATAGCGCTGGCTGAAGACCTCGAACAGCAGCTCGGCCCCAGTCGCAGAGAGCGGCACATAGCCGAGTTCGTCGATGATCAGCAGCTTGTAGCCGGCGAGCTGACGCTGAAGGCGCAGTATCCGTTTTTCGTCACGCGCTTCGAGCAGTTCGTGGACGAGAGCCGACGCCGTGATGAAGCCAACCGATAGACTCTTCTGGCAGGCCGCCAAGCCAAGCCCGAGCGCGATGTGGCTCTTGCCCGTGCCGCTGTTGCCGACGGCGATGATATTCTCACGCCGCTCGACGTAGTCCGAGCGCGCCAGTTCCAGCACCAACATTTTGTTCAGCGATGGCAAGGCTAGGAAGTCGAAGCTGTCGAGGCTTTTGACGGTCGGGAACCGCGCCGCCTTGATCCGGCGCTCCACCATGCGCCGCTCGCGATCAATCATCTCCATCTCGGCCAGCCGCATCAGGTAACGCGGATGGTCGACGCCTTCAGCCGCGCACAGCCGGGCGACCTTGTCGTACTCCCGCAGAAACGTCGGCAGCTTCAACGCCTTCAGATGGTGAGCGAGCAGGATCTGCGGTGTGTCGGTCATGCCGCAACTCTGGCCAACAGATCCATGTACGACCGCGCCGATGTTGTCGCGACCGTCGCTTTGGGCAGATACGGATAGATCGTCATGTCGAGGCGTGGCGGACGCCGCTCGATGCGGCACAGCACCAGATGCTTCACGGCATCGAAGCCGACCGCGCCGCGCGCGATGGCGTCGCGTACGGCGGCGGCCACGTCGTCGATCTTGAACACCTCCATCAGCCGCAGCACCTGCACAAACTCACGCTTGCCGGACTTGCCCATACGGGCCTCAAGCAGGCGGCGCAGCGTCGCGAACTCCTCGGGCAACTTCCAATCGGCGAGCGGGGCTGCCTGGTCGAGCGCATTGGTTTTCTGCTCGATAAGCGCCAAGTAATGCAGCGGATTGAACACGAAGTCCTCGCGCTCGTAGGAGCGGGGATGGCGAGCAATCACCTCGGCTCCGCAGGCGATGATGACCTCGTGCACGTAGCCACGGACCAGCACCTTCTGGTGCCCGTAGGCCGTCGGCACCGAGTAGTCGTTCAGCCGATAGCGCACGAGCGAGAGCGAGTTGACGCTGCCCGGCTTCTTGTCGCAGGCATCGTAGGGAGCCGGCAGCGGCTTCTGGAAGGCGGCGAGATCCTGCTCCAGCCGCTCGCCGATCGTGCCGTCATGGCCGCGCAGTCGGTCCACAAGGCGCTTCCGGCAACCCTCCAGAAGATGCGCGTTCAATGCCTCGAAGTCAGCAAATACGGGGATCGGCACCAGGAAGTTCCGCCGCGCATACCCAACGAGCCCCTCGACCTTGCCCTTGTCGTTACCGTTGCCCGGGCGGCCAAACCGATCCGTGAACAGGTAGTGCGATTGCAGCTCGCTGAACACGCGCGTGCGCTGACGCTTGCCATTGCCGAGAATGTGGGCAACCGCGATCTTGGTGTTGTCATAGAGGACCGACTGCGGCACGCCGTCGAAGAATGCGAACGCTCGCACGTGCCCGTCGCAGAACGCTTCCGTCGTCTCTGCCGGGTAGCCCACCACGAAGATCGCGTCGGAGTGCGGCAGGTCCATCGCGAAGAAGTGGATCTTGCGCTCGACGCCGCCGATCACACCGATCGCTTCGCCGAAGTCGGCCTGGGCATGCCCTGGCGGATGCACGAGTGGCACGAACATCTCCTGCGTCCGCTGGCGCCAGCCGGCAACGTAGTCCTTCACGATCGTGATCTTGCCCGTAAACCCGTGCTCGTCGCGGAGCCGCTCGAAGATCCGCTTGGATGTATGCCGCTGCTTCTTCGGCCGGTCCTTGTCGGCTGCCAAAATCGCATCAATAACGCCGGTGAACTCGTCGAGCTTCGGCCGGAACGGCGGCTTCGTGCGCACGTATCCAGGCGGCACCGAGAACTTCAGCATCTTCGAGATCGTTCTGGCGTTGATACCGAACCGATCTGCCGCAGTACGCTCGCTGATCCCCTCGATCAAAACGGCGTGCCGGACCCGCGCGTAAAGCTCCACTGTCTTCATCCCCGCCCCCTGCCGACTCAGGCAAAGGACTCTAACTGCCGCAGTTTGACTCCGGCGCAGCCGAACTAATCGGCCGCTTCAGTGAGGGATTATTGCTCCGGCTTTTACACGCTGTTAAGCCAACCCAAAGGCACAACGATTGCCGCGATAATGAAAATCACTCGCAGGCAGCAGCATTCGGTTCGCGGATTTTTTGCAGCAGTCGTGCGTAAAAAGCTGGGGCTCACCCTTGAGTCTGACAAGAGTGCTGGTGAGCGCGTCTATCGCATCGTCGCTAGCAAAACTGCCAAATCCGATCTTCAGAACACCGACCGCCAGGCGGCTTAGCCATGGCGCATCGGTCTGTCGACCTATTGGCAATCGAGGCCGAGATTGAGCGAGTGCGCTCGCTCGACCTCGATGAGCTTCGTGAACTCTGGCGAGCCACCGTTGGAACGTCGCCTCCGCAATCGCTCACCAAAGATCTGCTCGTGCGCATGATCGTCTATCGGATACAGGAACAAGCATTTGGAGGGCTTGATCGGACAACTATGAAGCTGCTCGATGAACTTGGCCGAGGGAATAGGCCGGATGTCATTACCGGGCGACGTCTCAAAACCGGCACCGTCCTGGTTCGCGAATACCAGGGGCAACGTCACACGGTGACAATTGTTCCCGATGGATATGTCTGGCGGGAGACCACGTATAAAAGTCTCTCAACCATCGCCCGTGCCATTACCGGCACCGCGCGGAACGGCCCGAGATTCTTCGGATTGCGGGTTGCGGATGATGAGAAGGAAAAGGTCACCCAACCGCAATCTTCAGCGGGTCTATTGGCTTCCAACCATATACGTGGTTCTCGCCGGTCAAGTGGGGAAACACGGGTTGTTCAGCAGGATGGCAGTTCATGAAAAGCCCTGTGCCAAAGCTTGCCCGCTGTGCGATCTACACCCGCAAATCGACTGAGCACAATCTCGACCTTGCATTCAACTCGCTCGATGCTCAGCGTGAGGCCTGCGAGGCCTATATCAAGAGCCAGGCGCATGAAGGCTGGCGCCTGATCCCTCAGCACTACGACGATGGCGCCTTCTCCGGCGCCTCGCTCGATCGTCCGGCCCTGCAAAATCTGCTCGCCGAGATTCGAGCCGCGAAGATCGACATTGTAGTGGTCTACAAAGTTGATCGCCTGACCCGGTCGTTGAGCGACTTTGCCAAGCTTGTTGAGCTATTCGACCAATATGCGGTCTCGTTTGTGTCGGTCACGCAGTCATTCAACACCACGAGCAGCATGGGGCGGCTGACGCTCAATGTGCTGCTCTCGTTTGCTCAATTCGAGCGCGAGGTTATTGGCGAGCGGGTGCGCGACAAGATCGCTGCCTCAAAGAAGAAAGGGATCTGGGTCGGGGGTCCGATTCCGTTGGGTTATCGCAGCATTCACAAGAAGATTGTTATCGTGCCCGAGGAGGCCGAGACGGTCCGCATGATCTTCCAACGCTACCTCGATCTCGGGTCAATCGGCGCGATGGTGCAGGATCTCGACCGCAACGATATCCGAACCAAACGGCGTGTCCTTGCAAGCGGCCGCGTCAGAGGCGGCTGCAGGTTCGGGGTAGGGGCATTGGGCTACATGCTCAAGAACCGATTTTTCATTGGAAAGATTGCCTATCACGGTGAAGTCTACCGGGGTGAACACGAGCCAATATTGGACCGCGCACTATTCGATGTCGTGCAGACCAAGCTCGCCTCAAAGGCGATTGACCGGCAACTTCAGCTCAAGGGCTCGTCGGCCATTCTCATGGGCCGCATATTTGACGACCGTGGCAACCGGATGACTCCTTCGCACTCCAACTAACGCGGCGTACGCTATCGCTATTACGTCTCCCATTCCCTCTTACAGCAGCGGAAGGGGGATGCGGGCAGTGTCGTGCGCGTATCGGCACCCGATATCGAGACCCCTGTGGTCCGAGCCCTGAGGGACCACCTCAAAAATACTGGTGAGCCCGAGTACTCGATCGTCATAGACGAGCGCGACCTGATCGAGCGCCATGTCGAGCGCATCATCATCAAGCCACAGGCTATCGAGCTTCAACTCATCAACTCAACTTGCTCGCCCGAGCAAGCGGAGAACAAGGAAGATTGCGCAGTAAATTCGGCGAACGCCGATCCGCAATCAATCACAATTATTATTCCTTGGGCTACGCCAAACTTCATTGCTGCAAAGGGCATTTTCCATACGCCATCATCGCAACCAACAATGAAACCAGAAACACGAGATGCGCTTTTGACTGCAATCGCCAAGGCGCGAACCTGGATCGACGATCTTATCGAGGGCCGCGCTGCTTCGTTCGCCGCAATCGCAAACCGGGAAGGCAAGGTCGAACGTCATATTCGCAATCTTGCTCAACTCGCGTTTCTATCTCCACGAATTACAGCGGCGATCGTTGATAGCAGTGTTCCCGATGATTTTACGGTTACCGCACTGGTGAAAGTACTGCCATACTCCTGGGCCGCGCAGGAACGACGCATCGGGCTTGCGAGCAGCCGAGCGTAAACTGGATCAGCGCCAGATCCGCGACTGAGTTTCCAAAAATCCTCGTATTGCAGTTCTGCGAACCGGTCTCTCCGCATGACGAACCGGTCTCCGCTTCGATCTCGCCCGCCCACACGGAAATTGAAAAATGCCGAGTAGAGACTGATGCTCAAAAAACACCGTTTGGAGGCTACGAAACTCCGAATACTGCACCAGAGACTATGTCGGGGGCTGCTAACCCGCGAGAACACCGGAGGTTCTCTGACACGCCGCGTATTCGGGACAGAGACCAAACTGGGTGGCTGGGGAACTAGGATTCGAACCTAGATTCTCGGAGTCAGAGTCCGATGTTCTACCATTGAACTATTCCCCACTGGGTTTTTGCACCCATTGGAATTTGATGGTCCTACACTTTGGCGGAAAATCGGGCAAGTCGGGGCGGCGCGCGATGGCGCGCACTCTTCGGTGTCCGCGATCCGGGTGCTATTGTATCTGCTGAATGCCCGCCTTGGCGATGATGTCGCGATACTTAACGATCTCATCGGCATGGAACTTCTTGGCCGTGTCGAGGGGAAGCGCCAATGTCACGGCACCGGCCGTCTCGAAGCCCTTGCGCACGCCAGGATCGTTCAGCGCGGCGGTCATTTCCTTGTTGAGCTTTTCCAGGATCGGCCTTGGTGTGCCGCCGGGCGCGAGCAGGGCGAACCAGCCATTCACCTGATATGCCGGCAGTCCGGCCTCCGTCGTGGTCGGCGTGTCCGGCAGTGCCGGAAGGCGCTTCTCGCCCGCGACCGCGAGCGGGATCGCGCCCTTGGCGTCAAGCGGACCGGCGATGTTCGGAAACCACTGGAATCCGAGCGGCACCGCGCCCGCGATCAGGTCCGGCGTGTACTGCGCGATGTTGCGATAGGGCACGTGTTGCATCTTCACGCCGGTTACTTGGGAGAAATATTCTCCGGCCAGATGCTGCGAACTGCCGATGCCGACCGATCCGTAGTTCAGGCCGGGGTTCGCCTTGGCGTATTCGATCAGTTCCTTGAGCGATTTCACGGGGAGGTTTTTGCTGACGGCGACCACGATGGTGAAGCCCGCGAACGGCGAGATCATCTCCAAATCTTTCAGCGGGTCGTATCCGAGGTTCTTGTAGAGCGCCAGGTTGGCCGCGACCGGACCCGAGCCACCGCCGATCAGGGTATAGCCGTCCGGATCGGCTTTTGCCCCCGCGGCCGTGCCGGTATTTCCGCCGGCGCCGGGGCGGTTCTCGATGATGATCGGCTGCCCCATGTTCTTCGACATCTTGTCGAACATGATCCGGCTGACGACGTCGCTCGCGCTGCCGCCGGCAAAGGGGATGATGACCGTGATGGTGCGCGTCGGATATTGCTGCGCGCCGGCAAAAGTGCCGCCGAGCGTCGTCGCGAGTGCAGTCATCGCGATCAGCATGAGCCGTCGGGCATTGACATTTTTCATGACGCTTACCCCGTTGTCAGGTTCCCTTGAATTTAGGCGCGCGCTTAGCATGGAACGCCTCGACGCCCTCGCGGAAGTCGTCGGATTGCCGCAGCCTTGAGTAGCCATGGCCTTCGAGTTCGATCGCGGTGGAGAGCATAGCATCCTCGGTGTCGTTGAGGAGCTTTTTCGCGGTGCGCTGCGCCAGCGGGGAGAAGGCACGCAATTCGTCAACGAGGGCGTCGGTGGCTGCTTCCAACTGGTTGTCTGCCACACATTCAGTCACGATGCCCCATTCGTAGGCCTGCTTGGCCGCAATGCGGCGCGAGCGCATTACGATGTCCTTGGTGCGGGTGATGCCGACGATCTTTTGCAGCCGGGCGGAGCCGCCGGAGCCCGGGATCTGGCCGAGCTTTTGTTCTGGCAGGGCATAGAAGCAGGTTTCCGATGCGAGGCGGAAATCGCAGGCGAGCGAGAGTTCGAAGCCAACGCCGAAGCAGAAGCCGCGATTGGCCGCGATCACGGGCTTTGGGCAGCGCGCGAGCGCCGCGATATTCCAGGCGAGTTTTGAGACGTGTTCGGGCGACGCTTCCATGAAGCCCTTGATGTTGCCGCCGCTGGAGAAATGTTCGCCCATCGCGCGCAGCACAATGATCCGCACGCGCGCGTCTTCATCGAGAGCTTCGAACACCAGACGAAGCTGATCGCGCTGGGGCATTGATACGATATTGAACGGCGGACGATCGAGGATGACGTCGGCGCGCTCGCGAGCGGGATCGATCTCGACGCGGAAGCCGTCGAGGAGGGCGAGACGCGGATCGGCGAAAGTTGCGGGTGAATTCATAACGTCCTCGTAGGTATTGGGATCAACGCGCGAGCTTCTTCACCGCATCTGCAACGCGCGCGCCAAAGGCTTTGGTGCCCAGCGGCCCGCCGAGATCGGCGGTGCGATGTTCGGGAACGGCGATCACCGCGTCGAGCGCTTGTTCAATTACATCTGCGGCGCGCTGCAGGCGTGGCTCTCTTCGCCGTTCGCCGAGCCAGCCCAGCAGCATGGCGGCCGAGCCGATGAGCGAAGACGGGTTGGCTTTGTCCTTGCCGGCGATGTCGGGCGCGGAGCCGTGTTGGGCCTGGGCGAGACAGTGATCGGCGCCGGCATTGATCGAAGCGGCGAGGCCGAGGCTGCCGGAAATTTCGGAAGCTTCGTCGGAGAGGATGTCGCCGAACATGTTGGTGGTCACGATCACATCAAACTTGCTCGCATCGCGTACCAGAAGTGCCGCCATGGCGTCGACGATCTGCTCCTCATAGGCGATCTCGGGAAAGCGCTTGGCGACCGCGCGTACGCAATCGAGATAGAAGCCATCGGAAACGCGGAAGACGTTGGCCTTGTGCACGTTGGTGATTTTCTTCCGCCGGCGCATGGCTAGCGCGAAGGCGGTTTCGGCGATGCGGGTCGAGCCTTCGCGCGTGATTTTCCGCATGGAAATCGCGACGTCGGGTGTCGGCATCATCTCGCCGTTGCCCATGAACATGTTGCGATCGGCGTAAAAGCCTTCGGTGTTCTCGCGCACGATGACGAGATCGACCGGCTTGCCGCAGCGCGGTGGGAAACCAGTGCGCGAGCGGGCAGGGCGGATGTTGGCGTAGAGGTCGAGCCGCTTGCGTAACGCGCCCGATGGGTTGATGCCGCCTTTGTCGACCGTCGGATAGGCATTGTGCGAGACCGGTCCCAGCACGACACCATCGGCGGCTTTCGCGGACGCCACGACGGCGTCGGTCAGGGTGGTGCCGTTGGTGCGAAGGGACGCAAGGCCGATCTGTGCGTGCTCAAAGGCAAGTTGCAACGAGAGCGCGCTGTTGGCGGCGTTGAGCACTTCGAGGGTGGCGGCGGTGATTTCGGGGCCGATGCCGTCGCCCTCCAGCACGAGCAGGCGGATTGGAGATTGAGCGGGGTTCACGTTAAGGACCTCATTTTCTGATGCCGAAACCTAGCAACGATAGCCTTGATCCTAAAGGTGGGTCCGCGCATCATGCGCCCTCGCGCGCCAGACTTTCGTAGCCGATCCGCCGGAAATTCAGGATTTCCATGAACCAGCAAAACCCCGAGCAGGCAACCGCCATGGCGATGGCGGCCGGCAACACGGATTTTCTCAACCTGCACGAGATCGTCGCCAAGGCCCGCCAGAACCTCGACCAGAACAACTGGGACTACATCGTGGGCGGGACGGAAAGCGAGACCACGCTGCGGCGGAACCGCATGGCGCTCGACTCCATCGCGCTGCGGCCGCGGGTGCTGCGCGACGTGAGCAAGATCGATCCGTCGGTGAACCATTTCGGGCGCAAGCTGCGGCTGCCGGTGATGCTGGCGCCGGTGGGATCGCTGGAGAGTTTTCACGCGGCAGGCGCATCCTCCGTGGTGGGCGCGGCGAAGGAATTCGGCGTCGCGCATATGCTCAGCTCCGTGTGCGATCCCGGCCTCGAAGGGGTGGCGAATGTCGCGCCCGACGCGACGCGGCTGTTTCAGCTTTACGTGCGCGGCGATACGGACTGGGTCGATGACCATGTCGCGCGCGCGATCGACAACGGATACGTCGGATTTTTTCTCACCGTCGACACCGCGATCTACTCCCGGCGCGAGCGCGACATCGCCAAGCGTTTCGTTACGAGCGGGCGCCGCCGCGTGTCGGGGCGATCGCATCAAGCGGCGCTCGACTGGAGCGCGGTCAAGCGACTCAAGAGCAAATTCAAGATCGCGCTCGGTATCAAGGGTGTCGGGACGGGCGAAGATGCCAAGCTTGCCATCGAACATGGCGTGGATTGGATTTACGTGTCGAACCACGGCGGACGCCAGCTCGATCACGGGCGCGGTTCGATGGATGTGCTGCCGGAGATCGTGGACGCGGTAGGCGGCCGTGCCAAGATCATGATCGACGGCGCGTTCAATCGCGGCACCGATATCGTCAAAGCGATCGCGATGGGCGCGGACCTGGTCGGGCTCGGCCGCATGCAGTGCTATGGGTTAGCTGCGGCGGGGCAGGCCGGCGTTGTGCGGATGCTCGAATTGCTGGAGGACGAAGTGCAGCGCGATCTCGGCCTGCTCGGCGTCAACTCTTTCTCCGAGCTCAATCGCTCCTATTTGCACGCGGCTCAGCCTGTCAATCCGCCGCATGTGTTGAGCGCGTTTCCGCTGCTAAAAATCGAAGACTATCGGTACTGACAGCTGCGATTCGCAGCGGCCATTGCACGCATTGCTTGGCGTGTTTCGTTTGAAATAAATCAATTATTGCATTGGTTTAGTGGCGAGTGCCGGCCTTTCGCGCTGGCGCGTCCAGGAGTAGGGTACAATAAGACGAAGGCTCGATTTCGCCCATGAACATGCACGCGCCGCCATGCCGTACGCCAACTTCGCTCGACGAGGATCGCTATGAGTTGGAAGCGGGCGAGGTTTTTCTGTCCGGCAACCAGGCGCTCCTGCGCGTAATGTTCGACCAGAAGCGGCGCGATGCGCGCGCGGGTCTGAAAACCGGATTTTTCGTGAGCGGCTATCCCGGCTCGCCACTTGGTGGCATGGACGGCGCGTTGCGCAGTCTGAAGCCGCTGCTGCAGAAATACGACATTTTACATCGCCCTGCGCAGAACGAGGAATTCGCGGCGACATCGTTGATGGGCACGCAGATGCTCGACGAGCATCCGCATCCTGACTTCGACGGTGTGGTGGGATTTTTCTACGGTAAGGGTCCGGGTGTCGATCGCGCGATCGATGCGATGAAGCACGGAAATTTCGGCGGCACCAGCAAGCACGGCGCGGTCGTCATTTTGAGCGGCGAGGATCACGAGGCGAAAAGCTCGAGCATCCCGTTCGCGCAGGAATTTGTGTTCGAACATGTCGGCATTCCCGTGCTCTATCCGGCGACGGTCTCGGAGTTCCTGGAGTTCGGGCATCACGCCATCGCGTTGTCGCGCTACTCGGGCTGCTGGGTGGCGATGAAACTCGTGGCGCAGGTGTGCGAGGGCGGCGAGACGGTGGCATTGCGGCCGGATCAGCCGCCGATCCAGATTCCCGATTTGCAGATCGATGGACGGCCCTACGCAAAGAAGGCCGACTTCAAGTTTTTCCCGATCGTCAATGTCGCGACTGAGCGCGAGCTTTATTACGACCGGCATGATGCGGTGCGCGCTTACGCGCGCGCCAACGGACTTGATCGCATCGTCGTGCGTTCCGACCATGATCGCATCGGCATTATCGCCGCCGGAAAATCCTATACCGATGCGCGGCAAGCACTGCGCGATCTTGGCTTGGACGAGGCGGGCCTGCGCGCCGCCGGCATCCGCGTGCTCAAGATCGGGATGATTGCGCCGGTCGAGCCGCAGATCGTCGAGGAATTCGCCGCCGGCCTTGATGAAGTAATCGTCATCGAGGAGAAACGCGATTTCCTCGAACGCCAGATCGGCCGTATCATATGTAATCTTGCCAAGCGGCCGCGGCTGTTCGGCAAGTTCGACCGGCACGGCGCGCCGCTGTTTCCGATCCAAGGCGGGATGGATTTTGATCAGATTGCCATGCTGCTCGGCCGGCATCTGGGCGACCGGGTGACTGTTCCGCAGACGGGAAAGAAGTGGCTCGCAGAGCTTGTGGCAATTTCCGGCCGCAGCTCGGTTGCGCATATCCGCCGCACGCCGAATTTCTGCTCGGGGTGTCCGCACAACGTCGGCACCAAGCTCGCCGACGGCCAGGTCGCGTGGGGCAGCCCCGGGTGCCACATCTTCGCGATGCTGCGCAGCGAGGCCAACCGCACGATCTCCGGCGTGACGGCCTACGGCGGGGAGGGCATGCCGTGGGTTGGCCTGTCGCCCTACACCAGCCGCGCGCACATCGTGCAGAATGTCGGCGACGGTTCGCTGTTTCATTCGAGCTATCTCAACATCCGCTACGCGATCTCGGCCGGCGTCTCGATGACGTTCAAGATTCTCTACAACGGTGCGATCGCCAACACCGGTGGACAACCGCCGGTGTCCGTGCGCACGGTACCGCAGCTCGTAAATCTGCTCGCGACCGAAGGCGTCGCGCAAATCGTGATTATTACGAAGGATCGCAGCACCTATAAGGGCGCCAAACTGCCCGCCAATACGAAAGTGTACGAGCCGAGTGAGATCGAAGCACAGCAGGCGAAGCTTTCGGAGGTGAAAGGCGTCACGGTATTGATCCATGACGGTCAGTGCGCGAACGAGCGCCGCCGCCAACAAAAGCGCGGCAAGCTGCCGCCGCCGACAAAGTTCACCATCGTCAACGAAGATGTGTGCGAGAACTGTGGGCATTGCGCGGAAGTGTCGAATTGCATGTCGCTGCAAAAGGTGGAAACTGAGTTCGGCGCAAAGACGGCGATCCATCAATCGTCGTGCAATCAGGACCGCTCTTGCGTGGGCGGGGAATGTCCGTCGTTCGTCACGGTCGAGACGGAATCCGGCAAGGGCGTGCGCAAGCCGTCGCTGCCGCGTATCGACGACGAAATTCCGTCGCCGATGTTGCCCGCGGTCGACCGGCCGTATCACGTCTATGTGCCCGGTGTCGGCGGCACGGGCGTCATCACCATCAACGCTATTCTCGCGCAGGCCGCCAGTCTCGACGGCAATCATGTGCTGTCATTCGATCAAACCGGCGCCGCCCAAAAATGGGGGCCGGTGCTTTCGAGCCTGATCGTATGCAATTCGAACGAGGAAATGACGGCCAACAATGTCGGGCTTGGCCGCGCGGACCTGTATCTCGCGCTCGATCTGCTGGGCGCCGCCGATGGCAAGAATTTGATGCGCTGCCGGCCCGACCGGACGGCGGCGGTGATCAATTCCGCGGTGCTGCCTAACGCGGAGATGATCCGCAACGTTCATCTGAAGGTTTCCGAGAGCCCGATCGTCGAGACGATTTTGGGTCTCACCGACCGGAATCGCAGCGTGGTGTTCGATGCGCGCACCCTCGCCGAAGCTCTGTTCGGCGACTACATGATGACCAACATGATTGCAGTGGGTGTGGCCTACCAGAGCGGGCTGCTGCCGATCATGGCTATGAGCGTGGAAACCGCGATCCGTCTGAACAAGGTTCAGGTCGAGGGCAATATCGCTGCCTTTCGCGTGGGGCGGATGTTCGTGCACGACCGCGCGCGCGTCGAGAAGTTGGCGCAGCTGCCGTACCGCACATTTGCCGATCGGACGGCTGAGCTTGCGCGGCGGCCGTCGCTTGAGCGGAGCCGGACACGCGATGGGCTGCTCGCTCGCGTGGGCACGGTCGATGCGGAAACAAGACGGCTGTTGGATATCCGGATCGAGGACCTGTTGGATTATCAAGGCAAGGGCTACGCCGGGCGCTATGTCGATGTTGTCTCGCGTGCGGCGGATGCAGAGCGCAATATCGCAGGCGCGACCGGCGAAGTGACGCGCGCGGTGGCGCGCAATCTGCACAAGCTGATGGCTTACAAGGATGAGTACGAAGTGGCGCGGCTGCTGACGCAGGATACGTTTCGCGAACGCGCACTGGCGGGATTTGCACCGGGGGCGAAGCTCTATTTCAATCTGCAACCGCCGCTGCTGCGCGCCTTCGGGATGAAGAAAAAAGTGGCGCTCGGCGCGTGGTTTGCGCCGGTGCTTAAAATTCTTGCGGTCTTGCGTTTTGTGCGCGGCACGCCGCTCGATATTTTCGGCTATGCCACGACGCGGCGCGAGGAACGGCGCCTGATCGCGTGGTATATCGACCTGTTGGCGCCGGCGCTGGCCAATCTGAACGCCGGCAATGTCGGTCTCGTGCGCGAGATCGCGGAACTGCCCGATGGCATCCGCGGATACGAGGAGATCAAGCTCAAGTCGGCGGCGAAGGTGCGGGCGCACGCGGACACACTGTTGAACGCACTCATCGCTGGCACAGGTGCACGCAAGGCGGCGTGAACTTATTTTTCCGCGCCACTTTTCTTCGCCGCCTGAATCGCCGCCCAGATACGATAGGGCGTCGCGGGCATGTCCATGTGCGCGATGCCGTAGATCGAGAGCGCATCCATCACAGCGTTCATCACCACGGCAAGTGCGGGCGTGATGCCGGCTTCGCCGCCGCCTTTGACGCGCAGCGGATTGCCTTTGGTCGGGTCTTCGGCGAGTGCGATGTCGAAGGAGGGCAGGCCGTGCGCGCGCGGGATGCCGTAGTCCATGAAGCTGCCGGTGAGGACTTGGCCGCTGCCGGAATATGACATTTCCTCCAGCAGCGCCTGGCCGACACCTTGCGCTATGCCGCCATGCACTTGGCCGTGGAGGATCATCGGGTTGATGGCCTGACCAGCGTCGTCGATGGAGGTATAGCGTGTGATGTCGATCGCGCCGGTGTCGGGGTCGATCTCCACTTCGCAGACTGCTGCGCCCGTCGGGTAGGCCGGCATGCGGCCGGTGAACACGGCCTTTGCATGTAACTGTTGGCCGGGCAGGAGCGCGGGATTTTCCTTGAGCGCCTGCGCGACGTCGAAGATCGTGAGCCGCCGGTTGCTGTTCGGCGTGACGAACAGGCCGTCGGTGAAATCGACGGCGGGTTCGGGCACATCAAGAACTTTGGCGGCAATTGTACGCGCCTGTGCGATGACTTCGGTGGAGGCCTGCACCATCAGCGTTCCGGCAAGCCGCATGGAGCGGTCCGAATGCGTGCCGCCGCCCGAGGCCACCGCGGCGGTGTCGCCGCCGATGAATTTTATGTCCTCGGGCCGCACGCCGAGCTGATCGGCCATCACTTGCGCGAAGGTTGTCTCGTGACCCTGGCCGGTCGATTGTGTGCCGACCGCGAGCTCGACCACACCTTCGGGCGTGACGGCGACCTCGACGCGCTCGTGCGGGATGCCGACCGGCGTTTCGACGTAGTTCGAAATCCCGATGCCGGCGAGCCGTCCGTGTTTCTTGGCGGCGCGGCGGCGGGCGGGAAATCCCTTCCAATCGGCGGCTTTCAGTACGCGTTTCATGTTGTCGGTAAAATCGCCGCTGTCGTAAAGCAATCCGCTCGCCGTGCGATAGGGGAGCTTTGATCGCTTGATCAAGTTGCGGCGGCGCAGCTCCACGCGGTCGAGCCCGAGTTTTGCGGCGGCCATGTCGATCATGCGCTCAATGGCGAAAGTCGCTTCGGGACGGCCGGCGCCGCGGAAGGGTGCAGTCGGCACGGTGTTGGTCATCACGCCGCGCACGCGCACGTGCAGCAGCGGAATGTCATAGACGGTCGTCGCTACGCGGTAGGCATTGCTGAGCGGGACATATGTCACCGTCTGACCGCCGACGCCGCCGATATGGTCGAAGCTGATCGCTTGCATGCGGCCATCGCGGCCGAGCGCGAGCCGCGCAGTGGTGACGAGATCGCGCCCCTGATAATCGGTGAGAAAAGCTTCGGAACGGTCGGACGTCCATTTCACCGGCCGCCCGACGCGGTGTGCCGCCCACACGACAACCGCTTGTTCGGGGTAAAGATTGTTGCGCGGCCCGAACCCGCCGCCGACATCGGGACAGATCACGCGCAGCTTTTCCGGCGGCAGGTTGAAGCATTGCGCCAGCACGCGGCGCGGCGTGTGGACGCCCTGGCTGCCGGAGATCAGTGTGTAGCTGTCGCCGTTCTCAAACATACCGATGGCGGAGCGCGGTTCCATCTGCGCGTTGGCGATGCGCTGGTTGCGAAACGTGTGTTCGATAACAAGATCGGCCGCAGCGAATGCCGCCTGCACGGCGTGCCTGTCGCCGAACTCCTCGTCGAGGGCGATATTGTCGGGGGCGGCGGGCCAGATCGCCTGCGCTCCGATTGCTTGGCGCACGTCGGTCGAGGCCTGCAGCACCTCATATTTGACCTCGATCAATTCGGCGGCGTCGTGCGCAGAAAGAATGTCCTCCGCTATGACCACCGCGACCGCTTCGCCCGGATAGCGCACGCGGTCGACCGCCAGCGGGAACTGCGGTTCATCCAGAATGTGGTGCTTGGTCGATTCGAACGCCTTGTGCTTGACGTCAATGGCGTCGGCCGGCACCGGCCCTTGCGCTGCGCCCAGCAGTCCGTCGGCGACGTAATCGGTGCCCGTGAGCACCGCGAGCACGCCGGGCCGTGCACGGGCAGCGGACGTATCGATGCGCAAGATGCACGCGTGCGCATGCGGCGAGCGCAGGAACGTCGCGCAGGCCTGCCCCGGCACCACGATATCGTCGGTATAGCGGCCCGCGCCGCGCACGAGGCGCAGGTCCTCGAAGCGGGGCAGCGAGCGGCCGATGTAAGGGCCGTTGCGAAGGGTTGTGTTGCGCTCGGTCATGATCGCTTTGGGGTAGGCTCGCGCGACCCTATCCAAGGCGGCCCATCGTTGCCAACCACGAACAATCAAACTTGGATAGCTGCGGGAACCCTCTATAATTCGCGTACCGGAGAAGCGTAATGACCGTGTTGGACAAGACCGGGACTGGCCAAGCCACAAAGGCGGTGGATTTTGACCGTTTCCGGCTGCGCCGCTTCGTCGATGATTTGGCGCAGTGCGGCGAGCTTGAGACGCGCGATAACTCCACCGATCTTGCCGACATCGCCGGCGTGCTCGACGGCAATGCAAAGGCCGTACTATTCCGCTCTGCCGGATCGGAGTGTCAGGAACTCGTTGGCAATGTGACCGCAAGCCGTGCGCGGCTTGCGCGGGCGTTTGGCGTCGAACCCAACGCGCTTCTGGCGGAAATTCTCCGCCGCTTGCGGCTTAAGCCGGACATCATCGACGTGACGCGCGTGGAAGCGCCGTGCCAACAGGTCGTACTCACCGGCCAGGATGCCGATCTGACGGCGCTACCGGTGCATCTGCAACATGGCTGCGATGGCGGACCTTATATTTCGGCATCGATCGACTATGTCGTCGATCCGAAAACCGGCTGGACCAATGTGGGGCTGCGGCGGCTGATGTTGCGTGGCCGCAGGGAAGCTGGGATCGATCTTGTCGCGCCAAGCGACCTGCGTGCGATCTATGAGGCGAGCGTAGCCGCGGGCAAGAAACTGCCGGTGAGCTTCGTGATCGGTGCGCATCCAATTGACCATGTCGCCGGGACGATGCGGTTTCCGGTGGACGAACTGGGGCTCGTCGCGGCGCTACGCGCAGCACCTCTGCCGGTCGTCAAATGTATCACCAACGACGTGCGCGTGCCGGCGGATGCCGAGTGGGTGCTGGAGGGGTATCTCGACGAGCGCGGGCACGTGGAGGCCGAGGGGCCGTATGGCGAGTTCCTCGGCTATTACGGTGCGGTGAAGCGCAATCCGGTGTTTCATTTGACCGCGATCACGCGGCGACGCGACGCGCTGTTCGAAACGTCGTCCATCGGCGGGCGTCATATGAGCCGCACAGACACGGCGCAGCTTTCGGCGCTGCGCACCGAGGTGATGATCTGGCGCGCGCTCGAAAGTGCCGTGCGCGAACCGGTTGCGGTCTATGCCACGACATCGAGCGGCGGTGCCTTCAATGTGCGCGTTGCACTGCGCCAACGTGTGCCGGGCGAGGCGCGCAACGCGATTGCGGCCTGTCATGGGGCGCTTGCCAACTGCAAGAATGTCTTTGTGGTGGATCCGGACATCGACATCTTTTCCGACGAACAGATGGACTGGGCGCTGGCCACGCGCTTTCAGCCCGATCGTGATCTCGTCGTGATGAGCGGCATGCGCACGCTGCCGCTTGACCCCTCGCTCACGGGTGGGGCACGCGTTGGCGCCAAGGCCGGCTATGATCTCACCTGGGCGTTTGGCACCGCGCAACGGCTGGAAACGCGGGTGCCGGCGCCGCCGCGGTTTACCGGCAAGCGATTTCCTTCCGTGGAAGCGGCGCTCGCCGATGGGCCAAAATTCTTCGAAGATATGATGGCCGCTGTGGGCAGCCGCGATGGGCGCGAGGTTGTGCGGACGTTGGAAGGCCTGCGCAACAAACTGACGCTCGACCGTGATGCCGAAGGACGCTACGTCATCAAGTCAATAAAGTGATATAGTTTGAGTGGGTGGGGGGACGATCATGAAAATCCTACGGTCGGTTCTGGTGGTGGTCCTGGGTGTTGCTGGTGCGTGCGGTGCGGCATGGTCGCAGGAAACCACCATCCGGATCGGAATCGCACGCTCGACCTCGAACGCCGCTGAGTTGATGGCGCTCAAGAACGGTTATTTCAAAGAATACGGCATCAAGCTCGAATGGGATGACATCGACACGACCGCGAATGTGATCGCGCTTTTGGCGCAAGGAAAATATCAGATCGTGGCAGGAGGTATTTCGGCCGGCTATTTCAATGCGCTGGAAAAGAATCTGCCGATCACGATCGTCAGCGATCGAGTCTCCACGCCGATCGGACATAATCTAATGCTGCGGCCCGATCTGAAGGATCAAGTCAAGACGCCGAAGGATCTCAAGGGCAAGGTGATCGCCAGCAATGGGCAGGGCTCGGTCTCGACCTACGAGGTCGGCAAGATTTTGGAAAAACACGGCCTGACCATTAACGATGTCGAACTCAAAATTTTGCCTTTCCTGCAAATGTCGATTGCGTTCGCCAACAAGGCGATCGATGCCGCCATCGTGATCCCGCCGTTCGTGTGGCAATTGGAGGAGCAGAAGATTGCGCTGCCGTTCGCGAGTGTCGATGAGCTGGTCGAGCCGCAGCCAATGACGATTGCCGTCATTATGATCAACACCGACTGGGCGAAGAAAAATCCGCAAGTCGTGCAGAATTATTTTTTCGCCTGGCTGCGCGGCGTGCGCGACTATTGCCAGGGCTATCATGGCAGCGCGATTCGAAATGAGATTGTCGATGAGCTGGTCAAATCCGGCACTGAGCGGCGGCCGGAGTTGCTGCACAAATATCCATGGCCGGCGCGCAGTCCGAATGGCAACGTCAACGTTGCGAGCATGCTCGACATTCAGGCGTGGTATGTCAAGAACAAGTTAGCCAACATGGCGTTTCCAGCGGAGCGGCTGGTGGACACGAGCTTTATCGATGCGGCGATCCAAAAACTCGGCGTGTTCGAGCTCGAGAATAAGGACAGCAAGTTGCCCGGCTGTCGATAGACGTTCTGGGTGCGGCGCAAATCATGCCTGAAGTTGCCGAGCGGCGCGGGGCGGCGATCGAGATCGCAAAGCTTTGCAAGGAATATATAAGCGGCGAGGAGCGTACCGTCGCGCTCACCGATATCGATCTGCGCATTCGTCCCGGTGAATTCCTCTGCATTGTGGGACCGAGCGGATGCGGAAAATCGACGCTGCTGCGCATCCTCGCCGGGCTTGACCGGCAGACCTCCGGCACGATCGAAGTCAATGCGCGCGGATGGGCGGTGCAAAATGCCATGGTGTTCCAGGAGAGCGGCTTGTTCCCCTGGATGAGGGTCGAGACCAACGTCGGCTTTGGTTTGATGACGCGTGGTGTGCTGGCGGCAGAAGCCGCCGCGCGCGTGGATGCCGCGCTCAAACTCGTGGGACTGACGAAATTCCGCCGGCACTATCCGCATCAGCTATCCGGCGGAATGCGCCAGCGCACGGCGATCGCGCGCGCGTTCGTCACTGACCCGGCGATGCTGCTGATGGACGAGCCTTTTGCCGCATTGGATGCGCAGAACCGCGTCATCCTGCAGGCCGAGCTTGTGCGGCTGTGGGAACAAACCGGCAAGACCGTGATCTACATCACCCATTCGATTGAGGAGGCACTGCTACTCGGCGACCGCATGGTGGTGATGACCGCGCACCCCGGACGCATCAAGCAGATCATCGACGTGCCGTACGCGCGGCCGCGCAATCTGATGACGCTGTCGGCTTCAGCGGAATTCGGCGCGCTCAAGCTCGACATCTGGCGGGTGCTGGAAGAAGAAGTGATGCGCGCGCGGGCGGAGGCGGAGGGATGAGCGGGCGTTCGAACAAGACACAGGAACGGCTGCTCTCCTTGATCTCGCCGGTTGCGCTACTCGCGCTCTGGCAGGTGCTGCTGATGCTCGGCTTCGGTGACCGCCGATTCATCCCGACGCCCAGCGATATCGCGGTGCAGTTCTGGCAGATGACGGTCAGCGGCGAGCTTGGCTGGCACGTCGCGGTTACGCTTTACCGGGCGTTTGCCGGTTTTGTTATTGGCGTTGTGCCGGGGATTACGATCGGGCTGCTCATGGCGATGTTTCGGCCGGTGCGTATCTTCTTCGATCCGCTGATCGCCGCGTTGTTCCCGATCCCGAAGATCGCGCTGATGCCGCTGCTGCTGCTGGCGTTCGGTTTTGGCGATGCGTCCAAGATTGCGTTGGTGGCGATCGCGGTGTTTTTTCCGTTGATCGTGAACACCTATGTGGGTGCTGCAAACATCGAAAAAATCTATTGGGACGTGGCAAAGAACTACGGCGCGAGCCAATCCGTCATGTTCCGGCGAATCGTATTCTTCGGTGCGCTGCCGATGATCTTCGCAGGATTACGCATTGCGCTTGCGGTGTCGTTCATCGTGCTGGTGGCTTCCGAATTCGTCGCAACAAAAAGCGGCATTGGTTATTTGATCTGGAACTCGTGGGAGCTGTTGCGCGTCGATGTGATGTTCGTCGGCATCGTCACGGTGGGAATTATCGGCCTGATCATCTCGGCGATTTTTCAAGAGATCGAGCGCAAGGTCATTCCGTGGAAGGCGGAGTGAGGGCTACAGCTGCTGGCTCATAATGCCACCCTGAGGTGCGAGCGAAGCGAGCCTCGAAGGGCGACGGCTCGTTCGTGGTCGTTCATCCTTCGAGGCTCGGCCACGCAAGTCGGCTACAGCCGACTTGCGCATTGGAATGCCGATCTCGGGTAAGCCCGAGATCGGTGGCCGAGCACCTCAGGATGACGGCCGTTGGTGGGTGCGATCGGGATTACTTCTTTGGCTTCCAGTTTTTTTTCCACGCGGGCGGGTCGTGGGAGTCGATCAGTACGAAGCAGATGCGGCAGGGCTTTCCGCTGTTGTTGACCCAAGCGTGGTTGGTGCCTTGTTGCACCAAAATATCGCCGGCCTTGCAGTGTACTTCCGTGTCGTCGAGTAGCATGTCGATCTCGCCCTCCAGCACGATGGCGTAGTCGATCGAGCGGGTGCGGTGGGTGAATATGTGGCGCATGTGCCCTTGAGTCGCGGGATCGATGCCCATCTGCTTGAGGATTTCGTGGTGGTCGACGCCTTTTGGTGTTTCACCGTTGTACGGCGCGAAATCGACGACGCGGCAGATCGAGCCGTTGCGCGGCGGCGGCACGCCGGTCTTCTGGCTGGCTTGGTCGCGCGCGTGGGAGAGATCGACCGGCGACTCGTTGGTGATCCAGCACAGTGAAATCACATTGCCTTCGCCGCGTTGGCCGACGTAGGGCGTCGCGCCGTCGTGCAGGATCACGGCCTTGCCGTCGGCGTCATGGCCGGTGACGATGCGTCTAACTGGTTTCTTTTCCATGGAACTCCCCGTGCTGGCGTCTTCAGGGCGGCATCCTTCCGGGCCGCCGCGGGTCTTGTCAATGCGCGGGGGCGGGGGGCTCATCTGCGCGCGTGGTGAAGGCATCGACGAAGAAATCCTGCTCGGGCAGGCCTGCGGCGATGAAATCGCGCTTGGCGGCCGATGTCATCACAGGCGGGCCGCAGACGTAGGCCTGGAAAGGAGCGAGCGAGCGATGATCGGCGAGCACGGCCGCGTGAACGAGACCGCTGCGCGTTCCCGCTTCGGGCGTGTCGGAGAGAACCGGCACGTAAGAGAAGTGAGGGTTTTCCGTTTGCCACTTGCGGGGCAATTCGGAGTAGAGGCCGCGTTTTGTGCGCGCACCCCAGTAGAGCGTCATCTGGCGTTGCGAATCTTTGCGCAGCGTATCCTCGATGATGGATTTGATCGGGGCAAAGCCGGTGCTTCCAGCCACGAACAGGATCGGCTTGCCGCTTTCGCGCATTGCGAAGTCGCCGAAGGGAAGCTCGACGCGCATGAGGTCGCCGCGCTTGAGCTCGTTGTACACATAGCCGGTGAAGACGCCATTCGGCACGTGGCGAATGTGGAGCTGTACGCCGTCGCTTTCGTGCGGCGCGTTGGCCATGGAAAAATTTCGCCGCTCGCAATCGGGCAGGATCACTTCGAGATTCTGCCCGGCCTTGAAATGGACGCGGATGCCGGCGGGAAAACGCAGGTGTACGAAGGTGACATCGTCGGCCACGCGCACGATGCGGAATACTCTTGCCGTAAGAGTGCGGCGGGCGAACGGATCGATCTTCTTGATTTTGCGCGGCGCGATCACGAGGTCGGAGCGCGGACGCGCCTGACAGAGCAGCACTTGCCCGGTGGCGCGTTCTTGTTCCGTCAGAGTGTCACCGGAATAGGCGCGCATCTCGCCTGAGACGAGCCTGCATTTGCAGGTGCCGCAGACGCCCTTGCGGCAGGAGTAGGGGAGTTCGTAGCCGGCACGCTGCGCGGCGTTGAGCACCGTCTCGCCCCGCTCACAGGGGAATTTTATCGCACTGTTTTCAACGGAGACCGTGAAACTCATTGTTGTGCCCGCAATGAGCGACACATTTGGCTACTGCCGAAGCTAATCATATCCATCGCTGCTGGACGGCGAGCCATTGCATTCTGCGAACGGCAGCAAGCGCCAGGTTATAACTGAGGATCGCCACGAAAGCTGCCGGCGCTGCGTATATGATGCCGAGGAGATAGTAGATGACGCATAGCTTGGCATATTCAAGGATTGTTATGCTGGACGAGGGTTCGATCAGGCGCTCTTCCACGACGCCAAAAATCACAAAGAGGGGTGGCACCATTGGAAATAGGAATGCGGTGATGACGCAGGCGACGAGGCCATATCCGCTCCGGCTAAAATAGGACGCAATCCAGCCGGCGATGCGCGCGCATATAACTGCGCTCACGCCGGCAATCGCTGCGAATGGCACACCCGAGAGCGGTGAGAAGATCAAAATCGAAAATAGGAACGCAAAGACGCCCGCATAGAGGCTGTAAGTCCAGGCGAGCGCCGATTGGTGGTCCGTGACTTGGTTGTTCAATGGTAGATCAAGTGTCATGTGAGATTTCTTAAAGCGGGATTGCCATCAGGGTGTCGATGCGCGAGGAATCGCACACGACAATCTTGCGGGCGAATTTGAGATCGTTGCCGGCGTGGCGGCAGGTGTCGAGATAACGGCCGGTGGCGAACACGTCGGTCTGGCCGTCGTGCATGATGCGTGCGACGAAGAAGGGCGTTTCGCATTCTACCTCGTTGCCACCGTTTGCCAGGATCGTGGGCAGGCCGAGGATGTGGCGGTAGGTCTGCTTCTCATAAATGTTGGCCTGCCGCAGCGAGACGATGCGGTCGATCAGCATATTTTTCGTATCGGCATAGATGATGCCGGCTTCGAAGCCCAGCTTGTGGTTCTCGGCGGTGGTAACCTTATAGAGACAGTCGTCGGTGAAAAAATCCGGCCAGGATTCCAGCTCACCGGAGTCGATGCAGCGGACATACGCCGCCTGCACCGCGATGATGCGGTCGAGAGTGATCGCCGCAGCCATCTTCAGATTCCCATGTTCGCGCGATAGGCTTTCCAGAAACCGCGCACGGAGGCTTCGGTCGCGCGCGTGCCTTCGTTGGTGGTGCCTCCGCCGCCCATTTCCACCACCGCGCGCTCATTAGCGGCAGCGGCGATGCCGCGCTGGACGAAACCGCCGACTGCACCGTCTTCCATGGAGACATAGCCCGCGGGGCCGGCGAGGTTGCCTTGCCGCAGGCGCGCGCGGCGCAGGTCGGGCGTGTCGTCGGCAAAGCCGATGTAGGTCCAGTTGAGCGCGGTGGAATGTTGTCCCTTCGGCAGAACCTGGCGCACGGCGAGCGCATTCTGGATCTGTTGCACCACGAGCCCCGGGAACACCGTGAGAATCTGCAGCGAGCAGCCGTCGTGGAATTCGTCCTCGAAGGCCACGAGACTCTTGTCCGTGAGCGTGAGGTCCTCGTTTTCCGAGCGCAATCCGGCTTGGGCGTAGTCGCCGCCGGTCACGGTCGGGTCGATCATGGCGAAGCTGGCATGGTGGCCGCCGCTCTCGTCGATCACCAGGCCGCCGCGCTGGGAGAGACGATTGATCTTGAAGGTGGTGAAGAACGTGTGCAGCAGACTTGCGTGATAGGTGTCCTTCACGTTCTCGAAATAGAGCTTCCAGTTGTTGGGCAGCATCTGCGTGAAGCGGCCGATCACGACCAGTGGCTTATGCAGGACGCGCGCGATGCGGCGTGCGATCTCGTCGCCGAGATATTCCTCGATCGGCGGCACGTCGTCACTCAGGCTGCCGAATACCAGGCCGCAGAAGATCGCGATGCGCAGCTTGCGCGGGCCGTGGTCGGCGCGGCAAAAAGTCTTGCCCATGCCGCCTTTGCCGGCGACGCCGTCCTCGAAGGCGACGCCCTTGAGGTTGCCTTTGAGGTCGTAATTCCAGGCGTGATAGACGCAGGTGAAATCGCGCGCATGGCCGCCGCCATCTAATGCGATGAGTGCGCCGCGATGCGCGCAACGATTCTCGAAGGCATAAATCTCGTTGTCGTAATCGCGCGCGACCACGACCGGCATTGAGCCTAAGAACGTGGTGCGGTAATCGCCGGGCTTTGCCACTTCGCATTCGAGGCAGAGATAATTCCAAATCGGCCCTTCATAGACGCGGTGCTGTTCCTGCGCGTAGAGCTCGGGCGACTGATAGACCCAAAAAGGAATACGGGTGAGCACGCCGGCCGGCCATTCCATCGCGGGGGTAGAATTGGGCGGCGCGGAGTTAGAGTGCGTCGCGCCATTGTTGGTTTTCGCATCCATGGCGCGCTAGCCGATCTTTCGGGTCGTGACGTTTTCGTTCCACCACGCGCAGACATCGCGCGCGCGTGTGTAGTTGCCGTCCATCACGTTGAGGGGGACGCGTACGCCTTCTTCTGCGATGCGCATTCGTATGTCGCGCGCCTGCTCGCGGCCTTCCAGCGTGAGCCAGGAGCGGTCGTGGCCCCATAGGCTCGGGCCTTCGGTGCGTTCGTGCGACGTCCATGTCGCGGGATCGACGCTGCGACCGCCCCAGCCGTATTCGAACAAGAACTTCGAAGGCGACCAGGAATAGAACGACGTCACCTCGTCGTTGACATGGCGGCCGAGCGTGGTGCCGATCATCTCGGGCTTGCGCAGCGCCAGATCGTACGCTTGGCCGACGTCGTCGAGCATGAAGGTTTCGACCATCAGATGATGGATGCCGTTCTTGCCGGCTTCGATGAAGGCCAGGCTGTGATGGCGCGGATTAATGTGAAAGAAATATGCCTTGAAGGGTTTTAGGATATAATCGCTGAGCTTGAAGCCGAGAATGTCGCGATAGAAAGGGATCACATCGTCGATGCGCTCGACGTTGAGGACTGCGTGGCCCATGCCGAGCGGGCCGGTGCGGAAGCCGGAGATCGAGCGGCCCGGCTTGAACGCGTCGGTCGCGGTTTCGGCGCCGTGGAACACCTCGACGCGGTTGCCGACCGGATCGTGGAACACGATCAGGTCTTTCACGTGGCGCTCGTCGGCGAGAGCGCGCGATCCGCGTGCCACCTGCACTTTGTTTTTCTCAAGGTGTCCGCTGAGCGCATCGAGCGCGCGGGCGTCGGCGACTTCCCAGCCGTAGAAGCCGGGGCCGTCGTCTTCCGCCGCGTTCACAACGAGCCGCTGCTTGCGATCGTCCATGCGGAAGGAGAGCGTCGATTGGCTTTTATCGACAAGCTGCATGCCGAGGAAGCGGCCGGCATAGCTCGCCCAGTCGTCGATGTTGCGGGTGCGGACCCCGATGTATCCGAGCGTTTGTAAGTTCATCGCAGAATCTCCTGCGGATAGGTCATCCGATTTACGCCGATCATACCATGCTACAGCAGCGTTACGGAACGATTGCGCTATGCCCAAAAGGCATAGGTCGGGAGACCCAGGCCGGGCCGCCGGCCCAGGTTTACAGCGGATTGGGCCGTTCGTTCAGCTCGATCGATGCGCCCCACGGGTCGTGGATGAACGTCAATTTTCCGCCGTTGGGCTGAGTCACCACGGGCCGATCGAGCTTGATGTCGGCGGCTTCAAGCTTCTTCACGGTCTCATCCATGCTCTTTACGTCGAACCCGACGTGATCGAGCACGCGCCCGAGCGTCGGGACGGCCGACTTGTCGGTCTTGGAGAACGTCAGCTCTGCGCCCGGGATGTTGGCGTTCTTGTATAGCACCCCCGTACCGGCCCGCGTGCCCGGCTTCGCGTCGAAGTGCTTGATGTACCAGGCCTGGATTTTTTCGATGTCGGATTCCGGCACGTAGTAATGCACGTGATGATGTCTGATCGGTACCGTCTGAGTCTTGTCTTCCAAAATCTCGATTTTCAAAGCATCAGCGGTAAAGATGAAAGCCTGATCCGTGCGGCCTTTGTTGCCAGGCTGGATTTGCACACCCGCAGCCTTCCACTTGGTAATCGCGGTTTGCACATTCTGAACATAGAAGCCGACGTGGTCGATCACCGAGCCTTGGGAGCCGCCAGTCGATGGCGCAGAGCCCGCGCGCAGATGAAGGAACACGACGACGTCGGGAAACTTCACGATGTCGAAATCGCCTGGCTTTGCAGCGACGCCGCCGAGTGCCACGAAAATCTTCTTGTTGGCCTCAACGTCGCGCGAGTTGAGATGCCAGTGTCCCATCGTGATGCCGGCGCTGTTGAACGGGGCGCGCTGTGCCGGGGCGGTTGTGATCGCCGCCAATAAAATCGCGATAGTGCAGATTGCCAAGCGTTTCATGATGTCTCCCCGAAACGCGTCCTTGTTCAAAAGGCAGGACGCTTATCCAACGAGGCTACATCTGGGCCTGCGGCGGCGGAAGGGGGCGCTCAATCGAAGCCGAAGAACGTGCAAAACTCGTGGAGTTCGGCGCGCGGGGAGCGGAAATCGTTGGCCTTGTGCTTGCGGTCGCCGTAGCCAATGGCCATTCCGCAGAACAGCATCTGGTTGGACGGGATTTTTATGAAATCGCCCACGGTGTCGTAGAGCCGCGCCCAAGCTTCCTGC
This sequence comes from Hyphomicrobiales bacterium, assembly GCA_003169835.1. GTDB lineage: Bacteria > Pseudomonadota > Alphaproteobacteria > Rhizobiales > Xanthobacteraceae > PNAI01. The sequence goes on along the minus strand of PNAI01000020.1, from coordinate 102,082 downwards.
GGACAGGTGTCAAGGCCATAGCCGCGCGCGAGGAAAGCAAGCGCGTGAATGTAGCCGCCGAGATCGGCCCATTGGCCGGGGCCGAGCCGGCGATCGATGGTAAGGAAGAGCGCGACAGGCGCGTCGAAGAACTCGAAATTCTTCTTGTATTGGACGAGACGTGCTGCGGCGTCGTTGCGGTCGATGCCGAGTGAGCCGTAAAGCTGGATCCCATGATCTTCGCGGCGCTCCTTGTAGGCTCCGAACATCGGATCGGGATAGATCGGGTATTCCGACTTGGTGTGGCGCGGATCTTCATTCGCGATGCGACCGACCACGATCTTCTTGAACGCGGCGAGCGGCGCACCGGTGAGCGCATAGACGTTCCAGGATTGCAGATTGCCGCCGGAGGCCGCACGTGCCGCGCGCTGAAGCAAATCGCGGACGATCTTCTGATCGACCGGCCGGTCGAGGAAGGCACGGCAGGAGATGCGGGAGTCGATGGCTTCAAAGACGTCCATGATTCAATCGCTGTGTTGGAGCGTGCGCATGTGCGAAATCGAAATTCATTCATCGACCGGCGGCGTGAGGCGCGCGGGCGAAGCCGGCAAGGCGTCACTCACGGCGCCGGGTAGCGCTAATGGATCGTTGTGCACATGATAGAGCTGCGGCGCGGCGCGGTTGATGTGAAGCTGAAAAATATCGGGACGATTGTAGTGGCCGGCGAAGTCGTGGCGCAGCTTCATCTGGATGGCGAGATCCAGATCGCAGTCGGCGTAGAGGATACCTTCCTCGGCTCCCATCGGGCCGGCGATGATGCGCGCCAGTGGATCGACGATAAGGGAGCCGCCGCAGCAATCCGGATTGCGAAGGAATTTTTCGGCTGCAGGTCCGGCCTGTAGCATCTCGATCATGCGCTCATCGACCGTGCCGCAGGCGGAAACGACGAAGGCTTTACTCATTTGTGCGAAGGCCTGCGAGTCGATGGCCACCCGGTTGCGCAGCGGGTCGCCGCTGGTGGGAAAGTGATTGGGCCAGCTCATGACGTGGATGCGGGTGCCTTCGGCGATGAGTGCGAACACCGCAAGCGGATTTGAGTTCTCGCCGCAGATCAACCCCGACATCGGGCCGAATTCGCTCTGGAAGGCGCCGAAGGTATCGCCGTAACCGCCCATGTGCACGAGCCGTTCGCCGACGGTCGGCATGATCTTCTGGTGTTTGCGGATGAGCGTGCCGTCGGGGCCGATGTAAAGCTGCGTGTTGAACATGGTTCCAGTGGTGTTGGGGATTTTTTCGCATACGCCGATCACGACATAGGCGTTGGCGCTCTTTGCCGCCGCGCAGAGCGCGTCAATCTCGGGGCCCGGTATTTCGACCGAATTCTTGAACAGCTCAACGGCGAGCTTGTTGGCGATGGCAGCGGTCGCAGCATGATGGTGGTACCAGACCGGGTGCGCGGGAATGAAGCCCTCGGGAAACGCGATGACGCGCGCGCCGTTTTGGCCTGCTTCACGGATCAGGCGGGAGGCTTTATCGGTCGAGCCTTCGCGATCGAGGAAGACAGATGCGGCCTGCACCGCCGCCACCTTCACTACGCCATAGGTGTCGCCCATGTCCGAAGTCTCCTGCCTCAAGTCTTGATTTGCCGGCGCGGCGTCAGTGCTACGGCGGCAAGTGCGAGCAGCGAGCAGACGCCAACGAGCAGAAATACCGCGCGCGGTGCGCCGTGATCCATCAGCGCACCGAAGATCAGTGGCGAAGCGATGCCGGCGATGTTGAAACCGTTGGTGACGAAGCCGAAGACCTTGCCGAACGCGCCTGGCGGGGTGACCGCGCGCACCAGCATGTCGCGCGAGGGCATGACGATGCCGCTGCACAGGCCTGCGAGCGACATGATCGCGATGAGCAGAAAGGCGCTGGGGTCAGCGAAACCAAGCAGTATGATCGCAAGTGCGGAGGCGGCGAGCCCGAGCGCTGCGACCATTCCGTGCCGCGTTGTGCGGCCGGTGATCCAGCCGCCGGCCAGCACGCCGATCGCGCTCAACAGCAGGTTGCCTGTGAGCGCCGTATTGGCGGTGATCGGAGCCGTGCCGTAGAGCGCGCCAAACGCAACGACCGAATAATTCTGCAAGCCGCCGTTGGCGATCGACAGCAGCATGAAAAACAACAAGCTCATCAGAATCGGGTGCGAGAGCAGCAATCGCCACGAGGCCTCCGTGTCGGCCGCGGTGTGGGGCTTTGCCGATGGCTGCTCGGACGGAGTATCGCGCTGCATGAACAAAATCGCCGCCGTCACAAAGCCGAGGATCGCCGCGCCAAAAAACGCGCCACGCCAGCCGAACAGGCTGTGCAGCAGCAGCACGCTGATCGGCGTGGCGGCGCTGCCGAGCATTCCGGAAAAGGTGTGGATGGAATAGGCTTGGCTCATGCGTTCGGGCGAGACGCGGTGGGAGAGCAGCGCATAATCGGCCGGATGATAGACGGTGTTGCCGACGCCGATGAGGGCGAAGCCCAGGATCAGCACCCAAAAAGAATCGACGAAAGCCGCGAGCGCATAGCCGACTGCACCGAACAGCAGGCCTGCGATCAACACCAGTCGTGCGTCGATGCGATCGACCAGAAATCCGGCCGGGGTCTGGAGCACGGCGGAGACGACATTCAAGACCGTGAGCGCCAGACCGAGCTCGGTGTAGCTCACGGCATAGTCGGCGCGCACAAAGCCAAACAGCGGTGGCAGCACCAGCATGTAGAAATGGCTGACGAAATGCGCCGCGCTCACACTTGCGATCAATCTTGTATCGCTTGCACGGCGTGTGGCCGCGAATGTGCGATCGGTGGCTTCAGTCATCGGTGTGTTCTTTGTCGTTGCCACTTGCGCGCCTCACCCTCCCCTGGAGGGGGAGGGTCGACCGCCGCAGCGAAGCGAAGGCGGTCGGGGTGGGGTGACGTTTACGATAAAATAATTCACCCCACCCCGCTCGCTCCGCTCGCGACCCTTCCCCTCCAGGGGAGGGTGAAACGTGTTTGCTGCAAGGCTATGCTCATTGCTTGTTCTGCGCCTCGCGGATCGCCTGCCACACGCGCTCGGGCGTCGCCGGCATGTCGATGTGCTTGATGCCGTAGACCGAGAGCGCGTCGACAACAGCGTTCATCACTGAGGCGAGCCCGCCCGCGCAGCCGGCTTCGCCGCAGCCTTTGACGCCGAGCGGATTGGTTTTTGCAGGCACCGGATGGCTCACGACAGTGAAATCCGGCGCGTTATGCGCGCGCGGCATGGTGTAGTCCATGTAGGAGCCGCTCAAGAGCTGGCCTTCGTCGTCATAGACCGTGCGTTCAAGCAGCGCTTGGCCAATGCCTTGCAACACGCCGCCGTGCACTTGGCCGTTGACCATCAGCGGATTGATGATGTTGCCGAAATCGTTGACGGAGGAGTACTTCATCACCTCGATCTGCCCGGTCGCGGGATCGAGCTCGATCTCGGCCACGTGACAACCGTTGGGGTAGGCGGCCGGCACGCCTTCGCTCACATGGCGCACGTCGAGCGACGTGGGTGTGCCGGGCGGAAGCTGCATCCCTGCGCGAAGCTTGTCGGCGAGTTCCATGATCGAGATGGCGCGGTCGGTGCCGGCGACCACGAAGCGGCCGTTGGCGAATTCGATATCGCCAACGGAAGCTTCGAGCGCGTGCGAGGCGATGGTTTTGCCTTGCTCGATGACTTTTGCACTGGCTTCGACGATGGCGGTGCCTGAATTCATCATGGAGCGCGAGCCGCCGGTGCCGCCGCCTGCGAGCAATTGATCGCTGTCGCCCTGCACTAAGCGGATGCGCTCAAAGGGAATGCCGAGTTTCTCGCTGAGCACCTGGGCAAAAGGTGTGGCGTGGCCCTGGCCGTAGTCGAGCGTGCCGGTAACGATCGTGACGTTGCCGTCGGGCTCGAAGCGGATGCCGCCCATTTCCTTGTTGGGGGGTGCGGTGACTTCGAGATAACAGCCAAGCCCGATGCCGCGCAGCAAGCCGCGCTTCTTGCTCTCGCGCTTGCGCTGATTGAAGCCTTTCCAGTCGGAGACTTCGAGCGCTTCTTTAAGAATCACCGGAAAGTCGCCGCTGTCATAGGTGGAGCCGGACGCGGCCTTGTAGGGCATTTCGCGCGGACGAATTTGATTGCGGCGGCGCAGCTCAATGCGATCGATGCCGGTGACGGCGGCTGCATAATCGATCAGCCGCTCCATAAAATAATTGCCCTCGGGCCGGCCGGCGCCGCGATAGGGGCTTACGAACGACGTGTTGGTGAAGACGCATTTGGTGGAAACTTCCATCAGCGGCGTGCGGTAGAGGCTGATGACGTTGCGCACGACATTGAGGGTCGGCGGCTGCGGTGCCATGGCGCCCATGTAGCCGCCGAGGTTGCCGTAGCCGGTGAGCCGTAGCGCCAGGAAATGTCCCGCGTCATCGAGCGCGAGTTCGGCGGTCTGCTCGTGGTCGCGGCCATGGTTGTCGGACAGAAAACTCGACGAGCGTTCGTCGTTCCATTTTACCGGCCGGCCGAGCGCGCGCGCGGCGTGCAGCACGCACACCTGCTCCGGATAGGGCTGCGCCTTCATGCCGAACGAGCCGCCGACGTTGTCGGTGAGCACGCGCAGTTTATCCGGCGTCACGCCGAGAATTTCGGAGAGGCCCGCGCGCAGTCCCATCACGCCCTGGCTACAGGTGTGGAGCGTGAAGCGTTCCTTCGTGCTGTCGTAGATGCCGATGGCCGCGCGCGGCTCGATGGCGTTGACGATCATGCGGCTGTTGATCAGCTTGACCTTGACCGCATGCTTTGCGCCCGCGAAGGCGGCCGCAACCTTGTTCGCATCGCCGTAATGAAAATCGAGCGCAATGTTGCCGGGCGCGTCGTCGTAGAGCGCCGGGGCGCCGGCGCGCACCGCCTCGCCGGGATTGGTCACCGCCGGAAGCGGATCGATCTCGACCGTGACCGCTTCGGCGGCATCCTTGGCCTGCTGAAAGCTCTCGGCGACGACGCAAGCGACGGGATCGCCGACGAAGCGCACCTTATCGGAGGGCAGCGCCTGGCGGCGTGGCTTTTTCATGTCGGAGCCGTCGCGGCTCTTGAATGGAAGATTGGATTTGAGCGGGCCGTATTGCGCGATATCGGCGCCGGTGTAGACCGCGAGCACGCCGGGCATTTTGCGCGCGGTGTCGGTGTCGATCGAGCGGATGATGCCGTGGGCATGACGGCTGCGCACGATCGCCGCGTAGGCCTGTCCGGGCAGGTTAATGTCGTCGGTGTAGCGGCCTTCGCCGCGCAGGAGTTTTGGATCTTCGGTGCGCAATACCGGCTGACCGATGCCGAATTTTGTTGTGCGGGCGGTAGAGGGGTCTTGAATGTTCATGACGTTCCGGTGGGCCAGGAAAGGGCCCTATTTAGAGTCGTATTCAATTTCATTTTGATGGCCGGGCATTGCTGCCGGTCATGCGAGCAAGGATTAACGTTGGATATCAAATATCGAAGCGGGCTCGGTTCCACAAGAACAACCGGGCGCTTGGGCCATGCCGATCCTGCTGTCCTGAGTTGCGCATCGCGCTGTGGCTGCTAGACTTTGCGGGATTTGGGATCATCCGACGCGCCGTCGAGTCCAAGGGGCTTCGGCGCGGGGAAAGGAATTCGATGGACGACGAGGCCCGGGCGACCGGCCTCGACCCCGTTGCTGACCGCGCGCATCGTCGCCGGCGGGGTCGGCGGTCGCCGTATCATCGTCCGCGTCGCGAAGGCGATATGGGCGGCGCGGACGTTTCAGGTCCGACCTATGCCGCGCTCGATCTCGGCACCAACAATTGCCGGCTATTGGTGGCGCGCGCCACGCGCGACAGCTTCCGCGTCATCGACGCGTTCTCGCGTATCATCCGCTTGGGCGAGGGCATTACCGCTTCGGGACGGTTGAGCGAAGTGGCGATCCTGCGTGCGGTCGAGGCGCTGCGCGTGTGCCGCAGCAAATTGAAAAACCGCGGCGTGACCCGTTCTCGGTTGATTGCGACCGAAGCGTGCCGCTTGGCCGAAAACGGCCGCGAATTTTTGAGCCGCGTGCGCGAGGAGGTCGGCATCGAGCTCGAGATCATCGATCGCGAGACTGAAGCGTGCCTGGCAGCGACCGGTTGCACGCCACTGATCGATCCGGCCGCCGCGGGAGTCATTCTTTTCGACATTGGCGGCGGCTCGTCGGAACTGGTGCGGCTCGATCGCTCGCACCCCATTGCGCACGGCCCGCCGCAACCGGAAATCCGCGGCTGGGCATCGCTGCCGGTTGGCGTCGTGACGTTGGCCGAGCGGCACGGCGGCGTTAACGTGAGCCGGGAACTTTATGAAACAATGATTGCGGAGGTTTCCGCTTATGTCGATCGCTTCAAGGCCGAGCAAGGTGGCGGGCTTGAAGGTTTGCATCTGCTCGGCACATCGGGCACGGTGACGACGATCGCCGGTGTGCATCTCGAATTGCCGCGCTATGAACGGCGGTATGTCGATGGCTGCTGGATGAGCGATGGCGAGGTGACCGGCGTCGTGGAGCGGTTGCTGGCGATGTCGTACGAGGGCCGTGTCGCCAATCCGTGCATCGGTGCGGACCGCGCCGATCTCGTGCTGGCCGGTTGTGCCATTCTCGATGCGATCCGCCGTGCGTTTCCGTGCGAGCGGCTGCGCGTCGCCGACCGGGGTCTGCGCGAGGGCATGCTGGTGCAGATGATGCGGGAGGATAAAGTGTGGGGTCCTTCCGCGAATGAGGGCGCAGGCACATGAGTGCCGATCGCGAAAAACGTCCGCTTAAAGTTCGGCTCAAGAACGCCAGGAGTCTTTCGCATTCATCGCAGTTGTGGCTTCGACGTCAGCTCAACGATCCGTATGTGGCTCGCGCCAAGCGCGAAGGATTTCGCTCGCGCGCGGCGTTCAAGCTTTCCGAGATCGACGACAAGCATCATTTCCTGAAGGGTGGCGGGCGCGTCGTCGATCTCGGCGCTGCGCCCGGCGGCTGGAGCCAGGTGGCGGCGGCCCGTGTGGGCGCCAAAGGCCGCGTGGTTGCGATCGATGTGCTGGAGATGGAGCCGCTGCCTGGAGTGGAATTTTTGCACCTCGATTTTCTCGATCCGAGCGCGCCAGAGAAGCTCAAGGCGATGCTTGGCGGCGCGGCCGATGTGGTGCTCTCGGATATGGCTGCGAACGCGACGGGGCACCGGCAGACCGATCACATCAAGATCATGGCGCTGGTCGAGACCGCGGCAGAGTTTGCGCGCGAGGTGCTCAAGCCCGGCGGTGCGTTCCTTTCCAAAGTGCTGCAAGGGGGGACGGAACGCGCGCTGCTCACCGTGCTCAAACGCGAATTCGAGAGCGTGAAGCACGTGAAGCCGGCCGCGAGCCGCTCGGATTCGGCGGAGCTTTATGTGCTGGCGACGGGGTTTAGGGGGCGCGTGTAATTCAAGGCATTACGCCCATCTCGCGCAGGCTATTGTACGTGCTTTGCAAGGTCGGATTGATCTCCAGCGCTTTCTTGAAATCGACGATGGCGCGATCGATTTCGTTGCGGCGCAAGAAAGCATCGCCACGGGTCTCCCCAGGCGCCCGCGTATCTTTCTCTTAATCCTTACTCTGGCCGGGGATCCGTGGTCGGCGGCGGCAGGCGGTTGGCCATTTCCGCGCCGGCGTGAACGGAAAGCCTTGCGAAGATTAGCGCCGAAATGGTGGCGATCAATCCAACCACAAGAAAGGCAGGCGGAAAATCCGCGGCCGTGATGGTTGCCTGGTCCTTAATACGCATGACTGTCTCTACGACCAGCGCGCCGATCGCGACGCCGCTTGCGAGCGACATCTGCTGGCCGACCGCGGTGAGCGAGGTCGCGCGGCTCATGCGTTGGGCGGGCACTTCGGCATAAGCGAGCACATTGACGGCGGTAAATTGCAGGGAACGGAAGAATCCGCCGACAATCAGGACAACGATCATGATCGCAAACGGCGTTGCAATGGTGAATGCGCCGCAAGCGGCGATGAACAATCCGCTCAGCACCGCATTGATGGTGAGCACGTTGCGAAAGCCAAAGCGCTTGAGTACGCGAGGAGCGGCGGCCTTCATGAACAGTGCGCCGGCCGTGGAGGAAAACGTGATCAGGCCGGAATGGAAAGGTGTAAGATTAAATCCGACCTGAAGCAGCAGAGGAAGCAGGAAAGGCATCGCTCCGACGCCGATGCGGAACAAGAAACCGCCGACAACGCTCGCGCGAAACGTCGGCAAGCTGAGCAGACTGAAATCGATAATGGGTTCGGGCGTGCGCCGGGCGTGGGCAAGATACAGCCAGAGAGCAATGGCGCCGCTCCCGATCAAGCCGACCACAACATACCAGGGCACGAGATCGAACCCCGCAACCGATAATCCGAACGTCAGGCCTGCGACGGCCAGTCCCGAAAGCAGCATGCCGATGAGATCGAAGCGCTCACGCTTCTCGGCCCGGACGTCGTCGATGTAGCGCGTCACGAGCACTATGCCGGCAATTCCCATTGGCACGTTGATGAGGAAGATCCAATGCCAACTGGCGTAAGTGGTGATGAAACCGCCTAGCGGGGGGCCGAGGAGGGGTCCAATCATCGCCGGCATCGACACCCAGGCCATGGCGTTGATCAGGGCGCGGCGATCGATGGAGCGCACCAGTACGAGGCGTCCGACCGGGGTCATCATCGCGCCGCCCATACCTTGCACGATGCGGGCGACGACGAAACTTGTGAGCGATCCCGACAACGCACATCCGATCGAGCCGAGCACGAATACCGCGATGGCTGCGCGAAACACGGTGCGTGCACCGAAGCGGTCGGCGGTCCAGCCGCTCATCGGGATGAAGACCGCGAGCGAAAGCAGATATGAGGTGACCGCGAGCTTGAGCGTGAGCGGGTTTGTCCCAATGTCGGTGGCGATCGCCGGCAACGACGTGGCGATTACGGTCGAATCCATGTTCTCCATGAACAGCGCCACGGCCACGATCAGGGGGACAAGGCGGTCTTTGGTCATGTTTTCTTCTTGGCAGCGCGACTCGATATTTCGGAGGGGCATAATAGGGGCGTGGATGGGCAAATTGGCGGCAAATACCCTATGAATCTCTGGAAGAGCATGCTATCGACCGTCGTCAACCCAAAGCGGGCCGCCCCAGTCGGGCGAGGGACACTCAATCCCTCGCGAAAATCCGATCATCCGTCATTCGGCGGGCCGCATGAGCCCGCGCGCGGGCGGAATGGATTGGCGATGGCCGCGAAGAATAATTCGAATCCCCGCGAAGCTCTCACCTACGACGACGTGTTGCTCCTGCCGGGGCTATCTGACGTGCTGCCCTCCGAGGTGGACGTGCGCACCCAGATCACTCGTGAGATATCGCTCAATATTCCGGTTGTCGCCTCGGCCATGGATACGGTGACCGAAGCCAAGATGGCGATCGCCATGGCGCAGGCCGGCGGCATCGGCGTGGTTCATCGCAATCTCGATCCGGAAATTCAGGCAGCACAAGTGCGGCAGGTCAAACGGTTCGAGTCGGGTATGGTGGTCAACCCGATCACCATCGGCCCGGAGGCGACGCTTGCCGACGCGCTCGCGCTGCGCAAGGAGCACAACATCTCCGGCATTCCGGTGGTCGAGAACGGCGGCAACGGTCCCGGCAAGCTGGTCGGCATTCTGACCAACCGCGACGTGCGCTTTGCCAAAGACCCGCGCCAGAGGGTCGCCGAGCTGATGACCAAGGACAAGCTCGTGACCGTGCGTGAAGGCGTCGGCCAGGACGAGGCAAAGCGGCTGCTGCATCAGCACCGCATCGAAAAACTGTTGGTGGTCGATTCCAAATATCGCTGCGTCGGGCTAATCACGGTGAAGGACATCGAAAAAGCGGTGGCGAACCCGAACGCATGCAAGGATGAGCAGGGGCGTTTGCGCGTGGCGGCCGCCACCACCGTCGGCGACACCGGTTTCAAGCGCTCGGAGCTGCTGATCGAGGCGGGAGTCGATCTAGTCGTGGTCGATACCGCGCACGGGCATTCGAAGCATGTGCTCACGGCGGTGACGCGCATCAAGCGGCTGTCGAATGCGGTACAGGTCGTCGCCGGCAATGTCGCGACCGCCGATGGCGCCAAGGCGCTGATCGATGCAGGCGCGGACTCGATCAAGGTGGGCATCGGGCCCGGCTCGATCTGCACCACGCGCATTGTCGCTGGCGTCGGCGTGCCGCAACTCACCGCAATCATGGACGCGGTCGAAGTGGCCAAGAAAACACGCACGCCGGTGATCGCCGACGGCGGCATCAAGTATTCCGGCGATCTCGCCAAGGCGCTCGCTGCAGGGGCCGACGTGGCCATGGTCGGCGCGCTGCTCGCGGGCACCGACGAGACGCCTGGCGAGGTGTTTCTGTGGCAGGGCCGCTCATACAAGAGCTTCCGCGGCATGGGTTCGGTCAGTGCCATGGCGCGCGGATCCGCCGATCGCTACTTCCAGCAGGACATCAAGGACAATCTCAAGCTTGTGCCGGAAGGCATCGAGGGTCAGGTGCCCTATAAGGGTTCGGTGGCGACCGTGGTGCATCAGCTCGTTGGGGGTTTGCGCGCGGCCATGGGATATGTCGGCGCGGCAAATCTCGCAGAGTTGCACAAGAAGGCGGAGTTCATCCGTATCTCCGGCTCAGGTTTGCGCGAGAGCCACGTGCACGACGTGACGATCACGCGCGAGAGCCCGAATTATCCGAGCCGGACGTGAGCAAAGCCAAATCGCCGGTCGATCCCTTCGCCCCGATACGCGAGGCCACGCTCAAGCATCGCGCGAAGCATGGATGCGGTGCGTGGCCGTATGACAACGGTCCGCTGCTCAGCGCGTTGGCAGGTGCGGCGGATGCAAAGCGCATTTTGGAGCTCGGCTGCGCGCTCGGCTACACGTCGCTTTCGTTTGCGAACGGTGCGCCAAAAGCGAAAATCGACACGATCGAACGCGACCCGGAGCACATCAAACTCGCGCGCGAAAATTTCGCCGCCGCTGGTGTGACGAAACGCATCACCGTGCACGAGGGCGAATTCGCCAAAGTGGTGAAGACACTCGTGGGGCCCTACGACGTCGCGTTTTTCGACGGCGGAACGCCGGTGCCCGCGGTGCATGAGACGCTGCGCAAGCTGTTGCGGCCGCGCGGTTTGCTGATCACGGCGAATCTCAATCACGGCGGCAGTGCGGATACGGTGCTGGCGGCGCTGCTCGATGCCAAGAAATGGCTGACGGCGTTCATCGACGAAGAGCGTGAGACCGGGATCAGCATCAAGCTGTGACGTGATCAGCGTAGCAAAAAGCGAAACTTCGCGTCGTCTTCAGGCTTTGCCGGGCGCATGTCCTTCTGTCCCGGATCGCGGATGAAACTGACATTTTGCCACGGACGGAAAGTCTGGTTCGATTCATCCGCAGGTGAAGTCGTGGCATATCTGATCGTCTCCGTGACCCAGATCAACGCTGGCAGCTTGATTTCGAAAAGCCGCGTGGGCTGGTTCGGGATCGAGATGGCAATCAGGGAATGAAGTTCGCCCGCCAATTGTACGGTTCCGCCGAGTGTGAGGCGGTCGTTCTCGCGTTTGACCTTTTCAGGATCGATCGCGCCGTCCATATCGTTGTTGCCTTCCAACGTTTTCACCTCAATGGATTTTACGTCGTCGGGGAGCGGCGTCGCGGTTGGCAGGCTGATCTCGAACCCGATCATCGGCCGGCTGTATTCAACGTTGGCATCGCGCACGCGATAGCGAATTTCGTACTGATCTGCAGGCGTCGCCTTGCGCGGCTGATCACCGGCATCAGCCACCCAATCGATCGGCTGCCACGGGCCGTAGGCATCGGAATGGCCGGGCTTGCCGGAAAGCTTGAGTGAGAAAAGGCGATCGGGCTCGCCTTTGATCTTCAGCACGATAATGCGGTTCGATGTGCGGGAGGTGAGTTCGACGCCGCCCGCAATCACCGGCCGGTTGCTGTCGTTATATTGATATTGCTCTTTGCTCTTATATGCGGAGGCTGAGTTTTTATCGGTATTCAGTTCGATTTCGACTTCGCGGCGATCATCGGTGATTTTCGCGCCCGGCGGCAGACGGATTTCGAACAGGGCCTGGGGTTTTGAGCTGCCGCGATTGAGGGTGTCGTCGAAAAACAACATGAGCATGATGACACCGGCGCCGCACGCGATGGCCGTGGTGAGGCTGAGAACGCCATACGCCACGACGGCGCCGATGCTCTTGCGCTTGCCTTGCAAGCGGAATGCGAGCCACACGCCGAGAAAGAGGCCGATCACTGCGCCGAGGAGGCCAATGAGAATCGCGAAGTATCCCGCGGCGCCCTCGAAATTCGACATATGGGTTGCCGAGGCAATCAAAGCGCCGGCGAAGGCACCTGCGGCAAAACCGGCGACGATGCCGATAATTCCGCCAATCAGCGCGATGGAAAAATCTTTCATTCCAGTGTCTCGGCTGTGGATCGACGGTGGTGAGGTCAACGCAAGAAGTTTACACGCGTTCCGTCATGACCGTAAACGCCGCTTCCCTTCGATGCCGGATACTGGCACACATCGGTTGCGCCCCGACAATTCGACGCCGACAACTTGATGTCTGGTGCTGTGCCGTGGCAGAAAATCGCCTGAGGTTCCTTCGATGTCTTTTCAGTACGTCCTTTTGCCGCTGTTTGTCCAAATCCTGCTGACCATGGCGGTCGGTTACCTGCTGTTTACGGCGCGTGCCTCCGCGCTGCGCGGGAAGCAGGTTCGTTGGCAAGAGATCGCGCTCGGCGAGCCGGCCTGGCCGCCCGCGGCGCTTGCACGCGCAAATGCATTCCGCAACCAGTTCGAATTGCCGGTGCTGTTCTATGTACTCACGATTTTGGAAATCATCACGCAGCACGCCGATTACATATTTTTGGTGCTTGCCTGGATTTTCGTGCTGACGCGGATCGCGCACGCCACGGTGCATGTGACGAGCAACTACGTACCACACCGGGGTATCTTGTACGGCATAGGTGGCCTGGCTCTGTTCATCATGTGGATTATCTTCATGGTCCGTATTGTGCTCGGCTTGCCATGAGACGGATAGCTCGTTTGATGAACTGGATCGTTCGATGACTCCGGGCGCACGGCTTGCGGCCGCAATCGAAGTCTTCGCCGACATCGCGGCGCGGCGGCGGCCGGCCGCGGATACGCTCAAGGATTGGGGGATCGGACATCGCTTTGCCGGCTCGGGCGACCGGGCGGGGATCGCGGGACTGGTCTATGACGCGCTGCGCCGGCGCGCTTCATCTGCGTGGATCATGGGCGACGACACGCCGCGCGCGGCCCTGCTTGGCATGCTCAAGCGCGAGCGCGGGCTCGATGTCGACGCGATCGCGCGGCTCGCCGACGGGACGGGCTATGCGCCATCTGCACTGACGGAGGCCGAGAGTGCGCGGCTTGCGTCGACGAATTTCGACAGTGCGCCGCCGCATGTCACCGGCGATTATCCGGAATGGCTCGATGCGCATTTTGCCCGCGCTTTCGGCGACGAGCGGGCGGAGGAGGGTGCGGCGCTTGCCTCGCGCGCGCCGCTCGATCTGCGCGTCAACACGCTCAAGGGCGAACGCGAGGCCGCTGCGGAGTCGCTTGCCGATCTCGCGCCGGAGCCGACGCGCTGGTCGCCGGTCGGGCTGCGCCTCAAACTCAAGGCCGAGGCGAAATCTCCCGCGATCCATGCGGAGTTCGCCTTCATCAAGGGCCTGATCGAAATTCAAGACGAGGGTTCGCAGCTTGCAGCTTTGCTCGCCGGCGCGAAACCGGGCGAGCAGGTGGTCGATCTGTGCGCGGGCGGTGGCGGGAAAACGCTGGCGCTTGCGGCTGCGATGGAGAACAAGGGCCAGATTTTTGCCACCGACGACGACAAGCGCCGGCTCGCGCCGATCCATGCGCGGCTTGAGCGGGCGGGCGCGCGCAATGTGCAGGTGCGCACGCCGCGTTCGAGCGGCGATGCGCTGGCCGATCTTGCCGGGCGTATGGATTTGGTGCTGATCGATGCGCCGTGCACGGGCATCGGCACATGGCGGCGCAATCCGGATGCCAAATGGCGATTGCGGCCCGGCGCGATCGAGCAGCGATGCAAGGAACAAATCGCGGTGCTCGATCAGGCGGTGGGGCTGGTCAAGCCGGGCGGGCGCATTGCGTATGTAACTTGTTCGCTGTTCGCGGAAGAAAACGGCGACCAGGTGCGCGCGTTTCTTGCAAGGCAGGGCAATTTTTCCTTGGAAAATCCGGCGGAAATCGCCAATGCGCTGGGCGAGCGGGCTTTTTTATTCCGCCGCGCAGTGCTCACGACCGCGGAGGGGCTGTTGATGACGCCGCGGCGCACTGACACGGACGGATTTTTTGTCAGTATGCTGAGGCAATCCGGGTGATTTTTGCCGGTCTCGACAGACTCGTTTCGTCAGTTTAGAACCCGCTATGGAACCCCAAGACAAGCAATCCCACGACAAGATTCTCATCGTCGATTTCGGCTCGCAGGTGACGCAATTGATCGCGCGCCGGGTGCGCGAGGAAAAAGTTTATTGCGAAATCGTGCCGTATCAGAAAGCGGCGGAAGCCTTTGCGGCGATGAAGCCCAAGGCCGTGATCCTCTCCGGCGGGCCGGCGTCGGTGCTCGATAAGAACGCGCCGTTTGCGCCGAAGGAAATTTTCAATGCGGGCGTGCCGGTGCTCGGCATTTGCTACGGCGAGCAGGCGATGGCGGCGCAGCTGGGCGGCACGGTCGAGGGCGGGCATCATCGCGAGTTCGGCCGCGCCGAGGTGCTGATCGTCGAGGACAGTGCACTGTTCGAGGGCGTGTGGAAAAAGGGCGAGCGCTATCCGGTCTGGATGAGCCACGGCGACCGCGTGACCGCGCTGCCGAAGGGCTTTCGCGTTGTCGGTACGTCTGAGAACGCGCCGATTGCGATGATCGCGGATGAGGCGCGGAAATTTTACGCCACGCAGTTTCATCTCGAAGTGATGCACACGCCGCATGGCGCTGCGCTGTTGCGAAACTTCGTGCGCAAAATCGCGAGCGCGCGCGGCGATTGGACCATGCGCGCATTCAAGGACGAGGCGATCGAGAAAATTCGCAAGCAGGTCGGGCGCGGAAAAGTAATCTGCGGGCTGTCGGGCGGGGTCGACAGTTCGGTCGCCGCGGTGCTGCTGCACGAGGCGATCGGCGATCAACTCACCTGCGTGTTTGTCGATCACGGCCTGCTGCGGCTGGGCGAAGCGCAGAAGGTGGTGGCGCTGTTCAAGGGCCATTATAACATTCCGCTCATCCACGTGGATGCGTCCGCGACATTTCTCTCCGCGCTCGGCGGCGTCACCGACCCGGAGGAAAAACGCAAAACTATTGGCAAGCTGTTCATCGATGTGTTCGACGCTGAGGCGAAGAAGATCGGCGGCGCTGATTTTCTTGCGCAGGGCACGCTTTATCCCGACGTGATCGAGAGCGTGTCGTTCACCGGCGGGCCTTCGGTGACCATCAAATCGCACCACAATGTCGGCGGGCTGCCCGCGCGCATGAAGATGAAACTGGTCGAGCCGCTGCGCGAATTGTTCAAGGACGAAGTGCGCGCGCTCGGCCGCGAGCTTGGCTTGCCCGACGTGTTCGTCGGTCGCCATCCGTTTCCGGGGCCGGGACTCGCCATCCGCTGTCCGGGCGAGATCACGCTTGAGAAGCTCGAAATCTTAAGGCTCGCCGATGAGATCTACATCGAAGAAATCCGCCGCGCCGGGCTGTACGACGATATCTGGCAGGCGTTTGCCGTGATCCTGCCGGTGAAAACCGTGGGCGTGATGGGCGACAGACGCACGTATGATTTCGTGGTGGGCCTGCGCGCGGTGCAATCGACCGACGGCATGACAGCGGACTTTTATGCCTTCGACATGGCGTTCCTCGGCCGTGTCGCGACGCGCATCATCAACGAAGTGAAGGGCGTCAACCGCGTGGTGTACGACGTGACCAGCAAGCCGCCGGGCACGATAGAGTGGGAGTGATTTATCGAAGGTCCGCGCTTACTGACGGGGTTCACTTCATGGAAATCAAAGATTGGGCATCATTGATTGGCGCAATTACAGGACCTGCTGGATTGTTGATCGCTGTGTTTGTTTATTTTCGTAATCGCGCACGAGTTGAGGTTTCACTTCAATGGGACATGCGGAGTTTATCTTCTGAAACGATTGCGGTTGTTAGATGTGGAAATTGTGGACGACGATCGATCTTTCTGAGTCATGCACATATCAAGCTTCCACTTGGAGCTGATAGAGATATTGATACAATTTTATTTCCCGAGAGCGTTACGGGTGTAACTCTCACGGAGGGTTCGTAACCTCACCTGATAGTGTTGGACCAGAGCAATTTGGGGATGGAGAAGTATTCCAAATATTGGTGGAAACTGCGGGCAACATTTGTCGATTCAGCAGGTAAGAAATATCATTCAGATTGGCCAATCGCGCGTCCATCCTGGGCGAAAACGGTAGAAGCGCCCAAATTGGCCATTCGATGGAACAAATTTCGGAATTTGCTTCGCGGTTTGCGGCGCAGATTCACGTGATCGACCGAGTGGGAGTGACGATCAAAGTGTGACATGGCCAATTTAATCACGATTTACGGCATCAAGAATTGCGACACGATGAAGAAGGCGCGGGCGTGGCTCGACAAGCGCGGCGTCGCGTATGCGTTTCACGATTACAAGGCGAGGGGCATCGAGAGTGACCGGCTCGAGCAATGGTTGAAGAAGGCCGGTTGGGAAAGTCTGCTCAACAAGGTCGGCACGACGTTCCGTAAGCTACCGGACAAGGACAAGAACGGGCTCACCGAAAAGAAGGCAATTGCGTTGATGCTCGCGCAGCCGTCGATGATCAAGCGGCCGTGCTGGATATTGATGGGAAATTGCTCGTGGGCTTCGAGCCGGAAGACTATGAGAAGGCATTTCCACGCGCGCGCTGATCGCTCCTGAAAAATGCGGACTGCCATTTCGGGCGCGCCCGATTATCTGCTAGCTACCTAGCATGGACCCGAAAACTCTTGCCTCTTATGACTCCGCCGCCGCGGCCTATGCGCATGACTGGCACGCGCAGCCACCGCCCGCCGACATGCACGCGCTCATCAAGTGTTTCTTCAAGGCGGGCGCGACAGCGGATATCGGATGCGGTAGCGGGCGCGATGTGGCGTGGCTCGCCGGGCAAGGATTTCCCGCGGTTGGCTACGATCCATCGGACGGCCTGCTGGCGCAGGCGCGGGCGCGGTATCCGGCGCTCAATTTCGAGTGTGCTGCCTTGCCCGAACTCGCGGGCATTTCCGACGACAGCTTCGACAACGTGCTATGCGAGACCGTCATCATGCATCTCGCGCACGCAGACATCGTGCCTTCGGTGCGCCGCCTGATGGCGATCCTCAACGCCGACGGCATTTTGTATTTGAGCTGGCGCGTGACTAAAGATTCCGATCAGCGCGACGCCGCCGGCCGTCTTTATGCCGCTTTCGAGCGCGATCTCGTGCTACGGGCGCTTGCGCCCGACACGATCCTGTTGAATGAAGAGGTCATCAGCGCGTCGTCGGGGAAAGCGATCCATCGCGTTATCGCGCGCAAGCGCTAAGGCTGCAGGATGACGGCATCATAACGGAGTAGGTTCCATGGAAATCAGTCTCAAGGGCCGTTGCGCCATCATCACCGGTGGCAGCAAAGGCATCGGCCTGGGCGTGGCAACGCGTTTTGCGGCCTCGGGTGCGGATGTGGCGATCGTTGCGCGCGGCACCGACGGGATCGCGCAAGCGATGAATTCCATCGGCGCGCAGGCTAAGGGCCGCGTGTTCGGCGCGCAGGGCGATGTCGCCAAAGCGGCTGACGTCCAGCGCGTCTACGATCAGGTCATGAAAGCTTTCGGCAAGATCGACATTGTCGTCAACAATGCCGGTGAGTCGCGCACCGGGGCGTTCGAGAGCATTACCGACGAGCTCTGGCTCCAAGACTTCGATCAAAAGCTGTTCGCGGCCATCAGGCTTATTCGCCTGGTGTGGCCGCAGATGAAGGAGCGGCGCTGGGGGCGCATCATCAACGTGCTCAACATCGGCGCCAAGGCGCCGCGGGCGGGCAGCGCGCCGACGTCGGTCACGCGCGCGGCCGGCATGGCGCTGACCAAGGTGCTCGCGGGCGAGGGCGCGCCGCACAATGTGCTGGTCAACGCGATGCTGGTGGGATTGATCGAAGCCGATCAGCACGTGCAACGGGCGGCGCGGACGGGCGTCGCGTACGAGGACTACAAGACCAAGACGGCCAAGGAAATTCCGGTCGGCCGCATGGGGCGGCCTGAGGAGTTAGCCAATCTCGCCTGCCTGCTGGTGTCGGAACAAGGCGCCTACATCACCGGCACGGCCATCAACGTCGATGGCGGCCGCTCGCCGGTGGTGTGACGAAATTTAATTCGGCAGTTCGATGCGCGGCGGCGGGGCAGCCGGTGTGAACGGGGCCGGAGGCGCGGGACAATAATTCGTCACCCATTTGGCACCGCACATCCAATCGTGCGCGGTGATCGCAGCGTGAATGCCGCCGCTGAACGCAATGACGATGGCGGCAAGTCCGACCAGCCACATGCCGACCGTCTGCCAGCCCGACAGCACCAACCGGCGTTTGATCAGAACCGGCTTGTCATCCCAATAGAGCCGGCCGTCGGAGCCGACCGTAAGCCGGCTCAGGTCCTTCAATCCGGACGGCGCGCCGCCCTCTGGCTCGGAAGCGACGTCGCGGCGTTGCACGCCGAAATTGGCCGGTAATAGCGTCATGGGCCGATGTTCGATGGCCTGATGCTTTAAGTCCAGGGCGTGCGGCGAGTATGGTTGCGGCTGTGGAAAACTGGCTGCAACAGAGCCATGTCAGGAGGGAATTTCCGCCAGTCCCAATGACTTGGGCGGCGGGGCGGGCGGGCAAGAATTTGTCGTCATGCCGACCCGGCAGCTCCAATCGTGCGCGCTGACGTAGCCACGCGCGGCCATGCCGAATGCCGCGAGCACGAAGGCGAAGATCGCAACGGCGAGCGCGGCCGATTGCACGGTCGTGAGCGAAAGCCGGAAGTGATCGTCGAACATCGGACGCATGGCGGGCACTGTGGCCGCCGGTGCGGGTTTGGGTTGTGCGCGTGGCGCGACCGGCGGAGCAGCTTCGGGCAGCGCGGGCTCGATGGTTGCGGTGGGCGGCATCGGCGCCGCAAAATCGAGTGGCTCGGCCGACGCGAGCTGCGCCACCGGTTCGCTCGGGTCGAGTGGCTTTGCATCTTCCGCCCATTTGAATGCTTCGACGAGATCGAGTGGCTTTGCATCTTCCGGCGGTGTTGGTTCGTGCGCCGGAGCCATTGTAAACGGGGGTTTTAATTCCTCGACTGGCCAGGGGTGCTCGCGCAAAGCATCAACATGTGAAGGCTCAACACGCAAAGTCTCGACTTGCGGAGTTTCCGTGGGCAGGGGTGCAACTGGCAGATTCTCAACCGGCGTCGCAGTTTCTTCGAATGGCTTGTCGAGGCTCACATCGACGTTCATGTCGAAGTTCTTGGCGAGCTCCTGTTCAAACTCCTTGGCGATTTCGTCGGCATGTTTCTCTGCGCGTACCTCGACAGGTTCAACAGGAATGATTTTCGCGGACATGTCGTCCGGTGCGGGCGTTTGAATGCGCGGCCGGCGGGTCGCCATTTCTCTCGCCGCGCGCTCGATGATCGCAAGCGCTTGCTGCTCCGGTCCATCGAGCGGCTTGGTTTCAGCCGGCGACTGCGGAGTGTTCGAGCGTTGCAGCGGATCACGTTTGGTTTCGCTCATGTGGTTTCGCTCTTAGTTTCGCGCATGGTTTCGTTCATGGCGCGGCGACCGGCGATCTCCATTAGTCTTAACTATTATAGTTACCCGATACGCATTTGAGCAGCACAATCGAGGCTCCCGCGCGCATTAACCTTTTCGTTAACCTTAATGGCGGCGTCCCCTGCGCCTGCGGGATCGGCGATTGGGAGGGCATATCGCGGGATGTTGTGGCCTTCCTGAGGCGCCTGCCGGTCCTATGAGGTGGTTGTCCGGTGGCTTGCGCAAGGTGCGGCATGACCTCTAGGTTCGCGACCGGGCCGCTCGAATGAGCTGCCTGCGAGCAGCGGGGTAGCGCAATGTCGATCCAAGACGAGATCAGGCGGCTCACCGCGCCCGATATCCGCGCGCGCAAGGGTGGCGAACCGATCGTGTGTCTTACGTCCTACCACGCGCATACCGCGCGGCTGGTCGACAAATATTGCGATGTGATCCTGGTCGGGGATTCGCTCGGCATGGTGATGCATGGGTTTGAGACGACGGTGCCGGTCACGCTCGACATGATGATCCTGCAGGGGCACGCGGTGATGCGCGGCTCCGAGCGCGCGCTGATCGTCGTGGACATGCCGTTTGGCTCCTACGAAGAATCCAAGGAGCAGGCGTTTCGCAACGCCGCGCGGGTGATGAAGGAGACCGGTTGCGGCGCGATCAAGGTCGAAGGCGGCCGGCGTCTAGCCGAAACAATCTCATTTCTCACCGAGCGCGGCGTGCCGGTGATGGGGCATGTGGGTTTGACGCCGCAGGCGATCAACACCATCGGTTCGTTCCGCGCGCAGGGGCGCGAGGAAAAAGACTGGGGGCCGATCGAGGATGACGCGCGTTCGGTTTCCGATGCGGGGGCGTTTTCGCTCGTGATCGAAGCGGTGGCCGAGCCGCTTGGCCGGCGCATCACGGAAAAGGTCGCGATCCCCACCATCGGTATCGGTGCGAGTGTCGCCTGCGACGGCCAAATCCTGGTGCTCGAAGATATGCTCGGCCTCTCGCCGCGGGTGCCGAAATTCGTCCGCCGCTATGGCGATCTTGGGCCCGGCATCGAAGCCGCGATCTCGTCCTATGCCAAGGACGTGCGCGCGCGTGCGTTTCCGGGGCCGGATCAGGTCTACAATATGAAAAAGGAGAATTAGCGAGGATGTCCGGCGGGGCCTATATCGTTCGATATAGGTCTGGAGCCTCCGGCTTGCACCTGGGGCAATGTTACAAAGTGGCGCAGGGGCGGGCTTGGCCGCTTTTGCCTTGCCTCTGCCACACCATTCTTTTATCAGCCTCTACACGGACTTAAGTCGTCTTAAGTCGTCAATTGGGCTTTGAGCGGCCGGGGAGCGTACGTGTCGGATATCTTTCGGGAAGTCGACGAGGAAGTCCGCCGCGACCAGTTTAAAAAGCTGTGGGAGCGCTACGGCATATTCATCATTGCGCTGGCCGTGCTGTTTGTTGCCGCGGTGGGAGGCTGGCGCGGCTACCAGTGGTGGCAAGCCAAGCAGGCGGCGGTATCGGGCGCGGCGTTCAACTCGGCCGTTTTGTTGAGCGACCTGGGCAAGCACGAAGAGGCCGAGGCGGCTTTTGCCAAGCTCTCCAAGGAAGGGACTACGAGCTACCGCGCGCTCGCCGCCATGCGGGAAGCGGCCGAATTGGTGCAGCGCGACTCCAAGGCTGCGGTTGATGCGTTTGATGCGCTTGCGAACAATCGCGCGCTCGGGCCGGTGATGCAGGAGCTCGCGGCGCTGCGCGCGGGTTATGTTCTGGTTGATACTGTGCCGTATGAGGAAATTCGCCGCCGGATCGAGCCGCTGACCGGCGCGGACCGGGTCTATCGCCACAGCGCTCGCGCGCTGCTTGCACTGTCCGCGTGGCGGACCAACGATGCTGCAACTGCGCGTCGCTGGTTCGAGATGATCCTGGCCGATGGCGATACGCCTGCTGGCATACGCACGCAGGCCGATATCTTGATGGCCTTGTTGGGGACTGAAGGCAAAAGTTGAGGAAAGCGAAAAGTTGAGGACAACTATGTGTCGCTTTAATCACATCACGCGAATTGCCAGCGTGCTTGCGCTCGGCCTTTCGCTCTCGGCTTGCGAGTACCTTGAAAATCTGTTCGACAACAAGAAGCCGCTGCCGGGCGAACGCAGGCCGGTTTTCTCGGATGGCGTCCCGGGTGCGCCGCAAGGCGTCCCGAAGGAACTGGTGCGCGGCTATCAGCAGCCGGCCGAGCCGCAACCGCCCGCTGCCGTTGAAGCTCCAGCTGAAAAGCCAAAGCCCACGGCCCAACCGCGGCCGCGCGCGAGGCCTGAATCACAGACGGTGGCTGTACCGACACGTCCACCCGCGACCTCCATCACGGTACAGCCGAAATCGCCAGGGGCCGCGCCACCGCAGGGGTCATGGCCTGCGCCGGCCGTGAGCAGTCAATCAGCGCCGCCGCCGCAGCAACCGGCGCAGCAATCAGCAACTCCGCCGCCATGGTCTGCGCCGCAGGGTGGCGCGCAAGCTCCATCGCCGTGGCCCAATGCGCCGGCGCCGGGTACGTTCTCACGCTAGAGCGCTTTCCGTTTTGATAGAATAAGAGCCGGCAACGGCTCGGAGCAGGAGCGCGCTCGCGCGCGGGCCGCAAAATGAGTTTCACGATCGCGATTATCGGCCGGCCGAACGTCGGCAAATCGACGCTGTTCAATCGGCTGGTCGGCCGGCGCTCCGCGCTGGTCGACGATCAGCCCGGCGTCACGCGCGACCGGCGCGAAGGCGAGGGGCGTCTGGGCGACCTTCGTTTCAAGGTGATCGATACCGCGGGCCTCGACGAAGGCAGCGCGGAAAGTCTCGTCGGACGCATGCTGGCGCAGACCAAGCTCGCGCTTAAATCAGCTGACGCAGTGTTTTTTCTCATCGATGCGCGCGTCGGGTTGACGTCTGCCGACCGCACCTTCGCGGAGCTGGTGCGTCGTGCGGGCAAGCCGACGATCCTTGTCGCCAACAAATGCGAAAGCCGGGCAAGCGAAGCAGGGCGCCTAGAGTCCTACGCGCTTGGGCTGGGCGATCCGATCGGAATCTCCGCAGAACATAACGAGGGCATGGGCGATCTTTTCGACGCGTTGCGCGAAGCGCTGCCGGAGCTGACCGAGCCACCGGCCGAAGAGGAAGCGCGCGTGTTCGTCGACGAGGACATGCGGTCTATTCGCGTCGCCGTGGTCGGGCGGCCCAATGTTGGCAAGTCGACGCTGATCAACCGGCTGATCGGCGAGGAGCGGCTGCTCACCGGTCCGGAGGCCGGGATCACGCGCGACGCGATCGCGGTCGATCTTGAGTGGCGCGGCCGCGCCTTCCGTCTCGACGACACCGCAGGGATCCGGCGGCGGCCGAAGGTGCAGGAAAAAGTCGAAAAACTTTCGGTCGGAGACGCGCTCAACTCCATCCGTTTCGCCGAAGTGGTGGTGTTGCTGATGGATTCGCAACAGACGTTTGAAGATCAAGACTTGCGGCTTGCCGATCTGGTCGAGCGCGAGGGCCGCGCGCTGGTTTTGGGCATGAGCAAATGGGATATCGCCGAGCGCAAGCCGGGCGCGTTAGCCAAGCTTCGCGAGGAGGCCGATCGGCGGCTGGCGCAGCTCAAGGGTGTTCCACTGGTCGGTGTCTCGGGGCTCACCGGCGAAGGGCTGGACCGGTTGATGCAGGCGGTGTGCGACGCGCACAAAGTGTGGAACAAGCGGGTGCCGACGCGCGCGCTCAACCGTTTCCTCGAACAGGCGCTCGATGAAAATCCGCCGCCCGCGGTCTCGGGCCGCAGGCTCAAACTCAATTACATCACCCAGCCGAAGACCCGCCCGCCGAGCTTCGTGCTGTTCTGCACGCGCGCCGACGCCGTTCCCGACGCTTACCTGCGCTATCTGGTCAACGCGATGCGCGAGAAGTTCGATCTGCCGGGCACGCCGATCCGGCTGATGCTGCGGGAAAAGGCAAATCCTTATGCCGGTCGCAAGCGCAAATAATTGAAAATATCCTCCACGCCGCACGCGGAAAAACAAGTCGGAAAGCCATCGATTGTGCGGCGATTAGCGTTCCAATGACGAAATAATTTGCAAGAGAGCCTCAGTATCAATATCCCTACCGATGCGGAGAACGCGCCCGTTCTTCAGGACAATTTCCATCATTTTCTCAGGCGGGTTCGTAGGGACAATCTTGTTTTCAATCAAGGTTCCCGTTTTGTCGACATGGGCGATGGAGACTTCGGACTTGATCGTGGCGCGCAAATCACTTGCGGCTCCGCCAGTTGCTGCGGAGTTTTTCGTTTTGCTTGGATCGTCTGTCTTGGCGGCGCTGCTAGCCGCTGTGGGTATCGCGGCCACTTGAGTGTCTTTTGTAGGCTCGCTCTGTGGCGCTGCTGCGTTTTGATGTGCCGGAATGTTCCCAGTATTGGAAACATCTGATTTTTGTGGTGCGCTTTCAGTGCCCGCGATCGTGCTAGGTTGCTTATCTTTCACCGGTTCGCTGGATGGCGCTGCACTGCTTGCCGTTGCCGCACTCTTCGCCGCATTTGAAGTGTTCTGCGGGGGCGCAGCCGGTTGCTTGTCTTTTGCGGGCTCGCTCGGTTGAACCGTCGAGACTTGTTGTCCCAGATTTATCGTCGCTTGTTTGTCTTTTGCAGTTTCACCCGATGCAACGGCCGGGGTTCCGGAAACCGCATTGCTAGGTGCGCTGACATCGCCCGATTTGGCGCTGCTGGGTTCTGCGGCCGGTTTGTCAGGCGTTCGGCTGGTCGCAGGTGGCGCACTTGGCGCTGCTGTGTTTACGGCGGCTGGCTTGTTTGCTGCGCTCGTGCTGTTTGGCGTTTGTGCACTCGCACTCGCTGTTGGCGCGCTGGCGACTGGCGTGTTCTTAGGCGGTTTGCTCGGCGCACTTTGGTTGGCGGTAAATATCAAGACATCGTCACGGGACCCCGTGACATTGCAGTTCGCATCCAGCAGCGGAGCTTTTCCCTTCAGGGTGATCTGTTTCAGGTCGTCGCTGGTATTCCCGCCGACCTGATAGCCTCGCGACTTGCACGTACGATAAAACTGGTAGGCCGTGCCAACCCAGGTCTGTCCATTTCTTCGACCTTCGAACAGCAATGTTCCGGGCTTCACGCCGGCGTCCATCAATCCAATTCGCGGCGTGTCATAAAATATTTTCTGCTTCGGGCCATCGGTAACGAAGGAAACAATGGAACCGTTGTGGTTCCAATGAGGTTCTAGCGCACTTGCCGTCGATCCGCTGGCAGGAGGTTTGCTCTGCGCTCTTGCGTTTGCGCATGAATAAATCGCAAGAGTTACCAAAATCGGCGCCGCCCAACCAATCTTACGCATAACCTCACCCAAGCGAATGACAGCAAAGTACTGATGCAGGGTCGGACGAAACAGGTTGAAAGGCAAGTTTGTTCAATTATTTGCCGGGAATCAATAGGGCCACAAGTCGCGCATCTTTACGCTATTTCAGTCTTCGTTCGGCTAAGATGTGCAACAAAATGTCGCGTTCTGGCACATTGCGGAGTTCAGCCGAGCCTCGACTCTCACGCCGGCGCGCGGAACGACATCAGCTTGCCGGCGCGGAAGTCGTAGAATTTTCCGGTGTCCTGAAAACTCGGCAGGCATAGCGGCAAGATCGTCGCTGCGACATCTTCGGCCGTGGGCAGCGTCATGGGATTTTCGCTCGGCATGACGGTGGCGCGCAAACGCGTACGTGTGGGCCCGGGCGAGTGCAGATTGACGCGCACATTGGTCGAAGCGTTTTCAGCGGCATAGGTGCGCGCGAGCGCTTCGATGGCGGCCTTGGAGGCGGAGTAAGGGCCGCGATAGGCGCGCGCGAGCGCGGATGCGCCGGATGTCACGAACACCACGCGCGCGGCGTCGGATTTCTGCAGCAGCGGATTAAAATAGCGGATGAGCTGCCAGTTGGCGGTCACGTTGACGGCCAAGACTTCGTCCCAGTCTTTCGGCTGCACGTGATCGAGCGGTGAAGACGGCCCGCCGATGCCGGCGTTGCCAATCAAGATATCCAGCTTGTGGTAGCGTTCATCGAGCGCGGTGGCGAGCCGCGCGATGCCTTCGTGATCGCGCAGGTCGAGCGGTACTAGCGTCGCCGTGCTGCCTGCCGACTTGATGGCGTCGTCGAGTTCCTCAAGCCCGCCGACGGTGCGCGCGGTCGCAACGATATGCGCGCCTGCGTGCGCGAGCGCCAGCGCCGTGGCGTATCCGATGCCGCGAGAAGCGCCGGTGACGAGCGCGATGCGGGAGGAGAGGGGTTTGGTCATTCGCAAACTTTGCCGCATCATCCTTCGCGCCGCGCCGCTGAACAGCGCGCAGCTTAGGAAGAAGAAATCATCCGCGATCTAAGCAGAATTGCCTCGTTGCGCCAACACATGAAGCAACTGGCGATTGTCGCTATACGCCGAAAGCGGAAGTCGTCCGCGGCGACGAAATGTGCCAGGAACGGACATCATGCTCCTTTGACGATAGTCCTGGCGACGTCACGTGACCTGTCTATGAATTGTTGGGCGATCGGGCTGATCGTGCGGTTCTTCAGGGTTACGATTCCTACCGGCATGCGGCCGAGAGACTGTTTAACAGGCAAGACCTTCAGCTCTTTTCGTCTGCCAGAAAATCTCATTACGGAGTCCGGAAAAATTGAAATAAATCGCCCAGTTGCCAGCAAACTCATCCGCACCTCCGCGGGTTCGGCGATCACGGTCGTCCGCGGGTAATCGAGCCTGCTTGCACGGAATGCCCTCGTCGCTACCAAACCGAGCACACTTTCCGGCGGTGGCAGCACCCAAGACTCGTTCACCAATTCAGCTAGCTCAATTTTAGGCTGCCGAGCCCACGGATTTCGCGCGCCCGTCACAATTGAATATGTATCATCGAAGAGGAATTCGTAATCCAATTGCTCGTCGACAATGAGGCCTGATTTCCTTGTGATCAGAAGATCAACATTACGCTCGATCAGTTCACGGTGCAGTGTCTCGGCATAGGCAGTCACGAGACGGAATATTATGCGCGGATGACAACGCGAGAGCTGGTCAACAACGGCCGAAACAAAGCTGGCCGCGAGAAAAGGATTGCAGCCCACTCGCACTTCCCCTGATGTTGGGTCGGCAAGAAACTCGATGTTCTTCACCGTTTGCCGCAGTTCATCAAATACAGCGGCTCCGCCATCGAGTAGCGCACGTCCGTATTGCGTTGGCGCAATTCCCCGGTGGTGTCGATCGAGCAAGCGGACGCCGAGCGCTTGCTCTAGGTCCGCAATCGATTTTGAAATATTGGGCTGGGAGGTGTTCAAGTAGCGCGCTGCCTTCCCCATGCTGCCCGCTTGCACAACGGCCATTAGGATATGGACATCTTGCAGCTTGATGCGCTTACCGATGCGATCACTCAATTGCATTTTCCCTCCCATCTATGAATGTATATGACCTCATAGCAAAATAATATTATTCGCTTATGATAGCATCTACTATCCTCCACGGCAGGGCGCACGGAATTGCCCGCGATCCAACACTCGCGCCTCAGGACCGAAGAGGGCGCTATGAGAATTCTCCGTAGGCAATTTCTGCGTCTGTTTGCGGGCGTAGCCGCGTTGCCAGCCGTCTCGCGCATGGCAAGAGCCGAAATCTATCCGACGCGGCCGGTGCGCATCGTTGTCGGATTTACGGCCGGTGGATCGACCGATATCGTCGCCCGCATGATAGGCCAATGGCTGTCCGAGCGGCTTGGTCAGTCATTCGTCATCGAGAATCGACCCGGGGCCGCCGCCAAGATTGCCACCGAGACCGTGGTGCACGCGCCACCCGATGGGCACACGCTCTTGCTGGTCAGTTCGTCGGAAACGATCAACGCGACGCTCTACCAAAAGCTCAATTTCAATTTCATGCGCGATATCGCGCCGGTTGCGAGCATAATTCGGCAACCTCAAGTCATGCTGGCGAACCCATCGGTTCCGGCTAGGACATTTCCCGAATTAATTGCCTTGGCCAAAGCCAATCCCGGCAAAACCACCATGGCATCACCCGGCAACGGGAGCATAGGCCATCTGTCCGGCGAGATGCTGAAGATGATGACCGGAGTCGATCTGGTTCACGTGCCCTACCGCGGCGCGGTACCAGCACTGACCGATCTGCTTGCGGGACATGTGCAGATTTTGTTCACTGGGATTGCGGGATCGATCGACTATTTGAGAACCGGAAAATTGCGCGCATTGGCGGTATCCACGACGACGCGCTCGAAAGCGTTGCCGGACATTCCGGCCGTAAACGAATTTGTGCCGGGTTATGAGGCGATTTCGCTGTTTGGCATCGGCACACCTAGGAACACTCC
The DNA here is from genome assembly GCA_003169835.1 of Hyphomicrobiales bacterium. Taxonomy (GTDB): domain Bacteria; phylum Pseudomonadota; class Alphaproteobacteria; order Rhizobiales; family Xanthobacteraceae; genus PNAI01. Next base: position 73,876 of record PNAI01000020.1, on the reverse strand, counting down.
GGCGGATATTGTCGATACGCTCAATAAGGCAATCAACACGGCCCTCGCTGATGCCAAAATCGAGGCGCGTATTGCCGACCTGGGCGGCATGGTTCTTACAGGTTCGCCTGCCGACTTTCGCGCGCTTCTCGCCAGCGAAACGGAGAAGTGGGGAAAGGTGATTCGGGCTGCCAACATCAAGCCCGAGTGAGCCATGATTTGTTATCGTTTATAACTTTTCGGTCCGTCAGAACTGCATCACAGCAATGACCGCTTCGGGTCATTTTCGACCCTGCTGCAAATGCACGATGTCTGCTTCAGCGTGAAAGCGGACGAGGTGAGTTTGGGCAAAGAAATTGCCAAACCTTGGTCAGGGAGCCTTGTTCAGCCCGCTTCCGCGAGCAGCGACAATTGCCGCGGCTGACTCTGCTGGCCGGTCTGGTCGGTGAGGTTGGTTGGATATTCGCCGGTAAAGCAATGATCGGTGAATTGCGGGCGAACCGGATCGCGCGCCTCGACGCCCATGGCGCGATAGATGCCGGACACCGAGAGGAACGCAAGCGAATCCGCGCCGATGAATTTGCGCATGCCTTCGAGATCGTGAGTGGCGGCGAGCAGTTTATCGCGCTCGGGCGTGTCGATGCCGTAGTAATCGGGATGCGTGATCGGGGGCGAGGCGATGCGGAAATGCACTTCCTTGGCGCCGGCCTCGCGCATCATCTGCACGATCTTGGTCGATGTGGTGCCGCGTACGATTGAGTCATCCACCAGCACGATGCGCTTGCCCGCCACCACGGCACGGTTGGCGCTGTGCTTTAAGCGTACGCCGAGCTGGCGGATGTGCTGCGTCGGCTCGATGAAGGTGCGCCCGACATAGTGATTGCGGATGATGCCGAGCTCGTATGGAATCCCGGATGCCTGCGCGAAGCCGATGGCCGCCGGCACGCCGGAGTCGGGCACCGGTACGATCACGTCGGCCGCAGCGGGCGCCTCGCGTGCGAGCTCTGCGCCCGATTTTTTGCGCACATCGTAGACCGGGCGGCCGCCAACGATGGAATCTGGCCGCGCGAAGTAGATGTATTCGAAGATGCACGGCCGCGCCGCCATCGGCGGGAAGGGCTTGTGGATGTGTGCGCCTTCTTCGTCGAGCACCAGCACTTCGCCGTTTTCGATATCGCGGACGTATTTCGCGCCAATGATGTCGAGTGCGCAGGTCTCCGACGCCAGGATCGGGTAGCCGTCGAGTTTGCCCAGGACCAGCGGCCTTATGCCGAGCGGATCGCGCGCGCCGATGAGCTTCTTGTTGGTCAGTGCGACGAATGAGTAGGCGCCTTCGATCTGACGCAGGGCTTCGATGAATTTGTCGACAAAACGGTTGCGCCGCGCACGCGCGACCAGATGCAGCATCACCTCGGTATCGGTGGTGGACTGCATCATCGCGCCTTCGCGGACGAGATTGCGGCGCACGGTGAGCCCATTCGTGAGATTGCCGTTGTGGCCGATGGCGAAGCCGCCGCCCTCAAGTTCGGCGAACAGCGGCTGCACGTTGCGCAGGATGGTCTCGCCGGTGGTGGAATAGCGCACATGGCCGATGGCGGATGTGCCGGGCAGTCGGTCGATCACCTCGCGGCGGGAGAAATTGTCGCCGACCAGGCCGAGCCGGCGTTCGGAATGGAAGCGCTTGCCGTCGAAGGAGACGATGCCGGCGGCTTCCTGTCCGCGATGCTGGAGCGCGTGGAGACCAAGGGCTGTGATGGCTGCGGCGTCGGGATGGCCGAAGATGCCGAAGACGCCGCATTCTTCGCGCAGGCGATCGGAGTTGAGGTCTAGATCGAGATCGGGCAGCTCGGCCTGGTCCATCGTCTGGTCCTTCGACCCCCGTGCGCTCTGTACTCGTGTACTATTGTCTCGTGCTCTGAATCAACTGCTGCATGTCGACCCGGTCGGCTCGCTCATATGGCGCTTGCTCTTTGTTTCCGCCAGCTCCGCGCGCCGGCGCGCGGTCAGAACGCCGTCCTGGCGTGGCATCCGGCGAATCCGGGTCGGCGCCGCCTTTCGGTTTCTTGAACACCGACGAGATCAGGCTTGATAGATAATTATCCATGTCCTGTGGCAAAAGGGAGACCATCCACTGGCCGGTCGCCTGCAGCGCCTCGCGGGACTTGGCGTCACGAATGCCCTCCGGCAGCTTGTTGGCGGGCACAAACCAGGCAAACAGATAAAACGCCACGACCACGATCAGCAGCCCGCGCGCTAGACCGAACACGAATCCGAGAGAGCGATCGAGCGCGCCGATTCGGCTGTCGAGCACCATGTTGGAGATTCGCGCGGTGGCAATGGAAGCAATCAGCAGCGTGAGAAGGAAGACTCCGAGAATCACCGTCACCTTGGCAAGCGTGCCGGCGCCGAGATTGGCTTCGGCGAACGGCAGAAGCCTTTCATAGAGCAAAATAGTGGCCGCCGCTGCGCTTGCCCAGGCTGCAACCGAGAGCACCTCGCGCATGACTCCGCGGATCATGGCGAGCAGGCCCGATACCAGCATGATGGCGAGCAGGAGCAGATCTAGCCAGGTGATCGGCATGGGTTCGTCTGGTTCCGCCTTTGACTACGGGCTGCAACGCGCAGGTCGAATCGAACTCTGACGCCACACCTTAATGTTTACGCAGGGTCCCGGGGCAAGTGCCTGCGATCCTTGGCCCAACAGATTAATTATTCGTACCCTGGCTCGCCCAGGACGCGGGCCCATTGTATAGCCGCCGCCGAATGCGGCGTCATCCGTCATGGCGCGTGCGTTGCCGAGCCGGCTGTTCATCGCCGGTTCAAGTCCCGGCCACGTTTCCGCCCCGCCTCAATCATGGAACGGCCGGTATGGCGCGGTGGTATGGATGCGGTGGACTTAGGGGAGGGATGGATGAGCACATTTCGAAGGCGCGTGAGTTGGCGCCCGGCACGATTCATTGCATTCGTCTTGGCATTCGTCTTGGCATTCGTCTTGATCGCCGTGCTCGCCCCGCGAGTCGCGCTGGCGCAAGAGCAGGCGTTGACCACCGCATACAATGCTTCCGGCCAAGAGCTGTTTCGGCAATTCGCAAGCGCGCCGGGCAACATCGTGTTCTCGCCTTATTCGATCGGGACCGCCATGGCGATGGCGCTCTCCGGCGCGCGCGGGGAGACCGAAAAGCAAATGGCGGCGGTGCTCAAGCTCGGTATGCCGCGCGCGGCGATGGAGGCCGCCAACGCCAGCGCCCTCGCGATACTCAATGGGTACGACAAGAGCGCAGTCCCACCGGAATGCCCCGCGGGCATGAGCTTGGACGGCCGCATGTGCAAGGGGCCGCGCACGGCGCAAGGCAACTGTCCGTTTCCAATGCGACTCGAGGGCAGCCAATGCACCGGTCCTGCGAAATTCCCACCGTCCGCGAAACTTACGATCGCCAACGCGCTGATGCTCACAAAAGCTGGTGCCGGCGGCGTGGTGTCGCCGGACTACGTGGCGCTGCTTAAGGACAAATACGCGGCCGAAGTTTTCAAGGATGCCCAACTCGCCGATGTCAACGCGTGGGTCAATCGCAAGACCGAAGGAAAAATCGACAAGATTTTGGACCGTCTCGATCCAAGCGCCCCGGCCGTGCTGCTCAACGCGGTATATTTCAAGGCGGCGTGGCTTTCGACCTTCAAGAAGCCGAACACTAAGGACGAAGACTTTAACCTCTCGCCGTCGGCCAAAGTGCAAGTGCCGACGATGCATCAGACCGGCTCTTATGTCGTGATGATGTACCCGGGGTTCCGGGCCATCAGGCTTCCGTATGTCGTGCGCTTGCTCAGCATGGTTGTCGTCGTGCCAGAGCGCGTCAACGGGGTGCGCGAACTCGGACAGCGGCTTGATGCGGAGGGCGTGTCGAAGCTGCTTGCGGACGTGCAAAGGGCACCGTTCAAACGGGTGGAACTGGCGCTGCCGCGCTTCAAGGCAACTTACAAAGCCGAACTGGTAGGGCCGTTCCAGCAGGCGGGACTGATCCTGCCGTTCGATCGCGCGCGTGCGGATTTTTCCGGCATGACTGGAAAGCCTTCGGGAAAAGATGGCTTGATGATCGGCCAGATCGTGCACCGTGCCGTCATCGAGGTGGAAGAGGAGGGCACCGAAGCGGCCGCTGCGACCGCCGTCGTGATGGTGCCGACGGCCGCCATGCCTGTGACGCCTGAGCCTTTCCGGGTGGACCGACCGTTCCTGTTCTATCTGGTCGATGACTCGACCGGCGCGATCTTGTTCCAAGGTAGGATCAACGACCCGCGGTGAAGTCTTAATGCGTTGATTCAAGGCAGGTCATCGCATCCCGTTCATGTATTGATTCAGGTCGAGGCGCCGATCTCCGTTCATGCGTTGATTCAAGTTGGGCGGGTCGGAGTTAAAGTATCGATTCAAGTCGTGCTGAATTGATGATTCAAATCAGAGTTTTGAATCAAGTCCCCGTGCGGCGCGCCTTGGTGCCGCGTTCGACGATGTCCGCCACGAGATTTGCCAGCATGGCGACTGGGGTCAGGGCCATGCCGTCGGAGACTTCGCCGCGCGCGGCTTCCGGGACGATGGCACGGGTAAAGCCGAGCTTTTTCGCCTCCTTTAAGCGCGCCGCGGTCTGCGCCACCGGCCGTATCGCGCCCGAGAGCGAGACCTCGCCGAAATAGACGGCATCGGCGGGCAGCGGCGCGTGGGCCAGCGAAGAGACGAGCGCCGCCGCAGCCGCGAGATCGGCCGCCGGCTCCATGATGCGCAGGCCGCCTGCCACGTTGAGATAGACGTCGTGGCCTGACAGGCGGACTCCGCAATGGGCTTCGAGCACGGCGATCACCATGGAGAGACGATTTTGGTCCCAGCCGACCACCGCACGGCGCGGGGTGCCGAGCGAGGTCGGGGCGACCAGCGCCTGGATTTCGACCAGCAATGGCCGCGTGCCTTCGATCCCGGCGAATACGGCGGTGCCGGGCGAGCCCAGGTCGCGCTCGGAGAGGAACAGCTCGGACGGGTTGGCGACTTCGCGCAGACCCTCGCCGGTCATTTCGAACACGCCGATTTCATCAGTGGGGCCGAAGCGGTTTTTCACGGCGCGGAGGATGCGGAACTGGTGTGAGCCCTCGCCTTCGAAGCTGAGCACCGCATCGACCATGTGCTCGACCACGCGGGGGCCGGCGATCTGGCCGTCCTTGGTGACATGGCCGACCAGGATAATGGCTGCGCCCGAACGCTTGGCGAAGCGGATGAGCGACTGCGCGCTGCCGCGCACCTGCGTTACGGTGCCGGGCGCAGCCTCCACCGTATCGGTCCACATGGTCTGGATGGAATCGATCACGACAAGGCGCGGCGTCTTGCCATCGGCCAGCGTTGCAACGATGTCCTCGACGGCGGTTTCAGCGGCGAGCTCTACGGCGGCATCGCCAAGCCCCAGCCGCTCGGCGCGCAGGCGGACCTGCGCCACGGCTTCCTCGCCGGAAATATAGACGGCGCGATGACCGGCCCGCGCGAGTGCTGCCGCGACCTGGATGAGCAGCGTGGATTTGCCGATGCCGGGGTCGCCGCCCACGAGCAGGACCGAGCCGCGGACAAACCCGCCGCCGGTGACGCGGTCGAATTCCGGCAGGCCTGAGGCCAGGCGCGGGGCTTCCTGCCCTTCGCCTGCGAGCGGTTCGAGCGCGAACAGGCGGCCTTTGCGCGAGGCGCGGCCGGGACCGGAGGGACGCGCGGCATCGCCTTCTTCAACCAGCGTATTCCACGCGCCGCAGCCGTCGCACTTGCCCTGCCAGCGGCCATGCGCGGCGCCGCAGTTCTGGCAAATGTAAGTGGCGGTGCTGCGGGCCATGATGCTCTATGTAGCGATGGTGTTAGGTGGGTCCAAGTTCGTTGGTCCACATGCGGTGGTAGCGGCTGCCGAGATTTGTGAGCAGTTCGTAGCCGATGGTGCCGGCCTGGGCCGCGACTTCATCGACGCCCAGCGTGCCGCCGATCAGCGTGACAAGGCCGCCGCGATGGATGGCGCCTTGCGGAACATCAGTCACATCCACGGCGAAAAGGTCCATGGAGACGCGCCCGACGATCGGGCAGCGGATGCTGCCAACCAGTACCTGCCGTCCGGGTTCGCCTGCTGTCGCTATGGCTGCGCGCGGATAGCCGTCGGCGTATCCGGCCGCGACGATGGCCAAGCGCGTGTCGCGCTCCGCCGTCCAGGTGGCGCCATAGCCGACGGTGTCGCCCTTCGCGACGCTGCGGATTTGCAGCACGCGGGCGCGAAGATCGACGACGGGTTGCATCGGGTTTGCGGCATTCGGGGTGGGGTTGATGCCGTAAAGCGCTGCGCCCGGACGCACCAGGTCGCAATGGGCGGCGGGGCCGAGATAGATGCCGGAGGAATTCGCCAGCGATGCCGGGATGCCGCGGTAGAGCGTACGGATTTCGCGGAAGCGCCGGATCTGATGGCCGTTGAGCGGATTGGCCGGCTCTTCGGAGCAGGCGAAATGGCTCATCAAGAGCGTGATGCCGTGATTGCCGGCATGGATGCGCGGGGCGATTGCCGCGGCCTCATCGAGCGAGAGGCCGAGGCGATTCATGCCAGTATCGACGTGAAGCCCGATGCCGCCGCGCCAGCCGCTGGCGAGTACGAACTGATCCCATTCGGCAAGCTCGACCGCACTGTTGATCACCGGCTGGGCGTCGATCTGCGCGAGTGCTGGGCCGGTGCCGGCCGGAAATCCGTTGAGCACGTAGATTGTGGCCGTGGGCGTCAGCGCGCGCACGCGGCGAGCCTCGTCCAGTTGCGACACAAAGAAGGTCTTGCAGCCGGCCGCTACGAGCGTGGCGGTGACCTGTTCGAGCCCGCAGCCGTAGCCATTCGCCTTGACCACGGCGGTGCATTCGGCCGGAAGGACGCGGCGTGTCAGCGCGCGGTAGTTCGCCGTGATGGCCGCAAGATCGATGGTGAGGATGCCACCGGCCTCGGCCTGGGTCGGGCCGGAGGTCATGGGCGGTGCGTCCGGGCGGGGAAGGCCCTTTACATTGAGACGGCGGGGGGGCGGCATGGCTTGGTTATGGCTGCCCTCGAACGGGAGGTAAAGCGGGGCCGACGGTTCCCGGCAGGGTGATTAGTCCTGTATCCGCTCCGGCAGCTTGTTTTCGTTTGCCAGATCGCCAAAGCGCGTGACCGCGGCGTCGAACTGCAGCTGGACGGTGCCGGTCGGGCCGTGGCGCTGTTTGCCGATAATGAGCTCGGCTTTGCCGTGAACCGCGGCCATATCGGTCTGCCATTTCAAATGCTCTTCGCTGCCGGGGCGCGGCTCCTTGTTGGCCAAGTAATATTCTTCGCGGAACACAAACAGCACTACGTCGGCGTCTTGTTCGATGGAGCCTGATTCTCGCAAGTCCGAAAGCTGTGGGCGCTTGTCGTCGCGGCTCTCGACCTGGCGCGAGAGCTGCGAGAGCGCAATGATCGGAATATTAAGTTCCTTCGCCAGCGCCTTGAGTTTGGTGGTGATTTCGGTCACCTCCTGTACGCGGTTTTCGGAGGCGCGGCGCGAGGAGCCCTGCAACAATTGAATATAGTCGATGACGAGCAGATCGAGCCCGCGCTGGCGCTTGAGACGGCGCGCGCGCGCGGCGAGTTGCGCAACCGTAAGGCCGCCGGTTTCATCGACATGGAACGGCAGGTTCTGCAGTTCGATGGCGTGGTCTTTGATGCGCTCGAAATCGCTTTCCGTGATGCCGCCACGCCGGATGGTGCTGGACGGGATTCCCGTGCGCTCGGCGATGATGCGGGTAGCAAGTTGTTCGGCCGACATTTCGAGTGAGAAGAAGCCGACGATGCCGCCGTTGACGGTATGCATGTGCCCGTCGGCGCGGGTTTCGCCCTGCCAGGCGCGCGCGACGTTGTAGGCGAGGTTGGTGGCAAGCGCGGTCTTGCCCATGCCAGGGCGGCCGGCGACGATGATCAGATCGGACGGCTGCAGGCCGCCCATCTTGGCATCGAGATCTTTTAAGCCGGTGGCAAGACCGGACAGTTTTCCGTCGCGCTGATAGGCGCGCGCCGCCATGTCGACGGCGGTGGTAAGCGCCTGCGCAAACCGCTGGAAGCCTGCGCCGTAGCGGCCGGTCTCGGCGAGCTCGTAGAGGTGGCGCTCAACCTCCTCGATCTGTTCGCGCGGAGCAAAATCGACCGGCGCGTCGAAGGCCACATTGACCATGCTCTCGCCGATGCGGATGAGATTGCGGCGGATGGCTAAGTCATTGATGGTCCGGCCGTAATCCGCGGCATTTATGACAGTCGTGGCTTCAGCGGCAAGCCGGGCGAGGTATTGGCTGGCATTGAGCCCGCCAATGTCAAAATCGGGCGGCAGAAACGTCTTGAGCGTGACCGGGCTTGCGACCTTGCCGGCTTTGATCAGCTGCGAGGCGAGGTCGTAAATCTGCTGATGGATCGGCTCGTAAAAATGCACGGGCTCGAGAAAATCGGAGACGCGATAGTACGACTCATTGTTGACGAGCAGTGCGCCGAGCAGCGCCTGCTCCGCCTCAATATTGTGGGGCGCGCTGCGATATTGCGGCGTTGAGTCGGCAAGCTTGCGTACGATCGAATCGACAGGTGCCATGATTCGCGATCTTAGATTCCGTGTGTGTCAAATTTTTGGACGCTGGTGGTTTGAACACTGGATATGCGGGCGGACTCGCGAACATCCACACTAACGCTACATTTCCAGGAACGCGGCAGGCTGGGAACGCGATATTCTGCAACGCGAAATTATTCTTCTTATCGGTTTATGTGTTGAACTGAGCATTTAACGCGTATGCAGCACTGCGCTGACGGTGATGTAACACCGTGCGCGCTCGATGTGCAGTGCTCGTTAACGCTTTCCCCGTTTCCCACCGGAGGGCGAAATAGATGCGCTTGAGGACTTGACCGAAATCATCCGCGCGCGTTCGCGCAAATAATTTTATTCGCCCGCGAGCCGCAACGGCAGACGCTGACTGCTTTCGAGCGCGCGCAGCCGTGTTTCCTCGCGCGTGATGTAGTCGCGCGTGATCGGCACGACATCCTGGCGCTTGGTGATCTGGAACTGCATCACCATCATGGCCTGCTCGCGGAACGACATCTCGGAAGCCGCAAGATAGAACTCCCACATGCGCACGAAGCGCTGATCGTAGAGGCGTTCGACGTCCTCGCGATGGGCCAGGAAGCGCTCGCGCCAGGCCTTGAGCGTTTCGGCATAATGCAGGCGCAGAATCTCGATATCGGCGATCAGCAGGCCCGAGCGCTCGATCGCGCGTGCGACCTCCGAAATCGCCGGGGTATAGCCGCCCGGGAAGATGTATTTCCTGACCCAGGGGTTGGTGACGCCGGGGCCCTCGGGGCGGCCGATGGAATGGAGCACCATGACGCCGTCATTGGACAAAAGCTGTGCGCATTTGCGGAAGAAGGTGTCGTAATAGCCCACCCCGACATGCTCGAACATGCCGACCGAGACGATGCGATCGAACGTCTCGTTGAGGTCGCGATAGTCCTGCAGGCGGAAGTCCGTCTTGGCGCCGAGTCCCTTTTCGGTGGCGCGTCCGCGGGCACGGCCGAGCTGCTCCTGTGATAGGGTGATGCCGGTGGTGTGCGCCCCGCTGAATTCCGCGAGATAGAGCACCATGCCGCCCCAGCCGCAGCCGATGTCGAGCACGCGCGCTTCGCCGTCAAGCAGGAGCTTGGCGGCAAGGTGGCGCTTTTTCGCGAGCTGGGCGTCGTCGAGCGACTGGTCGGGCGTCTCGAAATAGCCGCAGCTGTATTGCTGGTCGGCATCGAGGAAGAGCGAGTACAGCCGTCCGTCGAGATCGTAGTGATGCGCGACATTGCGGCGCGCGCGGGTCTTCTGGTTGAGCTGTTGCAGGCGGCGGTGCAGAAAGCGCAAGAACCATTGCAGGCGCGCCCATTTGGGTGGAAGTCCGTCGGGAGTCGGTTGAAGCAGGATCGCGAGCACGTCGGCGATCGAGCCTTGCTCGACCACGACCGTACCGTCCATGTAGCACTCGCCGAATTTGAGCTCGGGATCGAGCAGGATCGCAATCTCGGTGGCGGTGGTGGTGAAGCAAATGGCTACCGGTTTGCCGGTGCCGTCGCCGAAATGCATAACGGTGCCGCGCGCCGTGGTGAGCTGTAAATTCCCATGGCGTACGAACTGCGACAGTAATATTCGAAGCAAGCGGTCCATCGGCCGCCCCCGCCATATTAAATTTCCCGCCAGCACCCCGACGGCAAGACTTCGACGACCGTAGTTTAACTCTCGTCAGGGGCGATCGTTCCCGAGCACCGGACGGGCGTCCAAATAATGCAGGTATTAGACCAAAGTCCCCTGGGCCGGGCAATCCGGATGTCGGGGCCGGAAGCGGACAAGTAAGGCGGCTGGACGTGTGGGGTTCAGCATCGGTGCATGCCTTACGGACCAAAGAATCTGACATATGTCAGGGTGCGACGTGCTAATAAGGAGGAATGGAATTGTCCGCATTGCGACGTCGGGTGGTCGGCGTATTCGGTCTTGTTGCGGTGCTCTGCGCGGGCGATGCGCGCGCGCAAGGGACCCAGGGCGAAAACTACAGCGCCGGCAAGTCGCCCGCCCAGTTGTTCAGCTCCGATTGCACCAGCTCGGATTGCCACAGCCGTCCGCAAGGACTGGCAAAGCGGAGGTCTTCGAGCGAGCTCTCCGATTACCTGCGCGAGCACTACACCAACAGCCGCCAAAGCGCCGCGGCGCTCGCGGGGTACCTGCTCGGTCAGCCGGCAGGCCCGGCCGATACGCGGCCGGTGCGCACGGAGCGGCAGGAGAAACTGGACAAACCGGACAAATCAGAGAAAGATTCGACACCATTCTTTCAATTGCCGGACTGGCTTCGGCCCAGCGAGGCCAGCAAACCGCCGGCCAATACCAACGAAAGCCCGCCGCCTCGCTCGCGGCAGTCTAAGCGGCAGCCGCCCAAGTCCGAGGACGCTGCCAAGCCGCCAGCAGATGGCGACGCGAATACACCGCCGCGGTCGCGACAATCGACACGGCAGCCGCCTAAGACAGAAGACGCGGCCAAGCCCAAGACCGAGGATGCGGGGAAGCCGCCAGCCGAAGGCGATACGAATACACCGCCGCCGCGCTCGCGGCAGACAACGCGGCAGCCGCCTAAGTCCGAGGAGGCCAAGCCAGCGAGCAATGGCGAGGCGTCCAAGCCTGCGCGCCGCCGTCAATCGCCGGGCCAGCTGCCGAAGACCGACGACAATGCCGGCCCGCCAACCGAGAGCGAGATTTACCGTCCGGCACGCCGACCGGCGGAGCCGCTGACGCAGAACAACGATGTCGCCACTCCGCCGAGCGAAACCAGCGGGTCCGCAACGGCGCGGGTGCAGCCGCCCAAGTCCGACGCGGCGACAACGCCGAATGAGGCGCCGGCGGCAAATGCGCCTGCGAGCGGGACAACGACGCCGGTGCCGGCAAATTCAGTCACTGCGCCTGCCGCGAAGCCGCGCCGGTCGGCGGCGGAGTCGCGTGCTGCAGCGCCAGTCGAGCCGCCAAAGCCCGCAACTTCGCGCGCGTCATCGCGGCAGCCGGCGGCCACGCCATCGTCAAGCACAGCGCCGGCCGCGCCACCGCCGCGCGAGCCGATTTTCGATTAGGCTTTATCAGCTGGAGGCGGCGCTTCTTCTGCGGGAGCCTCCTCGCCGTCGCGCAGTTTTTTCGCCGCCTCCGGCTCGAAAAATTTCTCGGCCACGGCAGTGACCGCTGCCTTGTCGTCGTCTTGCTCATCATCCGTCCGGAGCGCCACCTCTTCGCCGCGGGCGAGACGCGCGGCCTCATCGGCGCTGCGCGCCACATTGACCATGATCGACACTTCGACTTCGGGATGCAGCGCGATGGGCACCTTGTGCCGTCCGATCGCCTTGATCGGAGCGTTGAGGGCAATCTGGCTGCGTTCGACGGTAAAGCCGGCCGCCGTAATCAAGGCGGCAATGTCGCGGGCGGACACCGAGCCGTAAAGCTGGCCGGTCTCGGCTGCCTGGCGGATCACCGCGAAGTTCTGGCCGTCGAGGTTGGTTGAGATCTTTTGCGCCTCGCCTTTGAGTTCGACGTTGCGCGTCTCCAGCTCGACTTTCATGCCATCGAATTTGGACTTGTTCGCTTCGGTGGCGCGCAACGCCTTGCCCTTGGGCAACAAATAATTGCGTGCAAAACCGTCTTTCACGCGTACGGTTTCGCCCATCTGGCCGAGCTTGGGGATGCGTTCGAGTAGGATCACTTCCATTGTATCGTCTCCTTGGATTTGAGGTTCAGATTGATCTCGTCAGGTTCGTAGTGTTGGGGGGCCGCGTTTGCGGCCGAAGCGGCTGCGGATGTCGAAGGCGGTGTCGGCAATTCCCAGCAGCGCAATGAGCAGCAGCGCCGGCCAGAGCAAGGCTGCCACATAGGCACCCGCGAGCATGAGCCTGCGGTAGGTCCTGCCGCGCGTGATGGCGTGGAGCACCGCGAAGCCGAGCACGCAATAGGCAGTCACGAGGCTCGCGGCAAAGACGCTCGAGATGATGCCGACCAGGCCGGTCAAGAGTACGCAAAACGTCGTCACGGCGAGCAGGTTTGGGGTCATCTTCGGAAATGTCATGGCCGAGAGTTCGGGCCAAGGTCGCCGTAGCCGGCCGGAGAGACTTACGATCCGAGCGGCAAGCCAGAAGGAAATCAAATTGAGCAGCGTCGCGGATACTGCCGCGGCTGGCAGCGCCACGGCGATGAGAGCGTCGAACCGGCTGTTGAAGTCAGTTAGGCCGGGAAGCTCGACCTGCGTGTCGCGCCGGCGGAGGATGGTTTCGAAGCCCCGGCGCAACGTGTTGCGTATGTCGTCCTCGCTGGTCCCCAAGCTGAGAAGGACGCCAACGATGACGAGCGCGCTCAAGATCGCGGCCCAGATCACGAGCCGGCCGATCGGATACCATTCGAGGGTGTTTCCGGCTGGCGTCGCGACAGGGCGGGCGAGCATGGCGAGATAGCACAGCCACCAGGACGGAATCCCGATCCCCAACAGGAACATCAGGAACGGATAGCTGTTGGTGTTAAAGGTCATCGAAATGCCGGTGGAGGCGACGAGTGCCGCCATTAGGCCGGCCCAATGGCTCCAGCCCAGTCCAGCAATCATGATGGGGAGCGGAGCGAGATAGAACAGCACAACAGAAATCAGCACTCCCGAAAAGATGGATGCGAACAAAAGCGCGGACGCTACGCCTGCGCCAATTCCGATGAGGAAGATCTGCACCATCGAGCTGTCCCGCTCCATCCGAGCGGTTAGAGACGGATCGACGTCCGCCCCAACCATCGGTCCCTGGGACGATCCCGGGGACCTCGCTTTTGTGTTTCGCCTAAGATTCGTTTCGGCGGATCGCGTCTTATCTAATCACGTAGGGTAGCAAACCAAGGAAGCGCGCGCGCTTGACGGCTTGCGCGAGTTCGCGCTGCTTTTTTGCAGAAACGGCGGTGATGCGGCTCGGTACGATCTTGCCGCGCTCGGAGACGTAGCGCTGCAGCAGCCGCACGTCTTTGTAGTCGATATTGGGCGCGTTGGCGCCGGTGAACGGGCAAGTCTTGCGACGGCGGAAGAAAGGCCTGCGGCCACCACCGCCACCACCGCCACCGTTGTCTCGACTCTGGAAGGATCCGAATGCCATGTCACTCCTCCTTCGCGGCGGTATTATCGGCGACAACTTCGGCGTCTTCGCGCGGACGCCGGCTGTCACGATCATCGCGATCGTCACGATCGCGGCCGCGTCCACCGAAACCGCCTCCGCCGCCACCACGCCGGAAATCACGACCGCCGCCGCCGCCGCCATCGCGGTCGTCGCGCTCACGATCGCGGTCGACCTTGCGCATCATCGCAGAGGGGCCTTCTTCGTGCGCATCGACGCGAATGGTAATGAAGCGCAGCACATCCTCGCTGATGCCTTCCTGCCGTTCGATCTCTTTGACCGTGGCGGAAGGCGCATCGATGTTGAACAAGGTAAAATGCGCTTTGCGGTTCTTGTGCATGCGGAAGGAGAGCGATTTGACTCCCCAGTATTCAGTCTTGGGGACCTTGCCGCCCATTTGCTCGATGATGCCCTTGTACAGCGCGGTCATTTCTTCGACCTGCTGCGGGCTCAAATCCTGGCGCGCAAGAAAAACGTGCTCGTAGAGCGGCATGAAGCGACCTTCCGTCGTTGGGCATGATCTTTTCCGAAAACCGGTTCCCACTTTTCGGGATCATGCCTTCTGTCCGCTGACCGGCGCGTAGCCCTTCAAGCCCTTCGGGAAGGCTCGCTCAAGAAGGCGGGAACACGGGACGACGGGCCACCTGGCCCTACCGCCATCCCCATTTTTGGGGATTGACGGCCGTCCGTTCAGCTCCCGGCCGGGATCAACGGAGCGAGGGTGTTATAGGGGGGTGGAGGGGCGAAAGGCAAGCTGTCGCGCCCCCACGATCCTGCTGCTCTACTTGGCCGCTCTGTTGGTGATCCAGACTTGCGGTGCGCCTTTGACGCCGGACTTGTCCATCGCCGCCTTCAGATCGGGCGACGAGATGAAGGCTTTGCCTGTTCCATGGATTTGAAATCGTGCGTCACCGTCACGTCGTTCGGGTTCTCGGCCGATCGATAGACGGCTTGGGCGGTTACGCCCAGGTTTCGCCGGGGCTTGCCAAAGTCATTATAGACCTTGCGCCAGACCGCGTAGTCGGTGACCTCGTGCCGCACGAACAGACGGACGTCCGCAGCCGCTGCCGGCTGTGCGCTGGCCGCAAGGCCGAACAGAAAAAGTCCAACTAGAAACAATGACCGCATCGCACTCTCCATCATGATGTTCTTGATCCCGTGGATCGACTTGAAATTCAGCCGCCACCGGGCGGCAGAGTATCCGTAGAGGCTGCGCGTGTACAAGGACGATTGCCGCTTGTGTATTGCGTCGCAGGAGAATGGCGGCCGCACCGCTTGACAGCGCGGCGGCTCACGGTGTCTCTCGGCGCGCATTCATTTTGAGGTGAGGGGATGTCGGCGGCTTTCATTTTCCCGGGGCAGGGCAGCCAGGCGGTGGGTATGGGCAAGGCGCTGGCCGAAGCCTTCGCGCCCGCGCGCGCGGTGTTCGAGGAGGTCGACGCGGCGCTGGGTGAAAAACTTTCCGCTGTCATGTGGGAAGGTCCGGCCGACAAGCTCCAATTGACCGAGAACGCGCAGCCCGCGCTGATGGCGGTTTCGCTCGCGGTGATGCGCGTGCTAGAAGCGGAGGCCGGGATCAATCTCGCGCGCGATGCGAAATTCGTCGCCGGTCATTCGCTGGGTGAATATTCCGCGCTCGCGGCGGCGGGCGCGTTCACCCTTTCCGACACAGCAAAGCTTTTGCGCATCCGCGGGCGCGCCATGCAGCAGGCGGTTCCTGTCGGCACGGGTGCCATGGCGGCGCTGCTGGGGCTTTCCTTTGAGGAGGTTGCGGCGGTCGCGCAGGAAGCTGCGCAGGGTCAGGTCTGCCAGGCCGCGAACGATAATGGCGCGGGGCAGGTGGTGGTGTCGGGCGACAAGGCGGCGGTCGAGCGCGCGGTCGAGATCGCCAAAATCAAAGGCGCCAAGCGCGCTATGCTGCTGCCCGTGTCCGCCCCCTTCCATTGCGCGCTGATGAAGCCAGCCGCCGAAGCGATGGCGCAGGCGCTTGCCAAGATTGCGGTCAAAGCGCCGGTGGTGCCGGTGGTCGCCAATGTGGTGGCAAAGCCGGTGAGCGATCCCGGCGAGATCGTGCGCAATCTGGTAGCACAGGTGACCGGCACGGTCCGTTGGAGAGAGTGCGTCGAATGCATCGCCGGGACGGGCGTCAAGACTTTCTACGAACTGGGCGCGGGGAAAGTGCTCACCGGTTTGGTCAAGCGCATCGCGGACGGGGCAACCGGAATGGCCGTGGGCACGCCGGACGATGTCGCGGCCTTCAAGGCAGCGCGGGGGTAGCCAGAAGTTGATGCAGCTCTGTCGATCCAGCCATCCGGCTGGTATCATCGCGTCAATTGATGACGCTCAATATATGATAAGATTTTTTGCCATATATATGATGAGAGTTTTTGCCATTTTGGCTATCGCGCTCGCTTGGGTTCTCGCCCCCAGATCGGAGCTCAGGTCCCGGAGAAGCATGACTCGTGCGATTGCTATGCTTCATGTTTTCCAAGAGCTGGAGAGGCGGCCGGAAGAAACACCTGCTGATTGGGCAGAATCGCTTCAGCCAAGCCGTAAAGTCGCAAACGAACATCCTAAGCCTCGCAACCCATCGTTACCGCCGCCATCAGATACCGGCAAACCGCATCTGCTATCGGGACCAATCCGCATGGAACGTCGGCCGATGTTCAATACCAGGAGATCGATCGATGAGTGTGCGGTGCTAAACTATGGTCTGCGTGGGCGGCTTGTCGACATTGCGTTCAGCGGACGAATTTCGAAAGAGGAAAAAGAGGAATATGACGGTCTCTCGGCGCGGCTGACGGAGATAGGCTATTAGGGGATAGTAATTTTATCTCGGCGTCAGTAACGAAGCCACTAACAAGGAATCGGCGCATGTTCGATCTCAGCGGCAAGACCGCGCTCGTGACCGGAGCGACCGGCGGCATCGGCGGGCCCATCGCGCGCGCGCTGCACGCACAAGGCGCGACGGTTGCGATCTCCGGCACGCGGCGCGAGGTGCTCGATGCGCTCGCCGCCGAGCTTGGTTCACGCGTGCACGTGCTGCCGTGCGATCTCGCCAACAAGGACTCTGTCGAAGCGCTGGTGCCGAAGGCCGAGGAGGTGATGACGAAGCTCGACATCCTCGTGGCCAACGCCGGCATCACCAAGGACAATCTGCTTGTGCAATTGCGCGACGAGGATTGGGAGCAGGTGCTCAACATTAACCTGACCGCGACCTTCCGGCTCACGCGCGCGGCGGTGAAGGGCATGATGCGGCGGCGCTTCGGGCGCGTGATCGGCATCACCTCGGTGGTGGGCGTCACCGGCAACGCGGGACAGAGCAATTACACTGCCGCAAAAGCGGGGATGATCGGCATGATGAAATCGGTCGCGGGGGAATACGCCAAGCGCAACGTGACCGCGAATTGCGTGGCGCCGGGCTTCATCGCAAGCCCGATGACGGAGAAACTCAACGACAAGCAGCGCGAAGCGATTTTGCAGCGGGTGCCGGCCAACCGACTCGGCACGGGCGCCGATGTGGCCTCGGCCGTGGTCTATCTCGCGTCCGACGAGGCCGGCTATGTGACCGGGCAAACACTGCACATCAACGGTGGAATGGCGATGATCTGACGCCCATTTCGATGTTCACAGACCTGTTGATACCGGTTATTGCCCACCTGCTAGTCAAGCGTTTGGAAGTATGTTAACCGAACCTCGGCTTGGCTGGGGCGACCGGTCGGCCTTAGCGACGGCTTGGCTTTATGGACGAATCTGGGTCCGCTCGCGATCCGTGCTGAAGCGATCCGTCAATCACGAAGAGGCTGATGCCGCGGTGGCTCAAGGTTCTTGATCGAGCCCAATTCAAGAAGAGGTCTAGACGATGAGTGACATAGGCGAGCGGGTTAAGAAGATTGTCGTGGAACACCTGGGCGTCGAGCCCGACAAGGTGACTGAGGGCGCAAGCTTCATTGACGACCTCGGCGCCGACAGTCTCGATACCGTCGAGCTTGTCATGGCCTTCGAGGAAGAATTCGGCTGCGAAATTCCCGATGATGCCGCCGAAACCATCCTGACGGTGGGCGATGCGGCGAAGTTTCTCGAGAAAAACGCCAAGAGCTGAAAATTGTCGGCCGACAATTGTTGGCGGACGATCGTCGCCAATGCGCGGAAATCTCCTCAAGTTTGGGGAATATGGTGGAAGACTCGTTACCAAGTGGGTAGCGGGAGTGCGGCCGTAATGTTGCGGTCGAGGAGTCGAACATGAGGCGCGTCGTCGTCACCGGCCTGGGAATGGTGACGCCGCTCGGTTGCGGCGTCGAGCCGACCTGGCGGCGTTTGATTGCTGGCGAAAGCGGCGCCAAACGCATCGAGCGTTTCGACGTATCCGATCTGCCCTGCAAAATCGCCTGCACGATCCCCAGCGGCGACGGCAGCGGCGATACCTTCAATCCCGACCAGTGGATGGAGCCGAAAGAGCAGCGCAAGGTTGACAACTTCATCATCTACGCCATGTGCGCGGCGCGCCAGGCGCTCGACGACGCCGGCTGGAGGCCCGCCAGCAACGATGACCAGATCTCAACCGGCGTGATGATCGGTTCCGGCATTGGCGGAATCGAGGGAATCGCCGACACCGCGATCACGCTCAAGGAAAAAGGCCCGCGCCGCGTGTCGCCGTTTTTCATTCCCGGCCGCATCATCAATCTCGCTTCCGGTTATGTGTCGATCGAATTCGGGCTCAAAGGTCCAAACTCCGCGGTCGTCACGGCCTGTTCCACCGGTGCGCATGCGATCGGCGACGCCGGCCGAATGATCGCGCTCGGCGATGCCGACGTGATGGTCGCGGGCGGCACGGAGTCGCCGGTCAACCGCATTGCGCTTGCGGGGTTCTGCGCACTCAAGGCGCTTTCGAGTTCGTTCAACGAGACGCCGACCAAGGCATCGCGTCCGTACGACAAGGATCGCGACGGATTTGTCATGGGCGAGGGCGCGGGTGTGCTGGTGCTTGAGGAACACGAACATGCCAAGCGCCGCGGCGCCAAGATCCACGCCGAGCTCACGGGCTACGGACTTTCCGGCGACGCCTATCACATCACGGCTCCGGCGCCGGACGGCGATGGTGCGCTGCGTTGCATGAATGCCGCGATCAAGCGCGCGGGCGTGTCGGCGGCCGAGATCGACTACATCAATGCGCACGGCACCTCGACGCCGCTGGGCGACGAGATCGAACTCGGCGCGGTGCAGCGGCTGGTCGGAAATGCGGCCGGGCGCATCACGATGTCATCGACGAAATCGTCGATCGGGCATCTGCTGGGCGCGGCCGGCGCGGTTGAGGCGATCTTTTCCATCATGGCGATCCGCGACAACGTTGCGCCGCCCACGCTCAATCTCGACAATCCGTCGGTGGAGACGCCAATCGACCTCGTTCCGCACCAGGCGCGCAAGCGCGAGATCAATACGGTGCTGTCGAATTCGTTCGGATTTGGCGGAACCAACGCCTCGCTGATTTTCCGGCGGTATGCAAATTAACTTTTGACACTCGATGCTGCCGAGTGTCTCAAAGCTTTTGCCATAATTGCTTTCCCCTATGGGCAGCGCGGGCAAAATCTGCGATCCTGGGCTGCCTATGAGTTCGCGCGTGTTGACGCTGAGACGACCCGGTTTTGAATGATGCGGCGTAACATGGTGGCGGGGTTGAGGTGGTAGGTTCGGAATATCCGATCGGCGGCAACGGCAAGGATCCGCATTGGTCGGAACCGGGCAGCCCGTCCGACCAAACCCGATACGCGGCGCGTTCGGCCACGGATGAGCGAACGAACGGCGCGCGCGATACCCATCAACCTGGATCGCCACGTGCACAAAACGGCGCGCCGATGACGGAACCCAAACGTATCGCTCCGCGCAGCCCGCGTGCCGCGCTCGAACCGGAACAGGTGATGATGCCGATGCGAAATCCAATCCGCGCGCGCAACCCGTTCGTCAGGTTCGGTAGTGCTCTTTTCTCGTTGATATTGCTGATTGCGCTGATTGGTGGTGTGACCTTCGTGGTCGGTAAGCAGCGCTTCGAGATGACCGGTCCGCTCGCGCAGGAAAAGATCGTCGTCATTCCGCGCAGCTCGGGGGTGAGGGAAATCTCCGAGCTATTGGAGCGCGAAGGGGTGATCGACCAGCCCTGGCTGTTCATCGGCGGCGTGCTCATGCTCAAGGCGCGCGAGGATCTGAAATTCGGCGAATACCAATTCGCGCCGCGCGCCAGTTTGCGCAACGTGCTCGATACCATCACGCAAGGTAAGGTGGTCCAGCACGCCTTCACGATTCCGGAAGGGCTGACCTCGGAGCAGATCATCGCGCGGCTCTCGGAGAACGATGTGCTCACCGGCAACATCCGCGACATCCCGCGCGAGGGCACGCTGTTGCCGGAAACCTACAAGTTCACCCGCGGCATGACGCGCGAGCAGATGATCCAGCGCATGCAGGCGCAGCAGAAGCGCGTGGTGCAGGAAATCTGGGATCGCCGGATGCCCGATCTGCCCATTCGCTCAGTCGAACAGCTCATCACGCTGGCCTCGATCGTCGAGAAAGAGACCGGCAAGCCCGACGAGCGCACGCGGGTCGCGGCCGTGTTCCTCAATCGATTGAAACAAAAGATGAAATTGCAGTCCGATCCGACCATCATCTATGGCCTGGTGGGCGGCAAGGGTACGCTCGGGCGGCCGATCATGCGCAGCGAGATCGAGCAGTCGACGCCGTACAACACCTATGTCATCGAGGGCCTGCCGCCAGGACCGATTGCCAATCCCGGCCGCGCCGCGCTCGATGCCGTGGCAAATCCCGCGCGCACCAAGGAATTGTTCTTTGTGGCGGACGGCACCGGCGGACACGCGTTCGCCGACAATTACGAGCAGCATCAGAAGAATGTCGCGCGTCTGCGGGCGATCGAGCAGCAGGCAAGCCCAGGACCGGCGCGATCGGGTGCCGCACCGGCGCGTGGACCTGCGGTTGCACCGGCGGCGCGGTAGAGCAGTTTTCGCAAACTTTAAAACGTGTGTTGTCAGCTCTCTCTCCCCTGTGGGGAGAGGGTTGGGGTGAGGGGGATTTGCACTCTCGATAGACTATTACCCCTCACCCGTCTCGCTTTGCTCGGCGACCTCTCCCTATGGGAGAGGTGAAAAAAGAGTCGTTACACGCCGCTGGAATTTGCATTAAGGTCCCCCGCGTTCCGTCCATCGTTTTTCGAGATTAAAATCAATGGCGCTGTCGAGCATGACCGGCTTTGCGCGGGGCCATGGTGTCACCGGGTCCTACGTGTGGGCGTGGGAACTCAAATCGGTCAACTCCAAGGGACTCGACCTGAAACTTCGCCTGCCGACCGGCTGGGACGCGATCGAAGCGCCGGTGCGCGCGCGCGCAGCCGAGATGCTCTCGCGCGGATCGGTGTTCGCAAGCCTTAGCGTTTCGCGCGAAGGCGTGGCGACGATCGCGCGCGTCAACGAGCCGGTGCTTGCGGCCGTGTTGACGACGCTCAATGCGCTTGCCGGCAAAGTGAACGCGGCACCGCCCACGCTCGACGGCATTCTTGCGCTCAAGGGCGTGATCGAAATCACGGAAGCCGAGGAAAACGAAGACGAGCGCCGCGCAGCGGAGAGCGTGGTGGCGGCGGGCTTCATCGAGGCGCTCAAAGGGCTGCAACAGATGCGCCAGCACGAAGGCGAGGCGCTCGGCCGCGTGCTCGCCGCGCGGCTTGGCGAGATCGGCGCGCTTGCAGCGCTTGCGGAGGCGGCTCCCGGCCGCAAGCCGGAAGCGATCAAGGCGCGGCTCGCCGAGCAGATCGCGACGCTGCTTGAATCTTCGCAACGGCTCGATCCCGACCGATTGCACCAGGAGGCGATTATGCTCGCCAGCAAGGTCGATATCCGCGAAGAACTCGATCGGCTCTCCGCCCATGTGGCGCAGGCGCGCAAACTGCTCGCGGACGGCGGGCCGATCGGGCGCAAGCTCGATTTCCTGTCGCAGGAATTGAACCGCGAATCGAACACGCTGTGCGCCAAGGCGAACGACGTGGAGCTGACCAATATCGGGCTTGAGCTCAAATCGGTGGTCGAGCAATTCCGCGAGCAAGTGCAGAATCTGGAATAGGCGATGGCGCCCACAGAAAATGCAATCTCCCGGCGCGGATTGATGCTGGTGCTCTCTTCACCCTCGGGCGCCGGCAAGACCACGCTGTCGCGCAGGCTTCTGAAGGAGGATCGCGACATCGATCTGTCGATCTCGGTGACCACGCGCAAACCGCGTCCGGGCGAGATCGACGGGCACGACTATCGTTTTGTCGATGACGCGACGTTCGATGCGATGGTGAGTAACGAGAAGCTGCTCGAATGGGCGCAGGTGTTCGGCAATCGCTACGGTACGCCGCGCGCGCCGGTGATGACATCGCTGCAATCCGGCCGCGACGTGCTGTTCGATATCGATTGGCAAGGCACGCAGCAACTCAACGAAAAGGCGCGCACGGATGTGGTGAGCATTTTCGTGCTGCCGCCCTCCATGGATGAGCTGGAGCGCCGTTTGAGCGTTCGCGCGCAGGACGATGAGAGCGTCATCAAGCAGCGCATGGCCAAAGCCAACGACGAACTCAGCCACTGGGCGGAATACGATTATGTCATCGTCAACGATGCGATCGAGCGCGCATTTTCCGGGGTGCACGCGATATTGTCGGCGGAACGGCTCAAACGGCAGCGCCAGCCGGGATTGTCGGCGTTCGTGCGCGAGTTGACCGGGCAGCTCTGATCCTGCTTGATAACAGTATGACGTATGGGCGAGGATTGGTACGCCAATTATGCCGCCTTGAGCGATGGCGAGAAGGAAAGTGTTGCCTATAGAATTTGTTTCACAGACCGAGCATCGCTGGTCGCAATTGTCGCGCCACATGGAGGATGGATTGAGCCGAAAACGTCCCAGATAACCGCTGCGATTGCGGGTGATATGTTTTCTCTTTACAGCTTTGAAGGGCTTCAATCGCGCAGAGTTCATTGCGAACTGCATATAACTTCGTTGAATTTCGATGAACCAAGATGTTTGGAATTGGTTCGTCGTTGCTTGTTTGTGGTTACGGTACACGGCCGGGCGGACCTGGGTGACAAAGATAGCGTTTGGTTAGGTGGGAGCGACATCTTTCTGCGCGATGCTATCGCGGATGCTCTGGAAAACGCGCGTTATCAAGTTATGACAACCGGGCATATGTTTATGGGCACTGACCCGCAAAATATATGCAACAGAGGGCAAAGCGGTGCGGGTGTACAGCTTGAGTTGCCACGGACATTGAGGCAAACGTTATCTGAGAATGACAAACTTCTGGGGTCATTTGTGACTGCGATCCGTCACGCTATCAGTTGGCGCATTGCCGAGAGCTGAAGCCTATAATTTAAAAATATTTGTTGCTCCTATTTCAGCTTGTTAGCACGACGCGACCGACTATGCGGCCGGCGCGAAGGTCGTCGAGTGCGGACTGTGCCGCGGCCAGCGGGCGTTCGCTGATCGGCAGCGCTGCGACTTTTCCTGCACGCGCGAGTTCGATCACTTCGCGCGCCTCGGCCAAGGTGCCCGTCAGCGTGCCTTCGATGGTCATCGCCTTGAGTGCGAACATGGCGGCCGGCGTCGTGAACGCGCCGCCGAGCAGGCCGGTCACCACCACCTTGCCGCCGCGGATGAGCACACTCGTGGCGAATTGCAGCGTACGTTCTGAGCCGACGAAATCGCAAACGCCGTGAACGCCGCCGGTCTGCGTCATCAGTGCTTTGCGCGCGCCGGCATCGGACGGATCGAAGGCGGCAGCGGCGCCGGCTTTTAATGCGGCTTCGCGTTTTCCCGCATCGATGTCGGCCACGAGCGGAGGCTGCGCGAACAGCGCGCGCGCAAACGCCAAGCCCATCATGCCGACGCCGCCCAGGCCCACGATCAGCACGGGTCCGCGCGCGGCGCGGTCGGCCACACGTTTGAGCGCCGCGTAGGCGGTGAGCCCCGAGCACATCAGCGTGCCGGCAAACGAGGGCGAAAGCGGCGCGTAGTCGATGAGATAGCGCGGGTGCGGAACGAGTACATGCGAGGCGAAGCCGCCGTCGGCATTGATGCCGAGATGGCGCGGCGCGGTGCAGAGATTTTCCTCATTCGCGCGGCAAGCGGCACAGGCGCCGCAGCCGATCCAGGGGTAAACTGCGATTTTAGCGCCCGCCTTTGCGCCCGTGGCGTCGGGCCCGGCGCATTCGATCACGCCCGCGATTTCGTGGCCAAGCGTGAACGGAAGATTGCGGCCCGCGCGAACGTCGAGGCGCTTGTCGCCGCCGAGCGCGAAATAGCCGTCCTGCATGTGCAGATCGGAATGGCACACGCCGCAGCGCTCGATGCGCACGAGCACTTCGCTCCCTTTAGGCTCAGGGCAATCGACGATGGTCTCGCACAGCGGTGCTTCGTAGGCGGTAAGCGAGAGGCGGCGGAGCTTGGTCATGCGGGCATCATAATGATAATGCATTTGCGAGCGCGACAAATCCCGCCACCGGAATTTGCTCGGCGCGCTCGGTTTCGGCGATGCCGGCAGAGGCAAGCAGGGGCAGCGGATCGACGCCGAGCGTCTTGAGACTCTGGCGAAGCATTTTCCGGCGCTGGCCAAACGCAGCCTCGGTGACACGTTCCAGCGCGCGGCGGTCGCAGGGCAGCGGTTTTGTGCGCGGAATAATTTCGAGCAGCGAAGATGTTACCTTCGGCGGCGGCACGAATGCGGACGGCTTGATGTCGAATAGGATCTTCGCCTGCGCGCGCCATTGCGTGAGCACGGAGAGGCGGCCGTATTGTTTGCCGCCGGGCGGTGCGGCAATGCGTTCGGCCACCTCGCGCTGGAACATCAGCACAAGGCGGTCGTACCAGGGCGGCCAGGGTTCGGCTGTCAGCCAATTGACGAGGAGGGCAGTTGCGATGTTGTAGGGCAGGTTGGCGACGATGCGCGCCGGGTCGTGCTCGAGATAGGGCGCCGGATCGAATTCCAGCGCATCGCCCGCGACGACGGACAGGCGCCCGGGATACTGCGGCGCGATTTCCTCGATCGCTGCGATCGCGCGTTCGTCGCGCTCGATCGCGATCACCTTGCGCGCGCCGGCGGCAAGCAAGGCGCGGGTGAGTCCGCCGGGTCCGGGGCCGACTTCGAGCACCGTCACGCCTTCGAGCGGGCCTGCGGCGCGTGCAATGCGCGCGGTCAGATTGAGATCGAGCAAAAAATTCTGGCCGAGCGATTTCTTGGCGGCGAGCCCATGCCGGCGGATGACGTCGCGCAGCGGCGGCAGATCGTCGATCGCGCTCATTTCTCGATGAGCCGCGCGGCTAGTTTCAGCGCCGCGATCAGGCTCGACGGATCGGCGCGCCCGCTGCCGGCGATATCGAAGGCGGTGCCATGATCGGGCGAGGTGCGCACGAAGGGCAGGCCGAGCGTGACATTGACCGCGTGGTTGAAGGCAAGCGTCTTGATCGGGATCAGCGCCTGGTCGTGATACATGCAAAGGGCGGCGTCATACGATTTGCGCGCGGCTTCGTGAAACATGGTGTCGGCAGGCAGCGGTCCGCGCGCGTCGATGCCTTCGGCCGCCAGCCGCGCGATCGCGGGCGCCACGATGGCGCGGTCTTCCTCGCCGAGCGCGCCTTCCTCGCCGGCATGCGGGTTAAGGCCGGCGACTGCAAGCCGCGGATGGGCAATGCCAAAGCGGCGGTTCAAATCGCGCGCCACGATGCGGCCGGTGTCGACCACGAGGTCAGCCGTCAGGCGCTTGGGAACTTCGGACAGCGGCAGGTGGATGGTGACCGGTACGACCGCAAGCTCTGGCGACCAGAGCATCATCACCGGCATTGCGGTTGCGCCGGTCATCTCGGCCGCGAGCTTGGCCAGGTACTCGGTGTGTCCGGGTTCGGCGAAACCGGAGCGGTAGAGCACGTTCTTGGCCACGGGATTGGTAACGACGGCGGACGCCATGCCGCCGAACACGTCGGCGACGGCGCGGCGGATTGCGGCGATTGCCGCGGGTGCGCTCGAGGCATCGGGCCGGCCGGGATCGGCTGTCGCAGTGACGCCGATGTCGACCACCGGGAGCGCGTTCGCGAAGGCAGCTCCGGCCTGCGCGGGTTCCACTGGCGCAATCGGTACGTCGAGCGACATGCGTGCGGCGCGACTTTTAAGGTGCCGCGGGTCGGCGAGAAGATAGAACGGCGGAATGCCAAGTTCGGTGCGGCGCTGCCAAGTTGTGAGCGTGATGTCTAATCCGATGCCGGCCGGCTCGCCGAGCGTGAGCGCCAGTGGCAGGGGCATCGGTTTATTTGTACTGGATATAGGCTTGGTCACGCAGTTCCTTGAGAAACTTCTTGGAATTGATCTGGAACTGCTTGGATATATGTTCGTCGCGAACCTCGCGCCTGGCCGGTGTGTTGTCGGCATTCGATTTTTTCTTCGCGCACAGCGCGTAGAGCTCGATTGCCTGCATGGTGCGTTCGGGAGGGGTCAGCTTGCCAACTTCCGCTTTCTCCAAAATATCGCGCAACTGCGGCGGAAGGTCGGCAGAACTGCGCGTGATCGGTTCGCGCACGTAGACATCGCGCAGGGCGCGCGCAAATTTAACTCCTTCCTCGCAATCCTGAAAGCGTATGCGGAGTCCTTCGGCTTCGCGGCGGCGCGCTTCAAATGCGGTATCGGGCGATCCGCGCGGTACGGAGAAAATGATGGGCCGGAGCGTGTAATCGAAGCCGCCCTGATCCTCTTTCTTGCGGTTTTCCATTTCCACGAGGACCTCATGTTCGTTGAACTGAAAGCTCGCCTGGTATTTTCCGCGGATAACTTGCGTCCAGATAATCTCAGCCTTGATGCGCGATTTCAGCGTGCCGATTTGCACGCCGGATTTCTCAAGTTCCTGGACAAACTGTTGCTTCGGCCTATGAGCTTTGCGGGCCATGTTGCCGATCGCGTTCTCGACGTCCGTGTCGAGATTGGCGCCGCTGAAATCGAAACGTCGCGTGAGCTGCAGCTTGAGCTTCTCATCGATCAGTTCGTCGAGCACTTCTTGACGCGGTGGCGTTTTTTGGGACGCGAGCTGGAGGAAGCGAGTCCGTTGCTCGATATCGAACGCGGTGATTGGATCGCCGTTAACGAGCATGATGACGACTTGAGCGTGGGTACTCGCGCTCGCAATGACCAGTGCGATGCTGGCCACGATGGCAGCTGCGATGCTGCGGCGGCAGACAGTCACGATGCCAGATACGTCGAACATGGCTATGTCCACTACGCTTCTAATATGGCGTCGGCGGTCCGCAAATTAAAGACCGCCGACCGTCTGACTGACTGCGGTGGTGCCCAGCGTGCGCAGACCCATCTGCAGCATGATCCGATGGTCAGTCACCGGAGCTCCATTGTAAGTAGGAACGTAACCATAGCTCGTGTAAGTGTATGCAGGAGGAGTGTAACCATAGCTCGTGATGTAACTGAGCCCGAGCAGGAAACAATCGTCGATATAGCCAACTCCAATCTGATATTGTTGGATTGAGTTGTTCTCGAGGTCGTAGCGGATCGCGGTAGAGGCTGTCCAGTTGGCGTTGACCTTATACGAAAGCGCACCTACGACGCCCTGACGATCGTTAAGGAAGCCAAGCTGCGGTTGGGCCGCGTACTTGCCGTAAAGCAACGTGACAATCCAACGCTCAAGATTGACTTTACTTTCGGCCTCGAAGCGACGGATTGCGAATGTCGTTTCATCGAAGCGATAACGAGTTGTGAACGTGTAGGTTCGATTGGGTTGGAACGAGGCCCTTGCCACGTAGTCGGATCGTGCGGTATCGAGGCCGCTGCCGAGGCCGGTATTGGTGGGGTCAGGGACCGCGAAGGAGTTGGTGCCGAACAGCTGGTAGGACTGCCCTATCATCGCATTTAAAAAGCCGGCGCCGTTAGCTTGGGCGGTATATTGCACGCCGACGTTCGCGCGGCCGCCACCCTCGATGCGATCCCAGCCCGCGAATTTATTCTCGCGGAACAAGTTACTGTCATCAAAGACCAGGCTCTGGGAGTCCTCGTTTGGCAATCGTCCGATCTGTGGCTCGTTCGGGCGAACGATGAGTTGTCCAATCGGTTCAATTGTCTGTGTGCCCCAGGACTGCACGTTGATGAACGGATAGCGGTATTCTATGCCGGCGGTCGGCATGACACGAGTTTCTGCGCTATCGCCTGGCGTAATATAATTGGAAACGCCAGGTTGCGACTGGATAGAAACCGCAGCAAAGTCGCCGCGCATCGTGAAGAATGGCGTAAATATCTGCCCATAAGAATCAGTGATACTGCGCCGCCAGTGCGTTTCGGCGGACAGGCGCGAATACTCGCCCGGGAAACCGCGCAGCAAGCAGTTGGACGGAATTCTTTGCGCCGGATCGGCGCTTGTGGGTAGGCACAGACCATTATTCAAAGCGGTTTGGCTAATAGGATCGAAACTAGCTTGATTGCGGCTGAGACTGGTGAAGTTGATATTGTATCCGAGTTCGCCGCCAAGGATTGGCCGGCTGAAGACATAACTGTAGTCTACAACCGGATGTATAATAGGAATTTGGGGCTGGGAATCGGCCGTGCTGAAGCCGTAGTAATAGATGCTGCGGGCATCGAAGAAACTGCGATCGCCTTTGCCTGTGACATAAGCCTGCGAAACACCCTCGGTGAGACCAAAGAATCCGAGTGAGTCAACAGCGTTATTATAGGCCGGCAGGTGGTAGTTTTGATAATATAAAATGTCTGATGGCACTATGCTGTCCCAACCCCAGACCCATTTATCTGAGAGAGAAAACTGGCCCGATGTTTCTACGCTGCCGCGCCAAGCGGTATCACCTATTGGGCCGTTGAGTGCCGTGACTTTATCTGGTTGGAGTTGGTAGATGCCGGAACCGCGGATCATAAAAGCGCCGTTCTCCAGCCGCTGGCGGTATTCCGCTTGCAATAGCGGGCCCTGACTGGACAGGATCTTCGGCGTGATTGTGATGTCGCGGTCAGGCGCCAGTGACCAATAGTACGGAGTGGTCACGCCAAAGCCAGTCATTGAGCCCGACGAGAAGGTGGGCGGGAGCCAGCCAGTCTTGCGCTTGACCGTGGGGTCGGGTGCCGAGAAGTAAGGCATGTAGAGGGTCGGCACGCCCATGAATTCGAGCCGCGCGTTCTCGAAATAGATCATTTTCTCGCCTTCGTCGTGGATGATCCGGGCGGCGCGGATCTGCCAGAACGGCGGCTTTTTGGGATCGTCTTTGCAAGGCTCACAGGCGGTATAGACGCCACTGTGGAGCACGGTGAAATTGCCCTTCGTGCGGTCCGCGCGCGCGGCGGCGAATGTGGTCTGTTCGGGCGCATCAGCGTGCAGTGAATCAACGAAGCCGTCGCGGAAATCGTCGCTCAGATCCATTATTTGACCGTAGGAGATCCGGCCCTCGGGATCGGTCAATCGCGCGTTTCCTTCGGCGTGCAGACGCTTGGTCGCTTCGTCATAAATGACCTTGTCGCACTCGAGCGTGGAGCCGCCATAATAAATCCGCACGTTGCCGACGGCGGAGACGCGATGGTTGGTGTAATCGTATTGAATTTCAATGGCCTGCAGGAGCATCGGCGCCTTGTTGTTCTGGCGACGCGTTGCAGCGGCCGACGGCGCGGACGGCTTCGGCCGGTCGGGAAAGCGCATCGCACCTAAAGAAGAAGATTGCGCAACAGCGGGCTCGATTACGAACCAGCCGCCGACAATAGCCGACCCCGCTCCCACCAGCACGGCTATGCCGGCGCGGAGGCGCATTGCGAACAACGGGGAAATAGCGCCGATCTTCGCCATCACCCGTCCTCTGAATACAAAAGCACTACAAATCCGGTGAGGCCGCCGAGAAGCACGGGCAGCCATGCTGCTACCACCGGATACATCAGCTCGGCCTTGCTCAAGTCGTCGGTGATCTTTGAGATGACGTAAAGCAGAAAGCCTGAAGTCACTCCACCCAAAACCATCTTTTGGACGCCACCGAAGCGGAAAAACCGCAGGCTGAAGGCGGCGGCCAGAAGCACCATGGCGGCCAGCATGAACGGTCGAGAAAGCAGCTTTTGGTACTGCAGCCGGTAGCCGGCGGCGGCGAGTCCGGCTTGCTCGGCCATGTCGATGTAGAGCGGGAGTTGCCAGAACGGAACCGTTTCCGGTGTCGAAAAACTCTCCCGCACTTGTTCAGGTGTCAGGTTGGTACTCAGAAGGTAGGTGTCGCGTTCGCTCGTCGGTGCATTTTTCGAATAGATCCGGACATCATCGAGCCGCCAGTGGCCTTTTTCGAGCAAGGCGGTTTTGGCCTCGATGCGCTCCTGGAATCGGCCCGACTGGTCGAAAGTGAAGGCCAAGACGGTGTCGAGTCCGATCCCCTGATTGCGGCTGCTCACCGCATTGATGATCGAGGGACCGTTCGCGCCGATCTGGCGTATCCAAAATCCGCCGCTGGATGTTTGCAGACCGGGCTGGCGCTCGCCGGAGATTTCCGCCTCCAGATGCTTGGAGCGCTCGTACATGACGGCGGCGATCGGATTGTAAATCGCCGTGGCGAATATGCCGAAGAGAAGGGCTACGATGATCGCGGGCGTGATGAATTGCCAGGCCGAAATGCCGGCCGCGCGCGCGATCACAAGTTCAAGCCGGCGCGAGAGGCCGAGGTAGCACGACATCGCGCCGATCAACACGCAGAACGGCATGATCCGTTCGGCGACCTGGGGCACGCGGTAGAACGAAGTTTTCGCGACGAGCAGCGCCGAAAGGTTGGTGACCTCGGAATAGCGCCGCATTAGTTCGATGTAGTCGATCAGGGTGATGAGCGCGAATACGCCCATGAAGGCGGCCAGCATGGCGCCGAGAAACTTCAGACCGAAATAGCGTGCGAGGGTGCCTGTCATCATGACGCGCTCGCTACCGCGGCACAGCGGAGGAAGTAAGCGGTGATCGCGTTCTGCGCGTTGAGCAAGAATGACGGCGGCTCGAGGATAACGCCGCGTGCGATGGCGAAATATCCGACAACGACCGTGCCGATCACTGCGACGTATTCAAACGCGAGCACGATCGGGAACTTCACGCCGAACACGGTGCAGGCAAATCCGATCAACCGCAGCAGGGCCACCCCGCCGACCGCGCCCATGAGCGACCAGCCGCGGCTTTGCCGTGTGGTGCGCGGCGCGCCGAGGAATACATAGGCAATCACGACGAAGGCGAACGGATAGAGCGGAGCGATGATGCGGTCGTGGAATTCGGCGCGGAATTGGCCGGGCTGCGCCTTGTACGCAGGGTCCTCGGGATCGGGCGATATCAGCTCCCACAAATAGCGCTCGCGCACCGAATAATTGATCGTCTGCGGGCCGCCGGAGAACTGCGACAGATCGAACAGGTTGTAACCGAACTCCACGATTTCGGGATCGCGCCGGCCGACTTCCTGGCGCTGCATGGTGCCCTTCTCGAAGACCAGAAAACTGCCGTGCGCATTTTTTTCGATATGTCCCTGGTCGGCAATCAGCGTGATGCGCTCCTTGTCGTTGCGCTGATCGTCAAGCAGGACGTCGATCAATTGGCCGTTCGCACGGCGTTCGCGAATGTGGAACGTGAGCCCGCGCTCGATGGAAACAAATCGGCCGGGCTGGACGATGTTGGTGACGAGATCGGTGCGCACTTCAGTCAGCCACCGGCGAAGCACGCGTAGGCCTTCGGGCGCGAAATAGACGCTGATCGCGGAGACGAGGATCGAGACGACTATTGCCACCGCAAGGAACGGCCGGAACAGCCGCCAGGGCGCCATGCCGGCGGCGTTCATCACGATGATTTCGGAATCGTTGCCAAGCTTGTTGAGCACGTGAGAGACCGCAGCGACGAGTGCGAGCGGCGCGATCACCAGAACGAGCAGAGGAATGATCAAGCCGGTGATGCCGATGAACACCAGTACGGTCTGGCCTTGGCTTGTCATCAGGTCGAAGTCGCGCAACGCCTGAGTCACCCAGATGACGGCGGTCAAGCTGATGAGCACCACCAGGAATGCTCCAATGGTGGTACGGAAGATGTAATTGCCGATCGACCCCATCCGGCTGCGACGTCCCCTTTGTCCCGCGCCCTGTCCTGCGCGTTTGGCCAAACCACTCCTGCCGCGCGGACACTCATTGTCCGGCACGGTGATTCTCGAAGCAGTCCTTTCCCCCTACATTATCTCCTTGTTCGCGGCACAAAATGGCTTCGCAATGGCAAACCCGTTGAACATGCACAATAAATGGTTAATGCCGCGGGGGTGTGGCTTGGACTCAACACTGCCTGGGGACGGCGGGGGACAAGGACGAAAAAACGCCCCCCGGCATCCCAGCAATGCTTTGCAGGAGCGTGCGGACCGCGCCATAACGGCACAGCGAAAACGGTCCCAGTACAAGGATTAACCGATGTCCGATGCCCGGAAGCTTGAATTTGCACCATTTTCGGCCTCGCCCAAGGGGGTTCTCGTCGTGTTCTGCGAGGAGGGGTTGAAGCTCGGCCGGGTCACCGCCAAGGCGCTCTCCGGCACCGGGGACCTGCTCAAGCGGGCGGCCGCCGCGGACCGGTTCACCGGTAAAAGCGGTAGTGCCCTCGACATTGTGGCTCCGGCGGGGCTGAGCGCCCCGCGTCTGGTCGTTCTGGGGTTGGGTAAGCCCGGCAAGCTCGGGTCGCAGGATTTCGTCAAACTCGGCGGGGCGGTGCTGGGGAAAATTCCGCGCGCGGCCAGCGAGGCCACGATCATCGCCGAATTTTCGGCCGGCGCGCTCAAGCCGGAGCAGGTGGCCGATATGGCGTTCGGGGCGCGGCTGCGCGGCTACACGTTCGATCGCTACAAGACCAAGCGCAAGGAAGGCGAGGACACGCCGACCAAGACGAACATCGCGCTCGCAGTCGGCAATGTGGCGGCGTCGCAAAAAGCTTTCGTGCCGCGCGCGGCGCTCGCCGACGGCGTCGTGATTGCGCGCGATCTGATCAACGAACCCGCGAACGTGCTCTACCCGGAAGAATTTGTGCGCCGCTGCGGCGGCTTGAAGAAACTTGGCGTCGCGGTCGAGGTGCTCGACGTGCCGGCGATGAAGAAGCTCGGCATGGGCGCGCTGCTCGGCGTGGGGCAGGGCTCGGTGCACGACAGCCGACTCGTTGTGATGCGCTGGAACGGCGGCAAGAAGGGCGCTGAGCCGCTCGCTTTCATCGGCAAAGGCGTGTGCTTCGACACCGGCGGCATTTCGATCAAGCCTGCTGCGGGTATGGAGGATATGAAGGGCGACATGGCGGGTGCCGCCGCCGTGGTGGGGCTCATGCATGCGCTCGCTGCGCGCAAGGCGCGCGTCAATGTGGTCGGCGCGATCGGCATCGTGGAGAACATGCCGGACGGCAAGGCGCAGCGGCCGGGCGATATCGTCACGTCGATGTCGGGTCAAACCATCGAAATCATCAACACCGACGCCGAAGGCCGGCTCGTTCTGGCCGACGTGTTGTGGTACGTGGCCAAGCGCCACAAGCCGAAATTCATGATCGATCTTGCGACGCTCACCGGTGCGATCATCGTGGCGCTCGGCCAGGAACACGCTGGGCTTTTCGCGAACGACGATAAGCTCGCGGAAAATCTGATCCGCGCGGGCGCAGCCAGCGGCGAGAAAGTGTGGCGCATGCCGCTCGCGCCGGAATACGACAAGATCATGGATTCCAAATTCGCCGATGTGAAAAACGCCGGCGGGCGCTATGCCGGCGCGATCACGGCGGCGCAATTCATCCAGCGCTTCGTCGCCGACAAGACGCCGTGGGCGCATCTCGACATCGCCGGCACGGCGCTGGGCTCGCCGCAAACCGAGATCAACAAAAGCTGGAGCTCGGGGTTCGGCGTGATGCTGCTGGAGCGGCTGGTGGCGGATAATTACGAACGGTGAAATTGATTCAGGATCAATGGCTAAAGCCATGACGGAGCTGCTGTTTTACCACCTGCATCGCCAGCCGATTGAGAAGGTTCTGCCTTCGCTTCTGGAGAAATCCTTGGAGCGAGGTTGGCGCGTGGTGGTGCAGGCGGCGAGCGAGGAGCGCATCGAGGCGCTCGATGCGCATCTGTGGACCTATCGCGACGACGGATTTCTACCGCACGGCATCGCGAAGGAAAGCGAAGCCGCCACGCAGCCGGTGCTGCTCACGACGAGCGACGACAATCCCAACGGCGCCAACGTGCGCTTCCTGATCGACGGCGCCGCGGTGCCGGAAGACGCCGCGAGCTATCAGCGCATCGTGCTGCTGTTCGATGGCGAGGATGAGGACGCTGTCGCGGCCGCGCGCGCGCGCTGGAGCGATGCCAAGGAGAAGGGCTTCGAGGTCACGTATTGGCAGCCGGACGAAAACGGGCGGTGGAAGCAGAAGGCGTAGGGTTTTTTGACTCAGATATTTTGCTGTCCGTTGGACATTGGATTTTTAGGAGCCGGATAAGCCGGTTGAATTGCTACCTCGGGCGCCTCCTTAGGACAAAAGTGCCGGATTTGCGATGTCCGTGACGCTTGCGCTTTGCCCCGCTACCGACAGCACGTTTCACCGCGAGGAGGTGCTGCGATTTGTCGTGGGGGTTATCGCCGCTGACCGTATTATGCTGGGCTCCACATGCCTTTCCCAACCGGGAATGGCGAGCCGGCCAAGGTTGTGGCGGCGGCCGGCTTGCAGGCCGATCACCCCGCAAGCATCAATTGCGCACGCGCCGCCAATCGATTTCGGATAGGATCATGAAAAGACCAGGGAGGTTGAAAATGACGTCACGTCTCAATCGAATTATCGGGCTTGCTGCGGCAGCCCTTGCGCTCGCCTTTGGCGCGATCGCGGGTGCCCGCGCTCAGGCGCTCGAAAAGCTCACGATCGTGATCTTCACACCACCTTCGCTCGGGGCACTGCTGCCGCCGGTGATCAAGGCGCAGAAATTCGATCAGGCGAATGGACTCGACATCACTTTCGAGGAACGTCCGCCCGACGCTTATGTCACTCAATTCAACTCCGGCGAGTTCAAGATCGGCGGCAGTGCTTCACTGACCACGCTGGGTTTGGCCGACGTGCGCGGTGTCAAGGTGAAGTATCTGTTCAACCTGTTCGATTTCTGGGGAACTGTCGTCACATCGCGCGACAACGTCAAGACGCTCAAGGACCTTGAAGGTAAAGAGCTCGCCGGCGCGCGTTCGACCACGAACTACCAGATGTATGAGTTCTTCGCGAAGCGGCAGGGCGTCGATAGTTCGAAGATCAAGGTGGTCAACACGGCGCCGCCCGGCCTTATCAGCTACGCCATCGCGGACCGCGCCGACGCGGTGCAGATCTGGGAGCCGGCCTATTCGCTGATGATTACGAAGAAGTCGAGCATTCGAGCGATTGATCTCAACATCGCCAAGACCTGGAAAGACTTTGGCGGCGGCACCATTCCCTATCTTGGTGTCGGCACGCATTCCGAATGGGCCGACGCCAACCCGGACAAAGTGCAGAAGCTCTACGCGGCCTACAAGGCGGCGGCGGAATGGGTGCAGAAGAATCCGGACGAAGCCGCGCCGCTGCTCGCCAAGGGCGCTCCTCCGGAAGAGCTGAAGGCGGTCGCTGCCATGATCCGCTCGAACGAACGGCTGGGGATGAAGTTCGTCGCTGCAAACGATATCAAGAAGGATATCGAGGCGGTCTATAAGGCCGGCATGGAAATCAACTACCTGCCGAGCATGCCATCGGCCGCGTCGATCTACGACAAGCCGCTGAAGTAATCGCTTCGGTCCAATGACGTTCAATCCTCGCGTCAGGCAGTTTTTCCAGGCTTCCGCCGGCACCTTAGTGTTGGTGGCCGCCTGGCAGATCGCGTCTTATTTCTTCCCGCACTATCTGTTCCCGCCGGTCCAGGATATCTTCGCGCGTACCGTGCGTATCCTCGTTACCTGGCCCGAGCTGTCCCAGGTTCTCGAGACTGCGGGACGAATCTTCGCAGGGTTGACCGGCGCCTTCATTCTCGGCAGCCTCCTGGCGATCCCGATCGGCCGGTATCCGCGTATCGAGAGCTATATCACGCCGTTCCTGGTGTTTCTCCAAGGCATCCCCGCGCTGTCCTGGGTGATAGTCGCCATCATCTGGTTCCACGGCACTGAATTTCGCATCCTGTTCATCATGGTGATCACAACGCTGCCGGCGTTCACCTTTCAGCTTCTCGACTCCTACCGTTCCATGTCGAAGGACCTGTTCGAGATGACGATGTCGTTCCGGCCGAGCGGTTGGAAGCTGTTCCGTGTTCTGATCGTTCCGACTATCGTTCCGGGCATCCTGACCGCGTGGAAGATCAATCTCGGCAATGCGGCGCGCGTCGTGGTGGTGGCCGAACTGGTCGGCGCCACCGGTGGTGTGGGCTACGAATTGCTCCGTCAGCAGCAATTGTTCGACATGGCCGGCGCACTCGCCTGGACGATCCAACTGGTGCTGTTCGTCCTGGTGGTGCAGCAGGTGATCGTGATGATCGAAAAGTGGCTGCTGCGGTACCGCCCGATCTCCGAGCGAGCCGCATAGCCGTGGCTTCCGAACCGCTTATCCGCTTCCGCGAAGTGACGAAGGAGTTTTCCCGCCCGGACGGGAAGGGGACATTCGTCGCAGTGAACCGCCTGTCGTTCGAGATCGAGAAGGGCGAGATCGTCGCCGTTCTCGGCAAGACCGGTTGCGGCAAATCCACCATGTTCAATCTGCTTGCCGGACTGATCGAGCCGACCAGCGGCATGCTCGATATCACAGGGCACGATCCGTTCAAAGAGTTCGATTTCTTCCGCGGCAAGATAGGCATCGTATTCCAGAACGACCGGCTGATGCCGTGGCGCTCCGCGATCGACAACGTGGTGCTCGGGCTTGAGATCCTCGATGTCAAAAGGGAGCAGGCGGAGGTGGTGGCGCAGCGCTGGCTCGCGCGGCTCGGATTGTCCGGACACGAGCACGACTACCCCCATGCGCTCTCCGGCGGCATGCGCCAGCGCGTCTCGATTGCGCGCGCCTTTGCGGTCGAGCCGGAAATTCTGCTTTGCGACGAGCCGTTCTCATCGCTGGACGAGATGACGGCGCGCGACCTGCGCGCGGAATTTGTGCGGCTTGTGAAGCAGAGCAACAAGACGGCGGTTTTCATCACCCATCACATCAACGAGGCGATGGAGATTGGCGATCGCATCCTGGTGTTCCATCGGCCGGCGCGAATTGCCTTCGAAGCGCGAATGGATCGCGAAGCGGGTGCGGAACAGCGGAAAACAATTGAGGACAAGATCCTCAAAGTGCTTTCGATCGATATGCCGGCGGCTATCGCGCCTGGCGTCGAGTCGTGACGGCACAGGCAGTCTAACTTCAACAACGAAAATATTTGCAGACTGGAACGCGCTGCATGCCGGCTTCAGGTCAAAAGCGGCCCATTCACCAACTTCGCGCGAGGCTCGTAACCTCGCTCCCGGGCGGTACTAAGGCCGCCCCCGCGACGCGCGATGCGGAGCTGTGGCTTCTCTCGATCCCTCCCCCGCAAGCGGGGGAGGGATAAGAAGGGTTCGTGCTATTGTAGGCCAATGGCCGAGTTGAGCGGGCCGCAATCCCCAAATTACCGCCGCGAACAGGCCTGAAAATCTTGGGGTTTGGGCCGTTGCGGGTGTGCGAATGGTGGCGCAAAATTGCGCTCAAATGACTTCGTAGGGTCGCCGGTGTCGACTAGATCGATCGGCAAAATCGGTAGGAAAGGCAGAAAGCTTGGCAATGAAATTTGGCGAGAAACGTAGCAAGAAACGTAGCAAGAAACTTTGCAGAAGTTTTGGCAGGACGGCTGTTGCTTTGATGGCGGGGCTTGTGATCGCCGGCTGCTCGCGCGTCGAACTCGAAAGTTTTCAGTTGCCGAAACTGAGCGATCAAGTGCGCTCGGTCACGATGACGGCGTCGGCCCCTGTTGGGACGCAATCGCCCGTTCGGTCGGAGGAGTTAGTCGACGCGCAAGGCAATTGCGCGCAGGCGCCGATGGCGTCGGCGACCGCCGGTGTGGAAGGTGCGAGCACCGATCCGGTGACCGTTCCGGCTAATACTGCGCAGGCATTGGGCGGCATCGGCCTCGCGATGACCGAATGCGACGTGGTCAAACGGGCTGGCGCGCCGGAAAAGATGGAACTCGGCACGAACGAACGCTCGGAGCGCACGCTCATGCTGAGCTATATCCAGGGCACGCGGCCGGGCATCTACAGTTTCGTCGCGGGGCGCCTAGTCGCGATCGAGCGCGCGCCCGAACCGCCGGCGCCGCCAAAGCCGGTCAAGCCCGCAAAACCCAAGCTGAAGCCCAAACCCGCCGCGACTTAAGGGAGCACTTTTGGGGTGCGTTTGGCGGCGCTTCACAGGGATGTGTAGCGCGGCCGCCCGCGATGAATGTACGTTTATGAAACGGTCGAAAAAACACCAAATTTAGGGGAGCAAATAGCATCGGGACGACAGCAAGATCGTCCGGCGAAAAGATCGTCTAGCGGAGGAGTCGATGACTCGCAAACTGATTTGTGCCGTTGGCGCAGGGCTTCTGCTGGGTGCCTCATATGTCGGTGCGCCGCTCGTGGCGGACTGGTGTCCGGCGCTTTGAGCGCTGCGCCGCTCGCGCCAATGACGGTTGCCAGCAAGAGCTCGTCAGCGTCGTCGAGTGCTGCGGCTCCCGCGCACGCTCCGGCGGCGCGATCCTGGAACTCAAACGCAAGCCGTTCGTCGGCGCCGGCGTTCGTCAATCATGGATCGAGTGCGGCTGCTCGTGTCGCTCCGCGCATCGTCGCACCTTTCAGTGCGAGTCAAGGTTCCAATTTCACCGGCGGCATTGCGCGTTTTGTGCGCCCGCCGGTCAGGTTCGCGCGGCGTCACATCCCGATCAGGCTGCTCTCGCCGCTGTTCATCAGCAGCAGCTATTACTATGCGTATCGCTATCTGCCGTACGACGGACCGGTCTGCGGCGGGGTAACGGAAAACGGCTGCGAGCTGCGATGGATGGATGTCCCAACCGAGGACAACGACGGGTCCACGCCGCAATGCGTTGAATTCTGTCCCCAGCAACAATAGGTCTTTGTGGCATTGACCGCGCGCGCGCCTGCCCACGCCCGTCAAGGCGGTTGCGTATCCACAGCAAGCTCTGACATCCTCCGGCCTCGCGCTGCTGGTGCGTCAAGGGCACAAACCAAAGAGTAGCGCGCAGGGCAGGAGGGGCTATGTCCAACGATTACAAAAAATATCTTGCGGAACTTTTCGGCACGGCGGTGCTGGTGCTGGTCGGATGCTCATCGATCGTCGCCGCCGGATTTGGCGGCGCGTTTCCGATCGGTATCATCGGCATCGGTTTGACGTTCGGCATGACCGTAACGGCGATGGTCTACACGATTGGTCCGGTGTCAGGCTGTCATCTCAATCCGTCGGTCACTGCGGCCGTCTGGGCGGCGGGCCGGATGAAATCGCAGGACGCGATATGGTACATGGTTGCGCAACTCGCCGGCGGAATTCTCGGCGCGTTCGTTCTTTATCTCATCCTCAAGGGCAAGATCACGGGATACGACGTTGCCAAGCAGGGTCTCGGTCAAAACGGATGGTCCGCCTTCAATGTCGAGGCGGCGATCCTGGCTGAATTCGTCGGAACATTGATCTTCACCACCGTCATCCTGGCGGTTACCGGCACGAAGGGCTCAACGCCGATCGCGGGCCTCGTTATCGGCATCACGTTGATGATCATCCATTTTGCGTTCATCCCGGTGTCCGGCGCCTCGGTCAATGGCGCGCGCAGTCTGGGCCCTGCGCTGTTCGTCGGCGGTGTCGCGGTCGCACAGGTGTGGATGTATCTGATCGTGCCAACACTTGCGGGCGCGCTCGCGGGCTGGCTGGTGCGACGCAAGATTTTCGACGTGTAGCCACTCAACTCTTGTGACGACTCTTGTAACAACTCTTGCAACAACAAGGCCCCGGTTTCGCCTTGCAGCGAAACCGGGGCGGTCGCACGCAGACAAACTCTCGGTTTGACGAAGCGGTTGCTCAATAGCAGCGGTTGATCCATTCCACCCGCGGTCCGATCGGGGTGTGGATCACGCGCCGCGCATAGCAGCTGCCGTAATTGACCGGTCCACCGTAAAAGCGGGCGGCGGGCCGCCAAGCGTTGTGACGATGATGGTCGAAAGGCGCGGCGCCAGCCGGAGTTGCAGAAATGGCGAACGCTGTGGTGCCGACGACGGCGAGCGCGGCCAGAGCGAGTACGATCTTGCGGAACATGGGTGTCTCCTATCGGTGCGGATGCGAGGCTTCGCATCCAGTTGGGTCGGTCATTTCGACGAGGACCCGGTTTTCATGCCGCGATCATGGAATGCGGCGGCTGAATGGGTGCTGAGGTACGAATTCACCATCTGTTCATGGGCCTAGCCTTGGGCGCGAATACTCAGCGGATAGCGTCCAAATTTCGCGTATTCGAAGCCTTCTCACCCAAGCCTTGCCGCGTACAATCGCGGCGGCTATAAGCCGCCGAAACAAAAACTGGTGGAAAAGCGCTGCGTCGAGGAAAACAAACCAACATGGCAGTAGAGCGTACCTTCTCAATTCTCAAACCCGATGCCACCGAGCGCAATCTGACCGGGGCCATCAACGCCCTGATCGAAGGTGCGGGCCTGCGGATCATCGCGCAAAAGCGCATGCGCATTACCCGCGCGCAGGCCGAGACATTCTATGCGGTGCATAGCGCACGGCCGTTCTTCGGCGAACTGGTCGATTTCATGATCTCTGCGCCGGTGGTTGTGCAGGTGCTCGAAGGTGAGAGCGCCATCGCGAAGTATCGCGAGATCATGGGTGCGACGGATCCGGCGAAAGCGGCGGCCGGGACCATCCGTAAAGTGCACGCAAAATCGATCGGCGAGAATTCCGTACACGGCTCGGATGCACCGGATACGGCGGCCCGGGAAATCGCGCAATTTTTCTCTGGCAACGAGATCGTAGGCTAAGATAAAGACGCAGCAAATGGTCCCGCGAGCGTGCTGGTCAAAAGGTCGGTTGCGCCTGTAGATTGGCACTTCTCAAGCAGCGCTCGGCAGGGTCATTCGGCTGTGGAACAGAACGGGTAACGGTCAAAGAGGGAATTTCCGGTGGGTGCGATGGGACAGATGATGGATCCGGCCTCATGGGGGCACATGCTCATGAGCGGCTGGAGCGAAATGGGCACGACCGTGTTCTGGGTCGCTCTCCTCAAGATCATGTGGATCAACATTCTGCTCTCGGGCGACAACGCAGTCGTCATCGCCATGGCGTGCCGCGGGCTGCCGCCGCGTCAGCGAATGTGGGGCATGGTGTTGGGCGCCGGCGTCGCGGTCGTGCTGCGCATCGTTTTCACCGGCGTCGTCGCATCGCTGATGTTGCTGCCGTTCCTGAAAATCGTCGGCGGGCTTGCGCTGTTCTATATCGCGGCCAAGCTTTTGGTGCCGGAAGATCCGGATGACGGTGAATCGGAAGTGACAGAGCATTTGTGGCGGGCCGTGAAAATCGTCGCGATTGCCGACATCATCATGAGCCTCGACAACGTAATCGCGATCGCGGCGGCGGCGGGCGGCAACTTCGCGTTGCTGGTCATCGGCCTTGCCGTCAGCATTCCGCTGATTGTTGCGGGAGCTGCGGTGATCATGCAGTTGCTCGACAAGTGGCCCATCCTGGTATGGGCGGGCGCTGCGCTGCTCGGCTGGATCGTCGGCGAGGTGATCGCAACCGATCCGGTGATCGAGGGATATCTATCGCCGAAGATGGGGGCCGATGGCTTCCATTACTTCGTGATGTTTAGCGCGCTGCTGGGAACAATCCTCGTGCTGGCCGTCGGCGGATCGTGGCGCCGCAAGAAGCTCAACGGCCGTGTGGAAAACGCGCAGGCGGCGGAGTAGACTGCGACGCTCATCATGAAGCGTCGCTTGGCGGGAGGGATGTCTCTTCCGCCCGCGCCGGCTGACGAGGCGCGATGAATCAAGTCGTCCGCCAAAAACCCGTGCCGATTCGTATCGGCGCTACTGCTTGCCCGCACGATTGCCCATCCACTTGCGCGCTCGAAGTCGAGGTGCTCGACGAGCGCACCATCGGCCGCGTGCATGGTGCGAAAGAAAACGCGTACACTGCAGGCGTGATTTGCGAGAAGGTCGCGCGCTACGCCGAGCGCGTACACCATCCCGATCGGTTGACGCAGCCGCTGATGCGGACTGGCCCTAAGGGCTCCGGCCAGTTCGCGCCGCTGTCGTGGGACGATGCGTTCGATCTGGTGGCGGAGAGATTCCTCAAGGCCGAACAGATGCACGGCGCGCAGGCGATCTGGCCGTACTATTACGCGGGCACCATGGGTCTTGTGATGCGCGACGGTATCCACCGCCTGCGTCACGTGAAGAAGTATTCCGGCTTCCATTCCACCATCTGCGTCAACGCGGCCTACACCGGCTTTGCCGCCGGCACCGGCAAGATCGCGGGGCCCGATCCACGCGAGATGGCGAAGTCTGATCTGGTGGTGATCTGGGGCACAAATGCGGTCAACACGCAGGTCAATGTGATGACGCATGCGGTGCGCGCGCGCAAAGAGCGCGGCGCGAAAATCGTAGCGATCGATATCTACATGAACGGAACGATGGAGCAGGCCGATCTTGCGGTGCTGGTGAAGCCCGGCACCGACGGCGCGCTTGCTCTCGCCGTGATGCATTGCCTGTTTCGCGACGGCAAAGCGGATTGGGATTACCTCAATCGCTACACCGATGCACCGCAGGAAATGGCCGAGCACGTGCGCACGCGCACGCCGCAATGGGCGGCAGAGATCACCGGCTGCCCGGCGGAAACGATCGAGGAATTCGCGCGTATGGTCGGCGCCACCAAGCGGGCGTTCTTCAGGCTCGGCTATGGCTTTGCGCGTTCGCGCAACGGCCCGGTGAACATGCACGCCGCCTGTTGCATCCCGACCGTCACCGGCGCGTGGCTGCACGAGGGCGGTGGCGCGTTTCATAATAACGCTGCGATCTATCACTGGGACAAGTCGATGATCGAAGGTCTCGATGCGTTCGACGCTTCCGTGCGCATGCTCGATCAATCGCGTGTCGGCGCCATTCTTTGTGGCGACCGGAAAGCGCTCGCGGAAGGGCCTCCGGTCGCTGCGATGCTGATCCAGAACACAAATCCGCTTTCGGTGTGTCCCGACCAGGAGGTCGTCAAGCGCGGATTTGCGCGGGAGGATCTGTTCACTTGCGTGCACGAGCAATTCATGACCGAGACGGCGAAGATGGCCGACGTGGTGCTGCCGGCCACGATGTTCCTCGAACACGACGACGTTTATCAGGCCGGCGGTAGCCAATACATTCTGCTCGGGCCGAAGCTGATCGAGCCGCCGGGTGAGTGCCGCTCGAACCACGAGGTGATTTACGGGCTGGCGAAGCGCGTGGGCGCAAAGCATCCGGGCTTTGACATGAGTCCGTGCGAACTGATCGACTGGACTTTGCAAAAATCAGGTTGGGGCACGCTAGCCGCGCTCGAAGAAGAGCGCTGGATCGATTGTCAGCCGGACTTCGACACTGCGCATTACGTAAAGGGTTTTGGATATCCGGACGGTAAATTCCGCTTTAAGCCGGACTGGCCGAAAGTGCCGTTTCGTATGTCCGTCCACGCCGGTCCGATCGCGGATATGCCGAAATTGCCCGACCATTGGACAATTATCGAAGAAGCCGATGCCGCTCATCCATTCCGGCTGGCGACTTCGCCGGCGCGCGGCTTCCTCAATTCGACCTTTAACGAGACGCCGACCTCGCGGGCGCGGGAAGGCCGGCCGGAAGTAATGATTCATCCCGATGACGCAAATGCGCTGGGCATCGGAAATGGCGCCGCGGTCGTGCTTGGCAATATACGCGGCGAGGTTCGCCTGCACGCGCGACATTTCGACGGGGTCCATCGTGGGGTGTTGATTGCCGAATCGATCTGGCCGAACGATGCCTATCCGGATGGGCGCGGCATCAACACGCTCACCGGCGCCGATGCGATTGCGCCTTACGGCGGGGCCGCGTTCCATGACAACCGGGTGTGGATCAAGCACGCGACGTGATGCGATGGCGATTTGTCGGTGGTGCCGGTCGGCGTAAATGGTGAACCATTTATTAGTGCCGCGAAAATGAGCACCAAAAATTGCAATATGTCTGTTCAAAATTTCGCCGATGCATCAATGGTCTCGCCTGTTGTGTCGATCGGTTCCAAGCAGAAATTGTTTGCTACGATAGGCGGAAGATTGCGCGCGCCGAGACAACGGCTGTGGCCATGCTCTGGCCGTAATTTTCTTATCATTTCTTTGGTGCAATCTGATTTTGGCCCCTTTGGCCCGCTGCGCGTCTCCTGACGATCGTCTCGGACCTTCCCCCAAAAGCCGGGTTGTGGCGCGGCGTGCAGCGAGCACCAACCTCGTCAACTTTCCTCTCGACTAGGATTAGGAGACGACGATGCAAAAAGGCACCGTCAAATGGTTTAATCCGACCAAGGGTTACGGGTTCATCAAGCCGGCGACTGGCGACCGCGATGTGTTCGTGCACATTTCTGCCGTCGAGCGTGCGGGCCTCAGCAACCTTAATGAAGGCCAGACAGTCGAGTACGAGTTGGTGACAAACCGCGGCAAGACGTCCGCTGAGAATCTCAAAGTCTCATGACGTTGGATCGCGACCGAGCCTAGCTCGGACTCAACGGGTGTTTTCCGTAGCCTCCGGCAAACCGCTGGGGGGGTTCATTTGGGGATTCGTCAGCGATCTTTCGGTACGACGAGTGCGCTCTTCACCGGTGCCGATTTGCCGATCATGCAGCGGCCGCCGACAATCCGAACGCGGCCTTGCACTACCAACTTCAATGCTAGCGCGTAG
This sequence comes from Hyphomicrobiales bacterium, assembly GCA_003169835.1. Taxonomy (GTDB): domain Bacteria; phylum Pseudomonadota; class Alphaproteobacteria; order Rhizobiales; family Xanthobacteraceae; genus PNAI01. Next base: position 29,251 of record PNAI01000020.1, on the reverse strand, counting down.
ATGCGGTGCTCGAGTTTGATCACGCGAGCGGCAAGCGAGACGGGGGTGTCGTTGCTGGCTACGCCCAAAGCCGCCTGCGCGATGATCGGCCCGGAATCCATTTCCGGCACCACAAAATGTACCGTTGCGCCATGGATTTTCACGCCGGCGGCGAGCGCGCGGGCATGGGTGTCGAGGCCCTTGAAGGCCGGCAGCAAAGCCGGGTGGATGTTGAGCATGCTGCCGTTCCAGCGGCCGACGAACCATGGCGTGAGCAGCCGCATGAAACCCGCGAGGCAAATGAGCTCGATTTTGTGGCGCGCAAGTTCGGTGTCGAGCGCGCGCTCGAAAGCTTCGCGATTTTTGCCGTGCGGCCGGTGGTCGACAATCGCCGTTGGCACGCCGGCCTTGCGGGCGCGCTTTAGTCCCTCGGCGTTGGGTTCGTTTGAAATGACGAGCACGATTTGCGCCGGATAGTTTTTTAATTTTGCGGCCTTGATGAGTGCCCCCATGTTGGAGCCGCGGCCGGAGATGAGGATGGCGACGCGCTTCCTTGCGCCTTTCTTTGCCATGCGTGTCACTTCAGATCGAGATTGTTGTCATAAGCAACATTGCGTTTATCGTCGGCGATCACTTCGCCGAGGCGCGTCACGCTTTCGCCTGCGTGCGTGAGCGTTGCCGAAACCGCATCGGCTTTACTTGCTTCAACGACAACGATCATGCCGACGCCGCAGTTAAATGTCCGCAACATTTCTTGCTCGGCGATGTTGCCGGCCTGGGCGAGCCATTTGAAGACCGGCAGCACCGGTACGCGCTTGAGATCGATGCGCACGCCGAGGCCCTTCGGCAACACGCGCGGGATGTTGTCGGGGAAGCCGCCGCCGGTGATGTGGGCGAGCGCCTTGACCGCGCCGGTTTCGCGGATCGCCGCCAAGCAGGATTTCACATAGATGCGCGTCGGCGTGAGCGCGGCTTCACCCAGCGTGCGCGCGCGATCGAACGGGGCAGGCGCGTCCCATTTGAGTTTGGCTTTGGCGGCCACTGCGCGCACGAGCGAAAAGCCGTTGGAATGTGCACCTGATGAAGCGATGCCAAGAACGATGTCGCCTGCGCGGACATCGCGCGGCAACAATTGGGTGCGCTCGGCCGCGCCGACGGCGAAACCCGCGAGGTCGTAGTCTTCGTCTTTGTAGATGCCCGGCATTTCGGCGGTCTCGCCGCCGATGAGCGCGCAACCGGCCTGCTTGCAGCCTGCGGCGATTCCCGACACGACGGCCGTGCCGATTTCGGGCTTGAGCTTTCCGCAGGCGAAGTAGTCGAGGAAGAACAGCGGTTCGGCGCCCTGCACCACGAGGTCGTTGACCGACATGGCGACAAGGTCGATGCCGATGGTGTTGTGCCGTCCGGTCTCGATCGCGATCTTGACCTTGGTGCCGACGCCATCGGTGCCGGCGACCAGAACCGGATCGGTGAAGCCCGCCCGCTTGAGATCGAAGAGGCCGCCAAATCCGCCGATTTCGGCATTGGCGCCCGGCCGCGCGGTGGCGCGCACCAGCGGCTTGATCAGCTCCACCATGCGGTTGCCGGCGTCGATGTCGACGCCGGACGAGGCATAGGTAAGGCCTTTGTCTTTCATGGTCTTTTCCTGATGCGGGGGTAGTAGGCGGGAATCGCTCTGCGCGCAATGGTTCGCTATAGTGCGGTTGGATCGTGCGGCGCGCCGGGTGCTATAGCAACTTGCGCGACGGCGAGGGAAGCGGCGGTCGGGGCGGCGGTTTGAGTATTCCAAATTTAATTACGCTGGGGCGCATATTGCTGGTGCCGGTCGTCGTGTGGGCGATCGCGTCGGGCGAGATGCGCTTTGCGTTCCTGCTATTCTTGGTGGCGGCGATCAGCGATGCGGTCGATGGCTTTCTGGCCAAGCGCTTCGGCATGACCACCGAGCTTGGCGCCTATCTCGATCCGCTCGCCGACAAGGTGTTGATCGTCTCGATCTATCTGACGCTCGGCTTTGCCGGAAACATCCCGCGCTGGATCGTGATCCTGGTGGTCTCGCGCGACATCATGATCGTGGGCGCCATATTGCTGTCGTGGCTGGTGGACAAGCCGGTTACCGTCAAGCCGCTGATGGTTTCCAAGCTCAATACTGCGGTGCAGATCATCTATGCCGGTCTGGTGCTGGCCTCGTTCGGATTTGCCTTGGATACCGGCTGGTTGCTGACGCTGGTAATGGCGCTGGTCGCCGTCTTGACCTTGCTTTCGGTCGGTTTCTATGTCGCCGAATGGGTGCGTCACATGAATGAGGCGGAAGCCGGCCATTGAGCTCACGATAGGTGCCTCGGCAATGTTGAGGCGGTCATCCCCATGACGATCGAGCGGCAAATTGCATTCTGGATCGCGGCGCTGGCCGTGCTGATCGCAGCGCTGTGGCTGCTCAGTCCGGTCATGTTGCCGTTCGTCGCCGGCATTGCGCTCGCGTATCTGCTCAATCCTCTGGCGCGCCGGCTCGAGCGTCTTGGCGTTCACCGTGCCGTGGCGGGGCTGGTCATCATCGTGCTCGTGCTTGCAGCGCTGATCGTTCTCTTGCTGCTGCTCGTGCCGGTGCTGGCGGGCCAGCTTTCCGCGTTCATCGACAGATTGCCGAGCTACGTGACGCGGCTGCAATCTCTCATCGCGGATTCGGGCCATGAATGGCTGACCAAAATCCTGGGCGAGCGATTGCCGGACGCGAGCAAGTCGGTTGGCGATCTGATGACGCAAGGGGCGGGGTGGCTCGCGGCGTTTTTGCGCTCGCTTTGGTCGGGCGGACAGGCGCTGATCTCCATCCTTTCGCTGATGGTGGTGACGCCGGTGGTGGCCTTCTACATGCTGTGCGACTGGGATCGCATGATTGCGACGATGGACGGCTGGATTCCGCGGCGGCAGCGCAAGACCGTGCGGGGCCTTGCGCGCGAAATCGACGCCGCGATCGCGGGCTTCGTGCGCGGGCAGACCAGTATCTGTTTGATCCTGGGGGTGTTTTACGCCGTCGCTTTGGCGCTGACCGGGCTCAATTTCGGATTCCTGATTGGCTTCATGGCGGGACTCTTGAGTTTCATTCCCTATGTCGGCTCGCTCACCGGACTTGTCGTGTCGCTCGGCGTTGCCGTTGCCCAGTTCTGGCCTAACTGGACGCCTATCATCGCGATTTTGGTGATCTTTCTGGTGGGGCAATTGCTGGAAGGCTATGTGCTCGCGCCTAAGCTCGTAGGCAAGCGCGTCGGGCTGCATCCGGTCTGGTTGATGTTTGCCTTGTTCGCGTTCGGCTATCTGTTCGGCTTTGTCGGCCTGCTTGTAGCGGTGCCGCTTGCGGCGGCGATCGGTGTGCTGGTTCGCTTCGCGCTGCGGCAGTATCGTGCGAGTCCGCTCTATCAGGATCAGGGCGGGGAAACGAGTTGACGCCATGAGTAAGCTCGTAACATGAGTGAGTTCGTAAAATGAGTACGAGCCCGCGTCAGCTGGCCCTTGCGCTCGATCACTCCGAGAGTTTCGCGCACGAGGATTTTCTCACCGGCCCCTCGAATGCGCAGGCATTCAATTTGATCGAGCGGTGGCCCGACTGGCCGGACCGCGCACTCCTGCTGGTCGGTCCGGAAGGCGCGGGCAAGAGCCATCTGGCGGCGATCTGGGCGCAGACGGCCGGCGCGCGGCTGGTGTCGGCGCGCGCGCTCGACAACGTCAGCTTGCCGGGGATGCTCGCAACCGGTGCGTTGGTGGTTGAGGATCTTACCGCCGGCAAGTTCGACGAACGCGCGCTGTTCCATCTGCTCAATCTGGTGCGCGAGGAGACGGCTTGGCTGCTGATCACGGCGCGGCAGGCGCCTGCGGCAACTGCAATCGAGCTCAACGATCTTGCCTCGCGGGTGCGCTCGTTGCCTGCCGTCAATCTCGCTGCGCCGGACGACGCGCTGCTGCGTGCCGTCATCGTCAAACTGTTCGCCGACCGGCAATTGGCGGTCGAGGAGAGCCTGGTCGCTTATCTTGTCACCCGCATCGAACGCTCATTTGCCGGTGCACGTACGGCCGTCGAACGGCTCGACCGCGAGGCATTGCGGCTCAAGCGGCCGGTGACGCGGGCGCTGGCCGTCGAACTATTCCGCGGGCCTGCAGCCGCGTCCAGATAATCGGGAGGTTTACATGCGCGTTATTTTATTCGCCAGCTTGCTGCTTGCTTCGCTCGCCGCGCCCGCGCGAGCCGACGAAAAAGAGCAGATCATCGGCACCTGGAAGCTTGTCTCGGTGATGTACGAGGACCAGGAGACCAAGGCGCTCACTCCGGTGCTCGGTAATCATCCGCGCGGCTCGCAGATCGCGACCCGTGATGGGCGCTGGCTGGCATTGGTGACCGCAGACAATCGGCCGGTGCCGAAAACCGACGAGGAGCGCGCGCAGGCGCTGCGGACGATGATCTCGTACTCCGGCCACTACAAGGTCGAAGGCAATAAGGTCACGACCAAGGTCGAGATCGCCTGGAACGAGGCCTGGGTCGGCGGCGAGCAGGTGCGCTTCGTGCGCTTCGAGGGCGACAAGCTGTTCATCGAGAGCCCGCCGATGCCGCACCCGAATGTGGGCGGCAAGGTCGTGCGGGTGATCGTGGTGTGGCAGCGGGAGAAATAGTCCCTGCCGCGCCCTAATTTGCTATTACAATGCTCTCATAGCTTCGGTGCTTCGGTTCAAAACGCCTTGGGCAGACCGGCCTGACGCAAGATGGCATTTGCGGTATGGCGGCTCGGGATACCGACAGGCACTGCAAAATTGCGCTCGGTGATCGGGCTGTGCCAAATTTCGTGGCTGCCTTTGCCTTGCCGGACCAAGGGCAACCGGCCGTGCGCAGAAGGTCGCGCAACGCGCGATCGAATTGCGGGGCCATTCAGGTGATGGCCGGTTCGGCTTCGCGCAATGCGGTGATCTGCACGAATACCGACGAAGGATCGACGCCGGGATGATTGTCCGGCAAAAGATCGAGCGCCATCGCAGATATCTTCGCCATCAGTTCATCGAGCGTCGCTGCGTCCGCGGCGGCGGGGATATCGTCGCAGTGGCCGCTCCAAACTGACGCATCCTCGTCCCAGATCGCAGAAACCGTGAAGATCATCGGTTTAGACATGTGCTCTCCGCTGCTAACCATGCGGGCCAAAGCCCATAGCAATCATTGGTCATATTAGCACATCAGTGAGTTTTTAAAGAGCTCACGGTAGGCTGTTACGTGGCCACTTAGGATGACGGCTCGCCGCGCTCGGCCGCCACCACCTGACCGCGCTCGATGGCCAGCACAAGCCGGCCGGCTTTGAGCGCGAGCGCCTTCTCGCCGAACAATTCGCGCCGCCAGCCGGATAGCGCGGGCACTTCGGCGTCATCGTCGGCGGCGATGGATTCCAGATCGTCGACGGTGGCGATGATCTTGGCGGCGACGCCGTGCCGTTCCGCCGTCATGCGCAGCAGCACCTTCATGAGTTCGACGGTGGCGGCGCCGTTGGGAGCCGCTTTTGCGCGCTCCATACGCGGCAGCGTTTTGGGGTCGCGCGCCAGCCCGCGCTTGACCGCGTCGATGATGCCTTCGCCCAATTTGGAGCGTTCAAAGCCCTTGGGCAATGAACGCAGCGAAGCGAGGCGCTCGGGCGTGGTCGGCACCTGCACCACGATGTCGCCGATCGCGTCGTCCTTGAGGATGCGGCCGCGCGGGACGTCGCGCTCCTGCGCCTCGCGCTCGCGCCAAGCCGCCACTTCAATGAGCACGCCGAGCTCCTTGGGCTTGCGCACGCGGGTCCGCAAACGCATCCAGGCGCGCTCGGGCTCGGCGCGGTAGGTCTCGGGCGAGGTGAGCACCGCCATTTCATCGCCCAGCCAATCGGCGCGGCCGCGGCGATCGAGATCGGCAGACAGCGCGTGATAGACGTCGCGCAGGTGCGTCACGTCGGAGACGGCATAGGTGACCTGCGCTTCCGACAGCGGCCGGCGCGCCCAATCGGTGAAACGGTGCGACTTGTCGAGCAGGTCGCCGGTGATGCGCTGCACGAGCTGGTCGTAGGAGATCGAGTCGCCGTATCCCAGAACCATGGCAGCAACCTGCGTATCGAAGATCGGATGCGGCACCATTTTGGCGCGGTGCCACACAATTTCGATGTCCTGGCGGGCCGCGTGAAAGACCTTCAGGACCTTTTCGTCCGCCATCAACTCGAAGAACGGGGCGAGGTCGATGCCGGACGCCATGGCATCGACCACGACGGCCTCGTCCGGGCTCGCCATCTGGGCCACGCACAGGATCGGGTAATAGGTGGTCTCGCGCAGGAATTCGGTGTCGACGGTGACGAAGGGGTGGCGCTTGAGGCGGGTGCAAACTTCTGTGAGTTCGCTTGTCGTCGTAATCAGTTCCATGCCGTCTGTTTAGCGCAGTTGGGGCGGTTTGTCGCCGCGCCAATGGGCGATCAGCGGCCCCGTAAGCGCGGCATATGGATGAATTCCCAAGGGGAGGGAAAGGTACCCACCGGGACCTCGATCAGACTCGGCCCATCACGGCGCTTGAACGCGCGCTTAAGCGCTGCGCGCAGCTCATCGGGCTTGCGCACGCGCTCGGCTGCGGCGCCGAAGCTTTCGGCGAAGCGCACGAAATCGGGGTTGGTGAGATCACTGGCGATCAGACGGTTGCCGTAACGCTCCTGCTGGATGCGGCGCACGTTGCCGAAGGCGCCGTCGGCAAACACAACCGTCACCAGTGGAATGCGATGGCGGATCGCGGTCGCAAGCTCGTTGGCGGTGTAGAGAAAGCCGCCGTCGCCGGAAATAGCCAGCACCGGCACGTCGCGCCGGGCATCCTGCGCGCCGAGCGCTGTGGCAAAGCCCCAGCCGAGGTTGTCCTGGTAGCCGGGCGAGAGGAACGTGCGCGGTTTATAGACCGGCAGTGCGAGGCGGGCGACAAAGCCGATCTGCGTCACCTCGTCGACAAAGATCCCGTCCTCGGGAAGCTCGGCGCGGATCGCCTCCAGGAAGGCGAGCTGGGGGGCAAGTTTGTTGAGTCGGGTGCGAGTCTTAACCTGCCGCTCTTGCATTTCAGCTTTAAGCGACTTGCGCTTGCGGTTATGGGCTGGGAGCGCGGCCAATAGACGCTTGAGGATGGGTTTCGCGTTGCCGATGAGCGCCACCGCCGGCGGGCGGAAGCGTTCGGGCTCCTGCGGATCGGCATCGATGCGGATGACGGCAAGTGCGTCGTCGAGGCCCCAGGCGGTCTGCTGGATCATGAGCCTTGTGCCGATGCCCAGCACGACGTCGGCCTCGCGCCACAATTCATGGCCGAGGGGGAGCGTCACGCTCAAGGGATCGCGCGCATCGAGCACGCCGCGGCCGCGCCGGAAGGCCAGGACGGGGGCCTGTAGCATGGCGGAGAGCCGCGTCACTTCGATGGATGAATCTAAAGCGCCGCCGCCGCAGACGATGAGCGGATTTTTGGCAGCGCCAAGAAGTTTCGCGGCGGCGAGCACGGCGTCATCGTCCACCGGCAGCTCGGGCGGTGGGGTTGGCGGCAATATCGGTGAAACGGCGCCGCTGCGGCCCCACACGTCCATGGCGCATTCGAGCGCGGCCGGTCCGGGGCGGCCGGTGAACATCGATTGGATCGCCTTTGCCACCAGGGGCGCTGCCTCCGCTGGTGCAGCAATACGTGCGGAGAAATCGACCAGGCGGGAAATGATGCCGGACTGATCGCGGATCTCATGCAGGTGGCCCAAGCTGCGGCCGATCATGGCCTGCGGGATTTGGCCGATGAGTGCCAGCACCGGCGCGTTCATGCCAAACGCGGTGAGCAGCGCGGCTCCCGTATTGAGCAGGCCCGGGCCCGGCACGACGGCATAGGTTTGCGGCTTGCCGGTCGCGAGCGCCGCGCCCAGCGCCATATAGGCCGCGCCCTGTTCGTGGCGGGTGTGCAGCGTGCGGATACGCTCGCCGGTCTTGGCGAGCGCGTCGAACAGGTGGTCGTTGTGCACGCCGGGCAGCGCGTAGATGGTTTCGATTCCGTGCGCGAGCAGGGCGGCCACCGTCGCCTCCGCCGTGGTCATGCGGAGCGGGGTCGTATTGCCGTCCTTCTTGCCGCCTTTGGTTTTTGTCTTCGCCATTCTCCGCGCCGCCGGATCAATGTGCCAGCGGCCGAGTGTGCAGATCGCCGCCGGTCTGTCGAGGGTTGACAAAGGCAGGCGCGCGTGCGCCTTTCGCCCGCCTTGCAGCGCGGCGAACCATTTTTTGAGTCTCACATGCACCGCTACCGCACACATACCTGTGGCGCGCTCCGAGAGAGCGACATCGGCAAGGATGTACGGCTTGCCGGTTGGTGCCATCGTATTCGCGACCATGGCGGTCTGTTGTTCATCGATTTGCGCGACCACTACGGGCTCGCACAGGTGGTGGCCGATCCTGAGAGTCCGGTTTTCAAGCTGGCCGAGACGCTGCGCTCGGAATGGGTGGTGCGGATCGACGGCAAGGTGCGCCGCCGGCCTGCCGGCACGGAGAATCCAGACCTGCCGACCGGAGCGATCGAGGTTTTCGTGACCGGCATCGAGGTGCTGGGATCGGCGGGCGAATTGCCGATGCCGGTGTTCGGCGAGCAGGAATATCCCGAGGATATCCGGCTGCGCTACCGCTTCCTCGATCTGCGCCGCGACCGGCTGCACGGCAACATCATGAAGCGCGGCGCGATCATCGATTCCATCCGCCACCGGATGAAGGCGCAGGGCTTCTTCGAATTCCAGACGCCGATCCTGACCGCATCCTCACCGGAAGGCGCGCGCGACTATCTCGTGCCGTCACGCATTCATCCCGGGAAATTCTACGCGCTGCCGCAGGCGCCGCAGCAGTTCAAGCAGCTCATCATGGTGTCGGGCTTCGATCGCTACTTCCAGATCGCGCCATGTTTCCGCGACGAGGATGCGCGCGCCGACCGCTCACCGGGCGAGTTTTATCAGCTCGACGTGGAAATGAGCTTCGTCACGCAGGAAGATGTGTTCGAAGCGGTCGAGCCGGTGCTGCGCGGGGTGTTCGAGGAATTTGCCGGCGGTAAACCCGTGACGCCGAAGTTTCCGCTCATCGCTTACGCCGATTCGATGCGGCAATACGGCACCGACAAGCCGGACCTGCGCAATCCGATCAAGATGCAGGATGTGACCGCGCATTTCCGCGGCTCGGGATTTAAGATTTTCGCCAACATGATTGACGGAGATTCCGCGGTGGAAGTTTGGGCGATTCCAGCCCCGACTGGCGGTAATCGCGCGTTCTGCGATCGCATGAATTCTTGGGCGCAAAGCGAGGGGCAACCCGGTCTTGGCTATATCTTCTGGCGTGAGGGCGAGGAAGGCGGTGCGGGGCCGGTTGCGAAGAATGTAGGGCCTGAGCGCACGACAGCGATGCGCGAGCAGCTAGGCTTGAAAGTCGGCGATGCGGCGTTTTTCGTTGCCGGCAAGCCGAAGGATTTCGTCAAGTTCGCCGGACCTGCTCGCAACAAGGTCGGCGCCGAGCTTGGACTTGTGGCGAAGGACCGTTTCGACTTTTGCTGGATCGTCGACTTCCCGATGTTCGAATGGAACGAAGAAGACAAGAAGATCGACTTCTCCCACAATCCGTTTTCAATGCCGAACATGGATGTGGAGAAATTCCTCAAGCTCGATGCGGGCGACCAGGAGAAAATCCTCAGCATCAAGGCCATTCAATATGACATTGTCTGCAACGGCATCGAGCTGTCCTCGGGTGCGATCCGAAACCATCGTCCCGAAGTGATGAAGAAGGCCTTTGCGATCGCCGGCTATCCTGAGGACATGCTGGAGCAGAAATTCGGCGGCATGCTGCATGCGCTTTCGCTTGGCGCGCCGCCGCATGGCGGGATCGCGCCCGGCATCGACCGCATCGTGATGCTGTTGTGCGGAGAGGAAAACCTGCGCGAGGTGGTGCTGTTCCCGATGAACCAGCGTGCCGAGGATCTGCTAATGGGCGCGCCGTCGGAGGTTACGCCCAAGCAGCTGCGCGAGCTGCATATCCGGCTCAATTTGCCGGAAAAAACTTAAATCCGAAGTTATTGCGTCGTCTTCGCCTCGACGGTGAAGAGCGCGGTCATTGAGGCCGGATCGCCGTTGGCCACTTCGAACGCCTGCTTGAATTTCACGTTGCCTTTCGGCGTCACGGTGATCGTCAAGGTCGATCCCGGCTTCTCGATGAATTGGACGAGCGCCTGTCCGACCACAAGGGCATCCGGGTTCGATTGTGCCGTGGATTTGGCGGTGTCGTTCACGCTGTCGATGATCTGCTTGCGCGCGTCATCCTCGGAGAGGCCCTTGCCCTTGGCGTATTGTGTGAGCGCGGCCTTGAGCCCGCCGGTGTCGCGCAACGAAAGCTCGACCGGGCCGGCCTCAAGCTGATCCGTCGCCGCCATAGCCTGGCTCATGTCGGTGGAGAACATGCTGCGCGGGACGTTGCGGACCGACAGTTTCGCCGTAAAGGCAAATGAATTGACGAGTTCGATGGCGGCCGGCGAAATGTCCAGCGTCTGGGTCGCTTCGTTCCAGGCCACGCCAAGGTCGATGCTGGTTGTCAGCGTGTCCATGCCGGCGCCGGAGAGCATCCCGCCGGTGCCTGCATCGGCAAGATTGGCCGGCACGCTCGTTTTTGCGGAGAGACGCACATTGGTCGGGATGGAGCCGACAAATTGACCCCAAGAAAGCTTGAAACTGTCGATGCCGATCGTTTGTTTGGTGGCCGTTGCGATGACATCGTTGAGTTCGATGCCCTCGAGCAGCGCCAATAGGCCGATCGCCTGATCTTTCGACGGCATGCCGCCGGATTCGGTCAGTTGCGACGATTGGCGCATCAGACTCGAGATCTGCAGTCCTTTGAAGGCGAAACGGCCGATGTGAATCGGCTCCTTCTGCGGCGACTGGCCGTCGAGGCCTTCGATGGTAAATTCCGCGATGCGGCCGTTTTCAAGTCCGGTGAGGCGGATAGCGGCCATTTTGAAGTCGGCGTCCGGCAGCATCTGCATCCGCGTTTTAATTCCGCGCAGCTCGAATTTGCCGATGCGGATGCCCTCATACACGTTGGCGGCCTGCTCCATGACCGCGCGCAATTGCGCCGGTGTCGGAGGCGTGCCGGGCTTCGGCGCGCTGTCGGCCATTGCGAGGAAACTGAAGATCGAGAGTTTCAACGGCCGAACGGCGATGTCGTTGACCGCAATTGTGTCGATCTGGATGATCTGCCCGCGGGAGAAACGAAGCTCAAACGGGCCTGCGGACACCTGATTGTACATCGGCAGGTAGGTGTCGGTTTTGGCGTTCGACGGATCGAACATGGCAAGCAGGGCACCGATGTCGAAATCAACAAGTGAAAATTGCGCCATCGCGCCGGCAAAACTGCCGAGATCGGGGACGGCCGGATCGCTGGTGAAGGTGGAACGGGCGGTCGATATCGTGCCGATGTGACCGTTGCGAATTTCGCGCAGCGCAAGGTCGGTATAGGTGTACTCGGCGGTGCCGATGGCGAGCGAGGGCTCGCCGGATGTGCGCGGGGTCACGGTGGCGGTCAGCTTCGGGATCGTGATCGCGTTTGCGGTGCTCGCGGCGAAATATTCCAGCGACGCGCGCAGCACATCGATCATCGATGTCGTATTGACCTTTTGCGGGAATGTTGGAGGTCCGGAAAAAGCCTCGATCACCACGCTTGGCGCCTTGTAGGAGAGCGCGGGGCCGGCCGCGATTGGAACCGTGGTTGAGAGCTCCCAATTCGTGAGCTCGATTCGGACCGCGCTCACGCGGCCTGCTACGGGCCCTCTGGTACCCACGGCGACGAGTTGGTCGATCTTGATGGTTGTCGCCCGGTCGCCCGACTGCAAAATGATGTTCGAGATTTTTACCGAGCGGGCCTTGCCGGAGAGTTCGATCCGGCCGTGGCTCGTGGTCGGAAAGGCGATGCGCAGCGAGTCAAAGACCCGCTCGACTTGAGATTTCGTGCGGAACTGGGCCCACAGATCCCAGCCGAAATAAGCGCCGGTTCCGATGACAATAATTGCAGCGACAATGCCAATGAGCAGCCTGCGCATCAAATGTTCCTTCTGCGGAGCACTACAGCTAGGCGGTATTTATTAATCTAATCATATTTTGCCGGGAAAATCATGGATTCTTTGCGACATTCGCCATTGTGATTCGCCATTGTGCGCCTTTGTGACGCTTGCACCCGCGAGGTGCCTGGAAGCGGGCCTATCCGATATGCAGCAATACGATAAAATCGCTAAGTTCGCTGGCCGATCTGCAAACGGGACCTTGCCATGTCGAGATTGGATGTCGTTGTCCGCTGTGCCTCCGTTGTGGTTGCGCTGCTCGCAGTCGATCGGGCGAGCGCACAGCAGCTGAAAATCTTCGATGCCCATCTGCATTACAATCAGGAGCCCAATCCGTTCTATCCGCTCGACAAAGTTTTGGAGGTTTTCCGCCGCAATGGCGTCGCCGGCATCGTTGCCAACAGCCGGCCGAACAAGGGCACGCATCAGCTTGTGGAGGTGAAGGCACCGGGTTTGTGGGTGGTGCCGTTCATCCGGCCTTACCGCGTGCGGGGTGACATCCAGACTTGGTTCAAAGATCCGGCGATCTATGAACTCATTCAGGACGAATACAAGCGCGGCTACTACCGGGGTGTCGGAGAGTTTCACATCTACGGGCAGGATGCCGAAGCACCCCTCGTCAAGAAGGCCGTGGATTTTGCCGTGGAGCGGGATTTATACGTCCTCGCCCATTGCGACGAGCCCGCGCTGCTCATTCTTTTCCGCCATAACCCGAAGGCGAAAATCATCTTGGCGCACACCGGGTTCACGACTCCTGTTGCGAGGGTACGTGAACTGCTCGATCAGTATCCGGCGCTGTCGGCCGAATTGTCCTGCCGGAGCGGAATTACCGAAGGTGGCGGGGCGCTGGCGGCCGAGTGGAAGGCACTGTTCGCGAGTCATTCCAATCGCTTCCTGCTTGGCTCTGACACTTGGATTCATGAGCGCTGGTATGGCTACGACACCATCATGAAGACCTACCGGGGGTGGCTGGCGCAGCTGCCCGAGGATCAGGCCCGGCGTATTGCCTATGGCAACGCCGAGTGGCTGTTCGGCAGCAAGGTCGAGTAGGCGGCGTTCGACCCGCGATCACCGCTCAGGCAGCGGAATGAACTCGATCTCGTCGCCCGGCACCTTGCCGAAGTGGCCTGCCTGCCATTCTGCCTTGGCCTGCTCGATGCGGTCCTTACGCGAGGAGACGAAGTTCCACCAGATATGGCGCGGTCCGTCCATCGGCGCACCCCCCACAATCACGACATGGGCATCGGATACCGCGCTGACAGTTATCCGATCGCCCGGCCGCAGGACCAGCAGCCGTCCGGGGCCGAATCGGTCGCCTGCAATGTCGATTTCGCCATCAACGACATAAATCGCTCGCTCCTCGTGGTCGGCATCGACGGGCAGGCTCACACCCGCTTTAAGTGTCACATCGGCAAAGATCGTCTCGGAGGTTGTCGCCACCGGCGAGTGCGCGCCGTAGAGCGAGCCGATGACCACGTGGATGGTTTTGCCCTGGTCGCGGATGACCGGGAATTGCTCGACGCCATGATGGGCGAAATCCGGCGACATTTCCTCGCGCGCCGCAGGCAGGGCCACCCACATCTGGAGCCCGTGTAGCAGGCCGCCGTTGGCGCGGCGCTCGGTGCCGGTGCGCTCGGAATGGACGATGCCGCGCCCGGCGGTCATCCAGTTGATCTCGCCCGGGCGAATCGGCACGGCGGTGCCGAGGCTGTCGCGGTGCATGATCTCGCCGTCGAACAAATACGACACCGTGGCCAGCCCGATATGCGGGTGCGGACGGACGTCGATGCCGTGGCCGGAGCGGAACTCGGCCGGCCCGAAGTGGTCAAAGAAGATGAACGGTCCGACCAGGCGCGTCTGCGCCGAGGGGAGTGCCCGGCGGACGCTGAAGTCACCGAGATCGACCGTGCGGGGAACGATCACTTGTTCGATCGCCTTGCACTGGGGCGCATTGCCTGGGGCGGGGTCCTTGCCGGGAAAGAAACTCATGACGGTCTCCTTGGGGAGGTCCTTGCCGCTACTTTGACAGTTTTGTGACGGCTTACGGTATGGTGACGAACTGCTGGCTCTTCATCGCTGTGACCAGGCCATAGAACGCCTCGTTCGTCTTGGACCAGGATGGCAGCTTCTTTATGTTGTCGAGCCAGCGTTTGATGTTCGGGTAGGCCGAGAAATCCACCCGGATGACCTCGCCAAGCGTGACAAGCCCTGAGCCGAAATAGTCGGCGATGGTGATCTGGTCTCCGCATAGATAATTCTTGTTTGGTCCGAGCCAATGGTCGTTGAGAACATTGAGCCAGCGCTTGGAGTTCTCCTTGCCCCATTCGACCGTCGCCGCGTGGGCCTCGTCGCTCCGGCGCTTGAGGTGGGGAAAGAGCTGCGGGTAGCACAGGCCATAGCCCCATTCGCGGTAAAAATTGCTGTTCAACCAATCCATTAGCTCGTTGACCCTGGCCCGGGCCTTGAGGTCCTTGGGGTAGGCGGGAGAGCCTATTTTATCGGCCAGATATTTGAGGATCGCGGAGCTTTCGGTGAGCTTGAGATCGCCGTCTTCCAGCATCGGGACCAGGCTGTTCGGATTGATGGTCGCGTAAGGCGGTTTGTATTGCGCGCCGGTCATCACATCGACCAGCTCTTCGTCCATCGGAATTTTATTCTCGGCGATAAAAAGCCGAACGGGCCGGCACGTCATTGAAACCGGATGCATGTAGAGCTTCATGTCAAATCTCCTCTCGCGTTTTTGCGTCGCGCTGCTTGTCTTGTCGTGGCAGCGAGTTGCTTGAACCGTCGTTCATGTTCTTGAAAGCGTCATCATTCATATTTGCCGGGCTCTGGGTCTGCGCGTCAAGGCGGCACGGCGCGCGACTCAGTCGCGGACTAGCCAGCGCGCACGCGGAGTCAACTCCGTCGCGAGCCTCCGACGTGCCGCGCGTGAAGGACACCATTAACCCGCCTCGTGTAGAATCTACTTGCGTGCTGGAGAAGTTGTGTTATGTGAAAACTTGCCGCTTGGATCAGTCCGCGTGCGGAATTGATCGAGCGGCATTTCGCTGTCCGTGCCGGCTTGCTGGCACTGGGCTTGGATCTCTGGTTGTGGAGGACGAAATGAATCAAGTTGCCCTCTTGCGATCGGGGAAGGGCTTGGTGACTCCAAGTACCACCCGCAAGAAAACACCCGCGCTCGTTCCGAGCGCACCGGCAGAAGAACGCGACGATCATTTTTGCGTTCGCAACGGCGTGAAGTGCGCCGGCGCACATCTCATCATCGACCTGTACGGCGCGCAGCGCCTGAACGACATCGAATACATTGAAGCGACCTTGCGCAAATGCGTATCGGCCGCCAAAGCGACGCTGTTGCACATCCACCTGCACCACTTCACGCCGAGCGGCGTTTCCGGGGTTGCGGTGCTGGCTGAAAGCCACATTTCCATCCACACTTGGCCGGAAGCCGGCTATGCGGCGCTTGACGTCTTCATGTGCGGCAAGGCTAATCCCGACGCCTGCGTGCCGGTGCTGCGCGAGGCCTTCAAAGCCAAGCGGGTCGCCGTCGGCGAACACCTGCGCGGCCAGGGCCTCTGAGCTTATCCTGACGGCTAGATTGCGACGGCTGGGCATGGTCCCGGCCGTTTGCATATGAGGAAGTCTTTGGAGGCTGTCATGGCGGAAAAACGTTGGATTGCGGAGACCCTGTTCGACCCGGAGGGTTTCCGCATGACCTTTAAGGTGGAGAAGGTGCTCTACGAGCTGCAGACCGAGCACCAGCATCTCGTGCTGTTCCAGAACAAGTTCTTTGGCAAAGTGCTCATGCTGGATGGCTGCACTCAGGTCACGACGAAGGACGAATTCGTCTACCACGAGATGATGACGCATGTTCCGATCCTGGCACACGGCAACGTGCGCGAGGTGCTGATCATCGGCGGCGGCGATTGCGGCATCGCGGAAGAGGTGCTCAAGCACAAGTCGATCAAGCGGGTGACGCAGGTCGAAATCGATGCTTCGGTCGTCGAATTTTCCAAGGAGCATTTTCCGGAATTCACCAAACCGGTGTTCAAAGATAAGCGCTTCGAGAGCGTCATTGATGACGGCATGAAGTACGTCGCCAAGACCGACCGGCGCTTCGACGTCATCATCGTCGACTCGACCGATCCGATGGGACCAGGAAAAATTCTGTTCTCGGACAAGTTTTACGCGGCTTGCAAGCGTTGCATGGTCAAGGGCGGGGTGATGGTCACGCAAAACGGCGTGCCGATCTACCAGCCCGAAGAGTTGACCAAGGGAATCTCAAAATTTCTGCGGCTTTGGGCCGACGGGTGCTGTTACGTTGCGGCGATCCCGACCTACGTCGGCGGGCATATGGCAATGGGCTGGGCGACCGACAACAAGAAGCTGCGGCACTTGCCGGAAAAGACGATTGCTGCGCGCTACGCCAAGGCTGGAGGCTTCTCAACCAAATATTGGTCGCCGGCGATGCACAGGGCCGCGTTTGCACTGCCGCGCTTCATTCAAGAGCTCGTGGACAAGGCCGAGGCCTAAACGGTTCTTCACGCTTCGCTAACCAAGACCGCTACCAGTCATGTTGCCACGGTCGGCGCGGGCGTCGGCTGCCTATGGTTTAAGCTCGCCTTTACGGCGCTCCGTCAACGTGTCGCGATAACTGGATGGGGTCCAGCTCGTGTCGCCGAGACGCATCAACATCGTGGCGATCGCAGTCGGCGTGCTGGTCTTCGGGCTGCCGTCGGCGGTGTTCAACTATCGTCTGAACGGATCGGTTGAGCGGCAGAGCCAGGAAGAGATGAACCTTGGCGCACGGCGCATCATTGCGCTGGCGGAAGGCCGCATAAGCCGGGCAATCGCGCTACTGGACGACCTTGCCGCGCGCGGTGTCAATTCCTGTGAGCCCGCGCACCTCGACGCGCTGCGTCAGGCGACATTTGCGACCACGCCGGTCAAGGAACTCTCCGTCATCGCCCCGGACGGCAGCACGCTGTGTTCCGATCTCAGCAGCTCGCTCGAAGCGCGTGCGGTGATTTCTTCGGAGCCTGCGGGGGAGGGCACCGACGCGCTGATCGAGGTGGTGCGGCTTGGAAGGCGTCCGGGACAGATCGTCAGGATCACTCGGCCAGGGGGCGGCACGGAAAATGGCCTGGCGGCGCTGATCCCAACCGAGCTGCTCATTCCGCAGGTCTCCACCCAAGGCGGGCCGGTTGGTATGAATTCCCGGATTGCGACGCGCAACGGGACTTTGATCGGCGAGTACATTGTGTTGGCCGAGAATTCCGAGACGAGCGGCGAAAATATCGGTGTCGACCTCAAATCCGAGCGTTATGCCGTTGATGCGATGCTCTCGTTGCCGCGGGCAAGCCTGGCCGCTCGTCAGAACGATTTGCGTGCGTTCGGCGCCATCATGACCGGCGTGCTCGCCCTGCTCACCTTTGCCTTCGCTCTGATGCTGCCCAAACGGCAGCGCGACAACCCGATCGTTGCGATCGAACAGGCGCTCAAGGCCGGCGAGTTTGTACCCTATTACCAGCCGGTGGTGGACATCAGGACCGGTCAGTTGCGCGGCGCGGAAGTGCTCATGCGCTGGTGCAAGCCCGATGGCAGCGTCATCCTGCCCGGGGTCTTCATTCCATTGGCGGAGACGAGTGGGCTCATCCTCGATCTCACGCGCGCGATCATGCGCCAAGTTAGCAAAGAGATGGGCCCTGCTTATGCGAACAGGGCGCATCTCAAAATCGGGTTCAATCTGGTCGCGCGCCATTTTGCCGACGAAGACGTCGTGCACGATGTGAACGAGATATTCAGAAATTCGCAGCTGCGACTGTCGCAGATCGTGCTTGAAATGACCGAGCGCCAGCCGATCGAGAACCTTGCCGAGACCCGTCGCGTCATCGCCGCGCTGCAAGGGCTGGGCGTACAAGTTGCGCTCGATGATGTGGGCACCGGGCATAGCGGACTTTCCTATATGCTCAAGCTTGGCGTCGATATCATCAAAATCGACAAGATGTTTGTCGACTCGATCGGCATCGATCGCAATTCGACGGCGATCGTGGAGACGCTGGTCGATCTGGCCGCCAACATGCGCATGGAAATCATCGCTGAAGGTGTCGAGAATTTCGAGCAAGTCGTTCATCTGCGCAATCTCGGCATTCGCGCGGCGCAGGGTTTTGTTTTCGCTCCGCCCTTGCCAAGTTCCTCGTTCATTCAACTGCTCGAAGCGATTGACCCGTTGCCGAAGCGGGCCGCCGAGGGACAAGCGCCGGTATCGCGGCGCAATCCGTTACGCCGTGCGCAGGTTGCCTGAAGCACTGCCGGCGATTCCAAGGCAACGTTTCCGTCACGCGAAGTTGAACCTTTGATGCGGTGCACAGGCGCCGCCGTGCGTGTTGTTCTTTTTGCCCGGACAGGTAGATTGACGTCTAACCACGAATGGAGTCGCCACGGGTCTGGGTTGCTCAGTCCGCACCGCGATCCTACAGGGAGGCTAAATATGTCTAGCATTACGCGTCGCGCGCTGGTCGCTTCCGCGGCCGCTGCGATGACCGCGATACTACCGAGCCAGCGCCCGGTGCTTGCACAAGCGCCGGCGCCAGCGCCCGGACCCTTCGTTCAGCCGCCGCTGCCGTTTCTGGAGCCGCAACTCGCTCCGACGATTTCGAATCGTACCATCATACTGCATTACAGCCGGCATCACGCGGGCTATTTCACTGCGCTCAATGCGCTGACCAAGGACACTAAGTACGTATCGATGACGCTCGACCAAGTTGTCATTGAAAGCGACAAGGAAACCGATCGGCGCATCTACAACAACGCCGCCCAAGCCTGGAACCATAATTTGTACTGGGTCACGTTCAAACCGGGCGGCGCAAAGGCTCCGAGTGGAAAATTGCTCGAGATGATCAACGCGTCTTTCGGCTCGTTCGACCAAATGAAGATCAAGCTCAAGGCCGATACGACGGCGGTGTTCGGCTCGGGTTGGGGGTGGCTCGCGCAGGACGGCGACAAGCTTGTGGTCGTGCCGACGCTTGCCGGTGCAAACCTGTTGACGCGCAATATGACGACGCTGATCGGGATCGATGTCTGGGAGCACGCCTATTATCTCGACTACGAGAACCGCCGCCCCGATCACATCCAGGCCGTACTCGACAACATCATCAACTGGGATGTGGTGGCGAGCCGCTTGAAATCGTAACGGGTGGTGCCGATAGAGGTTGGGGGCGCGCAAGCGCGAATGCACGAGGTAGAAATGACCGCCTTCACTCTTCTAAAGCTGCGCAACGTGCCAAGGTCAGCCTGGCGGATCGGCCTCGCACTGGGAGCGATCATGGTAGGTGCCGGGCTGATCTCGGCGTGCAGTGATCCCGAACGCTATCGCGCGCCCTGGTGCTCCAATTTTGGCGACGGGGGCGTCTACGAATGCTCCTACAACTCGTTCGAGCAATGTCAGGCTGCAGTTTCCGGTGTCGGTGGATTGTGCGTGGTGAACCCGCGCAATTCTAATGATGGCGCCAAGCGTCGCCGGTCAGTCGCGCATCCGCAATAGTGCAGATGGTCGTGCTGCAAAATCTTGAAAAATGGGGCGGCCTTGCGGCCGCCCCAAGTTTGATACGCCACGCGGGAGGAACCCCAGACGGTGAGCAAAAATGCCGCCCAACCGCATCCGTAGAAAAACTTATATCTCATTGTAAATAAAATCTGATTCGCACCGTGACGTCACGACAATTTTCTTGCCGTGAAAGTTTTGGACGGTGGTGTGGAGCGCCGATGGTGGCGGTCAGTGCCGCCATGCGATAAGCGTGGTGCCGGTTTTCGCATCCAGTGTTCTTGGCGCGCCGGCCTTAAGGCCGTGGCTTGCAAGCAGGTCTTCTGGAGTCTGCGCGGGCACTCCGGGAAACACCGCCCGCCCGCCCGGCAGGCGGACGTTGGGGACGCGCGAGAGGTAAAAAACGTCATAGCCGTGTTCGAGAAAGTGGCCAAACACATCGGTGCCGCCGATGACCGCGAGCGTGCCTCCCGAAAGCCCAAGCATGCGCCATGCCTCATCAAGCATTGCGCCCGCCGGGTTCCAATGCCAAGCGTTTGGATTTTTCCGGGCGAGGGCGAGGGCGAGGGCGGTAATTTTGCGCGTGAGGATCAACCGCGGCCGGTTTGCCGCTTGCGGCCCGCCCTCATAGGAATTACGGCCGTGCGCCGCCGCATCGGCCTGCGCCAGTCCGCCGTGGAAAAAATCCTGGTCGGCCTCGATCCGCAATAAGTCGGGCTGCACGCCGGTCGCGTCGGCGAGCATCCCGTCAGCGGAGACGATGGCATAGCCTTCGATGCGGTCGGGACCAGGCATCGGTAGGGCTCAGAGGCAAATGCGGCGCTCGCGCCGCGGAGAAATTACTCGTTGATCGTTTTTACGACGCTTGAGAGCGGCTGCTGAGTCAGCGTCGGCAGCTTCTGATCTTTCATCACCATCTGGTCGTATTCGGGCAGTGACTTGATCGGATCTTTCGACTTCATGGCGACGATTTTGTAACCGCCGGCTTTGAGCTGCGCCAGAATTTCGGGAAGGGCGTGCGCCGTGGCTTTCTGGAAATCGTGCATCAGGATAATGCCTTTGCCGTGCTTCTTGACCTTCGCCATCACGGAGGCAACTACCTGCTCGGGTTTGCGCATCTTAAAGTCGAACGAGTCCATATCGGTTGAGAACATCGCGACGTTGCGCTCGCCGAGATATTTGACCAGTTCCGGCGGGTGCCGCAGGGCTGGGAAGCGGAAGAATGAGGCTTCGCCCGACCCACCGAGCGCCATGTTCACGGCGCTGATGCCTTTTTCGATCTCTTCCTTGGGGTCGTATTCTCTGATTTCCCTTTTGCCATTACCGACGGCCATTGAGCCCTTGGTCTTGGTGAGATCCTGGTGCGACCATGTGTGCGAGCCGACCGTGTGTCCAGCCGCGGCCACCTGCTTGAGAATTTCGGGGTGGTAGGTCGCGTGCAGGCCGATCGGGAAGAAGATCGCCTTGGTGCAATAGTCCGCGAGCGCCTTGAGCACGGCGGGGGTATTTTCCGGCCACGGGCCGTCATCGAAGGTCAGCACGAACTCACCTTCGCGCAGGAAGTCGTACTGCTTGAAGTGCTCGAACCCAAAGCCAGGGCCGCCGGTGGTGTCGATCTCGACTGTGCGCGCAACGCCAAGTCCATTGGGATTGGCGCAGTTGGCCGCTGCACTCGGAGCGAACTGTCCTGGCGGCGTTGCCTGCGCTAGCTGGGTGCGTGTGGCCGAAGGTGTGACACCACCGCTCTGCGCCCATACGAAACTCAAGGCTGCCGTGGATACCGATATCGCCAGCGTACACGCTACTGCTACTCGCATTAGGTTTCTCCGTTTCCCCAAAAGGTCGCCCGGCGCCAAATCGGTCCGGTGCTGATCGGCTTAAGGCATGAAACCATTCGCGACGGGAGTCAACAAAAACCCCCGAAACGCTGCCGCCTAGTAACCGGATTAACCTTTGTTATCGGGATATTGCGGGGCGGTGGCATTTTTGTGGCGGCTGCTATGCCGAACGCGGATTTCGGGCTTGCGATGGTTTGTTAACCAGCGGGCGTAACGGGCCGCACCGGTTCAGAATTAAGGCAAATGAATCATTCCTTGACGAGGAACCGTTCCGTAATCCGCACGGCGAGAATCCAGCCCACCCAAAATATTAGTGCGAATAAAATGAAGAACACCATGAGGCTGGCGCTCTGGGAAAACCGCTCGACTTCCCCTGCAATTACCACGGCGGCGGCGTTGCCGATGAGAACGATCACGACATATACAAGTATGACGGCCATAGACACCTCTTCCGAGGCACGCGTCGCGTGCTCTACTTCTGGTCGCGCCTCGATAAGGCACCAAAGCGCAAATCGTGGCCGATAGCCAGGATTAATTCTCGCGGAATCGGCGCGCTGAGTTGTTAGATCGCCGGCAGTTCGCGCTCGATCGTAGCGATGAGATCGGGGTCCATGGGGTCGACCGCTGCCGGAAAACTTCCCACAATGCGGCCGTTACGGCCGATGATGAATTTGTGAAAATTCCAGCGCGGGCCCGCGCCTGGCCGCTCAACCGCAGCCCATTTGTAGAACGGGTGGGCGTCCGGTCCGCTGACAACGACCTTGGCCGCCAGCGGGAAGTTCGCACCGTAGCGGTGGTTGGCGGTCTGCATGATCTCGGTCGGAGTGCCCGGCTCCTGGCCACCGAAATCGTTTGACGGCACGCCGATGATGAGAAGTCCGCGCGAACCGTAGCGCTTCCACAGTTCCTGCAGGCCGGCGAATTGCGGCGTGTATCCGCACTGCGAGGCCGTATTCACAATCAGGATCGGTTTTCCAGTGTGGTTGGCAAGCCGGATGTTGCCGCCGTCAAGACCAGCAAAGGAGAAGGCAAAGGCGGTAGGACGGCTCATTTGCTGCGCGAGCGCGGGGACGGCGGGGGTGGTGAGAGTTGCGGCCAGCAGCGTCAAAACGTTTCTGCGGTCAATCATTGATACGCCTCGATTTTACTCTCCCCGAATGACCAGAGTTTCTTGGGAAGCATTGCCGTTCGATGTTATCATAACAAAATTCATTCCGTCTGCTTGCCGCTCGCGGAACTGTGATGCTCAACTAAAGGCCAAGGGCAGGGGTTTTATTCCGTAGGGCGTCTTATTTTTTTGTCCCTGCGCCCGGTCGTCCAAATTACCGGTGCCACAAATTAGAAATGCGGCAAATGCGGCGCAATTTTCCCAGCGCGCGCCAACACTTGGCAATGTGGTCGCATATCTCGTTCGTGCCAATCTCGACGAACAGCGACTAGCTATTTAAGAATCGGATGACCGTGTCGGCATAAATCTTCGGCTGCTCGACATTGGAAATGTGCGCGGCGTCGGGGATAGTGGCGAGCTTTGAGCCTTTGATCTGCGCCACCATGGCTTCGCCAAACGCGGGAATAGTAGCTATGTCCTTGGCGCCGACCATGACCAGCGTGGGGACGGCGATGTTCTTATTGGACTCGCGGAAATCCATCTCGCGGATGGCCTGGCAGCAGCCGACAAAGCCATCGACCGGTGTCGCGGTGAGCATGGCGCGTACGCGGGCGACCTTTTCTGGGCTGCGCGCGCGGGTTTCCGGCGTGAACCAGCGCTCCATCATGGGATCGGCCAGTGCGGTCATGCCCTTCTCGGTCACGAGCTTGATGCGGTCGTCCCAGGGCTGCTTTTCCGTGTAGTAGAAATTGGTGTTGGAGATCACGAGCTTGTTGAGGCGCTCGGGCGCATTTGCGCCCAACCATTGGCCAACCATGCCGCCGAGCGAGAGACCGCACCAGTTGAATTTCTTGGCACCTACGGCATCGGCGACAGCGAGCGCGTCGCGGGAGAGGAGCTCCATCGTATAGGGCCCCTTGGGCGCGCTCGATTTGCCGTGGCCGCGGCGATCATAGCGCACCACGCGGAACTGCTTGGAGAACATCGGCGCTTGTTCGTCCCACATGTGCAGGTTGGTGGCGATGGAGTTCGAGAGGATGAGGACGGGGGCGTTCTGCGGGCCTTCGATCTCGTAGTTGATCGTGGCGCCGTCGGATTGAGCTGTGGGCATGGTGATGACCTCGAATGGATTTAAGGAAACGGGATTATGAAATGCGGCCCGTCGGAATGGGTGGCGAATTCATAGCTATCGCGTGAGGCTTCGCCAAGGCCTGTCGAAGGGGCGGGAGCCATGCGGATTTGCCCTTTTCAGCCGGTGCGCTAAGGCTTAATCCAAGAGCCACCGCAAAAGTTGGATTGAAGCCCGGCGGTCGGTCGCGGAAGGCAACGGAGAAGATCAATGGCGATGACCATGGCGGGCGAACAGCTCCTCGCGGCCCCGCAAGAAAAAGTTTGGGCCGCGCTCAACGACACCGACGTGCTCAAAGCCTGTATCCCGGGCTGCGAGACCTTGGACCGGCTCTCCGCCACTGAATTCACGGCGGTTGCCACCAACAAGATTGGTCCGGTGAAGGCGCGCTTCAAAGGTAAGGTGCATTTGACCGACCTCGACCCGCCCAACGGCTACAAGATTTCCGGCGAGGGCGACGGTGGTATCGCGGGTTTCGCCAAGGGCGGGGCAGTGGTTGTGCTCACGCCCAAGGACGGCGGGACGCTGCTCACCTACAACGTTGAGGCGCAGATCGGCGGCAAGCTCGCCCAGCTCGGCCAGCGCCTGATCAATGGGGTGGCCAAGAAGCTCGCCGACGACTTTTTCGTGAAATTTGCCGCGGCGGTGAAATAGGCGCTGCCCACCATCTGTTGTCGCTGGGCGAAAATCGGCAGTTGCGGTTCAGATTTGGTCTTGTTCCAAGGACAAAATTGCGCGAAAAACGATTGGTTTCCTGTGGTTTTCAGTGTCGGCTTCCCAGGCCGGTATGAAATAAGGGCTGTTTCGCCCCGATAATAATGAGGAGGAGTTCATGCCTGCCGTTTCGATGACGGTGAACGGTAAGGCCGTCACCGCCGATGTCGATATTCGCACTCTGCTGGTGCAGTTCCTGCGCGAGAATTTGCGGCTGACCGGCACACATGTGGGCTGCGATACCTCGCAATGCGGTGCTTGTGTCGTGCATCTCGATGGGATCGCGGTGAAATCCTGCACGACGCTGGCGGTTCAGGCCGAGGGCTGCACCGTGCTGACCATCGAGGGGCTCGCCGCGCCCAACGGTCCCTTGCATCCCATGCAGGAAGCCTTCCGCGAGCACCACGGGCTGCAATGCGGATTTTGCACGCCGGGCATGGTGATGACCGCGGTCGACATGGTCCGGCGCAAGGGCAATGAACTGGATGAAAAAACCATCCGTCATGAACTCGACGGCAATCTCTGCCGCTGCACCGGCTATCACAACATCGTCAAGGCGATTGCCGCCGGCGCGCGCGCCATGAAGGGTGCGTGACGTCGAACTGAACGTTTCAAGGAGGACCGCCATGAGTGCGACCGGGATCGGCGCGGCGGTGCGCCGCAAGGAAGACCTCCGCTTTATTACCGGCAAGGGCCAGTACACCGATGACATTAGCCGGCCGGGCGAGACGCGCGCGGTGTTTCTGCGCTCGCCGCATGCGCACGCGAAAATAAAGCGCGTCGATACCAAGGCGGCGGCTGCGATGCCCGGCGTGATCGCGGTGCTGACAGGCGCGGATCTCGCGCAAGATAAAATCGGAAATCTGATTTGCGGCTGGATGATCCATTCCAAGGATGGCTCGCCGATGAAAATGGCGCCACATCCGGCGATCGCAGCGAACAAAGTCTGCTGCGTTGGCGATCAGGTCGCGGTGGTGATTGCCGAGACGCTGGCGGAGGGCAAGGACGCGGCCGAGAAGATTAAGGTTGATTACGAAGTGCTGCCGGCGGTGGTCGATGCGGCCAAGGCGCAGAGCGCGCCCGCGATTCACGAGTCCGCGCCGAAGAACACGATATATCAGTGGCACCTTGGTGATGCCAAGGCGGTCGATGCAGCGATCAAATCTGCCAAGCACGTCACGCGGCTCGACATCGTCAACAACCGCCTGGTTCCCAATGCCATGGAGCCGCGCGTCGCCATCGCCGAATATGATTCCGGTACCGATAACCTCACGCTCTGGAACACAACGCAGAACCCGCACGTGGCGCGGCTGGTCATTTCCGCGTTCGTCGGCATGGCGCCGGAGCACAAGTTGCGCGTGATCGCGCCCGATGTCGGCGGCGGTTTCGGCTCGAAGATTTTCATATACCCTGAGGAAGTTGTGTGCTTGTGGGCGGCGCGGCTCGTCGGGCGGCCGGTGAAGTGGACGTCGGATCGCTCGGAAGCGTTTGTCGCCGATGCGCACGGGCGCGATCACATTACGCACGCCGAGATGGCGTTCGGCGAAGGTGGGAAAATCACCGCGATCAAGGTCAAGACTATTGCCAACCTCGGCGCCTATATGTCGACGTTCTCGTCATCGGTGCCGACCTATCTCTACGCGACGCTGCTTTCGGGCCAGTACGACATTCCGGCGATCTATTGCGAGGTCGACGCGGTCTACACCAATACGGCGCCGGTCGATGCCTATCGCGGGGCGGGAAGGCCGGAGGCGACTTTCGTGGTCGAGCGTCTGGTCGAAGTCGGTGCGCGCGAAGAGGGTATGGACCCGGCTGAGCTGCGCCGGAAAAATTTCATCAAGACATTTCCACATCAGACGCCGGTGATCATGAATTACGATGCCGGCGACTATGGAGCTTCGCTGAAGAAAGCGCTCGATCTCGCCGACGTCAAAGGTTTCGACAAGCGCAAGCGCGAGTCGGAGCGCGCGGGTAAGCTGCGCGGCCTCGGCTATTCCAGCTACATCGAAGCTTGTGGCATCGCGCCAAGCCAGGCGGTCGGTTCGCTGGGCTGCGGTGTCGGACTATGGGAATCCGCCGAAGTGCGGGTCAACCCGACGGGTTCTGTAGAAGTGCTCACCGGCTCGCACAGCCACGGGCAGGGACACGAGACGACGTTTGCGCAACTGGTATCGGAGCGGCTGAGTATTCCGATCGAGAATGTGAGCGTGGTGCACGGCGACACCGACAAGGTGCAGTTCGGCATGGGCACCTACGGCTCGCGCTCGGGCGCGGTCGGCATGTCGGCGGTCGTAAAAGCGCTCGACAAGGTGGAGGCCAAGGCCAAGAAGGTCGCGGCCTATATGATGGAAGCCGCCGAGGGCGACATCGTATTCAAGGACGGCAAGTTCACCGTCGCGGGCACCGACAAATCGGTGGCATGGGGCGACGTGACGCTTAACGCTTATATTGCGCACAAGTTCGCCGGCAGCCAGCTTGAACCAGGATTGAAAGAGGGCGCGTTCTACGATCCAACCAATTTTACGTTTCCGGCCGGTTGCCATATCTGCGAAGTCGAGATCGATCCGGAAACCGGCAACACGGAGATCGTCGGATGGACTGCAGTCGATGATTTCGGCACCGTGGTCAATCCGATGATCGTCGAGGGGCAAGTGCACGGCGGCGTTGCGCAGGGCATCGGCCAGGCGCTGCTCGAAAGCGCGATCTATAATGCGGAGGGCCAGCTCGTGAGCGGCTCTTTCATGGACTACACCATGCCGCGTGCGGAAAATTTGCCATCGCTGAAAGTGGACACGACTATGACGAAATGTCCGTCGAATCCGCTCGGCATCAAGGGTTGCGGGGAGGCGGGTGCGATCGCCGCGCCGGCTGCGGTGGTCAATGCGATCACCGATGCGATCGGCAGCGAAGATTTGGCCATGCCTGCAACGCCGCCTGCGGTCTGGGCGGCGATCCGGAAGGCCGCGAAAATGCAGAAGGCTGCTTGAGGAAACTCTTTCGCCCGTCTCACGGGCAAGATGAAGAAATGGGAATTCTGGAGGACTGAAAATGTACGCATTCACCTATCACCGCCCCACGACCGTCAGGCAGGCGGTCAATCTGCTCGCCAAGAATTCGGAGGCGAAGCTATTGGCCGGCGGCCACTCACTGATCCCGGTGATGAAGCTGCGGCTCGGAAGCCCGGGCGCGCTCATCGACATGAACAAGATCGAGGGTCTTTCGGGCATCGAACTCAAAGGCCGTTCGCTGGTGATCGGCGCTATGACGCGCCACGGCGAAGTGGCCACTTCCCAGGTGGTTAAGGAAGCGCTGCCTGCGCTCGCGGACCTTGCGGGCATGATCGGCGATCCGGCGGTGCGACACCGCGGCACGATCGGCGGCGCGATTGCGCACAACGATCCCAGCGCAGACTACCCGGCAGCCGTGCTGGGCTTAGGCGCGACCATCATCACCAGCAAGCGGCGCATCGAGGCCGACGAGTTCTTCAAAGGCATGTTCGAGACCGCGCTCGAACCCGACGAGATAATCACCAAGGTAAGTTTTCCGCTTGCCAAGAAAGCGGCGTATCAAAAGTTCAAGCAGCCGGCATCAGGCTTTGCGCTGGTCGGCGTGTTCGTGTCCAAGCGCGGCGCGGACATCCGTGTGGCGGTGACAGGCGCCGGTGCAAGCGGCGCGTTCCGCGTCACGGCGTTCGAAGAGGCGCTGAAGAAACGCTTCTCGCCTAAGTCGATTGAAGGGATGACGGTACCCGCCACCGGCCTGAACGGCGATATTCATGGCAGTGCGGAATATCGCGCGCATCTGATCGCCGTGTTGGCGCGGCGCGCGCTCGCGGCGGCGTGAAGAATTGGCATTATTTCGCGGTTGTTAACGTCATGCCCGGCCTTGTGCCGGGCATCCATGTCCTAATTCTTGATTCTTGCATGACAGCAGGACGTGGATTGCACCGGAACTCGGGCTTGCCCGAGTTCCGAATAATTGGTGCCGTAAGTCGGGTAAACCCGACTTACGGTGACAAGCCCGGCCATGACAGAGTAGATTGTGCCAAATGAAACAAGCGACGACAAAAGCGGTTCCCGATTCGATCGAGGCTACGCTCGAACTGCTTGCGGGCGCCGATTATCTTGCCGACCGCTCACTGGCCACCGTGCTGTTCCTGGCGCTCAAGATGGGCCGCCCGATATTTTTCGAGGGCGAGGCCGGCGTCGGCAAGACTGAGATCGGGAAAGTGCTGGCCAGCACGCTTGGACGTCGTCTTATTCGCCTGCAATGCTACGAAGGGCTCGATGTCGCGGCTGCCGTTTATGAATGGAACTATGCGGCGCAGATGATCTCGATCCGCATTGCGGAAGCGGGAGGCGAGGGCGATCGCGAGCGGCTCACACATGACGTTTTTTCAGAACGCTTCTTGATCAAGCGTGCGTTGTTGCAGGCGCTGGAGCCCGATGCGGCCGGTCCGCCCGTGCTGCTGATCGACGAACTCGACCGCAGCGATGAAGCATTCGAAGCCTATCTGCTCGAAGTGCTGGCGGATTACCAGATTACTATTCCGGAGCTCGGCACCATCAAGGCCGCGAAGCCGCCGATCGTGGTGATCACTTCAAACCGCACGCGTGAAATTCACGATGCGCTCAAGCGCCGCTGCCTCTATCACTGGNNTGCGCACCAAGGTGCCGGGCATCAGCAACAAGCTGTCCGTACAGATCGTGGGTTTCGTGCAAGCGCTACGCAAGCAGGACTTGTTCAAATCGCCGGGCGTGGCCGAGACACTCGACTGGGCGCAAGCGCTTGCCGAACTCGACGCGGTGGCGCTCGATCC
>PNAI01000021.1 GCA_003169835.1 Hyphomicrobiales bacterium | reverse complement strand
CCCGGCTCGCCGATCAGCACCGGATTATTCTTGGTACGCCGCGAGAGCACTTGAATTGTGCGGCGGATTTCCTCATCGCGCCCGATCACCGGATCGATCTTGCCATCGCGCGCGGCCTGCGTGAGATCGCGGGAATATTTCTTGAGCGCGTCGTAAGAGTTTTCGGCTGATGACGAGTCCGCGGTGCGGCCCTTGCGCAGCGCTTCGATTGCGGCGTTGAGATTCTGCGGCGTCACACTCGATTGCGCCAGGATACGGCCCGCTTCGCCTTCCTTCTCGAGCGCAAGCGCCAGCAGCAGCCGTTCCACCGTGACATAGCTGTCGCCCGCCTTCTCTGCGATCTTTTCGGCGGCGTCGAACACCCGCGCGGCCGCGGGTGCTAGATAAACTTGGCCAGCGCCACCGCCCGAAACTTTAGGAAGCTTGCCGAGCGCCGTCTCCACGGCCGAAAGCGCTTCGCGCGAGCGCCCGCCGGAACGGTCGATCAGCCCGGCCGCCAGTCCTTCCGGATCATCGAGCAGGACTTTGAGGATGTGTTCGGTGCCGAACTGCTGGTGCCCCTCGCGCAGCGCCAGCGATTGCGCCGACTGGATGAACCCACGGGCGCGGTCGGTGTATTTCTCGTTATTCATTGCTCAAGACCCTCGGCCTGTCCCGCTCGCCCCGGAGGCACGATCGCGGAACATCCTCTCAGCTTTGCGTTAAATATGGGAGACTAACCAACGTTCGGAAGGGGGTTTCGCCCGTTTTTCACGGGGTCAGTGCCTCCGCAGACTTTTAGCGTAAACAAACAACCGGCAATCCGCAGCAATGACCAGCCACCCCAGGATCGACGCCATCTACCGCTACCCCGTGAAGGGGCTTTCACCGGAACCGCTCGCGCACACAACGCTGGAACCCGGCGCAACCATCGCCTGCGATCGGCTCTATGCCATAGAGAACGGCCCCTCCGGCTTCGATCCCGCATCCCCCGCCTATTTCCCCAAATCACGTTTTCTCATGCTCATGCGCAATGCACGGCTGGCCGAGCTACGCACAACCTTCGATGAGGCAACGCACACGCTCGCAATCACCGCCGAGCGCCGCGAGCAGGCGCGCGGAGACTTGCGCACGCCGCAGGGGCGCACCGCAATCGAGCATTTCTTCGCCGAGTTTTGTGGCCCCGAATTGCACGGCCCGCCGAAAATCCTGCACGCGCCCGGCCACAGTTTTTCGGACGTGGCTCGAAAAGTCGTTTCCATCATCAATCTGGCTTCGGTCGCGGCGATCGAGAACGCGGCCGACGCGCCGGTGCATCCGCTGCGCTTTCGTGCCAATCTGTATGTCGACGGTTGGCCGGCATGGCACGAGTTCGATCTGCTCGGCCGCGAGATCGCCATCGGCTCGCGCGCACGTCTCAAAATCGTCAAGCGGATCGTTCGCTGCGCCGCCACCGAAGTCGATCCCGACACCGGCATTCGCGATCTGCCGATCCCGCAAACGCTGCTACAAAACTTCGGACACATGGATTGCGGTATCTACGGCGAGGTCGTCGCAGGCGCACCGATTGCGGTTGGCGACCACGTGGCGCCAATCGATGCGTAAAAAAATCGGCGGCGGAAATCTCCGCCGCCGATTATGCAGTAACAAGAAGAATTCTTACGCGCTATCTCGGCAAAACATAGGCGTAGACGCGCCCGCGCGGATAAACGCCCTCGCCGACCTTCTTGCCATGATTGCCCGAAATCACAATCGGATTTCCCGCCTGATCGATGCCGCTGACAATGCCGACATGGCCGCCATTCTTGCCGCGCGTCATCACCGCGATCGCGCCGACCTGCGGGCCGGAAACGCGCTGACCGTAAGACGCGAACGATTTTGCCGCATCCGAGCCGGTGCCTTGGTATCCGCTGCGCTCAAGCACGAAATTCATGAACGTCGCGCACCACAGTGTATCGCGCGAGGTGGGATTAAGACCAATCCAGCGCCGCGCCTCCGACACTGGATCCGCAGAGGCGAATAGCCGGGGCATCCGGGCGCCCTGGGCCGATCCAGCTGTTTCCGCGCGCGAAACGCGCACGTTCTGCGACACTTGCTGGCCGAAATTGGCGGAAGCCGACAGATCATGTCTATCAAACGCAACGACCGTGGCTGGCGCAACAGACGCGATGCGCCGCGGCTTGGCGATCGCCGCTTTCTTGACCGTTGCTACGGGCGCCACGCTCTGATGCTTGACGATTGCCGCTTTCTTGGCCAGCGTGACGGACGCCTTCTTGGCCACGGCAACAGACACCTTCTTGACGGCCGCCACATTCGCCTTCTTGGCAGGAGCCACAGACGCGTTCTTGACTGGCGCAAAGGAAGCAGCGCGCTGTTGCTTGGCAGCCGGGTCCTTCTTGGCCGGCACCGCGAACGCCGGAGGGACCGATGAGAAGGCAGCAATAGACAACGCTAACGCCGTACTCACTGTTACAAGACGCATTACTCACCCTTGTTTTTTTACACAACGCCCCACTGCCGCTTTTGGCAGCGAAGCGCGGGCCCAAGGGTCCGCGCTTCGTGGATAGTTTACTAACTTCTGTGGAAAAGCCGAGAGGTTTTCGATGCAATCCGTTAATCTAATTAGTTACTTCGCGCTAACTTCTTTCAAAATCAATGTTTTTCGACCGTAAAAAAATGATGGCCGGACCCACTTTCCACCCTCCGGAAGGGGTTAACCGGAGCGCGATCCTGTGAAGAACGTGCATAAGGTGTTCGTAGACGTAAATAGTCTTTGTCATCTGGTCAGTGGAAAGTAATTCGCCATCGACGACTTAAGTTTTACGCAAGACCGCATAAAATGGCTGAGTTCTCATGCGCTGCGGCTTAGTAAAAACACCGCCTGCTCGCCGAACAGGTTCCAAAACCACCACGGCACATTGAGCCGCAACGGCGCGCCATAGGCGTTAAGCGCCACCGCCCTTTCGATCTTGGCGCCGGACACCAGGCACAGGGCGCGGAAATCCTTAATGGTGCAGAAGTGGATGTTCGGCGTATCCCACCACGCATACGGAAGATTGTCGGTGGTCGGCATACGGCCGCCCAGCCCGACCTGCAGACGGATCTTCCAGTGTCCGAAATTGGGAAACGACACCACCCCATGCCGGCCGATGCGCAGCATGTGTTCGAGCACGACGCGCGGATGGCGCGTGGCCTGCAGCGTCTGCGATAGAATGACGTAGTCGAAGGCATCGTTGGGATAATCGGCCAAGTCAGTGTCGGCGTCGCCCTGGATCACAGCGAGTCCCTTGGCCACGCATTCGTTGACGCCTTCGCGCGAAAGCTCGATGCCGCGGCCGTCCACGTCACGCCTTTCCCCAAGCAGACGCAGCAATTCACCGTCACCGCAACCGACATCGAGCACCTTGGCCCCGCGCGTGACCATATCCGCGACCAGCAACAGATCGACGCGCGTGCCGCCCGGTGCGCGCGCCGCCTCCGCCATCGTTAGATCGGATTTGAGCCGCGAAAGCATCATCGCTTCTCCGTCGCAAGACCACGTGCGCGCGCGGCCCCGTCAAGAAAGCCGCGCACAATCGCGAACAGTTCCGGCTCCTCGAGCAGAAAGGCATCGTGCCCCTTGTCGGTCACGATCTCCGCGAACGAAACGCGCGCGCCCGCAGCGTTGAGCGCGTGCACGATCGCGCGCGAGTCCGACGTCGGGAACAGCCAGTCCGAGGTGAACGAGATCACGCAGAACCGCGTCGGCGTTCCGCGAAACGCATTGGCGACCACGCCGCCGTAGTCGGCCGCAAGATCGAAATAATCCATCGCGCGCGTAAGGTAGAGATACGAATTGGCGTCGAAGCGCTCCACGAATGAGCTGCCTTGATGGCGCAGATAGGATTCGACTTCGAAATCCGCGTCGAACGAGAATGTCGGATTCGAGCGATCCTGCAGCTTGCGGCCGAACTTGCGATGCAGCGCTGCGTCCGAGAGGTACGTGATGTGCGCGCCCATGCGCGCAACCGCAAGCCCGCGCCGCGGATTTGTGCCCTCAACCAGATAGCGCCCGCCCCGCCATTCCGGATCGGCCATCACCGCCTGGCGTCCGACCTCGTGAAACGCGATGTTCTGCGCCGAATGGCGCGTTGCGCACGCGATCGGCAGCGCCGCGAACACGCGATCGGGATAGCTCGCCGCCCATTGCAGCACCTGCATGCCGCCCATCGAGCCGCCGGCCACCGCAAACACGGTGTCGATCCTCAGATGATCGAGCAGCATGGCCTGCGCGCGCACCGTATCGCGGATGGTAACGACCGGATGTTCCAATCCCCACGGCTTTCCGGTCTTGGAATTGGACGAGGACGGTCCCGTCGTGCCCATGCAGGAGCCGACCACGTTGGGACAGATGATGAAATAGCGCTCGGTGTCAATCGGCTTGCCGGGACCCACCATGGTTTCCCACCAGCCGGGCTTCTTGGTGACCGGATTCTGGCTGGCCACGTGTTGATCGCCAGTGAGCGCGTGACAGACCAGGATGGCGTTGCTCCGCTCGGCGTTGAGCGTGCCGTAGGTCTTGTAAGCGACCTGAAACGGCGAGAGCTCCACGCCGGCATCGAGCTTGAGCGGCTTGTCCACGCCGAATCGCACGAGCAGCGAATCGCGCGGCTCGTCCGCTTCGCGTGTGTGAGACGCCTCGTCGCGCACGGTGCTGAGCTCGACCATCTATCTCCGGGCCATTCTACCAGCCGCCATTTCCGTTGGTTAGGTATGGATTGGCGGCGGCTACTGTCAACGTTTTCTTTGATTTCGTCCGCTGGCCCACCTATCAATGCCGCCATGGGAAAAACACACCAAACCGACAAACCCTCGCTCAACGACCTGCGCGCCGAGATCG
Source organism: Hyphomicrobiales bacterium (assembly GCA_003169835.1). Taxonomy (GTDB): domain Bacteria; phylum Pseudomonadota; class Alphaproteobacteria; order Rhizobiales; family Xanthobacteraceae; genus PNAI01. The sequence goes on along the minus strand of PNAI01000021.1, from coordinate 60,043 downwards.
ATCGCATCGACGAGACCATGCACGGCCTGTTGATGGAGCGGGGCGAGATCATCGACCGTCTGATCTCCGTTAAGAAGACAGCCGAGAGTGGCTCCGCTTTCCGCCCGGCGCGCGAGGCCGACATGATGCGCCGCCTGGTACAGCGCCATCACGGCATCTTGCCGCTCGACACCGCCGAGGGCATCTGGCGCGTCATCATATCGACGTTCACCCACGTGCAGGCGCCATTCTCCGTGCACGCCGATCTCTCGACCGGCGATGCGCTGATACGCGATACCGCGCGCTTCCACTTTGGCTTCACCGTACCGTTCGTGCCGCATATGGGTTCCGCAAGCGTCGTCGCAGCGGTCTCCGCCTCCAAGGGCGACCTGGGACTCGTGCCGGCCTTTGCATCGGCCAACGTCGGCGACTGGTGGACCTCGCTTGAGTTCGAAAGCGCGCCCAAGATCATTGCGCGCCTGCCCTTCATCGATCGCCCCGACCACCCGGCAGCGCTGCCGGTATTCGTTGTCTCGCGCACCTCCGCGGACGCCATGGTGACGGAAGTCGAGGTCTGGAGCGTGCGCGTCTCGGGCTGGAATGCCTCCGCCGCACGCGCAGTGTCCACATTCACCGAAGTCATCGCGGTACCCGACAGTGCCTTCGACGGCGCGGCTTTGCTGATATCGGTACCGGCCGGACGAAAAATGGCCGAAGTAACCGACGCCCTGATCAAGGCCGGAACCACGGTGCGTTCCACGGCCCTCGTCGGGAGCCACGCAACCCGCTATACGGTTGCCGCCGACAGCGCGCGGCGCGGTTCGCCCAAGAGCTAGACCAAGCGTAAAAACGCTAAGCTTCGCTGATCGGCCCGTTTGGAGTTTTACGATGTCCGTCTTGCCTCAGCCGCGTCCTGGCGTGCTTGCGATCGAGCCCTATGTGCCCGGCAAGAGCAGCGCGCCGGGCGTGGCCAAGATCTACAAGCTCTCGTCCAACGAAACGCCTTTGGGGCCAAGCCCCAATGCAATTGCGGCCTATCGTGCCGTAGCCGACCACCTGCAGGATTATCCCGAGGGCTCAGCCAAGGACCTGCGCGAGGCCATCGGCCGAGCGTTCGGGCTCGATCCCGATCGCATCGTATGCGGCGCGGGCTCCGACGACCTGCTCAATCTGCTTGCGCGCGCCTATCTCGCCGACGGCGACGAAGCGATCCACACCACGCATGGGTTCCTGGTCTATCCGATCGCGACGCTCGGCACCGGCGCCAAATCCGTGGTCGCGCCGGAAAAAAACTTCACCGCCGACGTCGATGCCATTCTCAAAGCTGTGACGGCGAAGACCAAGGTTGTCTTCCTCGCCAACCCGAACAACCCGACCGGCACCTATCTACCGTTCGACGAGGTCAAGCGTCTGCAGAAGGGGCTGCCACAGCATGTGCTATTGGTGCTCGATGCGGCTTACGCCGAATACGTGCGCCGCAACGACTACGAAGCCGGCATTGAACTCGTCGCCACCAGCGACAATGTGGTCATGACCCGCACATTCTCGAAGATCTACGGACTTGCCGCGTTACGGCTGGGTTGGATGTACGGCCCCGCGCACGTCGTCGACTCCGTCAACCGTGTCCGCGGACCTTTCAACGTCAATTCAGCGGCGATGATGGCCGGCATCGCGGCGATCGCGGATTCAAAGCACCAGGAGCGCGCGCGCGAGCACAATACACGCTGGCTTGCGTGGCTTTTGGACGAAATCGCCAAGCTCGGGCTGAAAGTAACGCCGAGCGTCGCCAATTTCGTGCTCATCCATTTTCCCGACGCCAAAGGCCGCACCGCCAAGGACGCCGACGCATTCCTGACCAAACGCGGGCTGATCCTGCGCTATGTCTCCGCCTATAAGCTGCCGAACGCGCTACGTCTGACGGTCGGCAGCGAAGAGGCCAACCGCCTTGTGGTCGCGGCGCTTGCCGAGTTCATGGGGGAGAAGGCCTCAATATGATTTGGCTGCGTGAGCAACTCTCTTCACCTCCCCCGCTTGCGGGGGNNCCCGCAAGCGGGGGAGGGAGAAAAGAGACACGCTTGAGCCAGAAACCTCTGTTCAATCGCCTCGCGCTGATCGGCACGGGTCTGATCGGCTCCTCCATCGCGCGTGCGGCGCGCGCGCAGGGCGTGGTGCGCGAAATCGTTGCAACCACGCGCTCGACCGTGACGCGCAATCGCGTCACCGATCTGAAGATCGCCGACAAAGTCGTCGGCACGAACATCGAAGCGGTCGAGGGCGCCGACCTCGTCATCGTTTGCATTCCAGTCGGCGCCTGTGGCGCGATCGCCCAGGAAATCGGCCCGCATCTTGCGCCAGGCGCAATCGTCTCGGACGTTGGCTCGGTCAAGGGCTCAGTGCTGCGTGACATGGCTCCGCATTTGCCCGCGGGCGTGCATTTCGTTCCCGCCCATCCAGTCGCCGGCACCGAGAACTCCGGCCCGGACGCGGGCTTCGCCGAACTCTTCGTCAATCGCTGGTGCATCCTCACGCCGCCGCCGAACGCCGACAAAGCCGCCGTCGAACGGCTTGCCGCGTTCTGGCGCGCGCTCGGCGCCAACGTCGAGACCATGTCGGCCGAGCATCATGACTTGGTGCTCGCGGTCACGAGCCACCTGCCGCATCTCATCGCCTACACCATCGTCGGTACCGCCGACGAACTCTCCGCGGTGACGCGCTCGGAAGTACTGAAATTCTCCGCCGGCGGCTTTCGCGATTTCACCCGCATCGCGGCTTCCGATCCGACCATGTGGCGCGACGTCTTTCTCGCCAACAAGGACGCCGTGCTCGAAATGCTCGGCCGCTTCAACGACGACATCGGCGCACTCACACGCGCGATCAACAGCGGCGACGGCCAGACATTGTTCGATCACTTTTCGCGCACGCGCGAGATCCGCCGCGGCATTGTCCAGATCGGACAGGACGCGCCCGCGCCCGATTTTGGCCGCCCGCACCCAAGCCTGCCGGCGGAGCAGCCGGCGCAATCTTCGTCGAAGAAATAATTAGTAGAGCGGCGGCGTCGGCCCGAGCGGGATCGGCCCCATTGTCACCATGCCGTCGGCAAATCGCACCGGAATCGCGACCGCACGTTTGCCTTCGAGTTCCGTCGGCTGGCCCATCAGTCCAATCCCGGCCGCGACCGCAGGACCGGCATTTTGGCGCGCAATATTGCCAAGCCCCGGCATCAGCCGATCGAGCGAATTGATCGCAGCTCCGAACTGACCGCCGGGCGCCGTCGCTTGCGCCACAAACCGATCGAGACCGAGCGCCGGCAGCAGCTTGTCGAAATTAGCAACCGTCATGCGCAGGTCCCCGTCGAGCCGGCCGTTTCGTGTAAGCCCAAGCTGGCCGGTCGTGACCGAAAGAACTTCGCCTTGCTGAACGCGCGCGTTGGTGATTTCAAGCCGCCCACCGGCCGCCTGAATTTCCCGGAATCGCTCCTCCCACGTCTTGGGCCCGAAATCCTTCAAGCCGCGCAGCACCGCCGTAACGTCGGCATCGAATAGCGCCGCCGCCACCGGATGCACCGCAGGCGCGGTGGCTTCGGCAAGCTTGAGCACAAATCCGATCACCGGATTGCTCGCGGCCGAACCTTCGACCATGCGGCCGGTGAATTCGGCTTTTTTCGCCTTGAAGACGGATTCATTGCCGCCACCGGCGACGCGTTGGACATCCGCTTCATCGAGCGCAAGCGTGACGCTTTCAGGCGCGATCGGAAGCCCGCGCACTAAGATCTCCGCACTGCGCCAATTGGCGGACATGTTCGGCAGCCGCCCCGGCTCGCCGATCATCAACGGTCCGGTCAATTCGCCGACCAGCCGCGTCGGCGAAAAAACATTCGCCATGACATGCAGATCTTTCCACTTCAAGGCTGTCGCCGGTTGCGCGCTTCGAAACTCGGCGCTCGGATCGCTGCAACGCACGTCGATACGGAATGGAAAACCCCCGATCGTCTGTGTCGCGCACGCGTAGATGCGGCCGACCTTGGCCTCGCGTTCGCGCCAGCCGGCGATTGTGCGTTCGACTGTGGCCGAGGCGTAGAACCAGGCTACGGTCCACAGCACGACGAAAATGACCGCCAGCACCGCCACGGCCCAAGGCCACCGTCGCCGCCGCAAATCCATAGATTCGGAGTACATCGCCATTTAAGAAAATCCAGTTTTGTTGGAAAAGATTGCCACCCAATCAAGCGGGCGAATGCGGCGTTTCGAAGGATAGAGCATGACCCCGAAAAGTGGAAACCGGTTTTCGGAAAAGATCATGCTCAAACCAAAAAAGCAGTTTTCCGGCGTTTCTCCTCCTTGTCCAGTGGTTGCATGATTTCATCCACCCTGTTACGCGAGCCGCCGTTGTTGGATCATAATCGGACATGGATGCAAATTTCGACCACACTGCCGAAGATCTCTGGGTATTCGGCTATGGCTCGCTGATGTGGCGGCCGGGATTTGCCTTCGTCGAGCGCAAGCCGGCACGCGTGATCGGCCTGCACCGCTCGCTTTGCGTCTATTCCTTTGGCCACCGCGGCACACCTGAGAAGCCGGGCCTCGTGCTCGGCCTCGATCGCGGCGGCGTCTGCCGCGGAATCGCCTACCGTGTGGCGGGATCCGAGCGAGCCGCAACGCTCGACTACCTGCGCGGACGCGAACTGATGGCCGGCATCTATGTCTATCGTGAAACCATACGCAAAGTATTACTTGCCGAGAATCCTGAGCGCAGCGTTCAGGCCGTCTGCTACGTCGTCGATCGCAGCCATCCGCAATATGCCGGACGTCTGACGCTCGAACAGCAGTTGCACCACGTGCGGCAAGGTCACGGAGTATCCGGCGCCAATCGCGATTACGTGCTCGAAACCGTTGCGGCCCTGGAAGCACTTGGTGTTCACGATCGCGACTTGCATTTGCTGGCGGAACGGCTCAAGGGCACCCACGCCCCATCCGCCATCAAAACCTGAGCGCGCTCAAATCGCGCGCTCGCGCGGCGCGATTACCGGATCGCGTTTGATCTCACGTTCGCCTTCCGTAATGAGCCGCGCCGTGGCCGTCTCGATGTCGCTCTGCAGGCGCGCCAAGAACGCGTCCTTGTCGAGACCGGGCGGAATCGGATCGAGGAACTCGACCCGCACCGTGCCGGGCAATCGCAGGAACGATCTACGGCGCCAGTACAGTCCGGAATTGAGCGCCACCGGAATACAGGGAACGCCGACTTCCGCATAGAGATGCGTCACTCCGTAGCGATATCGCGGCTCGGCGCCGGGCGCGCGCCGCGTGCCCTCCGGAAAAATGATGAGTTGCCTGCCGCGCCGGATTTCGATGCCCGCGTTAGCCGCCATCTCGGCGAGCGCCGACGCGCCGGCGCCGCGTTTGACCGGAATCATTCCGCCTTTCCAGGTGAACCAGCCGAAAAACGGAATCCACATGAGTTCGCGTTTGATGATGAATGTCGGGTGGTCGAACAGCGTGACCAGCACGAATGTTTCCCACATCGACTGATGCTTGGCAGCAATGATGAGCGGTCCGGGCGTGATTTTCTCCAAACCTCGGAATTCGACCTTGAGATCGCACACGACGCGCAGCAGCCACAGACTAGTGCGGCCCCACGTTTTCGCCATCCACAAGATGGCGCGCTGGGGCATGATCAGCGTCGGCGACGCCAGCAGCAGCAGCGTGCACAGATTGAGGTAGAACAGCACATTGAACACGATGCTTCGAACGACCAGCACGGCTGAAAACCCGATGGCTTGCGCACGATCCGGCGCTTTGCCGAATCTCAGACGCTTCCCGGTCTGCTTATCACAAAGGGAGTCTGTGTGCGGACCACGGCGCGCAGATACTTCAGATATTCTGCGAACAGCAACCTTGCCAAAGTCGCGTTCATCCACCAGCCTTCGACGCGCGCACGGTCTGGAATGATGGGATAGGGAATCAGCACAACATCGGGAAGCTGGTGCGCAAGCTCGGTCATCGCGCGCGGCATGTGATAATTCGACGTCACGACGATCAATGACTTGATGTCGTTTTTCTTGGCCCAGATCCGCGTTTGAACGGCATTGCCGATCGTGTTGACGGCCGAATGATCGAGATCGACGCAGCAGCTCACCCAATGTTGATTTTCCGGCGCCAGCCGCGCGATCGCGGTAGCCGTCGTCGTCGGATAAACGCCGGTGATCAGCAGACGCTTGCCGCGCCGCGTTGCGAGCAATTCGATGGCGTCGCCGATGCGCGAGGCCCTGCCCGTCAACACAACGATGCCGTCGGCGTCTTGAGTGAAGGTCGCGTCTTCCGTCGGCAAACGTTCGACAAACCACACGAAGCCAAGCATCAACGCGATTATTCCGAACACCAAAGCAATCAGGATGAAGTGAATTTTTCGGCGCAGCGACGAAGCAAGCTTCAATCGCCCGCCCGCATCATTTTTTGTCGCCTTGGAATCGCCCGACAGCATCGTCTCTCGCCCGTATCCATCATAGTGCAAAATTATGCATCACGGCGGAGTTATTCGATCGTATTGAGCGTGCGATTCACCGTATGGCGCGACGTTGCACCCGCCACCGCGGCGATCAGCACGATTTGAATGACGATCGCGATGTATCCCTCAACCCCGATCGAAAAATTACCGAAAAGAATTGTGAATTGATCGCTGGCGCCCGCGCCGAGAACCCAATCGCGCAGCAACCCCGCCAGCGCAAATAGCGCCATGGCCGCACCCCCGCCGATCGCGCCGCCTTCGAGTCCGAGCACCAGGAAATGCCGCTGGAATTGGCGCGCGATGAATCCATCCTTTGCGCCGACGAAATGCAGCACCTCGACGGTTGGACGATTGGTCGCCATTGCGCCTCGCGTTGCGAATACCACCGACAGCACGGTTGCGGTCAGCATAAGCACGAGGATCGCGACCCCGCCAATCACCGCCGTGTGAACCATGGTGCGCATCCGATCCATCCACGCGCGGTGGTCATCGAGACCGGCACCCGCAACTTGATCGCTCAAGAGCTGCCGCAATTTCGGGAGGTTAGGTGCGGCGCCCGAAGCCACCCGCACGATGATCAGTCTTGGCACCGGCAAGTCGTCGAGCGCGAGCCCGGTGCCTAGCCATGGCTCGATCAGACGCGTCGACTCCACCTTAGAATAGGGCTGCACCTCCGCGATACCAGGAAACGCCCGCGCGATTTCGACCGCGCGAGCGACATCCGCCTCGATGTCGCGCCCCTCGATCGGGCGAACCTGAATGGTGATCTCACGCGACACGTCTGACTGCCAGTCGCTGGCGGCGGCGCGCACCAGCATGACCGCACCGGTGGTCAGCGCGGCAAGAAATGTCATGATCGCAACGACCACCACCAGCGCACGGCCCGCGATCGAGGTCCGCGGCACGATCAGCACCTCGCTGCGCGAGAACAGACGCCACATCCGCGATGGCGCGACGTGTTTGTCTTCCTCTCGCGGATCCGTCATGACAGATCTCATTCGTACGTGTGCAGCCGGCCATCGTGCAGCACGAGACGGCGCGCATCGTATTCGTCCATCAGCGCGATGTCGTGGGTCGCGATCACCACCGACGTGCCCGATTTGTTGAGCTCGGCAAAAAGCCGCAGCAGGCGTTGCGCCAGTGTCGGATCGACATTGCCGGTCGGCTCGTCCGCGAGCAGCAATTGCGGCCGCGCGATCACCGCGCGCGCGATCGCGGCGCGCTGCTTTTCGCCGCCCGAGAGCACCGGCGGCAGCGCCCAGATGCGATCGCCAAGGCCCACCCAATCGAGCAGTTCCATCACCTCGCTGCGATAGCTTGCCTCGTCCATGCCCATGACGCGGCACGGCAGCGAAACGTTCTCATAGGTGTTCATGTGATCGAGCAGCCGGAAATCCTGGAACACGATGCCGATGCGCCGCCGCAGCAGCGCCAGCGCGTCCTTGCTCAGCGTGGACACCTCCTGGTCGAACATCGTGACCAGGCCGCGTGTCGGCTTGAGTGACAGAAACAGCAGCCGCAGGAGCGAGGTCTTGCCCGCGCCCGATGGCCCGGTCAGGAATTGAAACGAATGCGGCTCGATCTGGAAACTGAGGTCGCGCAGCACCTCAGGCCCAAGCCCGTAGCGTAAACCCACGTTTTCGAATCGGACCACGTTCCAAAGCCCTCTTTCGCAATATTCGTCGACCAGTTCACCGCAGCAAGACGCCGTCAGGTTAGCGACCGAATCGCGCCCTACAGAATAGCGGGAAACGCGGCCCGCAGCCGCGCCATTAACGCATCATTAACTTCTTCGGCCCCGGCGTCTGCAGGCAGCTTCTGCGTTCCTATGGTTTCCGATCCGTTAACGGACTCATGACTATGGTCGGGCCTGAAAACCGACTTGCCACAGCTCGCCCCACGTTGCTCGCCCCATGTTGCTCGCCTGCCCTAACTGCACAACGACCTATGAGCTCAAGGCCGACCTGATCGGCGAGAGCGGCCGCGCTTTGCGCTGCGCGCGCTGTCAAAATGTCTGGCACGCTACCCGCTCGCAAGAACTCGTCCTCGCCGTGCAGCCGGTTGATGCCGGCGCAACCGAATCGCAATCCAGCCCCGCCGCCGAAAGCCCGCCCGCGCCTCCCGCAGCGGAGAATTCCGAGAGCGCAACCTCTGCCGCTTCGCCTGAGCAAACGCCCAACCAACCCGCGCCGCAGGCCCCGCCGGCGGACAATTCGCCGCCCTCAGTGGATGCACCTCCGCTTGCTCCTGCCGCACCGACTCTGAGCTCCGGCACCGCGCCGTTGCCTCCCGAAGGCGAGGATATCGAGTCATTCGCACGACGCCGGGCCAACATCATGGCCGATCGTTCGCGCGCCTTGCGCGCCCAGTTCGGCCCGCCGGCGATCATCTTGATTTTGGCTCTCCTCATCACGGCGCTGGTGGCATGGCGCACGAACGTCGTGCGGATGGCGCCGCAAATGGCTTCGCTCTACGGCGCGATCGGCCTGCCGGTAAATTTGCGCGAGCTCGTCTTCGGCGACGTCAGGATCACGAAGGAAGCGCGCGACGGCGTGCCGGTGCTCCTGGTTGAAGGTTCCATCAAGAGCACGTCCAAAAATCCGGTGGACGTGCCGCGGCTGCGCTTTGGCCTGCGCAACGAGGCCGGACTGGAAATCTACTCTTGGACGGCGCTGCCGGAGCACTCGATCTTGGCGCCCGGCGAGACGCAAACCTTCCGCTCGCGCTTGGCCTCGCCGCCGAGCGAGGGACACGATGTGGTCGTGCGTTTCTTCAATCGACATGACGCAACAGAGGGAGCGCGCTGAAAAGCCATGGTCGCAAGAATTCTGATCGCCGAAGATGAAACCGCTGTGCGCGCACTCGTGACGCGTGCGCTCGTGCAAGATGGCCACGACGTCGTCGCCACCGCCGACGGCAGTGAAGCGCTCGACGCTTTCACGCACGCGAAAAAGCCGTTCAATCTTTTGCTCACCGATATCAAGATGCCGATGATGGACGGCATCGCGCTCGCGCTTGCAGTGGCGCGCGACGATCCCGAACTGCCGATCCTGCTGATGACCGGCTATGCCGACCAGCGCGAACGCGCATCCGGCCTCGATGCGCTGATCCGCGACGTGATCGCCAAGCCCTTCACGCTCTTCGAGATCCAGACCGCGGTCGCCAGTGCGCTGGCGGCGTCTCCCCGGCGCTAGGCGCAAAAAACAACCGCTTCGCTCTCTGCTTACCCTCCCCTGGAGGGGGAGGGTCGGCGAAGCATCGAGCCATTAGCGCGTTCACGCGCGTCTTCGACGCGCTATGGCGAGATGCGAGCCGGGGTGGGGGTGAACTGAAAACGAAGCTCACCCACCCCACCCCGCCACCTCGCAAACGCTCGGCATCGACCCTCCCCCTCCAGGGGAGGGTGAAATGAGATTGCCGCACCGCTGATTTCTGATCACTGTCATCTGCCTTTTGTTTTTCTGAAAAGCCAACGCTCCACTCCACTCATTCTTGCGATATGGCGACCGGGGATAAGTTTATTTTCGCCCTGACGGATCAGCAAATTTTCTCGCCAACGCCGGCCTGTTTACCCGCGGCAAACCAAAAAACCGCTTGCCCGCAAAAGACCACAAAACCGACGTCGAAACTCCGCGGGGAATGGGCAGCTTTTGATCCGAGCCGGCAGATGGCCTAAACTTCAAAGGCCCGCGGGAGGAAACCATGCGCGCATTCGTTTTTGTTCTTGCGCTGGCGCTGACATGTTTCGGCGGCTTGCGAACAGCTGCTGCTCAAGCTGACGGAGCAGGCGCCGCATCCGCTGAGAAATCGCCGGGTCATGGCTTCGATTGGTTCTTTGCGCATTCGCCAATGCCAGTCGGCACATGCGCCGGGAAACTCGTGGTCGCCACCTGGTACGCCACCGGCCGCCACACCGCGAGCGGCGAAGCCTTCAACCCGGATGGCCACACCGCCGCGCATCGCACGCTTCCATTCGGATCGCGGGTAACGGTGACCAATCCGCGCAGCGGAAAATCCATCACGGTCGTCATCAACGACCGCGGACCGTTTGTAAAAGGCGTGACGATCGATCTCGCGCGTGGTGCCGCGCGCGCCATCGGCATGAAGGACACGCAATGGGTTTGCATGTCCGTAGCAAGCCAGTAATCGCGCCGCGCATCAATTCCCCAGCATAATCCCGGTCTTCTTCGCGAGCTCCAGCCATTTCGTGATGTCGGAATTCACAAACATCTTAAAATCCTCCGGCGAATTCGGCGCGGGTTCGGCGCCCTGCTCGGCTAGCCGCTTCTTCAGATCGTCGGAGTTGAGCACCGTGCTCACATCCGCGCTGATTTTCGCGACAACGGCCGGCGGCGTCGTCCCCGGCGCGAACAGCCCGAACCATCCGAGCGAATCGTATTTTGGCAGGCCTGATTCCGCGATGGTCGGAAAATCCGGGAACAGCGCCGAACGCTTTGCTCCCGTCGTCCCGATCACCCGCAGCGTGCCGGCGACGATGTGCGGCGTCACCGTCAAGGCGGGCGCGAACAAAAGCTGGATCCGCCCGCCGAGCAGATCAGGCACCGCCGCTCCCATGCCGCGATAGGGCACGTGCAGCATTTCGATTCCGGCCATCTGCGCGAACAATGCGCCCGAGAGGTGCGACGCCGCGCCCGCACCCGACGAGCCATAGGTCAGCTTGCCGGGATTTTGTTTCGCATAAGCGATCAACTCGGCGGCGTTCTTCGCAGGAATCGAAGGATGCACGACCACGATATAGGGTGGCGCCGAGACCAATGTGGCCGGCGCCAGATCACGCGTGATTTCAAACGGCGCGGGCGTGTTGGTGGCGAGCGACATGATGGCGCTGGTCGCCGCCATCAGGAGCGTGTGGCCATCGCCGGGCGAAGCGATCACCGACTTTGTGCCAATCAGACCCGCCGCACCCGAACGGTTCTCCACGATCACGGTCTGGCCCCAAAGAGTCTGCAGCTGAGTGCTCATAGCACGTGCCAGGATATCGGTACCGCCACCCGGCGCGGCCGGCACGATGATGCGGATCAGCGCACTGGGAAAAGTCTGCGCGCACGCAGGCAGAGCTGCACCTGCAAGCAACAAGCCTGCCAAAACGTCGCGCCGTGAGATTGAGATCATGGCTCGATGTCCTTTACGCAATACAAACCGTCAATACTCCACCCGCACCAGATAAAGCCCGTCCGGCGGCGCGACCGGCCCGCACTTGGAACGATCCCGCGCGGCGAGCGCATGGCTAAGATCTTCGGCACGCCATTTCCCCTCGCCGACCAGCACGAGCGAGCCCACGATCGAGCGCACCTGATGATGAAGGAACGAGCGCGCCTCTGCAATGACGCGGATTTCGTCGCCGCTGCGCGCCACATCAAGCCGGTCAAGCGTTTTCACCGGCGACTTAGCCTGGCATTCGGCCGCGCGGAAGGTCGTGAAATCGTGATTGCCAACCAGCCGCTGCGCCGCCGCGTGCATGGCCGGGGCATCGAGTGGGCGCGAAGAACGCCACGCGCGATTGCGATCGAGCGCGAGATCGGCCCGGCGATTTTCGATGCGATAAAGATAATGCCGCTTGATCGCGGAGAAGCGCGCGTCAAACGTTGGCGGCATTTTTTCAGCAGCGACAATGGCGATCGGATGCGGGCGCAAGTGCGCGTTAAGCGCGTCGCATATTGTATCCGTATCGCGCTCAACATTCAGATCGAAATGCGCCACCTGACCCAGCGCATGCACGCCCGCGTCGGTGCGGCCGGCGCCCTGCACCGCGACCTTCTCGCCCGTAAATGCCAAAATCGCCGCGATAATGTGCCCTTGCACGGTCGGGCCATTATCCTGGATCTGCCAGCCGACGAACGGCGTGCCGTCATATTCGATCGTGATCTTGTAGCGTGGCATTCGACGCCTCAACTCAGCACGGCACCCGCAGGGACGGTCGTTCCGTGCAAAAACTCATCCACCTTCATCGGCTGCTTGCCGGCGCGCTGCAATTGCAAAATGCGCACTGCGCCTTCACGACATGCGATCGTGAGGTGGCGGTCGAGCACCGTGCCCGGCGCGCCCGCGCCCTCGGCCTTGGTGGTAAGCAAAAGCTTGACGCGGCCCGCGCCTCCCATTTCGCACCACGCGCCGGGAAACGGCGACAAGCCGCGAATGTGGTCGTGCACCTGCCGCCACGGCTTGTTCCAGTCGATGCGGGTTTCGGCCTTGTCGATCTTGGCAGCGCAAGTAGCGCCTACGCTCGGCTGCTGCGTGGATTGCAGGGTGCCGCGCTCCAATGCGGCAAGCGCACGCACCATCAGATCGGCGCCGCGCTTGGAGAGCACGTCGTGCAATTCACCCGCGCTCATGTCGTCACCAATTGGCACACGCTCCGACATCGCCATTGCGCCGGTGTCGAGTCCCTCGTCCATCTTCATCACGGTGACGCCGCTCTCGCGATCGCCCGCCATGATCGCGCGATTGATCGGGGCGGCGCCCCGCCAGTGCGGCAGCAGCGAAGCATGCACATTGAAACAGCCGAGTTTTGTGGCTTGCAAGATCGGCGGCGGCAAGATCAAGCCATAGGCGACGACAACCGCGGCATCGGCGCCATTCGCGCGAAAGGTTTCTTGCGCTTCCGCCAATTTCAGCGAAGCCGGCGTGAACACCGGCAAATTCCTTTTGCGCGCTTCTTCCTCCACCGGCGAAGACGAGAGCGCCATGCCGCGCCCGGCAGGTTTCGGCGCGCGCGTATAGACCGCGGCGATCTCATGATCGCGCGCCGCGATCTCGCGCAACGTCGGCACCGCGAAATCGGGCGTACCCATGAAGATCAGGCGAAGCGGCATCAATCCTTCGATCGTTTGGCGTCTTTCGCAGCCTGCTTTGCTGCCTTGGTGAATTTCTTGATCACGCGGTCGCGCTTGAGCTTTGAAATGTGATCGATGAATAATATGCCGTTGAGATGATCGATCTCGTGCTGCAGCGCAGTGGCAAGCAGGCCGGTGGCCTCGACTTCCTGGGGCTTACCGTCGATATCGATATACTTGACCGTCACTGCCTTGGGCCGTTCGACCTCTTCGTAATATTCCGGAATCGACAGGCAGCCCTCTTCGTACGTGCCCAGCTCATCAGATTCCCACACCAGCTCGGGATTGATGATCACGCGCGGATCGCTGGGCTGCTCCTTCTTGGCGAGATCGAGCGTGATGATACGCTTGGGCTCGCCCAATTGGATCGCGGCAAGACCGATGCCGGGCGCCGCATACATCGCCGTGAACATCTCGGCGACCAGCTTGCGCGCCGCGGCGTCGACCTTGGCCACCGGCTTTGAGACCTGCCGCAGCCGCTTGTCCGGCAGGAGAATGATGTCGCGAACCTTCATAGCCGCGATTTAAGTGGTTGGCCGCACGCGGTCAATTGTGTTCGCGCTATGTTCCGGATAAGAATCGCGCTAGAACCAATCGATGATGGAAACCGCCCTCGTTTTCGCCGCAAGTCTCGTCATCGGCTTCGGCATTGCCGCCTTCATCTTCCTTCTTGTGCGCCCACGCTCGGCCGCCCCCGATCCCGCAGCCACGGCACGCATGGTCGAACTCAACACCCGCGTGCAGCAGATGGGGGAACTCCTCGCCAAGGCGCAAACCCAGCTTCAGCACTCAGTCAACGAGCGGCTCGATGCAGTCACCCAGCGGCTCGGCGACTCGATGCAGACCTCGACCAAGCACACCGGCGAGCACTTGGCGAAACTGAACGAACGCCTCGCCGTCATCGACAGCGCGCAGAAGAATATCACCGATCTCGCCTCCCACGTCACATCGCTGCGCGACGTGCTCGCCAACAAGCAGGCGCGCGGCGCCTTCGGCCAGGGCCGCATGGAAGCGATCATTCAGGACGGCCTGCCGAAAGGCGCCTACGAATTTCAATTCACCCTCAAGAACGGCAAGCGCCCGGACTGCGTGGTGCTGCTGCCCGACCAGCGGCCCTTGGTGATCGACGCCAAGTTTCCGCTCGAAGCGATCACCGCCTTGCGCGAGAGCAAGACCGAAGACGAGCGCAAGCTCGCCGCGCAGCGCGTGCGCCAGGACGTGATGAAACACGTCACCGACATCGCCGAGAAATACCTCATCCCTGGCGAGACCCAGGACACGGCACTCATGTTCGTGCCTTCGGAATCGGTCTATGCTGAGGTGCACGACGGCTTCGACGACGTCGTGCAGAAGGCCTATCGCCTGCAAGTGATGCTGGTCTCGCCCACGCTCCTGATGCTGGCCATTCAAGTCATCCAGCAAATCCAGAAAGACTCGCAGATGCGCCAGGCCGCCGACCAGATCCGCACCGAGGTCGGCCACATGATGAAAGACGTGAGTCTCCTGGGCGACCGCGTACGCAAGCTGCAAAATCATCTCGGTCAGACCACCGAGGACATGAACCAGATTCTCACCTCAACCGGCCGCATCGAGAAACGCGCAAGCCGCATCGAGGAGCTGGAATTCGACGACAACGACGACGCACCGGCATCGAATGTCATTGCCGCTCCATTGCGCAAGCTCGGGGCGGGCGAATAGCCGATGACCGCAGCCGACGCCCCCCGCCCCGGCTGGCGCGACGCGCTGGCAGTCTATCTGCAGCCACGCGTGCTGATCGTGCTGTTCCTCGGCTTCTCCGCCGGACTGCCGCTCGCTCTGTCCGGCTCGACACTGCTGGTGTGGATGCGTGAAACCGGCGTCGATCTGCACGTCATCGGCCTGTTCGCGCTGGTCGGCACGCCCTACACCATAAAATTCCTCTGGGCACCGCTGGTCGATGCGCTCGACGTGCCGTTCTTTGCGCGCCTGCTCGGCCGCCGCCGCGGCTGGCTCGTGTTCTCGCAGTTTCTGCTCCTGGGCGCGATCATCCTGCTCGCGTTTTGCGATCCGGGAAGACTTCCCTGGTACATCGTGTTCGGCGCGGCCGTCCTCGTCGCAACCGCTTCCGCTACGCAAGACATCGTCATCGACGCATTCCGCATCGAAAGCCTGCCCGAAAGCGAGCAAGCTGCTGGCATGGCCTCGTACGTATTCGCGTATCGCGTCGGCATGTTGATCTCGACCGCAGGCGCGCTGTTTCTCGTAAGCGGCTTCGAAAGCTGGGGCTTCGAAAAATCGGCGGCATGGACGGCGGGCTACGTGGTCATGGCCGTACTGGTCGTTATCGGCATGATCACCACACTGATCGCGACCGAACCGGAAAAATCTGCCGCCGCCAAGGCCGAGCACGCGGCGCACGCGACCGACAGTCCTCTCAAGCGCGTATTTGAAACCGCGGTCGCCGCATTCTCCGACTTTCTGAGCCGCGACATGGCTCTGATGGTGCTTACCTTCGTCGTGCTGTTCAAATTCACCGACGCCCTCGCAGGCGCGATGACCGCGCCGTTTGTCATCGATCTTGGATTTACCCGCAACGAATATGCCGCCGTCATCAAGGGCGTCGGCCTTGCGGCCACGCTGATCGGCGGATTTGCCGGCGGATTTGTGGCGCGCGCCTATTCACTCACCACCAGCCTTTGGATCGGCGGCATCCTGCAGGCCGTCGCCAACCTGACATTTTCGTATCAAGCCGTTGTCGGCTACGACCTCACCATGCTCACGGTCGCCATCGTGACCGAGAATTTCACCAGCGCGATCGGCACCGTGATTTTCGTAGCTTACCTGTCGAGCCTATGCCGCAATCCGCTGCACACCGCGACACAATACGCGTTGCTCACCGCGCTCGCCGCGGTTGGGCGCACCTATTTATCGTCAGGGGCAGGCTATATTGCGGAATACGCCGGCTGGGTGTGGTTCTTCGTTATCTGCGCCGCAGCCGGAATTCCGAGCCTCATTATGCTCGCCTGGCTGCAGCAGCGCGGACATTTCCAGCAGTTCGAATCCCACGCGCACAAGTAATCATCGGCGCCGGTACACCAGCCATTTCTTCTCGTCATCGAACGGCTGCCCGTCGCAAGACTCTTTGTGCCAAAAGCGCGTCAGATTGAAGTTTCCACTGACCCATTTCCATTCGCCGATCGATCCGCAATCCCCGACGCCGCGCCCCTTGTGAAAACCTTTGAGCTGCTTGGTCGCGGGATTGAAGTCGGGTTCCGTGAGGCTATACACCGAGTTCAGCTTCTTGTTGCTCCACCACTGAAACTTCAGCAGGCGCGCCTTTTCAGGCTGAGCGGGATTTGCGACCAGGAAGATGCTTCCGGCCTGATACGCCGCACGCCAGCAATAGACCTCCACCAGTTTAAGCCCGCCGCCGAGTTCTTCGACATTCTCACGCGGCTCATCCTTGAACTCGATCGTGCATTCCGCGGTCTCAAACGCCTTTTTGACCACATCGAACGGGATATTCACCGGGGCGGCGGCGCGCGCCGGACCGGCAACCGAAACAACGGCCAAAAAGCCGGCAATTGCTGCAGTTGCGACGCGGATCACAGCGGTGTCCTGGCGCGCATAGCCGCGGTGAGCGTGCCGTCATCGAGATAATCGAGCTCGCCGCCAACCGGCACGCCATGCGCAAGCCGCGTCACCGCGACATTGGCGTCACGCAGCAGATCGGTGATGTAATGCGCCGTGGTCTGGCCATCGACTGTCGCATTAAGTGCGAGGATGATTTCCTTCACCGTCGTATCGTGCGCGCGCGCCACCAGCGCATCGATGGAAAGATCCTGCGGGCCCACTCCGTCGAGCGGCGAAAGCGTGCCGCCGAGCACGTGATAGCGCGCGTTAAGGGCTGCGGCACGCTCCAGCGCCCACAGGTCGGCGACATCCGCCACCACGACGATCATGGATTGATCGCGCTTATCGTCGGTGCAAACCGTGCACGGGCTCTTCGTATCGATGTTCCCGCACACGCGGCAGATTTCGATCTTCTCCATCGCGGTCGTTACCGCAGACGCGAGCGGCGCCATGAGTTGCTCGCGCTTCTTGATCAGATGCAGCGCCGCGCGCCGCGCCGAGCGCGGCCCCAGGCCCGGCAGGCGGGCGAGCAGCTGGATCAGGCGTTCGATCTCGGGTCCAGCGACGGCTTTGGGCATGGCTTTTTCTACCTGTCATTGCCGGGTTCAACCCGGCAATCCATCATCATCGCTAAATGATGGATGCCCGGGTCAAGCCCGGGCACGACGTGGAAACATTTGCGCTCATATGCGAAAGCCATCAAAACAACTTCAGTCCTGGCGGCAGCGGCAACCCGCCGGTCAGCTTTTTCATCTTGTCCTGCATCACAGCATCGGCCTTGCGGCGCGCATCGGCATGCGCGGCGATCAGCAGATCCTCGAGCACTTCTTTCTCTTCGGGCTTGAGCAGCGAATCGTCGATGCGGGTGCCTTTGAGCTCGCCCTTTGCGGTGAGCTTCACGCTGACCATTCCGCCGCCGGACGCGCCCTCGACCTCGATCGTGTCGAGCTCGGCCTGCAGCTCCTGCATCTTCGCCTGCAACTGGGTCGCCTGATTCATCAGGCCGAGAAAATCCGCCATGAGCTAATCTCTCACCGCTCGCTGTCGTCTTCGAGATCGGGGTTTGCAATCGCCTCGTCCGCCTCGGGCGTAGGCATTTCCGGCGGCTCCGGCTGTTCACCGCGTCGGCGCACACCGACGATTTCCGCGCCTGGGAATCGTTCCAGCACCGCCTTGACCAGCGGATCGTCGCGCACACCACGCTCGATCTCCGCCTGGCGCGAGGCGGCCTGCGCCTTGAGCGTCGGCGCGCCCGGCTGGCTCGACACCACCACCATCCAGCGCTTGCCGGTCCATTGCGCAATCTTGCGCGAAAGCTCGTTGACCAGCGTCTTGGGCGCGCCGGCTTCGAGCGCGATTTCGAGCTGGCAGTCCTCGCAACGCACCAGCCGCACATCGCGTTCAAGCGCAGCCTTCATTTGCAGATCGCGCCGTTCTACGGCAAGCGCAATCAACGCCTCAAAGCTGCCGATCGTGAGCACCGGCACATCCGGCGCGGCTTCCGCCTGCATGACCGGATCACCGAGGGGGCGCTCGGCCGGCGCGAGATTACTGGCGAGATTCGAACGCGGCGCACCACGCGGAGCATCGTTTCTTGGCGCTTCATTTCTTGGTGCCTCATAGCGCTGCGCCGAAGCACTCGATGTCGCCGCCGTGCCGCCATTGCCCTGCGGCCTCGCGGATGCGCCGTTTTGATCGAGCGTGCGGATGACCTCATCGGGCGTCGGCAGATCGGCGGCATAAGCAATCCGCACCAGCACCATCTCGGCTGCGGAAATCGGGCGGCCCGCGCCCTGCACTTCCGTGACGCCCTTAAGCAGCATCTGCCAGGCGCGCGAAAGCACACGCATCGAAAGCGCCGTGGCGAGTGCGCGGCCGCGTGTGCGTTCAGTCTCACTTAAAGAAATATCGTCGACGACTGACGGCACGATTTTCACCCGCGTGACGAAATGAACGAACTCGGCGAGATCCGTGAGCGCCACCACCGGATCGGCACCGGCGTCGTATTGTTCGCGCAGTTCTTGCAGCGCGCGCGCGATGTCGCCGCCCATCAGCGCCTCAAACATGTCGATCATGCGCACGCGATCGGCAAGCCCAAGCATGCTGCGCACATCCTGCCCATGCACCGCGGTCTTTGCGGATTTGCCGCCGCCGGATTGCGCGCCCGCATGCGCGATCGCTTGATCAAGCAGCGAAAGCGCGTCGCGCACCGATCCTTCGGCCGCGCGCGCGATCAGCGCCAGCGCTTCCGGTTCGACGGTGATGTTTTCTTTCGCGGCGATGCCTTGCAGGTGCTCCATCAGCACACTCACCTCGACCCGGCGCAGATCGAAACGCTGGCAGCGCGAGAGCACCGTTACCGGCACTTTGCGGATTTCGGTGGTAGCAAAAATGAATTTTGCGTGCGGCGGCGGCTCTTCTAGCGTCTTGAGCAGTGCATTGAACGCCGCGCCCGAAAGCATATGCACCTCGTCGAGGATATAGACCTTGGCGCGCGCGGACACCGGCGCATAACGAATCGCGTCGTTGATCTGCCGCACGTCATCGACGCCGTTGTGCGAGGCCGCGTCCATCTCCAGCACGTCGATATGACGGCTCTCGATGATCGCCTGGCAGTGAATGCCGAGCTTGGGCATTTTGATCGTCGGCCCAGTCACCGAGCCGTCGGGCAATTCATAATTGAGCGCGCGCGCGAGAATCCGCGCGGTCGTCGTTTTGCCCACGCCGCGCACGCCGGTGAGGATCCAAGCCTGCGGGATGCGCCCCGTCTCGAACGCATTCGAGATCGTGCGCACCATGGCATCCTGGCCGATCAGATCGTCGAAACTCGCCGGCCGGTATTTGCGCGCCAGTACACGATAGCCGCCACCTGCCTCATCTGCAGGCTCGGACCCAGATTTGGATTTGCGGTCGGCCGGTTCGCTCATCGTGGCTTTCGATTCGCCGCCCCAAAAGGGTGGCCTGCGATGAAAGATTTGCAAGTTGAAGTGGGAGGCTGACGAGCGACCCGATCCGTGCTCGTTAGGGCTGCTTCCTTCCGGACCTGACCCGGTTGGCGAGTGGCTCGTCCACCGCCAACCTCCCGTTTCTATATCGGGCGAAGTGCGCGAGAAAGCAAGCGGGCGGCGCCCTGTCGCGTGCTAGCTTTCCTCCGGAAAAAACCTCGCATTACGGAACGATTCGATGAATTTGGACCCTACGGCCGGCTGGTCGCTCGATCCACAGCTTGAACGCGACAGCGTGGCGCTCGGCAATCTGATGCTTTGCCAAGTACGGCTGATGAACGACGCCAATTATCCTTGGCTTCTGCTGGTGCCGCGTCGCGCCAATGCAACGGAGATCACCGATCTCGTGGCCGCCGATCGTGCGCAACTGATGCAGGAGATTGCGCAATCCGCCGACGCGCTCAAATCCGAAACCGCATGCCTTAAAATCAACGTGGCCGTGATCGGCAATATGGTGGCGCAGCTTCATGTGCACATCATTGCGCGCTTCCGCACCGATGCGGCCTGGCCGAAGCCGGTCTGGGGCCACCTCCCCGCGCGCGCCTATGACGACGCAGCGCTCCAAAAGCTCACGATATCGCTGCGCGCGCGGCTCGTGCTCGCACCGATGTAGGAGTTCAAAAATTCAGGCTGGCGAGTCGTCATGCCGGGCACGCAAGAATCCGTGGATCAAGCGGCGTCGGCGATTTTTATTTCACCAGTTTTGTGACGGCGATCTTCGCCGTGCCCTCTGCCTCGGCGATCACCCGCAAAGTCTTCGAATCGAACTCGACACCGTCCAAACGCAAGTCGGTGACGGTGGCGCCGGCGCTCACACCGTCATCCTGCTTGTCGAAATCAGCGACGACCGCTTCGATGCCGGTACGCGCGCTCGCAGCATATGGCTTCAGATCGATCACCGCATACTGCTCCAGCTCCTCTTGAATATAAGGAATTGCAATACGGGCAGCGGCACCGAACAACCCGAACGCCGCCCCCGATCTGATGTCGAGCACTATGTCGGTCAGCCGCAGTTTCTGTTGCGCACGATCAAGCTCCGGCCGCACCCAGATATAGACGGTTGCCCTGGCGCCGAAGCCAAACCACGTCTTCTGCTCTGTCGCGTCGATCAGCAATGAAATCAGCAGCTGATTGCCGGACGGCGCGACGCTCGCATGCAGCACCTTGAATTGCGCCGCAGCGTCTGCGTTCGCCGGAAACACGCGCCCCTTGAGCTGCAGGTCAAGGATCCGGTTGATCTCGGTGAACGGAACCTCGATCGGCGCAGCGATCGAGAAACGCCCTTGCTCGACCGGTGCAACGATTTCCAGTCGCGCCGGAAACGGACAGTTCGGCTTGGTCTCTGCCGCCACAATGCGCGTTTCCGCTTCTACGCCCACAGTAACCGTAGCTGTGGCCGCGTTAATCTGCGGATGCGCGGCGAATGCGCGGATCGGCCGCAGTTCGAGCCACAGATCCGCGTTCCCCGCCGCGATTGCGGCGAGCGAAATCGAGCGGCACATTTTCGCCCATTCGCGCCGCGCCGCTTGCTCGATCGTGGAATCGTTGCGCACCTGCGTTTGCACGACGTTGACTTGTTCGTTGACGGCACGATCGATGGTCGACTTCACGTCGCCGGACACATCGATCGTAAAGCCGGAGATCGAGAGCCCGCCTTCGGGGATTGTCACATGGCCCGTGAGTTTCGGATCGATACGCCAGTTCGGCAGCAGCGTGGGCCGCGCGGTCAGCGAGACACTGCCGCGGACCTCTCCGCGGTGATAGAGCGAGCCCGGCATGAATTCTTGCATTGCGCCGGACTCGGCGTTGAGCGAACCCGTCACCACTTCGCTGCCGCCGGCACCGACACGCAATGTGCCCGAGAGTGCGGCCGACATCGTCAAGCCATCTGGTCGCACCGCGAGCGCGAGCGACTCGCGGCCGATGTCCCAGCGGACTTCGGTCTTGCTGAATGGACCGGACGGAATATTGCCGCGCTTGCCTGTGAAGCTGCGGGGCGTCGCAGCGTCCAGCGAGGTGCGGATCACCGCGAGCTCGACTGCAACCGGTACGGTCATGACCGAGATCAGTGTGGTCGGCTTTAACGGCGGGGTTGCGGCCAGCACCGGCCGCTGCAGGTACGAGGGACCAAACAGCCCAAACTTATCGAGCGTCCAGAGCGTGCCGCCGATGAGGCCGGCACCAATGAGCACACCGATGATAATTTTGCGCCGGGGCATAAGGTTGTCCCCTCTTCCGAGCCGTTGCGGAGCATTGAGCCGACGCTCGCCAGATTACAAGAAACCGGAGCCCACGTTAGCATTCCGCCGGGGCGCGCGGAAGTTTTCAGCACCGCAGCCCATTTGTACTGCAAACGCGATTGCGCCGGCGGGTTGCGGGTCCGCCGGCTCAATCGCTCAACTTAGCAGGCTCAATGAGATCTGAGTGGAAACCGCGTGTGCCGCATTTATTACGACTTCCAAGCAACATGACCGAGTTGCGGGCTTTGCGTGGACGAAACGCGATTGATCAGGGCATCGAGACTGAACGCGCCCGCGCCCGCCACCGCCAAATACAGAAAGACGAAGCAGAACAGGATCGCGCCATCGCCGCCATTGACCGCCGGATAGATGCTCGCCGGCGCATGGAACATCCAATACGCGACCGCCATCTGGCCGGAGGCGATGAAGGCTGCCGGACGCGTCAGAAACCCGACAATGAGCAACGCGCCGGTGACGACCTCAATAAGTCCGCCAATTCCAAACAGGCTAAGCAGAGCCTGCTGGCCTGGCTGTGCGCTGGCCGGGAAGCCGGCGACTTTGACGAGGCCGTGGGCCAGAAACAGCGCGCCTGAAACAATACGAAGCGTTGCCAGGAAAACGTGTGCAGCCCTGGTTTCCAATGATGCGATTGTCATGGGTGATCTCCTTTGAATTGTGTGCTGACGAGTAAATTCGCCGGCCGGACATAAGTGCCATCTATCCATAAAATTGATAATAATCTATAATTGTGGCACTCTATTTCCAAATTGGAAATAATCGGCAAAATGGACCGCATCGAGGAATTACGCGTTTTCGTGGCCGTGGCCGACGCCCGAAGCTTCGCCCAGGCCGCGCGGCGGCTGGGTATTTCGCCCGCGCAAGCCTCCAAGCTGGTCGCCAAGCTGGAAGACCGCCTCGATACGCGCCTGCTCAACCGCACCACCCGCGATGTCTCGCTCACCGACAGCGGGCGGGCTTACTTGGCGCGCGGTCGCGGCGTCATGGAGGAATTCGATCAACTGGAAAAGTCGATGCAGGAGACCACTGCACCACGCGGTTCGTTGAAACTCACCGCGCCGGTGTCCTTCGGCATGCAACAACTTGGGCCGGCGCTGCTCGCCTTCGCCTCAGCCTATCCCGAAGTCGGAATGGAGGTGTCCTTCTCCGACCGCACGGTAAACCTGGTCGATGAGGGATTCGATATCGCAATCCGCATTGGCATGCTTGCGGATTCATCGCTGGTCGCGCGTAAGCTCGCAGAAGTCCGCGCGATCACCTTTGCCTCGCCCGGCTACATCGCGACACACGGCAAACCACGCGACCCAAGCGAGTTGACAAACCGCGAAGCCATCCTGGACCTCAATATCAAGGATCCATTCGTGTGGGCCTATGGCGCAGGCAAGAAGCGAATCGAAGTGAAGGTCAACGGGCGCCTGCGCTTCTCCCATCCATTTATCTGTTTGGCGGCAGCCCGTGCCGGTTTCGGCGTTGCGCGCGCGCCGGCTTTTGTCGCCGCCGACGATCTACGCGCGGGGCGCGTCCAATCTCTATTGAGCGAGTTTGAACCCGACCCGATCGCAATCCACGCGATTTATCCTCACACACGCCATCTGGCGTCGAAGGTGCGCGTCTTTGTGGATTTCATGGCGCAGAGATTTTCCGGCGAACCGGAATGGCATCAGGGCTGGGCCTGAAAGACCCTGCCCGCGCCCGTTAGTTCAACCCGCCGTTCGTTTTGAAAGTCTTAGATCGCGAAACGACACCAGCCGCTGGCGGCTCTCGTCCCACAGCGCGAGCGGCACGCACTGAATGCTTTGCAGCAGCGTGAGCCGCCGATAACCCCTGAGCTCCGGATATTCGCGCATGACCTGCTGCAGCCGATAAAATGGAATCCGGCTGCACAGATGATGGACGTGATGCACGCCGATGCTGGCGGTGAACCAGCGCAGCACGCTGGGCAAATCGTAATATGAGCTGCCGTGCAACGCGGCGTCGGGTAGCGTCCAGATCTTGCTGTCGGTCCAGCTGGTATCTTCGAACTGATGCTGGACGTAAAACAGCCACACGCCGATCGAAGCGCCGATCAGCATGACCGGCATGTGTACGAGCAGGAATGGACCGACGCCGACGAGCCACATCATGCCCGCGAAAAACGCAGCGATTGCGGCATTGGTCACCATGGCGCTTGCCCAAGGCACGAAACCGTCTCGCATCAATCCGACGGGCAGCCGATGCTGAAAAATAAACAGGTAGGCCGGACCGATGCCGAACATGGTAAGCGGATGCCGGTAGAGGCGGTAGCGGATGCGCTGCCAGCGCGGCAGTCCCTCATACTCGCGCACTGTGAGCGTGGTGATGTCGCCGATCCCGCGCCGATCGAGATTGCCCGACGTCGCGTGGTGGATGTTATGCGTCCGCTTCCAGAAATCGTAAGGCGTCAGCGTGAAAATGCCAAGCACGCGCCCAAGCCAATCGTTCAGCAAGCGCTGACGGAAAAATGAGCCATGGCCGCAGTCATGTTGGATCATGAACAGGCGCACCATGAAACCTGCGGTCGGCAGCGCGAGCAACAGACAAAGCCAGTAAGAAACGCCGAGCGACCACCACATCGCCGCCCATAACAAAATCAATGGACAGATGGTGATGCCTAGCTCGAACAGGCTGCGCGCGGGATTGGGGTTACGATAGGCCGCGAGGATGCGGCCCCAGCCGTGCCCACCTCGGTGGCTATTTGGATCCAGAGAGATGGGCTCAGATACAACCTGTTGCATTCAACCTCTTACATCGAATGGCATTTCTTCAGTCGACTTTTTCTTCTTCGCTCTTCACTTTGTTGCGCCAAAGCTGAAATCCGGCATCGTTGATGGATTTTTCGATTTGATTGCGCGCCAGCCGGTAGGGCGATTTTTCGTCGGCGGCGATGGCTCCATTCGCGCGCCAAGGCCCCAATTGCGGAGGCAATTTGCCTCCCGACACGTCGTCGGTGAAGGCCCGCAAATTCTTTCTCGTCTTGGACGTAAATACATAAATGCGCATAGCTCTACTTTCTATCGAAACCCCGACGTTATGTGCCACGCTGGCCATAGCCGATCATCGAGCGATGATCGTCCGAACATCATGCGATCATCGCCGTCGAAACTGCCCACTGCCGCGTACGGCCGATCGGTACGCCGCCGCCGGACGCTCGTCCTTGTGGCGGAAGATGATGCGGCCCTTGGTGAGATCGTAAGCGGACATTTCCACCGTCACCCGATCGCCGGCGAGTGTCTTGATGCGGTTTTTGCGCATCCTGCCCGCGGTGTAGGCAATGATCGCGTGCCCATTGTCGAGCTGAATGCGGAATCTGGTGTCGGGCAGAAGCTCGGTCACGAGCCCCTCAAGTTCGATCAAGTCTTCCTTAGGCATGCCTTCCTCCTGATGCCATCCCTCTTGATGCGCAACGGCCGCCGCTCGAACGAGCGGCGGCCCTAAGCGCGGGAGTGCACGTTCGCGAATTCTCCCAGTGATCGCCTGTCGTCACGCGGCTTCAAGCTTGCCGACGGCAATCTTGCCGGTGCGCTGATCGGTCTGCGTATCGAACGAGACCTTTTGGCCCTCACGCAACGCGTTGATGCCGGCGCGCTCGAGCGCGGTGGCATGAACGAAGACATCCTTGCTGCCGTCGTCCGGCTGAATAAATCCAAAGCCCTTCTGGTCGTTGTAGAACTTCACAGTGCCCGTGATCATCGAAAATCCCTTCGCTTGACGGTCTGCACGCGAGATCCAACACACGCGAGTTCGCGTTTGCTTCCCGGTTCGTCGAATCTGGAGAGTGCTGAAACGTGCGCCAAGCGAGGCGAAGCGGCCCAGTGGTCCGGCCAAATGTCGATGCATCTATTTATAGATCGGGAGGCTCAAATGCAAGTAATTGCGGATCGCATAGCGATATTAAGGCAATATGACATGCGCAATACGAGCTCGCAGCTGGAATTCGACAACAAGCTTTGCCGGCACGAATCCAAGCGCGATTTATGTCATCAATTTTTAACGATGCACGCTACTCAAAACACAGCGCCATCGACATCGGATCGAACCGCCTTACGTGGGCTGGACTGGCTGCAGCGGCGCGGGATGTTCGCGTCCTGCGACAAGTGTCGGCCGTGAGCGTGCCAATTCAGGCTGCTGCCTGACGGCGTAGCGCTCGACAAAGCTGACAAAATCGGCCGTTCGATTCATCACGACGTCGCGCTGCCGGTCGATCGTTATGAGGTGATAGCTGTCATCGAGCACCCAGCACTCGACCAGCCCGCCAAGCCGGCGATGCAGGAAGATCGTATTCGACAGATCGCTGATGTCATCCTCTCGTGGATGGATGATGATCGCCGGCGCCTTGATCGACGGCAGTCGCCGCACAACATCGCGCACCAGCCAATGGGATTCTTGCAGCATGCCCAACGATGTCGAGTGCGTGCCCGTTTCATCCGATTTGTCGGCATGCATTGTGTCCGCGATCATCGCACGCGTCGCTTCATCTTTGATGCCGTAAGGCGGTGGATCGGTGAACCGCATTCGCCTGAGAAACGGCGCGCGCACGCCAAGTATCAGCAAAAATCTGTACCAGGGAATGGCCCACCCATCGTAGCGCACGGTCGGCGCGAACAGGCACAGGCCGTGTATGCGCGTCGGATTGAGAGCGGCGAGACGCAGCGCCAATATGCTGCCGCCCGACAGGCCGCCAGCCACGACGATATTGCATTGCTTCTCAAGCACGGCGAGGGCTTCCTCGGCACTGGCAAACCAATCGGTCCAATGCGAGGCAAGAAGTTCTTCTTCGCTCCCGCCGTGCCCTGCAAGCTGGCAACACGAGACCGTGTATCCTCGATCCGCCAAACCGGCGGCGACGGTCTCCAGCTCGCGCGGCGTGCCGCCGACGCTATGGATTAAAAGGATACCGGTCGGTCCACGTCCTGTGCTGCCGGAATAAAGAACACTACCATTCTGTTGCGGTCTGCCCGTGACTTTAACCCCAGTGCCATAGGTCAGCAGCGAGACCACTCTGCTCGCCGCCAAAGCGACCAGCAAAAAAATGAGCAGCGCGACAATTTGGAAGGGATCGCCGATATACAAGCTGAATTTTGGCGGGAACAGAAAGTAAGCCGCCGCGATACCGCTTGCGAACGACATGAGAAGGGCAAACGTATTGCCATAGAGAATGGCGATGATCGTTGTCGGGATGAGATATCCAAAAAATCAGATACCCAGACCCAAGAATGGGCTCGACCGCCAAAAGCAAAAGCGTCGCAAGCAGAATCATGCCGAACGAGGCTATGATCGGGGCGATGAGTTCGGATTTTGTCGGCCCCTCGCGGCGCGAATCTCTGACGACAGGCCGATGCTTCTCAATCAGCCACAACGAAAGCAAGGACGCAAATAAGAAGAGCTCGCAGTCGACCACCTGATCGGGCGTCGGCATTCCGATGGAATAATACGGAGGAACGAAGGCCCACCCGACCACGATCAGGCTGAGCACGATGGCAACGAGCCCCACCTCAAATCCACCGATCAGCGCTACCAGAAGAATGATCGGGTAGTAGCAGACGAGCGGCATAATATCTTCGCCGAACCATCCAAAAATAACGCGAACAAGGGTCGCAGCGGCAACGCAACTCAACGCAAAACCGTAGGCGGCGTGCGAATTCGGCGGCGCACCTTTTTGCCAAAACAGACCAAGCCTGAGACGCAGGCGATTTGTTTTGGACTGTGCGCTTGGGAATTGAACAACGACATTTGCATTGGGCGAGGACAGCTTCTCTGCCGGTTGTTGCGAGTCTCGGCTACGGCGGCGCAGCTGCTCGGCCACCCAGATGCTGATCGTAGCCGTAGCAGCGAAAAGCCCACGATCGATGAACTGGGTCTGCACAGTCGTATGGTCGCCGAACAACTGGCTATCGGCCCACCACTCCACTGACACGCCCAACAGAACGGCAACAATGCCAGCCTGAATTCCACCGAACAGCGCTGCGACGAATATGGCGGGTAAAAGGCAATCGACAGCGTGACGTCGTCGATAAAATATGAAAAGGCAAAGCCGGTTGTCGCAGCAATGCCGACGCATACCAACGCGAATAAATAAGCTTCGGGCGATCCGGTGACTAAACCCTTGCGCCGCACCGCGCGAATCCTGGTGCGCAGCGTCGATCGCATCACAATGGCCTTTCCTGGCGACAATCAAATGCAAGGCTACCCGATCGAAACTCCACTGCCAATGCGAACAAAGCCAATGCGAACGAAGACGATGCGAACGAAGACGATGCGGACAAAACCAACGCAAACAAGCCAGCAAGCGGAAGCCTCGGAGCACGCTCCAAGGCTTCCGCTCCGGCATGCGGCGCTGTGCCGGCGCCGGAGTGCTTCAGCCATTCCACATCCCATCATTGGTCGCTTCACTTAGCCGCAAGCGTAAAAACTGCCGTTCGTCATCGGAACTTTTCCCCCTCTCGCGAGTCTACTTCTGCGGCCAGAGGTGTATGCGAATGCCTTTCTCAAGCAACTAAAGAGCAAAGCAGAGAGCGCCCCAAATCAGGGCAAAGTGTCATGACGGGGATTTCAAACAGGGTCCGCAATCTTCTCGTCCTGGAAGACGAGCCGCTGATTGCCATGATGCTGCAAGACGAGCTCGAGTCTTTGGGCGTCCATGTGATCGGGCCGGTCAGCAATCTGAAATCGGCGCTGCGTATCGCGGAGACGATCGACCTCGATGGCGCCTTGCTGGATCGAAACATCAACGGCACGTTTGCCGACGCCGTGGCGGATGCGCTCCACACGCGCGGCATTCCATTCGTTTTTGTCAGCGGTTATGAGCGCCCTGCCGGTCTGCGGCACCGCGAAGTACCGGTGCTGCACAAGCCGTTTGGCAAAATTGAATTTCGAGTAGCACTCCTCAGTCTGCTGGAACGCACCAAGCCGTAACTTCACGCAACATCTGCTTGCACACATTTTCGGATTGAGGGTACTGGCCGCCACATCACGACGCGGCCCCCGGCTTGACCTCGCCTTCGCGCGGCTTCAATCTTCCATGTAGCTTTTTGCCGCAACAAGCATTCCAGCCGGAGCAAGCGCCATGACCTTCCGCATCGCCGTCGTCCAGCCGATCTCGCACAAGCCGGGCGAGGATCACAACAACACCGCTGACGCCGTCCGCCACATCGAGCGCGCGGCCGCGGAAGGCGCGAATTTCGTCTGCTTTCCGGAAACCTATCCCGGCCCCTGGCGCATGCCGGCCACCTTCGATCCCACCGCGGCGATGGTCGAGGCCGCAGCCAAGCACAAGGTACACGTGGTGTTTGGCACCATCGAACCGATCAGCACCAAGGCCGCCATCGCCTACAACCTGATCTGCATGGCCTATCCCGACGGCCGCGCGCCCGCGCGCTACAAGCGCACGCACCCGAACGGCCCGTGGATCTACACCGGCGGCACCGCCTGGGAGTTCCAATGGGTTCCGGGCGACGAGTTCCCGGTGTTCGACACGGTGCATGGCAAAGTCGGCCTTGCGATGTGCAGCGAGGTCTACATGCCGGAGGTCTCGCGCGCGCTGGCGCTGCGCGGCGCCGAAATCATTTTCATGCCGGCAGGCAAGGACAAGAACAAGCTCTGGGCGACGTGGCGCACATTGATCTGGGCGCGCGCCATCGAAAATCTCGCCATCGTGGTGACGACGCAAAACCTGTTCC
This sequence comes from Hyphomicrobiales bacterium, assembly GCA_003169835.1. Lineage (GTDB taxonomy): Bacteria > Pseudomonadota > Alphaproteobacteria > Rhizobiales > Xanthobacteraceae > PNAI01. Next base: position 30,140 of record PNAI01000021.1, on the reverse strand, counting down.
ATCACGGCGAGCGCGGCATGGCGATGGTGGCGGGGCCGGAGGAAATTTTGTTCGAGAGCACGATCGCCGGCTTCACCGTGGTCGACGTGAGCCTGGAACGCCTGCGCACCCTGCGCGCAACCCGCGACGTCATCGGCTCGTCCTCCGAATATGCGGTCAAGCAGGGTCTGCTCGGCCCGCAATGGCAACGTCCCGAGATGTACGATTTGATCTATCCGCGTCCGCGGCGCGAGGCGGCGGAGTAAAATCGCGCAGCGTCTCGTGCCCCCTCGCCCCGATCTCGGACCTAAACCACGGCTCGGCTACACCCAAAGCCCGATCGAGCGCGGCGCCGAGCGGCGCACGGATTCTGCCTGGCTTGCGGCGGCGGCGGCGGACACGCGCGCCCTGTGCTACGTGATCGGCGGTGAGCAGATCATCCTCAAAAAGAACGGCAGCACCTTCGACGCCGCATTCTCACTCGCCAACGCGCGCGCACTCGGCCCCGCCACCGAAACGGTTTTTCTCGGACTGCTTGCAGAAGCGCCCCGCTTCGGTATCGGTATTGAGCCCAGCACGGCGGAAGCGCTCAAATCCCGCAGCGATCTCCTGGTGATCGATCTGCGTTCGATCGCCGTGCAAGGCTTGGTCGGCGCCGATCATCTGCCGCCGCTCGCCGAAGCCAAGGCGCTGCTCCACTGGCACGCGAAGCATCGCTTCTGCTCCAATTGCGGCGCCGCCACGCAAGTGCTTCAGGGCGGCTGGAAGCGCGATTGCACAGCGTGCAAGGTCGAACACTTTCCACGCACCGATCCGGTCGTCATCATGCTGGCGGTCGACGGCGATCGCTGCGTGCTCGGCCGCTCCGGGCGTTTTGTATCGACCATGTGGTCGTGCCTTGCCGGCTTTGTCGAGCCGGGCGAGGCGATCGAAGACGCCGTGCGCCGCGAAATCCGCGAGGAAGTCGGCATATCCTGCGGGCGCGTGGATTATTTCGCCTCGCAGCCCTGGCCGTTTCCGAGTTCGCTGATGATCGGCTGCCATGCCCAAGCCCTGTCGCACGATATCGTCGTCGATCGCGAAGAGCTCGAAGGGGCACGCTGGTTTGACCGCGAGGAGATCGCCGCAATGCTGCTTCGCCGCCATCCCGACGGTCTGACCACGCCACCGCCCGTTGCCATTGCGCACCACATCATCCGCAGCTGGCTGGAGGGTGAACGTGGCACCTTCTGATCGGCCGAAATCGGCCAAACCGCCCGCCGTGTTGTGCGCCGGCATCGCGGTGCAGGACATCATCCTGCGCGTACCGCAGTTTCCGCCGCCGGGCGGCAAATCCATGGCGGATGATTTTATGGTGGTGAGCGGCGGCTGCGCGGTCAATGCCGCAATCGCCATTGCCCGCCTCGGCGGCGTGACGCATTACGCCGGCCCGCTCGGCGATACGGCCGACGCGGTCAGTAATCAGCTCATGGCCGAGCTCGCGCGCGAGGGCATCGCAACGTCCGGCGTCGTGCGCGTAAGCGGCGCCAACGCGCCAGTGTCTGCGATCATGGTCGACGCCTCCGGCGAACGCATGATCGCGACTTATCGCGACCGCCGCATCGAAGCCGCGCGCCCGGCCGATCCCGATGCGATGGTAGCGGGGATAACGGTGCTGCTTGCCGACAACCGCTTTCCGGATTTCGTTCAGCCAATTTGCGAGGCCGCGCGCCGCAAAGGCATTCCCGTGGTACTCGACGCCGACCGGCCGACCGTGGAAAGCAATCCACTGTTCGCGATCGCCACGCACGTCGTGTTTTCATCCGAATGTCTGCGCGAGACGACCGGCTGCGCCGATCTCAGCCGTGGATTGCAACGCATCGCGCCGCTGACCAAGGCGTTTATTGCGGTCAGCAACGGACCCGGCGACGTAATCTACCTCAACGACGGAGCGGTGCGGCGCGTGCCGGTATTTGCCGTCACCGCCGTCGATACGCTCGCGGCCGGCGACGTCTTTCACGCCGGCATCGCGCTGGCATTGGCGGAAGGACGCGACGAGCTTACCGCCATACGCTTTGGCGCCGCCGCAGCGGCCCTTAAATGTACCCGCTTTGGCGGCAGCGCCGGAGCGCCCCGCCGGGCCGAAGTGGAAGCGTTTCTGGCTCGCGCCTAGAGCACGTCGTTGATTGGGCTTATTTCGCTTGAAATAGAACAATTTTCTCTATAAATAGACCTATCCGGCACTCCAAAGAAATATCTTCCCGGCATCGGCATTATTGAGAACGAATTGACTTTCCAGGGGAATGGGCATGGACGCCATCGACCGCAAAATTTTATCCGTCCTGCAAGAGGACGCCTCCCTTTCCGTTGCCGAAATCGGCAGCCGCGTCGGACTGTCCTCGACGCCGTGCTGGAAGCGCATCCAGCGCCTCGAGGCCGACGGCACAATCACCAAGCGTGTGGCGCTGATCGACCAGGACAAGATTGGCCTCGGCATCACCGTGTTCGTCTCGATCGAGACCGGCGATCATTCGCAAGACTGGCTCGCTCGCTTCGCCGAACTCGTCGGCGCAATGCCCGAGGTGATGGAATTCTACCGCATGGCCGGCGACGTGGACTACATGCTGCGCGTGGTCGTGCCCGATATCGCGGGATACGACACTTTCTACAAAAGACTGATTGCAACAGTGGCGCTGAAAAACGTGACCTCGCGCTTCGCCATGGAGCGCATCAAATCGACCACCGCGCTCCCGATCGCTTAGAGCATGATCCCGAAAAGTGGGAACCGGTTTCCCGCCTTCGCGAAGCCCGCTTCGGCGGGCGAAGGAAGGTCGGACAAGATCATGCTCAAGAAAGAAACAGCAACTCGTCCGCTGGTTAGGTCGCGGTGCGGCTCACTGAAGTCGAGAGCCGCGGCGCCATGTAGAGCTGATCCTTGAGCGTCATCGATCCGGTGATGATGTAGCCGATGGCCGGTGTGTAGACATACGACACCTCGGACCATATCAACGTGGAATTCGCGATATTGAGCGCGGTCGGTACCGTGACCGTGCTACCGACGCTACGCGCCGTACCATTGAATGTGTCGCTCCAGGTGACGGTCGCTTTGCCGTTGGCATCGATGCTGACGCATGTCACCACCACCTTGAGGGTGGTCGTTTTAAACGGCGCCATGACCGAGGACGACGCATTGAGGACATCGGTCATCCCCGCGTTGTTGATGCTCGAAACCTGCGAGATAAGGTCCGCGACCGTGCGCGACGTCAGCGTCACCTTGCGGTCGGCGCTGATGGCTTGCGAGATTTCCACAGTGCCGAGATAGAGCGCAACCATCAGCGGCAGCAACAGGGCAAACTCGACGGCCGATACGCCGCGCTCATCGCTTCGCAATTGAGCGAGGCAGTCGAGGATATCTTGCTTGAATTTCTTGAGGAGTTTCATGGCGCGGATCATTGGTACGGTTCGTTGCGGAAGGCTACGGTGGAGATCAAGAGGCGATTGTTCGACGACATGTTCGAAAGCCCATTAAGGCCCAGAAGCGATACGTAGACCGGCCATTGGTACATCAGACGCACGACCACGATGTCGCCCGGCCCGCCCGGCTGATAGGTGAAATTATTGATGAGGTTTCCGTTGCTGTCGACCGGGTTGGTCAGAGTGATGTTGCTGAAAGACGTGTAGCTGCGCACGTCGATACTGAGGCCCGCGCCGCAATTGATCACCCCGTGCAAATTGCCGCACACGGCATCCTTGAAGGTCGTTTGATTGAGGCCCAGCGTCTGTGCCTGTCCGGTCAGGATCAGCCGCGCCGAGTCGGCCGCCGCCGTCTCCAGCACCTGGCCGGCGAAGAACACCAGCGACGTCTCAATGATGGCGAACACCAGCGCCAGGAACGGCACCGCGACCAGACCAAACTCTATCGCCGCCGCGCCATCCTCATCACAGCGGATCAGCCGGCGCATTGCCGCAATGCATCGCAGCGGTTTCCCACGCGCGGCAAACCTTGCCTGCATATTTTCGACCATGGACAAGCACCAGAACTCAGGTGGCATTTGTTGTTTGCGCAGGTTGATCTTTAGCAAATACGCGTAGTTGAACCGTTGCGGCAATCGTTCAAACCGGCAACTCCGCGTTTAGCTCGCGCTAACCAACAGCGGCGCGGCCCTGCACTTGAAGCGCGTTAAGCGAAACTCAACGCTATTCGCACATCTGTTCTGAGCCTGTTGCGAGCGGGCGCCTCTTATAGAGATCACCCGTTTGATGCACGGCCGCACGACATACCAGCCGAACGTCGCGCTTCTCATCGGCCTCCTTTGGCTCGTCGTCGTCGGACAAATGCTGTGGCTGGATTGGTCGCAGACGGCGCAAACCTTGGGCGACTCCGACGATGCGATGCGGCTCGTCGAAGTGCGTACACTCCTCGCCGGTCGCGGCTGGTTCGACCTGCACGAGCCCCGCCTGCAACCGCCCGCCGGCTATGATACCCATTGGTCGCGATTGATCGACGCCGGGCTTGCCGGACTCTTCCTGATTTTCCGCACCTTCGCCGACACCACCCTCGCGGAGCGGCTGATGCGCGTGGTCTGGCCGCTGCTTTGGCTGCTGCCCGCAATCGCAGGAACGGCCGCGCTTGCTTGGCGGCTTGGCGGGCGAGCAGCGACACTCATTGCACTTCTTCTGCTTATCTTCGCCTTGCCCGCCTTCTTCCAGTTCAAACCCGGACGTATTGATCATCACAACATACAAATCACCCTCGCCATTTTAACGCTTGCCGCCGCGATCTGGTCCGATCGCGTGCCTTGGACGGCGTGGGCTACGGGAATTCTCTCCGGGCTTGCGCTGGCAATCGGTTTCGAAGCCATGCCGTTCATCGTCCTTGCTGGTGGAATTTTTGTCGCGCGTTTTGCATCTGACCGGAATGCCGCCGTGCCGCTCGCGCGCTACGGCCTGTCGGCCGCCGCAAGCGTCGCCACCTTCTTCATTGTCAGCATAAGCCCTAACCATTGGGCACAAACCGCCTGCGACGCCATCGCAATCAATTCAGCGGTACCGGCCATCGTGGGCGGATTTGCCTTAAGCGTCGCCGCTCGGCAATCCGCGGCACAACCTGTGTCGATCCGCTGCACGGCGATCGCAATCGCCATCGGATTTGCGACGGCGGCTTTCGTATTTCTTGAGCCGCGCTGTCTTGCGGGACCCTTGGCCATGGTGGATCCGGCCGTGCGACCGATATGGCTGGCGCATGTCAAAGAAGTCCAATCGCTCTTTGCCGCAATCCGAACGGATCCGTCGTCCGGTGCCGGCATTGCGTCTTACCCGCTTGTCGCCGTCGCAGCTGTGATCGTTCTTGCTCTGGATGAGCGCATACGCCGCGACAGCGGCTTCATCGCGGCAGGTTTGGCGCTCATCTTGGCTGTGGCGATGACGATCATTGCGATCAGGACGACGCCTTACACGATCTGGCTCGGCATGCCGCTTGTAGCTGCGGCATTGTTGCGCCTGTTCGAGCGCATTAAGCTCGACTCGCTTCCCGCGCGGGTGCTCGCGACGATTACGTTCTCCCCGGTGGTGATCTCGCTCGCATCCGTCATGACGATCGAGGCGCTTAGGCCCGCGCAACGGATGAGCAATGCGGCAAATGTGAAAGCCTGTTTCGCAATCGAAAGCTACGCAGCACTTGCAAAGCTTCCAGCCGGCCTGATCGTCACCGACGTCGACTACGGGCCATTCCTGCTGGCGCTGACACCGCATTCCGTGCTCGGCGCACCATATCACCGCCTGTCGTATGGAATCGTGGCCAGCCACCGCGCGTTCGCAGCCCCACCCGATGAGGCGCGGGAAATCCTGCGCCACGTGCAGGCAAACTATGTGATGACCTGTGGTTCAAAGTCGCCGATGGACCAAACCGAGGCAGACCGTCAACGCAGCCTTTGGGCGCAGCTTTCGGCCGGCAATGTGCCCGATTGGCTCGAGCGGATCCTGGAGACCGGCCCGTTTGGCGTTTATCGTTTCAAGCCATAGCGCGAACGCACGGACTTGAGCCGCGCGAAATTACTGTCGGCCCGATTGATTGGAGCCCGAGCTTTGCGCTTGGCTATCGCGGCGGCCGGCCTGTAGCAGCGCGGAATCGAAGAACGCCGGCGTATCGCCCAGCATAAGGCGGCGCTCGCATTGCGGCGTGCAACTATAGGATTCTCGCTCGACGCCCCGATGCACGATGACGATGTGCTCGCTGGAGCCCTGCACCTCGATGAATTGCTCCAAGAGCGTGTTGCCGCGCGTATCCAGCGCGATCAAATTGGTAACGCCGTAGCCCTTGCCGGTGACGACGATCATGCCGCCCGATTGCAACGAAATGTCGGCAATGAGCGGATTACCGACCACCACGGTGGTGGTACGCTCGGGGAGCTTGAGCACCTTCGCCTGATCGAGGACGACCGTGAACGTATCGGCCATGGCCGGACGGCCGCCGACCGCAGCAAGCACGGCAAGCACGGCAAGCAGCGCGAGCGCGTATGACAAACGCCCCCGACGACATACATGTTGGACCAACGCGATCATCGAATGACTCAACACCCCTAAAGCCCAAACTCGGTCGTCGCTGCAAAGACTCAAGGCTGCGCGATTGATTCGGTATTCCGTCCGGCGAGTTCAACGCAAAATGGTAAATGAAGTCCAAATATCAGTGTTGCCCAGCCGAGCATTCTGAACCTTTGTTGGGCAAATATCGTGCACGCAAACGGCCGCCACGGTCCATCCTAATCTTCGCCGCACTCACAAATATAGCCAAGTGATTATACCAATGAAGATGCTGAAATCTGCAAGAATTACTATTTACGGACTGTTAACCTAGAGTCCTGTGAGCAGATACACTTGGGTTTTACGGTGGCAATTAACTCGCTGGAAACGGGGCACGATTAGAGTGCAGCACGGTTAAGCGGCCGGAGCATAAATAACGGTCGTGGACCTAGCTCAGACAGCCACGTGTGGACCCCTAAGGAGTAACCCATGAAAAGCCTCGTTGTGCGTTTTGTAAAGAATGAGTCGGGAGCGACCGCCATCGAGTATGGCCTCATCGCCGCCGGAATCTCTGTCGCCATCATCGCCGTCGTGCAAGGTCTCGGCACGAAGCTGAAAGCGACGTTCCAATCGGTTTCCGATAACCTCGGCGCGGCCCCGTAAGCGCTGCCTCGATATGAGTTTTCAAAGGCTCCGGCTTCGGCCGGAGCCTTTTTGTTTTCGGCCACGATCCCGCTGCAACACGTGATTTTGCTTACATTTTTAAGAAATAATTCCGCTCAAAAACGATTGTGCGGACGCACCTTTTTTAAAATTTTGTCCCTTATAACCGCGCCCGTCACCAATCCGTACCCAAACAGTCGACCCAAAGACAACACTCATAGTAGCCGCCAGGAGTGCCCGACATGTCGAAGATGATCATGCAATTCCTACGTGATGATTCTGCAGCCACCGCGATCGAATACGGCCTCATTGCCGCCGGCATTGCCGTCGCCATCATCGCCGTCGTCATTTCCATCGGATCCAACCTGGATACGACATTCCAAGAAGTGTCCGACAATCTCGGCGCAAGCCCGTAAGCAAGCGCTGCATCGGCGCCAAACGCCGACAACGCCTGGATTTGTGGTCCACCGTGGCGACGGGTGGACTTTGATCTAAGGCCCGCTTTATTTCAAAAAAATCGCGCCCGCTGAAGGTTTCCCCTTCCGCGGGCGCGAATTGTTTTGTGGTCTTAGAGTCCGTTTCGAAACCCACTGCCGACGGCTTCAAGGGTGACTATTGCCACCGTTTTGCGGTGTCTGGCAGCCACATATCGCTATTTTCGTGTTCCGAAGAACCGAGGAGGGCCGACCCCACCGGGTTTCGAAACGGCCTCTTAGAATTTAGCTCAAGAAACTACTTACACCTTACTCGCGGAGGCAAAACCCGCGTAGGTCACTTTTTTTACCCATTGGTTGTTTGATCGGCCTTATGCTGATCGAAGCGACCACCCTTCTACTATTCCCGGCCATGATGGCGTTCGCTGCGTCGAGCGATCTGCTGACCATGACGATTTCAAATCGCGTCACCCTGGCCTTACTGGTCGGTTTTTTCGTTCTCGCCTTCGTGACCGGAATGAGCCAGCACGACCTGCTTTCCCATATCGAAGCTGGATTTGCGGTCCTCGTCGTCACGTTTGTATTTTTTGCCCGCGGCTGGATCGGCGGCGGCGATGCCAAGCTCGCGGCGGTCACCGCGCTGTGGTTTGGTTTTGATCAACTGCTCAATTACGCGCTCTACGCCTCCCTCCTGGGTGGCGTGCTCACCCTTGCAATGATCCGCTTCCGGCTGCTGCCGCTCCCGCGGATACTGGCCGGCCAGGAATGGCTCCGGCGGCTGCATCAACTCGATGCCGGCGTTCCCTATGGGATTGCGCTCGCCGCTGCGGCCCTCCTCATCTACCCCGACACGTCGTGGATGAAGGCCGCCGGATTCTAAGCGCCTCTATTTTTAGCACCGCTACTTGGACGCGGCCCCGGTAAGACCTCGCGAAGGCTCCCGCCTGCCGAAATCTACTGTTTCTTAACCATAAGAATCTACTTCTTCTTAATCAGGTTTGAGCGCGACCACTCCGGTGCCGTTCGAGCCGGATTTACATGATGGCCGCACGTGGCCGTTCTTGCGGTCGGCGTGTGATCAAGAGAGTGAGTAGGAGCGTTATGAGATCGAAGTGTCCGGTTGGAATGAGGTGTGCACTCGTCGGCGGCGACAGTGCTCATCCATTTGCTTGGTGCGGCCAAGCTCAGACTGGTGTGCAGATTGGTGTTCGGTCCCTGCGCGCAATTGCCCAATTCGAGATCACCGAAATTCCGATCTGCGGCGCGCACATCGGCATGGCCAGATCGCGACGCGCGCTTCGACCACGCTGAACTCAATTCTTGCGAGGGAGCCAAAACATGATCCAGGCGATGAAGATCCGCACCCCATGGCTTGCGGCTGCGATCGCGATCATGGGATTTGGCCTATTCTCGCCTGCAATCCCAGCAGATAGTCCCATTCCCACCATTCAGGTGGTCGGCAGCGACACCAGCTCCCGCTTCGTGCCGCTCGGCGTCGGCAAATCGGTGGTGATCGATCTGCCAGCCGACATCAAGGACGTGCTGGTCGCCGACCCGAAGATTGCCAATGCCGTCATCCGCAGCTCGCGGCGCGCCTATTTGATCGGCGTCACGGTCGGACAGACCAATGTTTTCTTTTTCGACGCCGAAGGCAAACAGCTGGCGGGCTTTGACATCGCGGTGACCCGCGATCTCAACGGCATCCGCACAGCGATCAAACAGGTGCTGGTCGACTCCGACATTCGGGTCCAGGGTGTCGCCGACGGCGTCATGCTTGCCGGTTATGCCTCAAGCCCGGCAGAAGCACAGCAAGCCTATGACATCGCGGCGCGGCTGGCCGGCGATGGCGCCAAGGTTGTCAACGGCATCATCGTGCGCAATCGCGATCAGGTGATGATCAAGGTCACCGTGGCGGAAGTCCAGCGCGACGTCATCAAGCAGCTCGGCATCGACCTGAGCGCAAATTTCACCCGCGGCAATGCCGTCCTCAATTTCAACAATGCCAACCCGTTCCCGGTTAACGGAGCGGCGCTCGTGCCCGGCAACCAGTTCACAGCCCCCTGGAGAGCGGTGACGACGACGCTGCGTGCGATGGAACGCGCCGGCCTCATCCGTACACTGGCGGAACCCAATCTCACGGCCATTTCCGGCGAGAGCGCGAACTTCCTCGCCGGCGGCGAATTCCCAATCCCCGCGGGCTTCACCTGCGATCCGACCACCCGGAACTGTCAAACCAGCATCCAGTTCAAGAAATTCGGCGTCAGCCTCACCTTCACTCCGGTTGTGCTCTCGGAAGGCCGCATCAGCCTCAAGGTCCTGACCGAGGTTTCTGAGCTGTCGAACGAGAACCAGCTCACCCTCACGCAGGTTATCAATACGCTCACCGGCGAGACGCAGACCTTGACCGTCCCTTCGATCAAGACACGGCGCGCCGAGACGACGGTGGAAATCCCGTCCGGCGGCTCGCTCGCCATGGCCGGCATGATTCAAGAGCAGACCAAGCAGCAGCTCAACGGCTTGCCCGGGGCGATGAACGTACCGGTGCTCGGCGCCCTATTTAAGAGCCGCGATTACGTGAACCGCCAGACCGAGCTGATGGTTCTGGTGACGCCCTATGTGGTTCGCGCGGTCGCGCAAAAAGAACTCGCGCGTCCCGATGACGGCTACGCCGATTCTTCCGATCCGTCCGCAGTTCTGCTCGGACATTTCAATCGCATCTATGGCGCCAAGGGTAACACCGGACCGCGCCAGTCCTACCGCGGCACCTACGGCTTCATTCTCAACTGATCTGCAAATCGCGCGACCAGGAGACGATCAATGACCCGCAAGCCTCTCGCGATTTTCGCAGCGCATCTCACCGCATTCGCACGGCGCAGCCTCATGCTCGCAGCACTCGGCGCAACGCTTGCCGGCTGTGAGACGACGTCGCAGGAAGAGATCACTGGAGGCATCTGGTCCGACTATCGTCAGCGCCATCCGATCTCGATCGTCGAAAAAGATCGCACGCTGAAGATTTTCGTCGGCAGCGCGCGCAACGGATTGACGCCGGATCAACGCGTCAGCGTGCTCGATTATGCGCAGACATGGCGCCGTGAAGGTACTGGCCGCTTTGTCATCGATCAGCCGACCGGCGTTCGTAACGCGCACGCCGCGACCGCAGCTCTGCATGAAATCCGTTCGATCCTGGCCGCGGCCGGCGTGCCCTCCGCGGCCGTGAAAGTGCAGTCCTATCGGGTCGCCGAGCGCGACATGCTTGCGGTGATCACCATCAGCTTTCCGCACACCGTCGCGCAAGCCGGGCCCTGCGGCCAATGGCCCGACGATGTCGGCCCCTCGGCCGACCCCAAGCACTACGAAAATCTCCAGTACTGGAATTTCGGCTGCGCGACACAGCGCAATCTTGCCGCCCAGGTGGCAAATCCCTCCGATCTGGTGCAGCCGCGCGAGGAAGGCCCGGTCTACGCGATGCGCCGCACCACGGTGCTGGACAAATACCGCAAGGGTGAAAGCCCAGCCACGACCGATCCGAATTCGGATAAGGGCAAGATCAGCGATCTAGGCAAATGACAAAACAGGCCCGCACAGCCGCCGACTTTCAGGGCGCCGCCGAATCTGCCGGCCGCGAGGAGCACATTGCTCCGGCGCCGCGCGTTTCCATCCAGGCCTTCTGCGAGACGGTCGAAGCCGCGGCGGCCGTGCAAGCGGCCGGCGAAGACCGCCGCATGGCCAAGGCGCATATGAAGGTCCAGCTCGGCGGTTTGGCCGCGGCCGTGGAAGCCTATCGTTCATCGCCTACCCCGAACGTCATCATTCTCGAGAGCGAGAGCCACGGCGATGAAATCATCGCCGCGCTCGATAAGCTGGCCGAGGTGTGCGACGCCGGAACACGCGTGATCGTCATCGGGCAACACAATGACATCGTGATGTATCGCGAGCTGGTGCGGCGCGGCGTGAGCGACTATCTCATCGCGCCCATCACCCCGATCGACGTGGTGCGCACGGTCAGCGGCTTGTTCTCGGCCACCGACGCCAAGCCGGTCGGCCGTGTCATCGCGGTAGTCGGCGCCAAGGGCGGCGTCGGCGCCTCCACCATCGCGCACAACATCAGTTGGGCCGTGGCGCACGACCTCAAGCTCGATTCGGTCATTGCCGATCTCGATCTCCCGTTCGGCACCGCCGGCCTCGACTACAATCAGGATCCGCCACAAGGGATCGCCGACGCCGTATTCTCGCCCGATCGCATCGACCACGCATTCATCGACCGGCTGCTCTCCAAATGCACCGAACACCTGAGTTTGCTGGCCGCGCCCGCGACGCTCGATCGCGCCTATGATTTCGGAACCGAGGCGTTCGTTGGGATTTTCGATGCCCTGCGGGTATCGATGCCCTGCATCGTGCTGGACGTCCCGCACCAGTGGAACGATTGGACGCGCCATACGCTGGTGAGCGCCGATGAAATCCTGATCGTGGCCGCGCCCGATCTCGCCAACCTGCGCAACGCCAAAAACCTGTTCGACTTCCTGCGCACGGCCCGCGTCAACGATCACCACCCGTTCTACTGCCTCAACCAGGTGGGCGTACCCAAGCGCCCCGAGATCAAGCCGGCCGAATTTGCCAAAGCGCTCGAGGATCAGCCCGTCGCGGTCATCCCGTTCGAGCCGCAGATTTTCGGGACCGCCGCCAACAATGGCCAGATGATTGCCGAAATGTCCTCAGGAAATCGCGCGGCCGAGACCTTTCGGCGACTCGCGCAGCTCCTGACCGGACGCACCGAAACCAAGAAATCGCGCACCGGCCTGTTGACGCCGTTATTGCGCAAGATTTTGCAGCGGCAAAGCTGATAGCGGCAAGGCTAAAGGCCAAAAGACTAAAGGCAACAAGGGTAACCAAGCGTAATCGAGCGGAGTCCACGTGTTCGGCAAGCGAAGTACCTCAGAAGCACTGACCAACCTGCCGCCTGCGCCGCAAAAGGCGTCAGCGCCCGCACCCGTGCCCGGTTCTCCGCAGGCCACCAACGCGGGCCGCGCACCGTTTCCGTCCGCCGGTCTTGGCGCACCGCTGGTTTCGGCACCCGCGGCGCAGCGCCGCATCACCGAGACACCGCCGCCGCCCGCCCCCACGGTCACTGAAACCCGACGCTCGGAGAGCTATTACGAAACCAAGGGCACGATCTTCGGCGCCCTGATAGAGGCGATTGACCTTTCGCAACTCGCCCGGCTTGACGCCGAGTCCTCGCGCGAGGAAATCCGCGACATCGTCAACGAGATCATCGCGATCAAGAACATCGTGATGTCGATCTCCGAGCAGGAGGAACTGCTCGACGACATCTGCAACGACGTGCTCGGTTACGGCCCGCTCGAGCCGCTGCTCGCACGCGATGACATTTCCGACATCATGGTCAATAGCGCGGGCACCGTGTACATCGAAGTGGCCGGCAAAATTCAACGGACCGGTATCCGTTTTCGCGACAATCAGCAGCTCCTCAACATCTGCCAGCGCATCGTCAGCCAGATCGGCCGGCGCGTCGACGAATCCTCGCCGATCTGCGACGCGCGTTTGCCGGACGGCTCCCGTGTCAACGTCATTGCGCCGCCGCTCGCACTCGATGGTCCGGCCCTCACCATCCGCAAATTCAAGAAGGACAAGCTGACTCTCGATCAACTTGTCCGCTTCAATACGATCACGGTGGAAGGCGGGGAAATCCTGAAAGTTCTCGGCCGCTGCCGCGTCAACTCGATCGTCTCCGGCGGCACCGGCTCCGGCAAGACCACACTGCTCAACTGCCTCACGCAGTTCATCGACGACGACGAGCGCATCATCACCTGCGAGGACGCGGCCGAACTTCAATTGCAGCAGCCCCACGTGGTGCGCCTGGAGACCCGGCCGCCCAATCTCGAGGGCGAAGGCCAAGTCACCATGCGCGACCTCGTCAAAAACTGCCTGCGCATGCGACCGGAGCGCATCATCGTCGGCGAAGTGCGCGGACCCGAAGCCTTCGACCTGCTACAGGCCATGAATACAGGCCATGACGGTTCGATGGGCACGTTGCACGCCAACAGTCCGCGCGAGGCGCTCTCGCGCATTGAATCGATGATCACCATGGGCGGCTTTTCGCTCCCCTCCCGCACCATTCGCGAAATGATCTGCTCCTCGGTCGATGTCGTGATCCAGGCTGCTCGCCTGCGCGACGGCTCGCGCAAGATCACGCACATTACCGAAGTGATCGGCATGGAAGGCGATGTCATCATTACGCAGGACTTGTTCGTCTACGAGATGACAGGCGAGGACGCCGACGGAAAATTGATCGGTCAGCATCGTTCGACTGGCATTGGACGGCCGCGTTTCTGGGATCGGGCACGATATTACGGCGAGGAAAAGCGGCTCGCCGCAGCGCTCGATGCCTCCGACAAGCCAAGCGCGTTGGAAAAATAATAAGGCCATTACCGTGTTCGAGTTGCAGACAATCGTCGTATTTTCGCTGGTGACGCTCGCAATGGGCGGCATCGTCTGGGTATTCATCTATCCGCATCTGTCTGGCGAACGTCATGCGGAGAAGCGCCTCGCAAGCATCGCGAAGTCCGAACCGATCGCGCGCACCAGCACGGCACGCATCGGCCAGAAAAATCGCCGCGAGCAGGTTGAAGAGACGCTCAAGGAGCTCGACGACCGTCAGAAGAAATCCAAGAAGCAATCCTTGTCTACGAAGCTCTCGCAAGCAGGATTGGATTGGTCGAGGGAGCGATATCTAATCACCTCGGGCGTCCTCGGCCTGGTTGCATTCATTGTCGGTTTCCTGGCCGACGCAGGTCTGCTCGTCGCGCTCGCGATCGGCTTTGCCGCCGCCTTCGGGCTGCCGATGTGGCTGCTGTCCTTTCTCAAGAAACGCCGCGAGAACAGTTTTCTCAACGCATTTCCCGACGCAGTCGACGTCATCGTGCGCGGCATCAAGACCGGCCTGCCGCTCGGCGATTGCATGAAAGTCATTGCCGCGGAGGCGCAAGAGCCGGTGAAAAGTGAATTTCGGTCTATTATGGAAACCCAGAACGTCGGGTTGCCGCTGAGCGACGCCTGCGCCAAGCTCTATGAGCGCATCCCGCTCCCGGAGGCCAATTTCTTCGGCATCGTCATCACCATCCAGCAGAAGGCGGGCGGCAATCTTTCGGAGGCGCTCGGCAATTTGTCGCGTGTGCTGCGCGACCGCAAGAAAATGAAGGCCAAGATCCAGGCCGTATCGATGGAGGCGAAGGCCTCCGCTTCGATCATTGCGGCACTCCCGATCGCGGTGATGACGCTCGTGTGGCTCACAAGCCCCGAATACATCGAATTGCTTTTCACCGCGCAGCTCGGCCGCCTCATGCTGGCCGGCAGCGCAATGTGGATGTTCATCGGCGTCATGGTCATGCGCAAGATGATCAACTTCGACTTCTGAACGGACACGCCATGCTGGAATTTCTCATCGAGCACATGAATGACCGGCAGTCTCTGATCACGGCCTTCGCGGCCGTGGCGGCGATTGCAACCGTTCTGTCGCTGGCGATGCCGCTCCTTGCGACCAACTCGCTGGGCAAGCGCATGAAAGCGGTGGCGTTCGAGCGTGAGAAGATCCGTCAGCGCGAGCGCGAGCGAATGGCGCGCGGCGAAAAAGTCTCGTTGCGTCAATCGCCCAAGCAATACGTGAAGACGATCGTCGAACGCTTCAATCTGACGAAGTGGCTGGCGCAAGAAGAGGTCCGCGGCAAACTGATGCAGGCCGGCTATCGCGGCCAGGCGCCGTATATCACCTTCCTTTTCTTCCGCATGCTGACGCCGATTATCCTGTTCCCGGTGACGGCATTTTATCTGTTCGTCGTTCTCGAGTGGGATCAGCCGACAATGGTCAAGGTCGGCATCTGCGTGTTCGCGGCCTACCTTGGCTTACAATTGCCGCTTTTGTTTCTGAAAAACAAAATCGGCAAACGCCAGCTTTCGATCAAGCGTGCGTTTCCCGATGCGCTCGACCTGCTCCTGATCTGCGTCGAATCCGGCATGTCGATCGAAGCCGCATTCCGCCGCGTGAGCATGGAGATTGGCTCGCAGTCGATCGCGCTCGCCGAGGAGCTCACGCTGACCACCGCCGAACTGTCCTACCTGCAGGATCGCCGCCAGGCCTACGACAATCTCGGCAAGCGCACCGATCTCGAAGGCGTCAAGGCGGTCTGTCTCGCGCTCCAGCAGGCCGAACGTTACGGAACCTCACTGGCCCAGACGCTGCGTGTGCTCTCGCAGGAAAACCGCGACATGCGCATGACGGAAGCCGAGAAAAAGGCCGCCGGCCTGCCGCCCAAATTGACAGTGCCGATGATCCTGTTCTTCCTTCCCGTGCTCTTCGTCGTGATTCTCGGACCGGCGGCGATCCGTGTCATGGCCACGCAGGACGAGCAGGCGAAACAGCCGGAGGCGCCAGCCATAACACGGCCGGCGCGGTAGTTTATTTTTCGACGGTTAAGTTTTAAATTCAGCCGCTGCGACAGCAGCACTCGCGGATGGCGTCACCCGCGCGATAACATGCGGCTGCCCGCTTGATCCTGCATGCGCGCCGCTGCGGCCTCGCCTGCATCGGCCTTGACGCCGAGGATCGCACGGCAGATTTGTTCAGCCTCGTCGAGACGACCCTGTTCATACGCCGCCGCGGCGCGGTTGATCGCTTCCGGCATGGTGAGCGCTACCTCGGCCACGTGAAATTTCTCCGCGCATGCACGTCCCCCGAAGGCGAATTCAGCATGGCGCGGGTGACGCTGCCAAGTGAAGTCAAAGCGCAGTTGAAATTATGAACATCCAGGCCACATCGGCGGACGAAACCGCGCCACATGATCGCCTGTTGAGCGCCCCTTGAGCACGTCTTGGGCGCTCAGCGCAAGAAGCGAACCAAAAAATCGAATCAAATTTGGTTAGGATTTGGCGGGCGGCGCGGGCGAGGCCACGCGGTCGCGGTTAAGTTTCTTGAAATCTTTTTGCTGCATCAGCATTTGCCGCAGATAGGCAACGTTGGCGGAGGCTTCCGCGGGCGACAGATCGCCGCGCGCGATCGCCTCGGCTTCTGCGAACCGGCCCTGCAATCCAACCACGAGCGCGAGATTTTGCCTGACCTTCGGCTCGGCGGTTGGCTGCGCTGCGGCGCGCCGCAGATTCTCCTCGGCCTTGGGAAGGTCCTTGGAGAGCGCGTAGGACAGTCCGAGATTGGACAGCACCGATGGCTCTTCGGGAATGATTTTCAGCGCGCTGGCGTAGTTGTTTCGCGCGTCTTCGTGGCGGCCCATCTGGTCGAGCACGGCGCCTTGCACCGAAAGGATGCGCCAGTCGGGCTGCTCGGGCGAGTGCGCGCGATTGAGCACTTGCAGCGCCTGATCGTAGTTGCCGACATCTGCGAGCGCACGCCCATAAGCGCCGAGCACCGCCTGGTCGTCCGGATTTTGGATCGAGGCCTGTTCGAGTACCGCCGCCGCCTGTGAGCGCTGGCCGGTACCGCGCAAGGCCAGCGCGTATTGTATGGCAATCTCTTTGTCGTCCGGTTTGGTGCGATAGCGTTCGCCCAGCCCATCGACATCGCGCCGCCATTCGGCTTCCGAGCGCGGCGCACTGGCCTTGGGCGTGATCGAACCCGTGGTCTCGGGCTTCGGGTCGCTCGCGCAGCCGCAAATCGCCATCGCCAGGGCAATCACCCCGGTCGAAGCCAGCAGACGGACGCTAAAGGTGTGGATTCGCATGATTTGACCACTAAAAACCGGGCCGGTCGCGCCGACCGTCAGACCCCGAGCAATAAACCGTTAACTTTAACGAGAAGTTAATTTTTTGAGGGTGGCAGATCAGTAGATTAGATGGGTGTATCCCGAAAACATTATATTTTACAATAACATCCACGGTCATTGCGCTGGCACCCGCGGTCACATAAAATAGGGAGTAGCTTTCAATTAACCTTCAATTAGGGGGTCGTCATGGCAGAGCGGGTTCGCCCCAGGACTGAGCGGGTACGCCCTACTAAGCCGAAGAAGTCGCGCAAGGAGGCCAATCGCAGGCACTTCACCGAGGACAATGTCCTCACATTCAAGGCGAACAAGGTTAAGCAATTCTTAATCTGGGACGAGGGCACGGATGCGGCGCGGGGTCTTGCAATTCTCGTCAGCCCGACCGGGACCAAGTCCTATCGCTGCGTGTTCTATTTCCCAGGGTCAGCGAAACCGCAGTACATGCACATTGGCCGTGTCGGCGAGATGACCCTTGCGGATGCACGCAAGCGCTGTCGCGATGCTCGTGCCTTGGCGAAGCAGGGGATCGATCCGCGAGCTAATGATCCGACAAAGACCGACAGTTTCAAGGTAGCCGTCGAAACCTTTATCAAGCACGAGCAGATTGGCCGGCTAAAAAACAAGTCGGCCGAAAAGACCCAAGCCGTAATGCTCAATGACACCAAGGAATGGCATGAGAGGCCCATTGCGACCATTCGCTACCAGGAAATCGAACACCTACTTTGGATAGTTCGCGACGGCGACACGGATCAAGAACTTCGACCCCGCCCCTATCTCGCCAACCGCCTCTTCAGTCACCTCAAGGACTTTTGCGGTTGGTGCGCACGCCGCGGCACCATCAAATCCTCTCCTATGAATGACATGGAGAAGCCCTGGAATGGTGCGAAGTCACGAGAACGCGATTGGTTCAAGAAGACTGCCGCTGACACCGCAATCAGGTCATTGTGGAACGTCTCCAACAATCTGAAACCCTCCGCCACTCTCGGAGCGGACGGCACAGTTCGGGATGAAGACAGGCTTAGTCCGAATGACAAACTTAGCAGCGACGAGAGGCGATATCTGAAACTGATGATGCTGACCGGCAAGCGCAAAACTGCGCTCGCCAACATGCAATGGGAAGAGATCGACGGCGATTGGTTTTGGGACGCACCAGCTTCAGATTCGAAGAACAAGCGATTGCATGGTGTGCCGCTGTCCAGCCTTGCCCGCAATGCACTTCATCCGCGCCCGCCTGAGGGAAAGGGAAGGGTGTTCGGCGATATCAACG
Source organism: Hyphomicrobiales bacterium (assembly GCA_003169835.1). Taxonomy (GTDB): domain Bacteria; phylum Pseudomonadota; class Alphaproteobacteria; order Rhizobiales; family Xanthobacteraceae; genus PNAI01. The sequence goes on along the minus strand of PNAI01000021.1, from coordinate 11,517 downwards.
TGGATAACCTGGCACGCAAGATCAGAAGGGTCAGTGGGATCGCTGACTTTTTCTGGCATGGCCTCCGACACTTAGCCGAAACCAAGACGGCCGAGCTGCGGGATGAGCATGGGCGACCCTTGATCCTGCCCCACATCCGCGATTTGTTGTTTGATCACGCATCCAAGCGCGGCTCGGGAAGCGGTTACGATCATCACGACTATAAACCAGAGATGCTGACCGCAATGGAGGATTGGGCCAAGTACGTCGACGGACTGGTAACACCGCAGGGGTCAGCGGGGAACATCACCCGGCTGCGCTGCTGATCTTTTCAAGTTGGATGTCCGGCTTTGCCGGCAAGGTGATCAGCAAGCTCGGTGTGGTGCCGCAATCGCTGGCCCCGGGCGATATCTATCCGGCGCTCGAGAAAGGCACGATCGACTCCGTTGAATGGATTGGTCCCTATGACGATGAAAAACTCGGCTTCTATAAAATCGCGAAGTATTACTATTACCCCGGCTGGTGGGAGGGTGGCGCACACGCCCATCTTTTGATCAATCGGGAAAAATGGAACGGTCTGAGCAAGAGCTACCAGGCCGTGCTGACCGCGTCGGCGCGCGACGCCGGCATGCGGATGACTGCGAAATACGATTATCTCAATCCGCCGGCCATGCGCCGGCTGATCGCGAACGGCACTCAGCTGCGTGCTTTCTCGCCGGAGATCATGGAAGCATCCTACAAAGCCGCCAAAGAAACTTATGCGGAGATCGGCAAGGAGAATCCGCGGTTCAAAAAAATTCACGACAGCTTGGTAGCCTTCCGCGACGAAAGCTATGCGTGGTGGCAGGTTTGCGACCTCACCTTCGACACCTTCCAGGTGAAGATGTTGGGACGGTCTTGACGCTTTCCATCATAGTCTCAGTGACAGCGATCTCGTCTGTGCGGTTGGCGCGTGTGCCCTCAGCATCAACGATGATTCCAAACTTGTTGTCGATGAGGTAGTTCACATCGTAAGCGAAGAATGGATTGATACCCGGCCTCGTAACCCACGCTGCCTGCGGATCGGTCAGCGACACCTCCTAGGAAGGCTTGTCCGTCTTGCCGCCGTCCCATCATGCGCCGCTCCCGCCGATGATCGACTCATTAATCCAACGGAATCACGGTTCGACATTCATCTCAATGGAAGTTTTGCAACACAATCGAAGTAAGAGCAGACATATCACGGGCATCGTCAAAGCGATGCGAATGATCCAGTACGGACATTCACACACATTGCCTTCACGTGCTCCAAAGACCGTATAGCTACTTGACGACGATGAACGGTGCAGAAGACAATTCCAAGGGTCGATTGACCCGTCCAACAACCGGTTATCCAGGAGTTACGGCGAAAGCGATTTTGATCATGCGTATCATCATAAGCCTGTTGGTCTATTTGCTTGGCACTAGTGTGCCTCTGCGACAGGCCGCGGCGCTCGAATATCCAATCCGCCCGGTCCGGGTGATTATCCCGTTCACCCCTGGCGGCGCTCCCGATGTGCTGCTGAGGCTGATCGCGCAGAAGCTCTCGGAGAAATGGGGACAGGGCGTCGTGGTTGAGAATCGGGTCGGCGGCAACACGCTGATCGGCACCGTCGCCGCGACCAAGAGCGATCCGGACGGCTACACGCTACTGCTCGCGGCTGACCAGACCTTCATCTTCAATCCGCTGCTCTATACGTCGCTACCTTATTCGATGAAGGAACTCGAACCGATTGTGCTGCTCGCATCGATCCCGCACATGCTAGCAATCGCGAACAAAGTGCCAGTGTCAAATGTCAAGGAACTAATCGCGCTTGCCAAGGAAAAGCCGAATACATTGCTTTACGGTACGACCGGGCCCGGCAGCATCCAACGCCTCGCGACGGAATATTTCTCGGGGATAGCTGGCATCAAGCTCGTCCACGTTCCTTATAAAGGTGCGAACGAGACGACGACTGCAATTATCGCCGGCGAGATCGATCTGACGATTAACGGCATGTCGAATATTCTGCCACACATCGGCGGCGGTAAGCTCAAGGCGCTGGCGATATCGACTATCAAGCGCAATCCGCTGGCGCCAGATATCCCCACCATGCAGGAGGCTGGCGTGCCGGGCTATAGCACGCAAGGGGCCTTCGGCCTGTTCGCGCCAGCCGGAACCGCGCGCGAGATTCGCGAGAAGATCCATATCGATGTGGCAGAGATCTTGTCGCGTTTAGACGTAAAACAGACGCTCGAAAGCCGCAGCTTCGTGGTGGAGAACGCTGGCCCGGCGGAATTTGAAAGGTTCATCGCCAACGAGACCACGAAATGGCGGAAGGTGATCATGCAGGCCAACATCAAAGGCGATTGATTGGCTCGATGCCGCCTTCTAGTGCGGAGCTGTCAATTTGGAATGTCTGCTTTGCCGCCGCTATTGAAGCATATGCGGACCAATCGCGGACATTGCGAATCCGTCAAGTCTGACCCATGTGAGATGTCGACAACCGGTTACTTGATCAACTCGGCAGTGCAGATTAGATGTTGTAATCTGATCGAAGATCACACAGGCTGCTGAATCAATCCAGCGCGAGCAAGACTGGCAAACGTCACCGACGGTCATCGAGTTCCGGCATTTCGAAGTCTTCCCAGCCCGGAACATCAGCAACCTCCGAGAATGGTTTGCCATAGGGCTTGGTCGCATCAATTCCGATCGACGAAGCGGTGCGGAACGGCCGCGGCTTGGTGGGGTCGTCGATCGACGGATCAGACGGGCCAGCCGGAATCTGATCGACAATGATCACGTCGCGCTGAGGCTGGGTGCGGAAAGCCATCGCCCATTCCACCTCCGATGACGAGTGTACATCGACGTCAGGGTCGACCACGACCACCCATTTCGGCCTGATGTTGCTCGACATCGCCGCCAGAATCACCTGCCGTGCTTCACCGGCAAAGCGCTGGTTCATCGCGACAACGACATAGAATGACACGCCGGCCGAGGCGCGCACTGAGATTGCCTCGACGGTCGGAAACTGACGCTTGAGGGTCTTGAGGAACGAAGCCTCAAATGGGATTTGCTTGAGGATGTGATTCTCGGTGACCGGCTTGCCGGTGAGGAGCCCTTGGAAGATAGGCTTCTTGCGGTGCGTAATTGCCGTGATGCGCGCCACTGGCTTGAGCGAGGCCGGCGTGTAATAGCCAGTATATTCGCCGAGCGGCCCTTCCATCACAGTCTTGGCCATGTCGACCTCGAACTCGATCACCACCTCGGCTGTTGCGGGCACCTCGATGTCGCAGGTCTTGCATTTGGTGAGCTCGATCGGAGCTCCGCGAAGTCCGCCGGCGACCTCCCAGTCATTGGTTTGGTCATGCACCTGCACCTGACAGGTATAGGCGAGGACTGGATCGACACCGATGATGAGCGCAGCCTTCGGCGTGACGCCCATCTTCTGGCATTTGGCCAGGTTCTTTCCGAAGCGATGGAACGGCTGCGCCGAGAATGAGAACATGTCCTTGCCGAGAATGAGGATGCGATAATGGCCAATGTCCGGCACGCCGGTCTCCGGATCCTTCGACACAACGATGCCGGGCGTGATGTAGGGCCCGCCATCCTTCGGGCTGTAGGTCGGGATCGGAAAGCGGTAGATATCGATGTCATCGCCAGTGATGACGACCTCGTGGCAGGGCGCGTCGCCGTTCACCATGATCGGCGCGATTGGATTGTCGAGACCATCGAGCACCTGCTGCAGGATCGTCTTATCGTCAGCCTGAAACGCCAGAAGCGCCTTCTTCCGGTCCGAGTAGACGCCGCAAACCAGTGGAAATTCGGTGCTGTTGTCATTGAAGCACACAGCAGGGCGCCCTTTTTGGTACGCTTGCTTCAGCGCCTTCCCGACATCGCTCAACGCGATCGGCCGGTTCACATCAACCAATTCGCCGTGCTGGCGCAGCACGCCGAGAAACTGGCGAAAATCATGATACGGCATGTTGCTCTCCGTCTTTCGATATTCCGATAGGACTTGTCTAGCAGTGTCAATCGTCTAGACAGGCCGCATGCACGCGGTGCAGCCTGTGACCCAGAACGCGAGATCTGGCGTGGAGATACCGTTATGTTGCGGCTCATTCTGACTTGCATTCTGGCGATCATAAGCAGCGGGGCTGTCATCGACCAATCGGGCGCTGTCGATACGAATTGGCCCGACCGGCCGCTGCGGCTCATCGTGCCGCTTCCGGCAGGGTCGGCGGTCGATGTGATCGCGCGACTCATTGGTCAGCGGTTAAGTGTCCGGTTGGGACAGCCGGTTGTCGTCGAAAATCGCGCCGGAGCAAGTGGCATTCTCGGGTCGGACGCTGTCGCTAAGGCCGAGCCAGATGGCTACACAATTGGCATGGCGACATCGACCACTCATATGACCGCACCGGTGCTCAAGTCGAAGCTGCCCTACGATCCGGTGAAGGACTTCGCGCCGGTGGCGATCGTCGGGGCATCGCCGTACGTGCTAGTGGTCAATCCAAATGTGCCTGCCAAGACGGTCGGCGAATTAATCGCGCGGGCGAAGGCGAAGCCGCGAACTCTGAGTTACTCCTCAGTCGGGAACGCCAGCCAGGCCCATCTTGCCGGCGAGTTATTCGCCGCTATGGCCGGCGTCGAGCTCAACCACATTCCCTACAAGACCTCCACGCATGCGGTGATCGACCTCAGTGAAGGCCGGATCGACATGCAGTTCGGCATCCTCGGGACAAGCCTCGCACTCATTCGCGAAGGCAAGCTGCGTGCGCTCGCGGTTACCACGGAACAGCGCATCGAGGAACTGCCGGACGTGCCGACAATGATCGAGGCCGGGTTGCCCGGCTACGAGGTTTCGCTGCTGTTCGCAGTGGTCGCACCGGCGGCAACACCGACGGCCATCATCACGCGGCTGAACCGCGAGATCAGTGATATCATGGCTGCGCCCGAGGTGAAACGGGCGCTGGCTTCGCAGGCTATTCATGCGGTGTCGAGCCCCCCGGATCAACTGCGTGATCGCATTGCCAGGGAGATTGAACTGTGGCGCGGTATCGCAACGAAGGCCGGCATCAAACCGGAATGACGAATATGTCTGATGAGAGCGCCGCCCGAGCATTAAATGGAGGTCCCATGTCTGAAATTCCAGTCTGCAAGGCAGGCGAGATTCCGGATGGCGGCACGAGACTGGTACAGGTGGGACCCGTTGAGATCGGCGTCATATTCCACAAGGGTCAATATTTCGCGTACCGCAACATCTGCCCCCATCAGGGCGGACCAGCCTGCGAGGGTCTGAAACTTCCCCAAATCGTCGAAAAGATCGGCGACAAAGGCGTCCATCTTGGCCAGGACTTTGACGAAAATGATATGCACATCGTGTGTCCCTGGCACGGATGGGAGTTTCACCTGAGTGACGGAACGCACGTTATAGACAAGCGGCATCGGTTGAAGAAATACGAAGTCATCGAACGCAGCGGTAATATTTATGTCGCAGTCTGAGCGTAACGACAGTTTTGCTGGGCTCGCCAGCGACATCGCCGCGGCCTGCGCGGAGGCGATCGAGGCCGATCGGCTTAGCGATATTCCGGACGATTCCCTTGGACAAGTCATCGGTGCAGTGATCCGAGTCTACGCCGCCAAAGCGCAGATGGGGCAGGCCGGTCGGCCATTCGGGCGCAACAGCGGTGTCACCGTGACCGACGTTGCAATCAGTTGTACGGCGCTGCTCGACGGCGTCGGACTTGAAGTGTTCGAGCTGGGGGCCTGGCAGTCAATGTCGGGCATTGGGCGTCTTTCGCCGATCAGCAAATAGAGGGGCAGCTGTGATGCAGAACGACGCTCAGAACATCCGCGATCTGGCAAATGAGGAGTTCGACACCCGCACGCTCTTGCGCAACGCAGTCGATCAGGCGATCGCGCGGAAATATGAGGATTTCCTCATCGTCGACACCGACTCGCACCACTACGAGACCGAAGCGTTCAAGGAAATCGCCGAATACATCGAAGACCCTGTAATGCGATATGAAGCTAAGTTCCAGGGCCATTCACGTGGCGGGATCACCTCGGAGACCGGCTCCTATCAGGAGATCGCCGGCCGCATCACGCGCTATCCAATGCGCAAAAACGAAAAAGTTCCGCCAACCCCGCATCGCGACATCACGCTGATGGAGCGCTGGATGGACGCCCTGGGCGTAGACATGGCGGTGATGTTCCCGACCCCGATGCTCAACCTGTCGAATTGTCCGCGAATCCAGGTCGAGGTCGCCTTGGCGCGTGCCTACAACCGCTGGCTCTGCGATCACATCCTGGAAAAGGATCCCCGCATCAAGTCGATGCTGTATCTGCCGTTTCACGATCCCGAGGCGAGTTACGAGATCGTCAAGGAATTTGCCGATCGGAAGGGCGTCATCGGCTTCATGGTGACCTCGACGCATTACCGGGCGAACTATGACAACGCCTATATGAAAACCTATGCGGCGTTAGAGGAGCGCAATCTGCCGCTGGGATTTCATGCCGCGTTCACGTGGACGGACCAGAGCCTGCAGCTGTGCAACCGCTTCATCGGCGTGCACGCGCTCGGGTTCACCTGGTGCAACATGCTACACATGACCAATTGGATCACGAACGGAATGCCGGAACAATTTCCGAAGCTGAAGACGATCTGGATCGAAAGCGGCCTCGCCTGGATTCCGTTCCTGATGCAACGGCTCGACAACGAATTCATGATGCGAACGTCGGACTGCGGACTGCTTAAGCGCAAGCCCAGCGAATACATGCGCGAGATGTACTACACGTCCCAGCCGATGGAGATGGTTGACAACCGCGAGGCGTTGGAACTCACCTTCAAGATGATCAAGGCGGACACGCAGCTCCTTTATTCGTCCGACTATCCCCACTGGGACATGGATCAGCCCAGCATGATTTACGATCTGCCGTTCTTGAGTGAACAAGGCAAACGCAACATTCTGGGCAACAATGCACGGCGGCTGTTTAACCTTGAGCCGGTGTATTCGCCCGTGAAGCTGGCGCGGCGTGCGGCGACAAAGTCGGGGTTGACCAGCTAGGACCCGCACGTTTTTCACTTCGTTGGCCTGCGCAATCAACTCATTAAGAAAGGCGCAATTCTTCATGAGTTGACGTCGGTGATCGGTATTTGACCGAGTCCGCGACATCGATCTGCGGCGTACGCGGCCGCTTGGGGCACTTTTTCTGCCATCCCGGAATGTCTGCTTTTCCAGTCGCTATCAGCTGAGAAGCGGACATGCGGAAAATATGGCAAAATGTCGAGATTGACCCACAGCGGCAATTCAGTTTGGCCGTGGACACTGATCGCCTTCGCAAAAAAAAGCTGCCAGGATATTCGGTCAGGTACTTGTGTTGATCAAGCCATGACATAGGGGAGAAACGCAGGGCGATGAAAAGGGGTGCCACTTTCGTTTCTTATTCGCAAAGCCTGCTGTGGATCGCGCTTTTAATGGCTGTCGTTGTCTGCGTCGCAATTATTGTCGAGTTGGTGTTTGTTGATTTTATTCACGGAAACCCGCACAGGACGAAAGCGAATGCGCTACTAAGGATGCTATATACGCCACCAATTCTGGCGATCGTCGCCATTGTTGGATCGTTCCTCGTATTTACACTGCCGCAGTGTTTTCAGGCCATAGTAGCTGATGTTTTGGTGCGCCGGTTCGGCCGGCGATCCCAGTTTGGGATCTTGCTGGCGTTGCCGCTGACAGCGGCTCTAGCCTGGTACTGCTATGATTACCTGACGCCAACAGACTTCAATCTTGCAATAAATTTACCTGAAGACTGGACGCCATATCAGCATGGTCTAACACTGTCGCGGTATCTAACGATGTTGAAGGTTCAAACGCCTATAACGATGTTCAGTCTGTTGTACTGCGATGCAGCCATTCGCCAGGCTTCTCAGAAGTCCGTCATTTTAGCGGCGTTAGTGTTGGCCGTTGTTGTTGGCGTGATCTGGGGCCATTTGTTGGCAAATGGTCAATATCAATTTCTATGAACCAAGGTGCTTGGCGAGGTCCGTTATTGGCACTTTTCTGCCATCGCCGAATGTCCGCTGTGCGGTCGATATTAGAGGTAAAGCGGACATCGCGCCGACATCGTCAAAGCGACGCGAATGACCCGAATGCAACATTCGGAACGAAAAACGTTGCAATGCTATCTGACCGAATACCCCCATTTCAAATCACACATTATCATGCTGAAATAGCGCCAGTTTGAAGCCAGCTTGGCGTGGTCCTAAGCCTTGTGAAGGCATGAGACGACGCGACTGTCGAAGAAGGGGCCATAGGCTTTCGCCGTGATTGCATTCAACCAAATGACCGTTGCGGTCGAGCCATTCGGTGCCGGCGTGTCTCGCCAAAGGCTGTTAGCGGATGAACGCGTTAAGGACGCTGGGATGCGGCTCGACCGCATCAAATTAGCGGCTGGCGCGTCGATGCAGTTCGATCTGTCTAAGAAAACGATCGCGTGGATGCAGGTGCTAGAAGGCGGGGTAACGTTTCATGCCTATTACACCGATCGCATGACCGAGGCACATTCGGCTTTTCTGCCGCCCGGCTTCGATGCCACGCTTATTAGCAGTAATGGCGCGTCCTTCCTTTACGCCGAAATCCCCGATGTCGGACCGGTACATTCTGGCACTGTAAACAGCCGCCCGCTTTTCATCGTGACCGAATGGGAGCGCGAACCGGTGCTGGCATCCGAGCATGACGCGCGCAAACGCATCCATCTCGTAGCCGCAGATATGTGCGAGACCACGGCGATGCAGGTCGAGATGGTCATCTATCCTTCGGGCAGCGTGGCGCCGGACAGCCATCACGAGGGGGCTGATACCTTTTTTTACTTCATAACTGGCCGCGGTACTGCGCAGGCGAATGGGCAAGAGTATTCAATAAGCCAGGGCGACTTGGTCTATTTCCCCGACGGTGAGCGACATTCAATCAAGGCTGCGGCCGGTAGCGACATGCGCTTTCTCGAATTTCATGTGCCCGCCGAGTTCAAGACCGTGTGGACCGATCCAAGCAAAATCAGCGCGTGGCGATCGACCGACCGTGACATCCACGGTCGCGAAACGCTGCTTGATGAGAAGGAACGCAAAGCCTTCCGATTTGTCTTTCCCTGGGCCGTATGATCCGACTCCGTCGCAGGTCTTTCCGCCGATATGAAAACCCTCAGCAATTGCCGAATGGCCATGGCACTAAACAGACTTGTCAGCAGCGCGGTCCAATGTCCGTCCTTATCGACAAAGCAGAAAACATTTGCTCGCAGAGAGCCTTTCAACTTTTGTGACCCAAAGCGACATGCATCTAAACAAATATTTGGCGCTGCCTAGCTCAGGTCTGCACCTGCTTTGGTGGCTCGGTCACGACCTCATATCCTGCGCGACGCAGGCGGTCGATACGAATGCCATTATAGAATAATCCCCATATGCCACCGACAACTCCCGAGGCGAGCCATGTGGGAAGGCCCACAGCGAATGCGCCGACCGCAAGTACCACGATCACCGCGAATACGGCGAGCCCAAGTGCTATGTCGCCACGCAGGAGTGTGGGAAACGCACCGAAGAAGAGACTCGTCCAACTATAGCCCTCGTAGGTGACAATCTCCTCGCCTGTTTCCGGATGTCTCAGCCGTATCTCGGTCGCCATCATCGGCTTCCTTATCCACGTGCTACACTAATGCGCTACCAGATTTCCCAGGCCTATGCCTATTCCTCATTGCTACGTATTGCAGCAACGGTGCGGGCACTGCACCAGGTCGTAAAGCATGGTCGCCGTTATTGGAGTTGACTTGCTTGCATCGCTGGATTGCCTACCACTGCCGAAGACAATAACGTCGTTGCGGCTTACCTCAAGGATAACTTTCAAGCCCGCCAATGACCATTCGCATCATTGATTTAGAGACCACTGGCATCGACGCGACAGCCCATGTTGTCGAAGTGGGATCAGTTGATTTGCTACCAGACGGAACCATCGCACGACATGAGGAACATTTAGTTAAGCCGCCCTGCCTCATACCGGCGGAAGCGCAGGCCGTGCACCACATCACCGATGAGGATGTGGCGCACGCTCAACCATGGAAAGTTGTGGCCGACGCATTTTTTAATCGAAGCGCTTGTTCTGATCTCGTCGCGTTTGCAGCTCATAACGCTGGCTTTGAAAAGCAATGGCTGACCCCTGCCCTCCTACGTGGCATTCCGTTGATTTGCACCTACAAGGGCGCCGTTCGGCTGTGGCCCCAAGCGCCAAGACATTCCAATCAGGTATTACGCTATTGGCTGCAACTGCAGCTGGATCGCTCGCTTGCCGATCGAGCTCACCGCGCACTGCCTGATGCCTATGTCACCGCCCATCTCTTACGCGAAATGCTCAAGAAGGCATCTATCGATGATCTCATTGCTTGGACCGGAGAGCCGTTGCTGCTGCCCAAGGTACCTTTTGGCAAATACCGGGATCAGCCGTGGGACGCCGTTCCATCTGACTACTTGCAGTGGATCTTACGGCAAGCAGACATGAGCGAAGACGTAGTTCACACGGCACGCCAGCATCTGGCGCAACGACTTTCAAAGTCCGGCTCGCCCAATTGAGCAATCAAACAGCAATCGCGAGCTGGCGTGAGATTTTCTGAAATCAACTGTAGCCACGTCAGCGTCGAATTTTGAAATCGGGGCGCGGACCAGGCTCCGCCCGCATCAATGCGCCATCACAACCCGGGTGCCTACCTTCACGCGATTGTAGAGATCCAAGATGTCGGCATTGTGCATGCGAATGCAGCCTGCAGAGACAAATCCCCCGATGGATCCTGGATTGTTCGTCCCATGGATCGCCAGCTCGTGGTCAACGAGCACCAACGCGGCCTCTCCCATTGGATTGTTAGGCGCCCCCGACTCGATGACAAAAGCGCCCCTGCTCCCACGCATATCGGCTGGAGGGGTCCAGGCTGGTCGGAGGTGTTTGCTGGCTATGGATGTCGTGCCGTACCATGCCTTGCCAGCGCGACCAACGCCAACGGTGTAGCGTAGCGCCTTGCCTTCCCCAACAATGTAATAGAGTTTTCGCTCATCGGTTTGCACGACGATTGTGCCCGGCTTTCCTTCGCCGGAATATTCAACAGCCTCGCCCGCAGCAAATGCCGGGCCGGCGAACAGCGACAATGTGCACAGCACCAGCGAGAGCAGAATCCGATGGGCAGCTACGAACATGACGCAACACCTCTGACAACTGAACCCAATGCTAATTCTGACGGGCCGCAGGTACAGTGGCAAGGGACCTACCTGGGCTTTTTTGGAACGAGGTTGGCCGCTTTGGGCACGGGGGATGCGCGTTCCCTCAGACAAACACGGTCTCAGAGCGTGACTCATGTAGAAATAGTATTCCTAAATGAATTGATTGACCTCGCCCCGCATCATGTCGTGTTCCGTACTTTCGAAATGATAGCGGATGCGGAATCTGTGCACGATAGTAGGAAGCCACGCGCTACCGACGTCTTCCCGGCGGGCCCCGTCATCTGTTATC
>PNAI01000047.1 GCA_003169835.1 Hyphomicrobiales bacterium | reverse complement strand
CGCCGCCGAACGCCGCGATATTGTCGCGTACGAATCGCAACGCTGCGACCTGATCGAGCAGGCCCAGATTGCCGTCGCTTACGCCGGGCAGGTACAGGAATCCCAGTGCGCCAAGCCGGTAGCTCACCGAGACGAACACGACGTCGCCGTTGGCTGCGAACCGCTCGCCCGAGTACCACGGGAGCGAGCCGGCGCCGCTAGAATAGGCGCCGCCGTGGATCCACACCATCACGGGGCGCTTCCGTGCATCCAGCGCCGGCGTCCAGACGGTGAGGGTGAGGCAATCTTCGGACTGCGGGCGTTCGAAATCGCCCATGATATGCGCGAGCCGCGAGCGGCCCTGCGGTGCAATCGTTCCATCGCACGTGGCGTCGCGCACGCCTTGCCATGCAGGTGGGGCTTGCGGAGGCGCAAAGCGCAGTTCGCCAACCGGCGCGGCTGCGTACGGCACTCCACGGAAAACGCTTGCGCCGTTCTCGCGGGCACCGCGCAGGTCGCCACTCGTCGTGTGAGCTGTCGGCTCTTCGGTCGCGGTCGTCGTCATGATCCACCTCTCAGCGGCGCGCGAAACGCCGCTCCAATGGAACAATTATCAGACGCTCGCCCGCCACGAAGATCAGCACGATGGCAAAGCAAATGGCAAGAAACGTCGTGCTGTCGGCGGCGGTCTGAGCCTGCAGCATCAGATAACCGAGCCCACTCGGCGCGCCGAGCAACTCGGCAACCAACGCGATTTTCCATGCGATTCCGTATGCGATGCGGGTCGCGGAAAGGCCATATGGCACTAGTAGTGGGAGGGTCAGCCGCCACAGGATGCGGGCGCGGTGCCGCGTGAAACTCCGTCCCATCTCCATCAGCTCGCTGTCGATGTCGCGCAGGCCTTCGGCGATGTTGATCAGACAAAACGGAATCAGGATCGCGACTTCGACGAATACAACGCCGAAGCTGCCCGGATCGAACCAGATCGCGGCAAGGATCGCCCAACCGATCGACGGAAAAGAATTGAGCACGGGCTTGATCCGGTCGTCGACGACGCCGCCGAGCCACGGAACGCCATAGGCTAGGAATGCCAGACCCCCGCCGATCAGCATCGCGACAATGATCGACACCAGCACGCGCCAGGTCGACGCGAACAAGTGCCAGAGGAATTCGGGCGATGCGAAAAGCTCCACGAGCCTTGCCAGCACCGGAAGCGGACCCGGCATGATGAACTCCGGGAGGCCGCGCGAGGTCGCCCACCAGCCGAACAGCATGAGCAAAACAACGCCTTCGCCGATGAGATGCTCGGTGAGGGCTCGTCCACGCGATGCTACTTCAACCGGCATAATGGCGCGACACGCTGGCTTGCAGCGGACCGAGTATGTAGCGGTCCATACCGTGGACCAAGGCGATGATGAGGACGATGGCCGCGAAGATCGTCGTGGTGTCGAACTCCTGCCGCGCAAGATTGATCATGTAGCCGAGCCCGGAGTTGCCTCCGAACAACTCGGCGGTCAGTGTCACCTTCCACGAAACGCCGAACATGATCCGCAGCGTGGCAAAGATAAACGGATAGAGCGACGGCACGATCACGAGTCTGAACGCGCGCATGCGAGCGCGTGTGAAGCTCTCCGTCATTTCCGTGATCTCGGCGTCAATATGGGCAAGGCCGGCCGACATGTTGACCAGGGCGAACGGCGTCAGCACCGCGCTGATGGCGAAGATCACGGTCAGCGGTGTCACGCCGAACCACATGATAGCCAGCAGCGTCCAGCCAATCGCCGAGAACGCATTGAGGAACGGACCGATGACTCGCTCGATCGCGAGCCGCAGCATCGGCACATAGTAGGGAATGAGCGCCAGAAGAGAGCCGATGACGAAGGAAATCGCGATCGCCGCGGCGACATGAAACAGCGATGCACCGAGATGACCGAGGTCGCGTGTGCTGGCGACGAACTGTCCCAGGCGCTGCGCGACTTCAACGGGGCCCGGTATCAAGTACGACGGCGCGACGAGCGACGCCGCCTCCCAAGCCGCGAGGAACAGCAGCGAAAACAGATGCGCCGCAAGCGTTCGCGCCATCACCATATGCGGGCGCGAAGGTGGCGCGAGCGCGATGCCGGTGTCGACCATCAGGCCTTGAGCGCGTGGTCCCAGACGAGCGTGCGGACATCAGGAAAGCTTTTGATCATCCCGATTTCCTTCGACAGCTCGTAGAACTTCATGATGATCTTGGCGTGCTCATCGGTGAAGGTGCCGGGCACATCGGAACTCTTAGAAAACCACCACTCGAAGAATTCGGGTGGCAGATTGGTTTTATTGCCGACGGCGCCGAAGGCCTCGTCCTTGTGCGCCAGCGCATACTGCACCGACTCGCGGAACATGCGATCGAACTCCTTGAAGGCATCCGGCCGCTGCGCCAGCTTGTCCGGGTAAGACACGTTGAGCGCGCTGATGAAGCGCGTGCCGGAGACCTCGATGTTGTCGCGCCCGGTCTCCGCGATCGTACGGAATTCGCCCGACTTGAGCGCGCGAAATGCCTGGCTGTGGATCAGCGTCGCCGCATCGATCTGGCCCGCAGCGAGCGCGCCCGGCAGGTTCGGCGCTTGGATCTCGACCTGTTTGACGTCGCCACCTTCCAGTGCCGCGTTCAGTCCGTATTTCTTGATCAGTGCCAGGCGGACCTGCGTGTACCCTGTTGAGCGCAGCGCGTACGAGCCGAGCGTCTTGCCCTTCAGTTCTGCCGGATTCTTGATTGGAGAGTCGCTCTTGACCCAGATGCCGCCGCCCTCGCCGCCAGGCGACTGCTGCAGCGCCGTGGACAGCACCCGCAGCTCGAGCCCCCGCTCCTGGGCTCGGGGCAGCGCGATCACCGCCGTCATAATGACATCGTACTGCTTGGCCGACGTGGCCTGGATCAGTTGCGGGATCGCGAGGCCGCGCGCCTCCACCTCGATGGTGTCGGATTTCACCTTGCCATTGCTCAGTGCCCAGGTGACCGCATCGTAAGCCGGATCGAGCAGATAGGCGTACGTGATCTTTTCCTTGGCAAAGCCCGGTCGAGCCACGGCCATCAGCGCCGGTGCGGCCGCGAGCTTGAGAGCGGAACGACGATTGATCATGAGGCAGTCTCCTTCCGCAGAACCGGCTGCTCCAGTGAGCGAAACAGCTTAACCAATTTCTGGCGAGGCGCATCGAGGTGGCGGTCGCCTTGGGCGCGCGGCCGCGGCGTGTGCAACTCGATGATGTCGAGAACGCCGGTCGGCTTGTTCGACAGCACGACCGTGCGATCAGCAAGCTGGAGAGCCTCGTCGAGGTCGTGTGTCACGAAGACGACGGTCTTGCCGGTCTCAAGCCAGATCCGTTCCATCTCACTACGCATGCGCGCGCGCATGTTCGGATCCAGCGCCGAGAAC
>PNAI01000044.1 GCA_003169835.1 Hyphomicrobiales bacterium | reverse complement strand
CTAAGAGTCCGTTTCGAAACCCACTGCCGACAGCTTCAAGGGTGACTATTGCCACCGTTTTGCGGTGTCTGGCAGCCACATATCGCTATTTTCGTGTTCCGAAGAACCGAGGAGGGCCGACCCCACCGGGTTTCGAAACGGCCTCTAAGTCAATCTCGTGGAATTGAGCTGCCGCGCCTGCGCCGCAAGCCGAATTGGCGCGTTGATCGCGCCGAAGCCCTGGTAGGCGCGGCGTTCGACAATTTCGAAAAAGAATAGGCCGTCAAAAGTTGCAGTGTATGCCTGCAAATACTCTCCCACATTATCTTTGTCGTACATGATGTTACCGGCGCGCAACAAATTGAGACGTTCAGCTGAAAGGTCGGTCCGCGCCTCCAGGTCGTCGTAATAGTTTTCCGAAACTGAAAGCATCTCCACTCCGTTCGCGCGGAGCTGCTTGACAGCCGCCACGACGTCATTTGTCGCGAACGCAACGTGTTGCACTCCCGAGCCGAAGTAGTTCGAAAGGAAACGCGACGACAAAGTCTGTTGGCTCTGAGAGGCATTGAGCGCAATGCGCAGCGTCCCGTCGTTGGTCTGGATCACTTGGCTGCGCACGATGCCGCCCGGATCGATAACGTCGAGCTGCGGCGTCTTGGTTACCTCAAACAACGACGTGTAGAACAGCAGCCAGGACAACATTTCCTCATAGTGCATCGATTGCGAGATGTGATCAATTACGGTTAGACCCGCCCCCGAATTCCGAGCCGGATGTTCTGGCGCGACGAAATCGATTTCCCAGAGCCGACCCAACGCGCTTTTTGGATCAACAAAATAAAGCAGGCTTCCGCCGACCCCGCGTACCGCCGGAATCTCCAATTCGGCCGGACCGACCGCCTGACGAAACGGCGTGTCGAGCAACATTTGCGCGCGATCGAGCGTCGCGTCGGCATTCTCGACCTTTAGGCAGATGGCGCAGACTGACGGGCCGTGCGTGATCTGGTGGGCATGTGCGAAACCTTCGTTGTCGCAATTGAGCACGAGATTGATCGAACCCTGAGACCAGCGGCTCACCGCCTTTGATTTGTGTTCGCCGACCTTGCGAAATCCCAATCCTGTGAACAGGCGCGCAAAATTGGCCGCCGCGCGGTCGTCGGCGGCAAACTCCAAGAACTCGACACCCAGGCAATGCGAGCGTGGTGGCAGTTGCGGAACGGCTTTCGCGATCACACTGACGTGTCCACGCAACTGATCCATAAGATAGACAAGCGAGCGTTGAGCGTCGATCGCGACGCTGCGCGGGGAGCCGGCACGAAATTGATCGTTGAAGATTTCAAGCGAGATTGGCCCGTCGTAGCCGGTGGCTAGCGCTGCCTCCATGAAATCGATGATCGGAAAATCGCCTTGACCCGGTAAGCAGCGGAAGTGCCGGCTCCACGACATGACATCCATGTCGAGTCACGGCGCGTCTGCAAGCTGGACAAGGGCGATCTTGTCGCCGGGAATCGAACGTATGGCTTTAAGGTCAGTCCTTCGTGCAAGGATATGAAAGCTGTCAAGCGTGAGGCCGATCGCCGGATGATCCGCGCGGCGCACCACCTCCCATGAGTCGCGGTAATCGCTGATGTGGCGACCCCACGCTAGCGCCTCGAAGCCGACGCGAATCCCGCGCTTCTGCGCGCGCTCGCCGAGCTCATGGAAATCGGCCGCGGCGCGGTCGATGCCGCCAAGCGAGCCGGGCGCCACATTGCTGCAGATCATCAGTAGCTTGCAGCCGAGCTCGCCCATCAGATCGAACTTTCGTTCGGCACGGGCAAAAGTACGGCTGCGCTGCGGCTCGGGCATGCCTTCGAAATCACGGAACGGTTGGAGCGTTGTGATCGTCAAGCCGAGCGAGGCCACGATTTGGGCCACGTCTTTCGGCGTTCCACTAAATGATAAAAGGTCGCTTTCGAAGATTTCTACGCCGACGAAACCGGCGGCTGCGATTGCCTCCAGCTTTTCCGCTAACCCGCCGCTAAGCGAGACAGTTGCAATTGAGCTTTGCATTGAGCGGCTCTTGTGTGGATTTTGGCGCCGAACTCTTGTTTCTTCGTCGAACGGTTTCGGCTAGTCACCATTTGTATTATGCCAATTTCCGACAACAGAGGATAGCGCGCTCCAAATTTCTGCACATGGTCCTTTGCTGCCGATCTGGAATCTCCGCTTTGTGGACGCGAACGGGTAGTTAGCGGACATGGCTGGCGCATCCCCGAAGTGACACTTTTGACCCAGGCTGTGTAAAAACTCCAACGCCTACCGCGCGCGTAGAAAACTCTCGAAGCGATTGCGCATAGGGAGAGTCAAATCATACTGCGTGCAAACGGCTTGATGCCATATTAGAGAGTTATATTTTCTACATTTTTCTGATGTATGAGTTTTCACACAGCCTAGATCCGAAGCAGACATGTGGGACGAGAGCAGTTGCTATTTCTTCCGGGGATCTTCAGCGGGATTCACATACGTGAACCCGGCAGGCCCAACACCATGTAGCTGGATGACCGTTTCCTGGCTCGCCCATGCGAAATGTTTGACGCCCTTTGGCGCCTGCGCAAAGCCGCCTGGTTTGACTGCTTGAGCCTTAGCCTCGTCGAATTTCTCTCCAATTCCGAAATGGAACATCCCTGAAATGACGGTGACGTTCTCGTCGTTGGGATGCATGTGCGGTGCAATCTTGAAACCGGCGGGAAACTTCAAACGTAAGACATAGGGCCCTTCCTTGGTGGGATCGCCGGATATGAGCACCGACTGTGGGCCCGTCGGGAGAAACGGAGGCCCTGCGCCCCATTTGAGCGTGTCGGGTTGAACGACGAGAGCCTCCTGCGCCAACGCCGAGCATGTGATCGAACCAACCAACAGAGTGACTGCCAGAGCAATTCTTTTCATGATATTTCCTCCGGATTCTGAGGCCCAACGATTGATTGTCGGACTCGCGAGCTTAGACAAAAACTCTGCGCCTTTATACCGTACCAAGTCAAACGAACTGGAACGTCCGCTGTTCGGTCGCTATCGAGTGTAAATCGGACTCAACTCGGACATCGCAATTCGGTCGCTAATGGCACTTTTCTGCCATCCCGGAATGTCTGCTCTTCGGTCGAGACATCACCTCACAGTCGATGCTGTGACTTCGAGGGAAACCCTACGCGCCGGCATCACTCCACCCAATGGTGAGAGTAGCAGCGCCCGCCGTGAGGCGCAGAATTGACGGCAGCGAAGCTTCATCGTGTTCCCTCTTGAGCTATTTCGGGGCATTATAAATCCATCATAGCCGGTTCGGGAATCAAGGATGCTCCATGCCACTTTCCTACCAGACCATCGTCGATATCAGCCTTGAGCTCGACCCCAAAAATTACTCGATGCGCACGCCCGCGGGATTCAAAAAGGACATGCAATTCGAGATGGAAGTCCTCAAGGAGCACGACGCGCCGGGCGGCGCGGGTCAGATCGTGCGCGGCGTGCATATGCGCCTGCACGCCGGCAGCCACGTTGATGCGCCAGAGCACAACGTGCGCGGCGGTACGCAGATCCATCAGCTCCCGCTTGAGCTGTTCATGGGTGACGCCATAGTCGCCGACCTTCGCGACAAGATGCCTGGCAAGGCCATCACCGAGAAAGACCTGGAGAAAAGACTCGACAACCGCATCCGCAAGGGTGATCGGCTTCTGCTGCGGACCGACCATAACAACAGCTACGACGGCGGCTCCGAGAAGTGGATGAAGGAATCGCCCTATCTAACCATCGGCGCCACCATGTGGTGCATCGATAAGGGTGTCATGATCGTCGGCTACGATTTCTATCACGGCAACGACGAGCCAAACGCGCCGCGCGTGTTCCATAACTCGCGGACGCTAAGCGAGCACGGCGTCATCACCATGCCTTATCTGAAGAACCTCGACCGCATCGAGAAGGACCGCTTTACCCTGATCGGCCTGCCGCTCAAGATGATCGGCGCTGAGGCGTCCCCAGTGCGCGCGGTGGTGGTGTATTGAAACGAGATAATATTAGGGTCGATCGACTGGCCCGGGGAGTTAAGACATCATGACAGTTTCGAAGCTTACGATGATAATGGTCGCGACTTTTGTCTGCCTTTGCGGGCAGGTGCGTGGCCAGGAGCAGTATCCCTCTCGTTCGATCACAATTGTCGCACCGATCACGGCGGGTACGGCGATAGACATTCTGGCGCGCTTCTATGCCGACAAGTTGTCGAAGCGCTTCGGTCAGCAGGTCGTGGTCGTCAACCGGGCGGGCGCCGGTGGCCTAATTGGCGCGCAAGTCGTGGCCAGCGCGGCAGCCGACGGCTACACCGTGCTGTTTGCCAATTCCGGCCACGCTATTCTCGGAACCATGAACAAGAGCCTGCCGTTTGATCCGGTCGGCGATTTCGCCGGCGTCTCACTGGTCGGTGAAGCTCCTGCCATCGTCGTCGTGCCGCCCTCGCTCGGGGTTTCGAGCCTCAAGGAGTTTGTCGAACTCGCCCGAGCCAAGCCCGGTACGATCAACTACGGTTCCGCCGGAATCGGTACCTCGACGCATTTGGCCGGCGCTTATTTCGCGCATAAGACCAATACAGACATCGTCCACGTTCCGTACACGGTGAGTGCGACGATCATCGCAGACCTGTTGGGCGGACGCATCCAGGTCTCGTTCGTGCCGATGGCATTTGTTCTCCCGCTGTTGGAGGATGGCCGGCTGCGAGCGCTCGCAGTGGCAGCCAAGGAGCCGGTGACCAGCCCGATCTCAATCCCGACCGCGCTGTCCCAAGGCATCGATTACGAATACGGCACATGGTACGGCATCCTCGCGCCAGGGAAGACGCCAAAGCCAATCCTCGCGACGCTCAACCAGGCGATTACGGAAGCAAGCAAAGACCCCGAGCTACAGGCGAAAATCCGCACCCAGGGCATTGATCTGCGCGATATCGGGCTCGACCGCTTCGACGCACAGATCCGCGGCGACATTGCTCGCCTCGCGCCGCTACTCAAGACCATCGCCGAGAAGCGGTAGACCGCGGGTTGAACGGTGCATCCCTTGTCCCCGCTCACGGAAGAGGCGAAAGTAGAATAATGCGCCGTAACATGCGAGCCGCGCAAACCAACTGATCGAATAAGGATGCTGTTTGTTGCGGTGCATGAGTCCGTTCATGGCACATTTCAACCGATTGTGCGGTGAGCTCGAATGTCTGATGTTGGGGTAGGAGCAGACATGGCCACATTCGGCCACGTCGGTTCAACCGGTAACGATTACAATCAAAGGCGCTAATGATAGTCCGATTGCTTCTCCCGATAGCAATGGTGTTGGCAAGGGAAAGAGCCTCCACGTCAATGCCGTACACGGTGTTCTCGCAAACGATACCGATCCAGATATTACAGACCAAGGTCGTCTCACCGTCAGCGCAGTCAATGGATCGGCGGCAAACGTCGGATATGCGGTACACGGAAAATATGGCTGGCTGATCCTGAACGGTGACGGAAGTTATAGTTATGTCGCGGACCATGACCACGGACACCGTGGTCATCATCACGAACATAGGCACGCAGACTGGGGTGACTCCTCCCCCACATTCGTGCCCCAAGATACCTTCACCTACACCGCTTCCGATGGGTATGGGGCCACTTCTTCCACGACGATCCTCAGCATTGTCATTTACGATCAGGATGCGAGCTATAAATCCGGCTTCAATACGACGCTAAAGGGTAACCATTGGGAAAACGTTCTGGACGGCTCAGCCGGCAAAGATGTTCTCATCGGCGGCAACGGACCAGATATTTTAATAGGCGGTAATGGTGATACCCTGACCGGCGGCAAGGAGCACGATACATTCTTGTTTCGTCCGAATTTCGGAGCTGACAAGATCACCGATTTCAACGTGCATCAAGACGTCATCCAGTTTGATAAGTCGCTGTTTTCAAGCGTGAATGCCATTTTAAGACACACAACGAATACCGCCGGTGGCGCTGTAATCACAGATACGCACGGTGACACGCTCACGCTGGCGGGAATAACCACCGGCCTGTTGCATTTGCATAGAGGCGATTTTCATTTGGCATAGGTCGCTTTCATATTAAGCGCAGCTACTAGATTCGACGTTCCGCAATCGTCGGCGCGCCCCGCTCGATAAAGTCACGGCGCTTTTCAGCTAGGATTTTAGCGTAAGTCTTTACAATCATGCGGACGCTTGTCCCGCAGTTGTCGGCAATGACGTTGAGCGGCACCCATGGATTGCGTGGGAACTGTCATCGTGGCTCTAAATTCAATTTCTGCTAGATTATCGAGCGAAATCAGACGTTTAGCGCAATTCAAGCCACATCGGTATCTTGGACGTGTCCGTGGATTGATCCGGGGTTAAATTAAATAAATTGATAAAACACAAATTATTTGAATGTGATTTGGCGGACGGGGTGGGATTCGAACCCACGAGAGAGTTGCCCCTCTGCCGGTTTTCAAGACCGGTACCATAAACCACTCGGTCACCCGTCCGAGTCGGAAAATCAATGATTTAGGACTTGGCTGCAAGTGATAAAATTTGCAGTTGCCATCGGATTACCACTGGAAATCGACTGATGGTCAAATTTGCTGCACGGCATTTGGATTACCTTTGAAATTAATACGGCGCGGGCAATTGTGTCCGGCTGAATCGGATCGCTGGCTTCGAATGGCCCTGATAAAACGAGCGGCCTGACACCAATCTTCAAATTGGCATCAGGCCGCGGATTACACCGTATTGTTCACTGACTCAGTGGAAGTTATGATGCATCGATGAG
This sequence comes from Hyphomicrobiales bacterium, assembly GCA_003169835.1. Lineage (GTDB taxonomy): Bacteria > Pseudomonadota > Alphaproteobacteria > Rhizobiales > Xanthobacteraceae > PNAI01. The sequence goes on along the minus strand of PNAI01000044.1, from coordinate 152,514 downwards.
CCATGCTCCAACTGAGCGAGCGCGAGGGCTGCGTGCCCAATTGAGCCGTGTCCATCGTATTGCAGCGAATGGTTGTCGGCGTGGTTCGAACTCTGGCCGTGCGAACTGGAATGTCCGCTCTCGAAGTCGCCTCCGATTGGCGCCGACATCTGGTTGACGATGTCGTGTTGGTTTGACCCTCCTGCCTGTGATAGCCAGCCCGAGCCATGGTCTTCGAAGCGCTCGTCATGGAAGTGATGACCATGATCATGGTGGTGGTGGTGATGGTGATGGTGATTATTATTGTTGTCTCCCACGTTTACCGTGATGTCGACCATTGCGGTGTCCATGTCACCATGGCCATCGCTCACCGTATACTGGAACGTATCGTGGATCATGCCACCGCCGTTCGAGTGTTGGAGAATGGTCATCGTGCTCGGATCGTAGATATAGCTTCCATCCGAGTTGAGCGTAAGGTGCGCGCCTGACAGCAACGTGATCATCTGACCGACCGAAGCTGTCTGGCCATTCACGGCTGAAACGTGTAGCGGATCGTCCGGGTCACCAAGGTCATTCGACAGCACGCCATCCGCCGCCGAAACAACCAACGTCGTATTGCCGTTCCCGTTACCACCTCCGGCCTGGTTATCGCAATGGTGATGATGGTGATCATCATCGTCGCCGTGATTGTTCTTTTTGCCACTCTGCACACTTACTGTTGCCGTATCGTCCTTAGCATCTACGCTCTTGACTGGGATATTAACCGTGATCGCCAGCGTCGATGACGCCACGTCGCCGTGACCGTCCGCGATCGAGTAGTTGAACGTCTCGAGCTGCGGGCCGAGCGGCAGGCTCTCGATGCCCGCGATGCTGTGCGGATCGTAGGTGTAGCTGCCGTCGGCCGCCATCACCAGCGTGCCGCCGAGCGAGCCGGTCAGGTTGCCGGTCGTGGTCACAGCCAGCGTCGATTGATCGTCGGCGTCGGCGGTATCGTTGGCCAGCACGCCGGCCGCGGCGTTGACCGTCAGTGTTGCGTCGTCGCTCACCGCGTTGGTGTCGGCAACCGCCGTCACGTACGAAATCGAAATCTAAATCTCGGAAAAATCTCGCGCGGTTAACAGACAGCAACATGAGGGTACGAAAATTCACTGATGAAGACTCACGTATGCGCGCATAGCGGCGGCCATGTCACCTCATGATAGAAAATAAACTTCCGCGGCTCGTGTGAAAACGCACGCCGCAACTGAATTTTTCAACAGCATCGCTATCGAGATAAATTTGACGGAAGCGATCGCTCGTAACTTCTCGTCAACGTCTGCGCCACACTTATGTCACACTTGAATTGCGGCGCACGTTCATTGCGCCGCGTGTCGCTTCATACCGCGCTATCACGCAAGCTCAACGCGCATCGCAAATTACGACGCATATCAACTGTAACGAAGGTGCCGCTAACACCTCGTCGGAAATCCCAAACACGGACAGCCGTTTAAATACGAATCTTTTACCAACCCGGTGTAGTTTCGTAGGTGTGAACGCTAAGAAGCGTTATTTTAATAAAATTGAGTAGAATTTGATCTGATCGCGCCAGGGGTAGGGCCTTCGCGCGAGAATGTAAGCAGTAGCGTACAGTTGCGTTGGGTGGGTACGTAGATGCAGCAGCGTCATTTGTTGAGTTCGCTCGGCGCGACAGCACGATGCGGTGCAGTTGCAGTTTTAGGGCTGGCGCTTGCCGATTGCAGTTCGGGCAACGTCAACTCCAAATATGGCGTGAAATCGAGCCTGCGTGTTGTCGCGCCCGGCGAGCCTGTCCCAAAAGGGGGCGGGAAATACCGCGTCGGCGATGCTTATGTGATCGGCGGGCGCACTTACGTTCCTCGAGAAGATTCCGCTTATCGCGCCGAAGGCCAGGCCTCGTGGTATGGTGCGGACTTCCAGGGCCGCCTCACGGCTAACGGGGAAGTCTTTGATATGATGTCACTTTCGGCCGCGCATCCAACGATGCCTTTGCCCAGTTACGTGCGCGTAACCAACTTAGAAAACCACCGGTCCGTCGTCGTTCGCGTCAATGATCGCGGGCCCTATCACGACAACCGCGTGATCGACGTATCCGTGCGCGCCGCAAAAATTCTTGGATTTTACGATAAGGGCGTTGCGCACGTGCGCGTCGAATATGTCGGGCGGGCGGCGCTCAGCGGCTCCGACGACAACAAACTCGCAGAATCCCTGCGCATTGACGAGCCGCTAACCCCCTTGGTTCGCGTCGCCGCATCGGCTCCCACAGTGCCCGTTATGCATCCCAGCTTGATGACCGCCTATGCTCCAGTGCCGGAGCACGGCGCAGCGTTCAAAGGCCGCGGCCTCTACTAGGCCTTCAATTCGCTACGCCATTTCATTTTGATCGAAGTCTTGCTAAGCACTCTCGCGGGGGCCTGCGCCCAAAAGTGCACGAATTATGCGATCAGTCTTCCTTCGACCTGCTGCGGCCGCGGTCTTGCTTCTCGGCCTTGCTCCGGCGCTTACCGCGCCCGCAACACCGAACAAGAAGGATGACCCATTTGCGCTGACCGCAACCAACGCCATTTTAATCGATGCCGATAGCGGCGCTGTCCTGTACGAGAAGGCCGCCGATCAACTCATCGACCCTGGAAGCCTTGCAAAGTTGATAACAGCCGAAGTGGCTTTCGACCAACTCGCCCTTGGCAATATCACGCTCGATCAGGAGTTCACAGTCAGTGAAAACGCCTGGCGCAAGGGCGGTGCACCGTCCCGCGGCAGCAAGATGTTTGCCGCGATCCACAGCAAGATAAAGGTACGTGACCTCCTCAAAGGGGCCATGATCCTGTCCGGCAATGACGCCTGCATCGTGTTGGCCGAAGCCATCGGCGGCAATGAAGGAGAATTCGCGCGCCTGATGAACGATCGCGCCCGCGAACTCGGCTTGAACAAATCGAATTTCACAAATTCCTACGGAGCGTCGGACCCCAACATGCGCGTCACCGCGCGCGAACTCACCAAGATTGCAGCGCACATCGTCGGCACCTATCCGGAATTCTATCCCTGGTACAAAGAAAGCGAATTCACCTGGAGTAAGATCCGGCAAACCAACCGCAATACGCTGCTTCCCCTCGGTCTCGGTGTCGATGGGCTGGAGTTCGGTTCCGCGCCTGATGGCGGCTTCAACATGGTCGGCTCCGCGCTCCAGAACGGATTGCGCTTGATTGTGGTGATCGCCGGCGCAAAGACCGAAAAGGATCGCACAGACGAGGGCAAGAAACTCTTGGAATGGGGATTTAAGGGGTTCGAGGCCCGCTACCTCATTGCTGAAGGTCAGGCCGTGGCAGAGGCCAAGCTGTTCGGCGGCGCCAAGAGCAGCGTGCCGCTCGTTAGCAAAGAGGCCGTCCGTCTTCTGGTGCCGCGCGGTGGAAATGAAAGACTCACCGCCAAGGTCGTTTACGACGGCCCCGTGCGTGCGCCGGTCTCGCTGGGCCAACCCATCGGCACGCTCAAAGTCTGGCGCGGCGATATCCTGACCATCGAGGTCCCGCTGCAGGCAGGCGAGGCTGTGGGAACCGGCAGCACCACGCAGCGTGCCGTCGATGGCGCTGCCGAATTGATGTACAAACTATTCCGCGCCGGTGCCCAAAGGCTATAGTGCGGCCATAAGCTCCTTGCACGAGGAGCAGGCTGCGAGACACCGGATGCAAGGGCGATTCATCACTTTTGAGGGCGGCGAGGGGACTGGCAAGTCAAACCATTCCGCGCTGGTGGTCGAAAAGCTCAAATCGCTCGGGATTTCCGTCAAGCAGTCGCGCGAGCCCGGCGGCTCGCCCGGCGCTGAGATCATCCGGCACGTTCTGTTGTCGGGCGCGGCGCAGCCGTTTGGGCCTGACGCCGAAGCCATCCTGTTCGCGGCCGCGCGCGACGATCATCTCAAACTGGTCATCCGCCCCGCGCTGGAACGCGGCCAATGGGTGGTGTGCGATCGCTTTGTCGATTCCACCCGTGTCTATCAGGGCATTGTCGGTCAAGTCGCCCCGCCGGTGATTCGCGCGCTCGAGCGCATCGTGGTCGCGCAAACCATGCCGGATCTTACATTCATGCTCGATTTACCGGCTAATGTGGGATTGCAACGCGCACTCGAACGTCGAGGCAAATCGAAAGCCGACCGCTTCGAGCAAGAAACCCTCACGTACCACGAAACGTTGCGCCAAGGATTTCGCGCGGTTGCAACCGTGGAATCCGAACGCTGCGTGATCATCGATACGATGGCGCCCATGCAGGAAGTTGCCGACCGCATTTGGCGTATCGTGCAGGACCGCCTGCTGCCGGCCCAGAATTCACCCAAGCCATCGCCGCAGGTAAAGGACGCGGCGTCATGAGCGCGGCCGCGACCGAGGTTGAGGAAGCCGCCGAGACACCCCATCCACGCGAAACCGCCGTGCTGTTCGGTCACGCGGAGGCCGATCGCACGCTGCTCGACGCCTATCGCTCCGGTCACGTGCCGCATGCCTGGCTGATCGGCGGCGAACGCGGCATCGGCAAAGCAACGCTCGCCTATCGAATAGCCCGCTTCGTGCTCGCGTATCCAAATCCTGCAACACGCGAGGTGCAGGCGGCGAAATCACTCGACGTGCCGCCGGACCATCCCGTCGCGCGCCGCATCGCGGGTCAGGCACACAGCGATCTTCTAGTCCTTGAGCGCACCCTTAATGACAAAGGCAAGCTTCGTCAGGATATCGCAGTCGACGATGTGCGCCGCGCAGTTCCGTTTTTCGGCTCGACGGCCGGGGAGGGGGGCTGGCGCGTGGCGATCGTCGATGCCGTCGATGAGCTCAACGCCGCCGGCGCGAATGCCCTGCTCAAAGTCGTAGAAGAACCGCCGCAGCGCGCACTGCTGCTTCTCGTGTGCCATGCGCCTGGCCGCGCGCTTGCGACCATCCGCTCGCGCTGCCGCAGGCTTGCGTTGCGGCCGCTTAGCCCTGACGACATCGCCAAAGCCGCGGCCGCAGCTCTGGGAAAAAGCGCCGACGCGACTGAAATCCGCGCCGCTGCCGAAGCCGCCGACGGCTCGGTCGAACGCGCGCTCATGTTCCTGTCAGGGTCTGCGCTCGAATTGCACAAGCAGCTCACGACCTTGCTAGATAAATTGCCAAAACTCGATCAGCGCGCTCTGCACACGCTGGGCGATTCCTTGTCCGGCACAGAGCCTGCGACTTTTGCGGCCTTCATGGACACGATCAACGCTTGGCTCGGCACGCACCTTGCGGGCGGCGCCGGAAAAATCACACGCATAGGGCCGGTGGCGGAAGCCTGGGAGAAGATCAACCGCTCTGCGCGTGAGGTCGAAGTCTTCAATTTGGATCGTAAACCGTTTGTCTTCGCTGTGTTTGACGCATTGTCGGAAACAACGAGGGAGCCCGTTGAATGAAATCTGATGGCCCTGGCCACATCGTCGAGCAAGACCCGTTAGAGGGAGGAAGAGGGTGGATTTGGGCTGGGGTTATATTGCTGGCGATCGCAGTATCGGGATTTGTCTGGACCTCGCGCTATACGCCAATCGAATTGCACGACAGCATTCTCCAACCAATCTCCGCCTTTGCACTCCTCGCAGGGATGGCGAGTTTGGTCTTTGGTGTATGGCTATGGCTGCGTTTTCGAAAATTCGGCCACTCGTTTCTGGAAACGGATATGCCGGTTGCCGGCGCTCCTTGGAAGGGGTTGATCCGTACCACGTCCGATCTCTCGACCAAGGGAAACTACACTTTCACACTGCCTATGAGGAGGAGCATTACAGTTCCGCGAGCAGGTCGACGGAAACCGAGATTATTTGGAAGGCCACCTGCGAAGCAGATTATCGTTCGGTGCGATCCAGCGCCGGCATCCCGTTTGAATTCGCGCCGCCCGGCAACGCATTAAAAAAAACGAGCGCTGGCGGCATATGGTGGCTGAAAATTTCGGCGCCAATGCGCGGCGTCAATTTTATGACGCTATTCAATGTCACCTTTCTGCTTGATGCACTGCCCAAGGACAAAAACATGCCGTGGTGGGGCCAAATGCTGACCGACCTGACGAGATGAGACCCGCACCAGGGCGCGCGCTTGCCGAGGCCACGCGCGGTTGATACCTACATGCCAATCTGTTCGCGTGATGGGCGGGGAACTACCGGACATCCACGTCTACGATCGTAAAATTCACATCTGTAATCAAAGCCTGAGATGACCGATAAGCCGCGCTACTACGTCACCACCGCGATTTCGTACCCCAATGCGCCGCCGCACATCGGGCATGCCTACGAGGCAATCGCGACCGACGCCATCGCCCGCTTCAAGCGGCTCGACGGCTACGACGTGTTTTTTCTGACCGGCACCGACGAGCACGGTCAGAAGATTTTACAAACCGCGGCGCGCGAAGGCGTCACCGCGCAAACCTTGATCGACCGCAACGTGCCTCGCTTCAAGGCGATGGCGGAACGGCTCAATTGCTCGAACGACGATTTCATCCGCACCACCGAACAGCGCCACTATCGGTCCTCCATCGCAATATGGGAGGCGATGGAGAAAAACGGCGATATCTATCAGGACAAATATTCCGGCTGGTACTCGGTGCGTGACGAAGCGTTTTACGACGAGAGTGAAACCCGGCTCAACGAGCAGGGTGTACGTATCGGCCCACAAAACACGCCGGTCGAATGGGTGGAGGAGGAAAGTTATTTTTTCAAGCTTTCTGCCTACCAGCAGAAGCTGCTCGATCTCTACGCGCGTGTGCCGGATTTCGTGTTGCCGAAAGAACGCCTCAACGAAGTTGCGAGCTTCGTGCGGGGAGGGCTGCAGGACCTCTCGATTTCGCGTGCAACGCTCAATTGGGGCATCCCCGTGCCCAGCAACAACAAGCACGTAATGTACGTGTGGGTGGACGCGCTGACCAACTACATCACCGCCGCCGGCTATCCCGACACGAACAGTGAAAAATTCAAACGCTACTGGCCGGCCGACCTGCATGTCATCGGCAAGGACATTGTGCGCTTCCATGCGGTTTATTGGCCGGCGTTTCTAATGTCGGCGGGTGTCGAGGTGCCACGCTGCATCTTCTCCCATGGATTTTTGTTCAACCGCGGCGAGAAGATGTCGAAGTCGACCGGCAATGTGGTCGATCCGTTTTCTCTGATCGATGATTTTGGCGTTGACCCGATACGCTACTTTTTCTTGCGCGAGGTGCCGTTCGGTCAGGACGGCAATTACAGCCACGAGGCGATTGCGACGCGCATCAATGCCGATCTCGCCAACGATCTCGGGAATCTCGCGCAGCGTTCGCTCTCCATGGTCGCCCGCCAGCTTGACGGCATTTTGCCAAAGCCGGGGATATATAGCGAAAACGACAAGACCATTCTGGCCGCGGCCGACGCCATGATCATCAGCGCGCGCGAAGCCATGAAGACTCAACAGCTTCACCAGGTGCTCAATCAGGTCTGGGCCGTGATCGCCGACGCCAATCGCTATTTCGCCGGCGAGGCGCCCTGGGCGCTCGCAAAAACTGATCCGCCACGCCAAGGCACGGTGCTTTACGTCACAGCGGAAGTGTTGCGCCAGGCCGCGATCCTCTGCCTTCCGTTCATGCCGACTGCGGCCGGAAAGCTGCTCGATCTGCTGGGCGTCCCACCGGGCGACGAGCGCACATTCGCAAAGCTCGGCGTCGGCAGCCGGATCGCGGCAGGAACCAAACTGCCAGCACCAAGCCCGGTCTTTCCGCGCTATGTCGAGCCCGAGACAAGTCCCGCGACATCACCGACAAAGTGATTGCTATGCTGGTCGACAGCCATTGCCATCTCGATTTTCCGGATTTCGCCAACGAGCTTGATGCCGTCGTCGCCCGCGCACACTCGGCCGGCATCGGCCGCATGGTCACGATCTCAACCCGCGTTGCACAACACGCCAAGGTGCTCGCCATCGCGGAGCGATTTCCCGATGTCTTCTGCTCGGTCGGCACCCACCCGCATCATGCACAAGAAGAACCCGAAGTGACGATGGACGATCTGGTCGCGCGCACGAAGCATCCAAAGGTCGTCGCGATCGGGGAGGCAGGGCTCGACTACCACTATGATCACAGCCCACGACCCGCGCAGGAGCAAGGCTTCCGCCGCCACATTGCGGCCGCGCGCGAGACCGCCCTACCGCTTGTGATTCATACGCGCGAAGCCGACGCAGACACCGCGAAAATCCTCACCGAAGAAACCAAGATTGGCGCGTTTCCGGCTGTGCTGCATTGCTTCACCGGCGGCCGCGATTTGGCTTTCAGAGGCATCGAGCTTGGCCTCTATGTGTCATTCACCGGCATTCTGACGTTCAATAAATCTGACGATCTGCGCGCCATCGCGGCAGCGCTTCCGGCCGATCGCATTTTGATCGAAACCGATGCGCCATATCTCGCGCCCGGCCGCTACCGCGGCAAGCGTTGCGAGCCGGCTTATGTGGTGGAAACCGCCAAAGTACTCGCCGATGTGCGCGGCACGACCGAAGCAGAGATCGCACGCCAGACAACGGAAAATTTCTTCCGCTTGTTTTCCAAAGTCCCGCGCCCCGCAGCAGTCGCCGCATGACGCTGACATTCACCATTCTCGGCTGCGGTTCTTCCGGCGGCGTGCCACGCCCGGGTCTGGGCTGGGGCGATTGCGATCCGAAAAATCCAAAAAACCGCCGCCGCCGCACTGCGCTCCTGATCGAACGACGCAACCACACAGGCGCCACCACGCGCGTCCTGATCGACACCCCGCCTGATCTGCGCGAACAGTTACTTGATGCCAATGTGTCGTGGCTTGACGGCGTGCTCTACACCCATGCCCATGCCGACCACATCCACGGCATCGACGATTTGCGTGCGCTCGTGCTGCACAAGCGTCGCCGTATCGACGTCTATACAGATGCCGTGACGTCCGAACTGCTCCGCACCCGTTTCGCCTATTGTTTCGCGACACCGCCGGGCAGCGAATACCCGCCGATCCTGAACGAGCATCGCATCGCCGCTGGCCGGCCAGTGATCATCGACGGGAAAGGGGGCCCGATTACCGCGCTGCCTTACCTGCAGGCCCATGGCGGCATCTCGACGCTGGGCTTTCGCTTCGGCTCCCTGGCCTATTCCTGCGATCTGAGCGACCTGCCAGCCGAGAGCGTTTCCGCGCTTGCTGGGCTAGACTTCTGGATCCTCGATGCGCTGCGCTACAAGCCGCATCCAAGCCATCTGAGCCTCTCAGAGGCACTGGATTGGGTGGCGCGCATTAAACCCAAGCGCGCGATCCTGACCAATCTGCATGCCGATCTGGACTACGACGTCCTGCGCCGCGACCTGCCGGCCAACGTCGCGCCGGCATTTGACGGAATGCAATTCAAGGTCGAGCCATAGCTCGCGGCTTAATTGAGAACTCGAAGCGCCTTACACGTCCTTACAGCAGACCGCTTCATCCAGTTGAATTTGCCGACAATTTTACGTTTCATCGCAATAGCGCTTATATGGATCGAAATATTCCATAATATGTCTTATGCGAATCAGTTGTTTTGGGCTCGCTGAGTATGCCCGAATTATCCCCTAAAATTCAGCCGACCAAATAGACCCATCGAAAGCTTGTGCGCCCTTTGCTAGGCGTTGGCCCGTGTCCAAAGCCCCCCAAAAAACCTCCCGAGATATCAGACGCCTGATCGAGATCATGGCGGCCTTGCGCACGCCCGGCAGCGGCTGTCCGTGGGACCTCGAACAGGACTTCTCGACCATCGCGCCCTACACAATCGAGGAAGCCTACGAGGTGGCGGACGCCATCGCCCGGAACAACCTTGCCGACCTGTGCGAGGAGCTCGGCGATCTCTTGCTCCAGGTCGTGTTCCATGCCCGCATGGCTGAAGAGCAAGCCGCGTTCGATTTCGGCGACGTTGTCTCAGGCATCACGGCCAAGCTCTTGCGACGCCATCCCCACGTGTTCGGTGATGCCAAGAACCTCTCACCCAAAGCCGTCGAGCGCCTTTGGGACAGCATAAAAGCTCAGGAGAAGCAACAGAAGGCCGCGAGGCAAAAATCCAAGGACAGAAGCCAGGAAAGTGCACTGGCCGGCGTTCCAGTCGGTCTCCCTGCCCTTACGCGTGCGCTGAAATTGCAGCGCAAGGCCAGCAAGGTCGGTTTCGATTGGAACGACCCCATGGCGGTGCTTTCGAAAATTCGCGAGGAGGCGGACGAAATCGCCACCGAAATCACTTCAGGCAATCGAACCAAGGCCGCGGCCGAGCTTGGCGATCTGCTTTTCGCCGTCGTAAACCTCGCCCGCCATCTCGACGTCGATCCTGAAGCCGCCGTGCGTATGACCAATCTGAAATTTGAACGTCGTTTCGGCGCAATCGAAAACGCGCTCGCCAAGCGTGGCAGGAAGCCCGCAAATTCGTCCCTGACCAAAATGGACGCGCTCTGGAACGAGGCGAAGCTGGCGGAACGAAAAGCCCCTCGTCCTAATACTGCGGTCAAATCGGCGGCACGAAAGGCCAAGCGTCATTCGCCGCGCGTGAAACGCAGTCGCGCGCACCGCTCACGATAATGGCGGCTTCACAGGCTCGCTGAATTTCGCTTTCACCAGATCTGCCTTCGCCCGATCGACCCGCACCTTGAGCACGAACCGCCCATCCTCACGCATAGCCTTCGCCATCACTTCCGCGTTGCGATAGAGCCAGCTCACTCCTGCCCCGTCCGCCGGATCGAGCGCAAGATCGAACACCACGCGGCTCAGACTGAGCCGTTCTTCGATCGCGCTCGCGAGCCGGTCGAACCCCTCGCCGCCCAACGCCGACAGCAGCACCGGCCGCCGATCCGCAGGCTTACGCGCCACGACATTCGCAAGCCCCGCACGGCCCTCCGTATCGAGCCGGTCGATCTTGTTCCACACTTCGATCAGCCGCGGGTCTTCCGGAGCAATGTCAAGCGCGCGCAGCACTTCCGTAACGTCGCATGCCTGCGCTTCGCTGTCTTCATGCGAAATATCGCGCACATGCAAAATCACATCCGCCTCGATTACCTCTTCCAGCGTAGCGCGAAACGCCGCAACCAGCATTGTCGGCAAATCAGAAATAAAGCCCACGGTGTCGGACACGATAACCTTGAGTCCGTTGGGCAGCCTCACCACGCGCAGTGTCGGATCGAGCGTCGCGAACAGCATGTCGGCTTCCAGCACGGTGGCTTGCGTCAATCGGTTGAACAGGGTCGATTTGCCGGCGTTGGTGTACCCGACCAGCGCAGCGATCGGATACGGCACGCGCGCGCGGCTCTTCCGGTGCAGGTTCCGCCGCTTCTTGACCTTCTCGAGCTCGGTCTCGATCCGCGCAAGCCGCTCCTCGATCATGCGGCGATCCGCCTCAAGTTGCGTCTCGCCAGGTCCGCCGAGGAAGCCGAAGCCGCCACGCTGGCGTTCAAGATGCGTCCACGAGCGCACCAGCCTGCTCTTCTGATAGGTCAGATGCGCGTGCTCGACCTGCAGCGCACCTTCGCGCGTATGCGCGCGGCGTCCGAAGATTTCCAGGATGAGTCCGGTGCGGTCGAGCACCTTGGCCGACCACGCCTTTTCAAGATTGCGCTGTTGCACCGGCGAGAGCGCGCAGTCCATCACGACAAGCCCCGCTTCCAGGCTTTTGACCAGCCCTGCGATCTCCTCGACCTTGCCCTTGCCGATGTAGGTCGCAGGCCTGGTACTGCTGAGCGGCGCGATCCCGGAATTGACCACCTCAAGCTCGATCGCGCGCGCGAGCCCCACGGCTTCTTCAAGCCGCGCGGCCGGCAACCGCTGGTGCAAATCGTTACGCGTATCCGCGCGCCGATAAGGTCCGACGACGATAGCGCGCCCGGTGCCTGAGTCCGTGAGGCTCAAGACGTCCGAATTCGAGTCGCGTGGGCGCGGCTCCAATCAGACCTTTTCCGCGACTTGCGGTTCCTCGCCGCCTTCGAACAGCTGGATCGGGTGACCCGGCATGATCGTGGAGATCGCGTGCTTGTAGACGAGCTGAGAATGACCATCTCGTCGCAACAGCACGCAGAAATTATCGAACCAGGTGACCACGCCCTGCAATTTCACCCCATTGACCAAAAAAATGGTGAGTGGAATTTTTGCTTTGCGAACGTGGTTGAGAAAGGTGTCTTGTAGGTTTTGTGCGCGTTCGGCCGCCATTGCCATTGTTCCATTATTGCTCTCGGACCCCTGCCGCGAGATGTTGTTTCACAAGCCGCCGGGCTGTTTGTGCGTCCGGTTGGCTTGGGGCCCGTCCATTAGATGGCACGTCCGACCCCAGTGCAAGCACAAGTTGGGGGCGATACCTGCCGGATTTCAAGCCAAGAACTCTATGTCATCTCGGCAAAGCGGTGGAAATCTCTCCGCAATGCCGTTGCAATCAACCCCGGCGCACCGTTGCCGATGGGCCGTCCGTCGATGCGCACGACCGGGAGCACAATCTGGCTTGCCGACGTCAGGAACGCTTCACGCGCGGCATAGGCCTCCTCCACTGTGAAGGCGCGCTCTTCCAACGTGAGACCTTGCGCCGTAATGACATCAACCAGAACCGTGCGCGTGATCCCTCTTAAGATATCGTGTCCGACCTGATGCGTGACCACTTTGCCGTCTCGCGTCACGATCCATGCATTGCTCGATGAGCCTTCCGTCACCCGGCCTTGCTTGTCCACAAACCATGCTTCGCGCGCGCCCGCTTCCCGCGCCACCTGTTTGGCCAGCACATTCGGCAGCAGCGAAACAGACTTGATGTCGACGCGCTCCCATCGGTTGTCCGGAACCGTGATCACCGCGACACCATCGGCCGCGATGTGCTCAGCACTTGCGAGCTCGAGGCTGCGTGCGGTGATGACCAGACTTGGCCGCGTGCCCGCCGGCGGAAACGCGTGGTCGCGCCGCGCGACGCCACGCGTAACCTGCAGATAGACGATGCCCCAATTTACGCGATTGCGCGCTACCACCTCGCGCATGACAACGCCGAGCGCGGACATCGCCATCGGTTCGGCTATGCGTAGTTCCTTCAGCGAATAGGCAAGCCGTCCAAGATGCCGCCGTTCGTCGATGAGGCGCCCTTCCCTCACCTCGCAGACTTCGTACACACCGTCGGAAAACTGATATCCGCGATCCTCGATATTCACCACGGCCTGACACAGCGGGACGTAGCGGCCGTTGACATAGGCAATGCGCGACATCGATTGACCCGAAGACTAGCCGATCCCCAGCGCCTTGAGCTTGCGATGCAAGGCCGAGCGCTCCATGCCGACGAATTCGGCGGTACGCGAGATATTTCCGCCGAAGCGGTTGATCTGGGCGAGCAGATACTCACGCTCGAATAACTCACGCGCCTCGCGCAGCGCCACACCCATGAGCCGCTCGCCACCGCTGCCGTTTGGCATGGTCGGCACCATCGCGCCCACGTCCTGCGGCAGCATGCTTGCCGTGATGACAGCACCCGCATCGCCTCCCGCGAGAATCATCAAGCGTTCCACGTTGTTGCGCAGTTGCCGCACATTGCCCGGCCAATTGTGCGACTGCAGCACCGCCAACGCATCGGCGCCGATTTTTCGCTGCGGCAGTCCGGTCGCGTGCGAAATCTGTTCCATGAAATAATCAACCAACGGAGGTATGTCTTCGCGCCGCTCGGCCAGCGACGGCACCCGGATCGGCACAACCGAGAGCCGATGATAGAGGTCCTCGCGGAACCTGCCGGCGCCGATCTCGGCCTCGATGTTGCGGCTGGTCGAGGAAATGATCCGCACGTCCACCGCGACCTTGATCACGCCGTCAACCCGCGAAAACGTCTGGTCGACCAGCACGCGCAGGATCTTGCTCTGTGTCTCGCGCGGCATGTCTGTGATCTCATCGATAAACAGCGTCCCGCCGTGCGCCTCTTCCAGTGCGCCCACCTTGCGCGCCTGCTCGCCATTGGCTTGTTCCACTCCGAACAATTCTATTTCCATGCGATCGGGCGTGATCGCGGCCGCGTTGATGACGACGAATGGACCGTGCGCGCGCGATGACAGCGTATGCAGCGCACGGGCCGTAAGTTCCTTACCGGCGCCGGGTGGCCCGACGATCAGCACCCGGCTGTTCGTCGGCGCTACCTTCTCGATGGCTTGGCGCAGCTGATTGATGGACGGCGCGCCCCCGATCATTCGTGTCGGCAACGGGGCTAGCGCCTTGAGCTCCCTCACCTCGCGTTTGAGCCGCGATGTCTCAAGCGCGCGGTCCGCGACCAGCATGAGACGATCGGCCTTGAACGGCTTTTCGATAAAATCATAAGCGCCGCGTTTGATCGCCGACACCGCGGTCTCGATATTGCCGTGGCCTGAAATCATGACCACCGGCAATTCGGGATGCTGCTCCTTGATGCTGTCGAGCAATTGCAGCCCATCGAGACGGCTGCCCTGCAACCAGATATCCAGGAATACGAGGTTCGGCCGGCGCGACCCGATCGCGGCGATGGCCGCATCGCTATCGCCCGCCGTGCGGGTCGTGTGTCCCTCGTCCTGCAAAAGGCCAGCGACCAGTTCGCGGATGTCGGATTCGTCGTCGACGATCAGGATATCGGACGCCATGACTATCGCGCGGCCTTCTGTAAAGCGGGTTCAGTTGCCGGAACTGTGGTCACCTCAGGTTTAAAGCGCATGCGCACCCAAGCGCCGCGCGCCCCCGGAAGCTTGTCCGACGCGTCATACAATTCGATGCCCCCGCCATGTTCCTCCAGGATCCGGCCCACGATCGCCAATCCAAGTCCCGTGCCCTTCTCGCGCGTCGTGACATAAGGCTCGAGCAGCCGGTTGCGGTTCTCCTGCGGCAGCCCGATGCCGTTGTCGACGATGTCGATCACCACGTCTTTGTCCTCGCGCGCGGAAAAGATGCGGATACGTCCCCGTTGACGGTCGGCCTGCGGTACCGCGGCGATTGCCTCCGCTGCATTCTTGATGATGTTGGTGAGCGCTTGCGAGATCAGTCGCCGGTCGAAGCGGGCCGGCATCGGATCTTCAGCAAGTTCGATATCGATGTCGATTTCGGCGTTCCCGACTCGCATGAGAAACACCACCTGGCGCACGGTGTCGGCGACGTCTTCAGACGTCATCACCGGCTTCGGCATGCGAGCGAATTTCGAGAATTCATCGACCATGCGTTTGATATCGTCCACCTGACGCACGATCGTGTCGGTGCATTGCTCAAACACAGCGCGGTCTTCCGTAATGACGCTGCCGTACTTGCGCCGCAACCGCTCAGCCGAAAGTTGAATCGGCGTGAGCGGGTTTTTGATCTCGTGCGCGATGCGGCGTGCAACATCCGCCCAGGCTGAAGTGCGTTGCGCGGCGACCAGGTCAGTAATGTCGTCGAGCGTAACCACATAGCCATGATCCGGATCCGCCGTTTGCTCGGTGGCGACGCGCACCGTAACATTGCGTTCGCGGCCCTTTCGATTGAGCACAATCTGGCCTTGCACCAAGCGTTGCGAGCTCTCTTGCGCTTCGGCGATGATTGTGGCCAGTTCCGGTACTATCTCGACCAGCCGCTTGCCGATCGCATCGATTTCCGCGATTCCAACCAGCTGCTGCGCCGTGCGGTTAAGCAGATTGATACGGCCTTCGGCGTTTACGCCGATCACGCCCGCGCTTGCTCCCGCCAGCACAGCTTCGGTAAATCGCCGCCGCTGGTCGATGAGATCGCGCGCCCGCACAATATCCTCATGTTGCGTTCGCAATTCCTGCGTCATCTTGTTGAACGTTTCGCCGAGTCTCGCGAGATCGCCTTCGGATCGCCTTACCGGCACCTGAATGTTGAGGTTTCCGGTCGACACCACATTGGCGGCCCCGATCAGCCGGCGGATCGGCGCCACCAGAAGGTTGGCGAAATTGAATCCAAACCACGCCGCAGCCAGCAGAACGGTCAGCGCAATCACCGTGTACATCAGCGCAAAGGCAAGCTTCACTCCCGAGCGGGCCGCCTCCAAATCGCTGAATTCGCGGGTGATGACCTCAGTCTGTTGCAACCTCTCAACCACCAGCGGATCAAGCGCGCCGATGACATATAGATATGCGTTGTCGTAGCCCAGAAGCTTGATGATGGCGCCGACCGAATTCACTTCAAGCAGCGGACCGACTTTCGGCTCAGTATCATTGATGATCGCAAGCCCCGCCACCGACGGCAGCAAGATTTTCTGCTCGGAATTGATTTCGGCCTGCGTGATCGTCGACCCATCGCCGGCAATCAGGAGCGCACCTGATAGACCGCGAACGTTCGCTTGCGCCGTCAAAAATTGTTTGAAGCGTTCGCGATCCTGATCAAACAACGGTTTGTTGCGCGACAAATCGAACGCCATGGCCGAAACGTTTCGGCCGACCGTGTCCAGATGTTCGTTCAGATATGCGTTCGCCAAAAACACTGAATTGCTGACGACAACATTGGTGCGCGCGGAAATCTGCTGGTCGATACCGCGGTTGATTGTCACGTTCGCAACCACGGCGACCAGAATCGCCGGAGCCGCTGCGATCACCGAGAACAGTCCCACGATACGAACGTGCAACCGCGCCGCCGCTTGCCCGCGCCTTCGGGCCTGCACCACGAGCCAGACTTCGCGTGCGATGACGCCAAGCAGAACAAAATCGGTAAACGCATTCACCAACAGCAGACTGATGGTAACTTCAGGGGTCGGCGCAACCGGCGTAAGGTTGGCGAGAACCACAAACGTGACAAGAGCCGACAGCAACGCGGCACCCACCGCGACCGGACCTAGCAAACGCGTGATGGTCCGTGTCGCTGGTTCTGCGATGAAGTCAGTTGCGACGCTGGCGGGTTGCTCGACGCTGGTCATGGGTAGTTTCAGTGCCAACAACATGAAATGCAGGCGAAGTCAGCCCACAGTGAGTCACGTTGGCCTCATGACGCGGCGCACTGATGCCTTTATACAACAATGTTGCTTATCCGCAACATTTTTGCGTGATGAATGTAGATATCCAGAGATCGAAGTAAACGCCTGGCTTGGCTCAATATTTGGTCAAGTTGGCTAACCGCTGGTCCGGATGATTTGAATATCAAGGTCGCGGATTTTCTTGCGCAATGTATTGCGGTTCAAGCCGAGAAGGTCTGCCGCCCGTATTTGATTGCCGCGCGTCGCGGCCAGCGCTGCCGACAGCAGCGGCGTTTCAATCTCGCGCAAGATTCGATGATACAAACCCGGCGGCGGCAGCTCGTTGCCGAAATTCGCAAAGTAGAGTGAAAGTGTGCGCTCCACGGCACCCGACAGGCTCTCTTCCGTAGGCGCCTTCTCGGCCGGCGCCGCCGGTTGGGTCAACTCTGCATCGATGACTGCGCCTGCGATCGTCTCCTGCGGATAGAGCGCGGCGAGCCGCCGTGCCAGGTTTTCGAGTTCGCGCACATTTCCCGGCCACCGGTAATGCTTGAGCCGATCGAGCGCGGCCTGATCGATCTGCTTGGTCGGCAGACCTTCGCGCGTGGCTTGCGCAAAGAAGTGCCTGATGAGATCGGGAATATCTTCGATGCGCTCGCGCAACGGCGGCAACCGCAACGGCACCACGTTGAGCCGAAAGAACAGATCTTCGCGGAACAACCCCTGCTGAATGAGAATTCGTAGGTCTTTGTTCGTTGCAGCAATGATCCGCACATCGCTCTTGATCGGCGTGCGCCCGCCGACGGTGGTATATTCGCCCTGTTGCAGCACGCGTAGCAGCCTCGTCTGCGCCTCCATCGGCATGTCGCCGATTTCATCCAGGAACAATGTGCCGCCCTCGGCCTGCTCGAAACGCCCGGAACTGCGCGAGTTCGCCCCCGTGAACGCTCCCTTCTCGTGTCCGAACAATTCGGCTTCGATCAAATCGCGCGGGATCGCCGCCATGTTGATGGCCACGAACTGCCCGTTGCGCCGTTTGCCGTAGTCGTGCAGCGCGCGCGCGACCAGCTCTTTGCCCGTCCCTGACTCGCCCGAGATCATGACCGTGAGGTCGGTCTGCATCAGACGCGCGACCAATCGATAGATTTCCTGCATCGCCGGAGATCGGCCGATGAGCGGTATGGATTCGAGATCGTCCGGCTTGTTTGCGGCGCGCGGCTTCTCTTTCGGCTCCGAAAGCGCGCGGCCGACGATGGCAATCAGCTCCTTCAGATCGAACGGCTTGGGCAGATATTCATAGGCGCCCCGTTCGGAGGCGCGGATCGCCGTCATAAACGTGTTCTGCGCGCTCATGACGAGCACCGGCAGATTGGGCCGCAGCTTTTTGATGCGCGGCAAAAGATCGAAGGCGTTTTCGTCCGGCATCACCACGTCGGTGATGACAAGATCGCCGTCGCCTTGGCTTACCCAGCGCCAAAGCGTGGCGGCATTGCTGGTGGAGCGCACCTCGTAACCGGCGCGCGAAAGCGCTTGGTTAAGTACGGTACGTATCGCAGCGTCGTCGTCGGCGACCAGAATGCTTCCCGCGGGCATGGAGTCCTCTTGGATCCTTAAGCGGGTGCCGGCCCGGCGCCGTCACCAGTGAACATGGGCATCAGCACACGGAAGATCGTGTGCCGCGGTTGCGACTCGCACTCGATGATTCCACCGTGATCGCCGATTATTTTTGCGACCAGGGCAAGGCCCAGGCCGCTTCCCGTCGGCTTTGTCGTCACGAACGGATCGAACAGATGGGGCAGGAGATCTTCGGGCACGCCCGGCCCGTTGTCCTTGATGCAGAACTCCATCGGCAGTGACACGCGTGTCTTGGTACCCGGCAGCGAGAGTCGCACCCCGGGTCGAAACGCGGACGTGATCTGAATTTCTCCGTCGCCGACCCCCTCCCCGATCGATTCGGCGGCGTTTTTCACGAGATTGAGGAACACCTGCACGAGCTGGTCGCGATTGGCGAACACCGGCGGCAGCGAGGGATCGAACACCTCGACGAACTTCAGGTTGCGCGCAAATCCCGATTGCGCGAGTCGTTTGACGTGATCCAGCACGGCATGAATGTTGACCGGCTCGCGCTCGACTGGGCGCTCGTCCGAAAACACCTCCATGCGATCGACCAGCTTCACGATGCGGTCGGCTTCGTCGCAAATCAGGCGCGTGAGCGTACGGTCGTCCTCGCCGGCGGATTGTTCCAGCAGTTGCGCCGCGCCGCGTATGCCGGAAAGCGGATTCTTGATCTCGTGCGCCAGCATGGCCGCTAGTGCAATCACCGAGCGAGCCGCGCTGCGATGCGTGAGCTGGCGGTCCATCTTGTCAGCGATCGTGCGCTCTTGCAGCATCACGACCACATAGTCCGGCTGTTCCGGCAACGGCGCGACGTGCAGGTCGACCAGCCGGTCTCCGGGATTGCGCGGCGTCGAGAGATCGACCTTGTACTCGTTCACCGCCGCCCCGCGCGCGCGCACTTGATCCACCAGCGCGAGCAGCGGACTACCGAATGGCACCAGATCCTTGAGCGCCTGCCGGCGAAGCAGCGGCGCCGACACTTCGAAGAACGTCTCGGCCGCAACATTTGCGTCGGAGATTTTGCCGTCAGCCGCCACCATGATGACCGGCAACGGCAACGCATTGAGTACCGCGCCTGCGGTCCCGAGCGCCACGCGCGTCGTGTGTTGATTGAAGCTGCTCATGCGGCGGCTCCGCAAGCAAACGCATTATAGGCTTGCGCGAGCCGCACGCGCGCCTCGGACGGGTTTTCCGAGGTCAGCACGGTGCTGCGCCAGCGCTTGAGCTGCTCAAACGCAACACCGGCGGTGGCCGCTGCCGCATCGAGCGCCCAGCCAAGATGTTTGCGCGCATGCCGCAACCCAATGCGCAGACCATGATGCGCCAACATTTCCTCGTAGAGCGCGGTGATGAGCGCAAGCTGAACGGAAAGCGGCGGCGGCCCTTCCTGCACGCCCGTCGCGAGATAGCGCGCGAACTGCCCCGGCAGCCACGGCCGGCCCTGCGCCGCTCGCCCGACCATGATCGCGTCCGCACCGGAGAACTTCCGCGCCGCATCGATATCGCCGACCGTACGAATATCGCCATTGACCACGAGTGGAATCGTGATGGCATCCCGCACCGCGCGCACGGCTATCCAATCGGCTCGGCCAGTGAAAAACTGACAGCGCGTTCGGCCATGCACCGTAATCATACGAATTCCGGCAGCCTGCGCGCGTCGCGCCAGTTCCGGCGCATTGATTGAAGAATCATCCCAGCCAAGCCGCATCTTCAGCGTGACCGGAAGTGTTACGGCACTCACCGTGGCTTCGATCAGCTCAAGCGCATGGTCAAGATCGCGCATGAGCGCAGAACCGGATTGTTTGTTTGCGACGTGCTTGGCCGGGCAGCCCATGTTGATGTCGATGATGTCGGCGCCCTCGGCTGCCGCGATCCGCGCGCCCTCCGTCATCCAATGTGGCTCGCAGCCAGCAAGCTGCACCACGTGGATGCCATTCCCCTGCCCCTCGGCCCGCAATTTTGCATTGCGGCATCCTTCAACCAGGGATTCGCTCGCCGTCATCTCTGAGACCACGAGCCCGGCCCCCAGCTGTTCGACCAGCCGGCGGAAAGGCGCGTCCGTAATCCCGGACATCGGCGCAAGGATCACCCGGTTCGGCACCCGCGTGTTGCCGATGGAAAATGCGCCTTGTATTTCGTCCAAATTCGCTGCGTTCACATTATTGCCTACTAATTAGGCGTCTTTAGTACTGCCCACAGTTTAATCAAACATGATCACTTTGCAAGTGCTGCAATGCAACATTTTTGCATGTGCGAGAAATCAATTTTGCAGCCCGGCAATGACGCGCTAAATCGATGGCGATTCAAGGCAAATAGACGAGCGTGGCAGATGACGCCTTCGGTGGCGGCAGTGATCGTTGCAGCCGGACGTGGCCTTCGCGCCGGCGGAGGGCTGCCCAAACAATTCCGATTCATCGGCGGCGAGCCCATCATCCGCTCCAGCCTCGCGCTGATGGCTTGGCACGGCCAAGTCGGTGCGGTCGTGCCAGTCATCCATCCCGACGATGCAGTGTCATTTGCAACAGCCGCTAAAGGACTGAAACTGCTGCCGCCGGTATTCGGTGGCGCAACGCGCCAAGCCTCCGTACGCGCCGGCCTTGAAGCGCTAAAGCAAAGCCCGCCCGACATCGTCCTCGTGCACGACGCCGCGCGGCCGTTTTGTTCCGCATCTTTGGTTTCGCGTGCGATCACCGCCTGCGCAAAAACCGGCGCAGCCATTCCCGCGCTTGAAGTGACCGATACCATCAAGAGTGTGGACGCCAACGGCTTTGTTACAGGCACGCATGAACGCGCAGCACTTCGCAGCGTCCAGACGCCGCAGGCATTTTCCTATCCGGCGTTGCTCGACGCGCACCGCCGTGCCGCGCAAGAGGGCCGCGAGGATTTTTCCGACGACGCAGCTCTCGCCGAATGGGCGGGACTTAAAGTCGCGATCTTCGCCGGCGAGCCGGGCAACACCAAAATCACCACCGACGACGATTTCGCCCGCGCCGAAGCGCGTCGGATTGCAAGCCTCGCCGACCTTCGCGTCGGCAACGGCGTGGATGTGCACGCCTTCGGCCCGGGCGATCACGTGATGCTCGGCGGCGTGCGTATCCCGCACGATCGCGGGCTTGCCGGCCATTCGGACGCCGACGTCGCGATCCACGCACTCGTTGACGCCATTCTCGGCGCACTCGCCGACGGCGACATCGGCGCGCATTTTTCTCCCAACGATCCGCGCTGGCGAGGTGCTGCTTCCGATCAATTCCTCACGTTTGCAGGTGAACGCGTGCGGGCGCGCGGCGGCCGCATCGCGCATCTTGATCTGTCCATCGTGTGCGAGGCGCCACGCCTCGATATCCACCGCGATGCCATGCGCGAGCGGATCGCGGCCATCGCCGACATCGCGGTCGAGCGCGTGGCGGTCAAAGCAACCACCAGCGAGAAGCTCGGCTTCACCGGCCGTCGCGAAGGCATCGCGGCCTTTGCCACCGCCACCGTGCGGCTGCCATGGACGTGGTGACGGTGACATGGTGACGCTAAACCATAGCATGCTCACTGCCGCGCGCGGCCTGCTCGCGCTTTGCAATACGCGCGGGCTCAAAATTGCTACAGCCGAATCCTGCACCGGCGGCTTGCTCGTTGCAGCCCTCACCGAAATCCCCGGCAGCTCCGAAGTCGTGGACCGCGGTTTCGTAACCTATTCCAATCAGGCAAAGCACGAGATGCTCGGCGTCTCCAAGCGCACGCTTGAAAAATACGGCGCTGTCAGCCGGGAAACATCGCTCGCCATGGCAAAAGGCGCCCTCGCCCATTCCCTTGCCGATATCACCGTGGCGATCACTGGAATCGCGGGACCAGGCGGCGGATCGAAACAAAAACCCGTGGGCCTGGTGCATATCGCCGCCGCGCGCAGCGGCGCGCGTTTGCATCGCGAATGCAGATTTGGCGATATCGGCCGGGCCAAAGTACGAGAAAAATCAGTGCTGGAAGCTTTTACGATGCTGCACAAGCTTGCCAAGAAAGCAAAATCGAAGAAAACAACGCGCAAGCCAATCTAATTGCTCACACTGTCCTGCGCTTATAAATCTCGTCCGCGCGCCGTTCGAATGCCGCGGCAAAGCGACGAAAGGCGACATCAAACATCGTGCCCATCAGAAACCCAAGCATGCGGCTTTTGAATTCATAAGTAATATCGAATTCAACCTCACACCCCCGTTCGTCGATCGGTCGGAACGTCCAGCGATTTGCCATGTGGCTGAACGGACCGTCGAGATACTCAACCAGAATCCAAAGCTTCTGCTTCTCAAGCGTGACTTTGCTGCGAAATGTCTCTCGAATAAGCTTATAGGCCACCGTCATGTCGGCGACGATGATTTCAGCGCCGTCTGCCCGCGCCTCACGGCTGCGCACCTTGAGCGCACTGCAAAGCGGAAGAAATTCCGGATAGCGTTCCACGTCGGCGACCAGATCGAACATCTCGCCGGCCTCATGGCGTACCCGGCGTTTGGTCGAAAATTGCGGCATGGCTAGCGCGCTGCACCGCCCTCGCGCGCGGCTTTCAATTGCGCAAAATCGTCTCCGGCGTGATGAGATGAGCGCGTGAGCGGGCTCGCCGACACCATCAGGAAGCCCTTCGAATAGGCGATGGATTTCAGCGCCTCGAATTCATCCGGCGGCACGAACCGGATCACCGGATGATGCTTGCGGGTGGGCTGCAGGTATTGCCCGATGGTTAGGAAATCCACGTTGGCGGCGCGCAAATCGTCCATCACCTGCAGCACTTCGTTTCGTTCCTCGCCAAGTCCCACCATGATGCCGGACTTGGTGAACATGCCTGGATCGATTTCCTTCACCCGCTGCAGTAGCCTGACAGACGCAAAATACCGCGCGCCCGGCCGCACCGTCAGATAATGCGAGGGAACGGTTTCGAGATTGTGATTGAATACGTCTGGCCGCGCCGTCACAACCGTTTCAATCGCACCGTCCTTGCGCAAAAAATCGGGCGTGAGAACTTCGATCGTGGTGCTCGCGCAGCGCGCGCGAATGGCGTGAATTGTTTCCGCGAAATGCCCTGCCCCGCCGTCGGCGAGATCGTCGCGATCGACCGACGTCACCACCACATGGGCCAAGCCCAGCTTCTCGGTCGCGAGCGCCACTTGGGCGGGCTCCTGCGGATCGAGCGCACCGGGTAATCCGGTCTTAACGTTGCAAAACGCGCACGCCCGCGTGCAGGTGTCGCCGAGGATCATGAAGGTTGCGTGCTTCTTCTCCCAGCATTCGCCGATGTTGGGGCAGCCGGCCTCCTCGCATACGGTGATGAGATGGTTTTCGCGCACGATGCGCTGTGTTGCGAGGAACCCCGCCGAGCCCGGCGCCTTGACGCGAATCCAATCGGGTTTCTTGGGCGAGCCCGCATCTGGCCGATGCGCCTTTTCCGGGTGGCGCGGGCGGCTGACGGTATCGTGCACGATGGTCATGGCGGTTGAACCCATTACTTACGGATCCGAAGGCCTTGTTGCAAGCTCGCAAGCATTCGGTTTTCGGCTAGACTGATTGCATGAATCGCCCGCCATTTCCCCGCATCCAGCTCGCCCGACTTCTGCTTTGCCTGCTGTTTTTCGTAATGCTGGGCCTGATGGTGATCGAAGCCGTACTCGGTGCAGCCACCACTTATCTCGTGCTCCAAGTTGGACGCGACGTCGCCAACGACCAATTTCTGATCACCGACCTGCTCTGGATTCTGGTTGCGCAGTCGGCAGCCTATGTCATCGGCGCGGTAAGTTGGATCTACGCCGAGCGCGCGGGCTTCCTCGCTTTTGGCCGTTACATGCTGCGCTTTGCCCGCGACAACCGCCACCAGACCCAATCGCTCATCGACAAGGAAGCCCGCGAACGGGTCGAGCCGTTCCTCACCGGTGAGTCGTTCTATGTCTATTTCCATTTCCTCTACGAGGTCGAGGGCGATCTGCGGCTGCTGCTCGGCTTGATCTTCAATGTCATCGTGCTCGGCACCCAGATCGACGGCACGTTTCCCATCGCCTATGCGGCGGTCTTCGTGATCCTGATGGCGCTGCAATGGACGATGCGCAAGCGGGTCGCCGATGCCTTCTTCGAAAACCAGCGCATGACCAACCGCATGACCGCGCAGGGCTATACCGCCTGGGACAACATCTTCACCGGCAACCGCTACAATCTCCGGCTCTGGCTCGCAGACTTTAAGACAAAATTACGCGACGGCCTCGATGCCCAGGTCAAGGCGATCATGACGCGCGAGGACTTGAGTGCCGCCAGCGGCATCGTCGGCCTTGCGATCGTATTCGCCGCCATGGCGATGGTCGCGCTCCATAATGCGGAGGACACGGTGCTGCTGGTCGCGCTCGCGGCGACCTTGCCGCGGCAGATCGAGATGACCAACAACGTGCACCAGTTCGCCGCCGGCTGGAACGAATTTCTTGCGAGCTGGACGCGCATGGGCGGCGTCGCAACCAGCATGCATCCCGATTTCGATCCCGCCTTCGACGACAGGGTCAAATTCGACCGGCTTCTTTTGCGCGAAGGCGAACGCGCGAACAACGTGACCTCGTTGGACGACGCCATGCGCCTCGTGCTGGCGCAACCGAGCGGACGCATCAATGTGCGCGGACCGAACGGCGCGGGAAAATCCACACTGCTCACAAGCCTGAAAGCGCAGATCAAAACCCGCGCCTATTACTGGCCCACCGCCGACCGCCTCGCCTTCCAGTTCACGCAAGGCGCCGAGCCCGAGGTGGATGCCGACGACTCCGGCGAACCCATGCCCGCACCCGTCAAACCCAAACGGCCGGGCTTTTCGTCCGGCGAGCGCCAGCTTCGTGCGTTGCAGGAGATTGTCGCCTACACCGATGCGTCGATTTATCTGCTCGATGAATGGGACGCCAATCTCGATCCCAGCAATCGCGCCGCCGCCGATGCGCTGGTCGAACAGCTCGCCCGCCGCGCTCGCGTGATCGAAATCTCCCACCGCGACCGGGTGTGAATTTGTCAGCGCCTAGACGTTCAGCACCCGGCCATACGCATCCAGCACCGCTTCCTTCATCATCTCCGACAGCGTCGGGTGCGGAAAAACCGTGTGCATCAGCTCTTCCTCGGTGGTCTCCAGATTCATCGCCACCAGATAGCCCTGGATCAACTCGGTGACTTCCGCACCGACCATGTGCGCGCCCAGCAATTGCCCGGTCATTTTGTCGAAGATCACCTTGACCAGACCTTGGTCCTCGCCGAGCGCGATCGCTTTGCCATTGCCGGCGAATGGAAACTTGCCGATCCGCACCTCGATGTTTTTCGCCTTCGCCGCGGCTTCGGTAAGCCCCACGGAAGCAATCTGCGGCGTGCAATAAGTGCAGCCGGGGATCAGCCGCTTATCCATCGCATGCGGATGCAGGCCCTTGATCGCCTCGACGCAAATGACGCCTTCGTGCTCGGCCTTGTGCGCGAGCAGCGGCGGGCCTGCGACATCGCCAATGGCATAGATGCCCGGCACGCTGGTGCGATTGAATGGATCGACGACGATGTGACCCCGCTCGGTCTTCACACCGGCTTTCTCAAGCCCGAGATTTTCAATATTGCCGACCACACCGACCGCCGAGATGACCCGATCGACCGTGAGCGTCTGCACACCGCCTTTGCCGTCATCGATTGTGGCGCTGACGCTGTCGGCTTTCCTGTCAAGCTTGGTCACCTTGGCGCCGGTCATAATCTTGATGCCTTGCTTCTCGAACGCCTTGCGCGCGAACGCAGCGATCTCGGTGTCTTCGACGGGAAGGATTTGCGGCAGGATTTCCACCACCGTCACCTCGGCGCCAAGCGTGCGATAAAACGAGGCGAATTCGATCCCGATGGCGCCCGAGCCGACGACAAGCAGCGACTTCGGCATGCGCTCCGGTGCCATCGCTTCGAAATAAGTCCATATCAGTTTCTTGTCGGGCTCAAGGCCGGGCAGCACGCGCGGCCGCGCGCCGGTCGCGAGAATGATGTGCTTGGCCTCGTAGGAGCCCGGCCCGAGCGCGCCTTTCGGCGCCTCGTTCTTGCTGGCCTTCACGTTGACCTTGCCTGGCGCATCCACCGTAGCCTCGCCCCAGATCACCGTGACTTTGTTTTTCTTCATCAGGAACGCGACGCCGTCGTTAAGCCGCTTCGACACCATGCGCGAGCGCTTCACAATCGCCGACGGATCGAACGTCACGTTGCTGGCCGACAACCCATAGTCCTTGGCGTGCTGCAGATAGTGAAAAATCTCAGCCGAGCGCAACAATGCCTTGGTCGGAATGCAGCCCCAGTTGAGACAGATGCCGCCGAGATAATCGCGCTCGATGATGGCCGCCTTGAAACCAAGCTGCGCCGCGCGAATCGCCGTAACATAGCCGCCCGGTCCCGAACCGATGATAATGATGTCGAAATTCGTGTCAGCCACCTGTTACTCCGTCTGCGCCGGTGTGGCGCTCAAGCGTTTCGCGCGCCGTCTCAGGACGACGCGCAACAGCCATTCGAGTACAACGAGCCCCGCCCAGATCCCGCCGATGCACCAGAGCAGAAACTCGGACAGGTCGCGTGCCAATTGCTCGCCGGAATAAAACGCGCTGTGAATGAGCGACTGGCCGAAAGGCGAGATAACGAAGACCGGACCGAGCGCAAGCAAAATCCAGGGCCAAAGCGTGGTCCACAGCCATCGCCGTATTTGACAGGCGTCACATCCCATCTTTTGCCGATTTCACGCAATCGTCGTTGAGTTTCGAAAACAACTGATCGGCGGTCGCGAACGACCCGATGAATTCTCCCGGAGGCGTGCGTTTGGCATTGATCATGATTTTTCCCAGTTCCTCCGTCAAATCCGAGTATTGCTTGCGGGCTGCGTCGTCCCGCAAGTTCCAGATAGGTGCCAAGCGCCGCGAACTTGTTGACCGCGCTCGCCCCATCAACTTCGTCGCTGGCCATGGCGCGACCGTCGGCGCCGCTCGCGCCTTGGCGCGCGGCATTGGCATTGATTACCCCGGCTCTCACCTTGACCTGGAAATAGGCGTCGATGATCTCTTTGCAAGTTCGCAAATATTCAACGCGGCCAGTGTTGCGCTGAATGAAATCCAAAAACCTCGTATTGATATAACCGTTGAATATTGACGTACACAGGGACAGCGTCGCGATGAACATCGGAAAGTAGCTCATCAAGACTGTTCGAATTCTGGTCTCTCTATCGCTCATCGCCAGACACCCCCTCGCGCTGACGCGCTACACCACCATCATCACCGGATTTTCGATCAGGCCTTTGAAGGCGCTGACGAGTTCGGCGCCAACCGCGCCATCGACCGCACGGTGGTCGCATGAAAGGGTGACCGTCATCATCATCGCGGCTTCGATCTTGCCTTTGCATGCAACCGCGCGTTCCTCGCCTTTTCCGACCGCCAGAATGGTCGCCTGCGGCGGATTGATCACCGCAGAAAATTCCGTGATCCCGTACATACCGAGGTTTGAGATTGCGGTAGCGCCACCCAGATATTCTTCCGGCTTGAGCTTGCGGGTGCGGGCCCGCGCGGCAAAATCCTTCATCTCATTGGAGATGGCCGAGAGTGATTTCGATTCCGCATGACGCACCACCGGCGTGATCAGCCCGCCTGGGATCGCCACCGCCACACCGACGTCCGAGTATTTGTGCCAGAGCATCGCGCCTTCGGTCCACGTCACATTGCCCTCGGGCACCTTTTGCAAGGCAAGCGCCAGCGCCTTGATGACGAAATCGTTGACCGAGAGCTTGTAGGCGGGCGCGCCGTTCTTGTCCTTGGGCGCGGCAGCATTGATCTCCTCGCGCGCGGACAGCAAACGACCGATGTCGCACTCGACCGTGAGATAAAAGTGCGGGATAGTCTGTTTTGACATCGTGAGCCGCTGCGCGATCACCTTGCGAATATTGTCGTGCGGCACGACCTCGTAGCTGCCGGGTGCGAACAACGCGCGAATCTTTTCGTCCGACGGCGCCTGCATGGACATCGGCGCGGAAACCTGCATCGAACCCGCGCGCAGCGGCGCTCCCGATTGCGCGGCTTCCACATCGCGCGCAATCACGCGACCATGCGGACCCGAACCGGCAATGCGCGCAACATCAATATTTGCATCGCGCGCCAGTCGCCGTGCCAACGGCGAGGAAAAGATGCGATCGGCCCCCTCTCCCGGCGTCTTCGACGACAGCCTCTCCCCGGCGGGGAGAGGTGAACGACTCTGAGCCTCCCGCACAACAGAACCTGCTCCCTCTCCCCGTTGGGGAGAGGGTTGGGGTGAAGGGGTCTGAGCGTAAGTGGCTTTCGCAGAAGGCACGGCCCCTACCGGCTGAGAAGCAGGCGTCCCTGCCCCCGCCGCCGCGGCCTTTACGTCTTCACCCTCGCCCGCGAGTAACGCGATGAGTTGATTGACAGGCACATCGGCGGTTCCGGCCGGCACCACGATTTTCGCCAGCGTACCCTCATCGACCGCCTCGTATTCCATGGTGGCTTTGTCGGTCTCGATCTCCGCGATGATGTCGCCGGGCTTGACCCGCTCGCCTTCTTTCTTGAGCCAGCGCGCAAGATTGCCCTTCTCCATGGTGGGCGAAAGCGCAGGCATGCGGATTTCGATCGGCATGGCTCAACTGGTGACGTTGGTCGTTCCGGGATCGCTCGGCTCGTCCATCTCGGATTCGAACACCGCACGCACCTTGTCCACCACATCCTGCTCGCTCGCGGCACTTTCGTTCGCGTAGATACGCCCGATATGCCGCGCCACATCCGCGAGCAACATGCCCCACATCGTGGGATCGTCGAATGCGCGCCGCAGCGACACGTGCAGATCGCCGTCGATGATCACCGCGCGCAGCACTTCCGTACCGCCCCGGTCCAACGCCAGCGGCGGAACATGCAGCGCGTCAAAAATGGGCGGCGAATTGTCTGGGTCTCTGATGCTCATCGATAGCACACCGATTTTGCCGCCTCGACCACCTTGGCGACGGAGGGCAGCGCGAGTTTTTCCAAGTTTGCCGCGTACGGCATGGGCACATCCTCACCGGTCACGCGCGTCGGCGGAGCGTCGAGCCAATCGAACGCGCCGGCAATCACGCGCGCGACGATTTCCGCGCCCACGCCCGATTGCGGCCAGCCCTCTTCGACCGTCACAATGCGGGTGGTCTTTTTTACCGACTCGATCACGGTCGCGCCATCCATCGGACGCAGCGTGCGCAGATCGATCACTTCGGCGTCGATCCCGAGTTGCGTCAGTTCCTCGGCCGCCTTGAGCGCATAGCTCATGCCCATGGAAAACGCCACAATGGTCACGTCGCGGCCCACGCGCGCCACTCTGGCCTTTCCGATCGGCAGCACGAAGTCGTCAAGCTTGGGCACCGGAAAACTGTGGCCGTAAAGAATTTCATTTTCGAGAAAGAGGACCGGGTTGGGATCGCGGATCGCGGCCTTGAGCAGACCCTTGGCGTCGGCGGCGCTGTAGGGCGCGATCACCTTGAGCCCCGGGACATGCGAATACCAGGATGAATAGTCCTGACTGTGCTGCGCACCCACGCGCGAAGCCACTCCGTTGGGGCCGCGAAACACAATCGATGAGCCCATCTGTCCGCCCGACATATAGGTCGTCTTGCCCGCGGAGTTGATGATCTGATCGATGGCCTGCATGGCGAAGTTGAAAGTCATGAATTCGACGATTGGTTTTAGGCCCGCGAGCGCGGCGCCGACCCCAAGTCCGGCAAAGCCTTGCTCGGTGATCGGCGTATCGACCACGCGCCGCACACCGAACTCCTGCAGCAGCCCTTGCGTCACCTTGTAGGCGCCCTGATATTCCGCCACCTCTTCGCCGATGACAAACACGGACTCATCGCGCCGCATCTCTTCCGCCATGGCGTCGCGCAAGGCTTCGCGGACCGTCATGGTGGCGAACTCGGTGCCGGCCGGAACTTCGTTCGAGGCGTCATACGCCGGCGCTGCGGCAGGCGGTTGGCTTAGCTGCGGTGCGGATGCGGGTGTTGCCCGCGCTTCCGCCGGTGCACTGGGCTTTTTCGCAGACGACTTTTGAGGAGATTTGGTGAGCGCGGCGCGATCCTCGCCATCGCTCAAGATCACCGCAATCGGCGTGTTGACCGCAACATCGGCGGTCCCCTCCGGCACCAAAATCTGCCCGAGCGTGCCTTCGTCCACCGCCTCGACCTCCATTGTCGCCTTGTCAGTCTCGATTTCGGCGATGACGTCGCCGGCTTTGATCTGATCGCCCTCGGCCTTGAGCCACTTGGCCAAGTTGCCCTTCTCCATCGTGGGCGACAACGCAGGCATCAATACTTGAATCGGCATCTCGGCCCTCACCGCACCACGTCGGTATAAAGTTCAGCCGGATCGGGCTCGGGATCGTGAATGGCGAATTCAGACGCTTCGTTGATGACGTTGCGCACCTGCGTATCGATCTTCTTGAGTTGATCTTCGCTCGCCCATTTCATTGCCATGATGCGCTGGCGCGATTGCTCGATCGGGTCGTGATGGCTGCGTACCTCCTCGACCTCTTCGCGCGTTCGATATTTTGCCGGATCGGACATCGAATGGCCGCGATAGCGGTACGTCAGCATTTCCAAGATAATCGGCCCGTTGTCCTCGCGCGCCCATTGCACGGCACGCTCGCCCGCGGCCTTCACCGCGCGCACGTCCATTCCATCGACCTGCTCGCCCGGAATGTCGAACGATGTCCCGCGCTTCGACAAATTGGTGGTGGCGGATGCGCGCTTAATAGAAGTTCCCATACCGTATTGGTTGTTCTCGATCACATAGACCACCGGCAGCTTCCACAGCTTCGCCATGTTGAAGGATTCATAGACTTGGCCCTGATTGGCCGCGCCATCTCCGAAGTACGTGATCGAAACATTGTCGTTGCCGCGATACCTGTTGGAGAAGGCCAGGCCCGTGCCAAGCGGTACCATGGCGCCGACGATACCGTGGCCGCCGTAAAATCCCTTTTCGGCCGAAAACATATGCATTGAGCCGCCCTTGCCCTTCGAATAGCCATGCGCGCGGCCGGTCAGCTCCGCCATCACGCCCTTGGGATCCATGCCGCAAGCCAGCATGTGTCCATGATCGCGATAGCCGGTGATGACCTGATCGCCCGGCTTGCGCGTCATCTGTATGCCAACGACGACCGCTTCTTGACCGATGTACAAGTGGCAGAAACCACCAATCAGGCCCATGCCGTACATCTGGCCGGCCTTTTCCTCGAACCTTCGGATCATCAGCATTTCGCGAAACGCGAAAAGCTCCTGGTCCTTGCTTAAGGCCGGCACCGTCGCGGCCCCGTTCCCCGCTTTGTCGGCGGACGGCTGGCGCGCGGCTGCTGAGGGCTTGTCCTTGGCAGCGGCCATGGTTCTCCTCGGGCGAAAACGGCGTCGGTCGACGCCAAAAATCCAATAGCTTAAATCCCACCCCAGCGGAAGCGTGCGCGGCCCTGCACTCACATCTCTGTGGTCGCGGCCAAACGCCTGAGGCAAAAGGTAAATAAGGGCAGCTGCCGGGCGGTCAACTGCACGCCGCCCACATACCTGCCGAGCGTCCTTAGGGCCGCGGCCGGATCAGCATCAGCTCGCGCCGATCCAGCAGGTTGAGAACGGCCCGCGCCCGCTCATCCAGCATATCCGGATCGATACTTTCGGGCTTAAGCAGCGCCACCCGTTGCTGCCAATAAAGCCGCTCGGCCCGCAACCGCTCGAGTTGGCGAGTCAGTTCCGCATACTCGAAATCGAGGTCCTGCTGCGCCCGCAAACCGCGGTTTCCGGTATAGGCGTTGACCGCGAAATAGCCGATGAGCAGCGACGCTCCGGCATAGAGGCCGAGCGCGGTCAGAAAACCATGCAACCGCTTGCGGGAAACCATTCTAGGAAAATGCGGTGGGCGGAGTTAAAAACACTTTAACGTGGCGCCCACACTTACGGCACAAACGGCTTCGCAGTCACCGTGTCGCCGATTTCAAACGCCATCAAGTCCTCGCCCACAACCAACTGCCCGCTGTAAGTTTGGCGCGTCTCGGCAACCACGTCGTCGAGTGTGGGCTCGGTGATTTTCTCGCTGCTCAGCAGCACAATGTGCGTGTAGACCGCGAGCTTGGGCTTGGCCTTTGCAAACACCTCGCCACATTCCTTCGGTGTGGTGTGATGCGCGATGATACGCTGCACCGCCGGACTCGACGCCAGCAGCTCAGGCCGCGCGCTGCCGACTTCATGGACGAGCAAATCGGCGCCGGTCCCATACTTTATGACGTTCTTGTTGTATCGCGTGTCACCCGAGATCACGACCGAGCGGCCTTTGTAATCGACCCGATAGCCGTAGGCGGGCTTGATGGCGTCGCCGTGGTCCACTTCGAAGGCGGTGACTTTCACGCCGCCCGATTCATACACCACGCCGTCCTTTGAAAATTCTTCGGCCGTAACCGCGATTCCGCTCGGTGGCAGTTTTTCGTCCTCGATACGGATCTTGATGTCGAGCGCGTAGGCCTTCTGTAGATTCTCCATCAAACTCTTTGTGCCGGGGGGACCGATCACGCGGAACGGTGAAGTACGCCGGCCGAATGGTGGCGAAAGCCAGCCGGTGAGCCAAACATCCGGAATCCCGGAAACATGATCGGAGTGAAAATGCGTGATGAAGTGGGCATCGATTTTGCCCATTGGAACCTTGAGCTGCCAAAGACGGACCGGCACGCCACGTCCCATGTCAGACAGGAGTTTCTTGTCGCCCGCTTCGACCAGCGTGCTGGGACCGAAGCGTGTCGGCCGCGGAGACGGCGAAGCGGTGCCGAGTAGCGTCACCTTGAAATCGCTTTGGGCGCGGCTTTCTGCAGCGCAAATCAGCAAGACTGCGGCCGCTGCGAGGGCAGATAGGATTCTCCGCATTGTTCCACTCCGCAGTGTTGCCGTCTCCGGACAGTCTCAGCTCAGCGCCTTGAGCGCCGCACGCCCAGCATACTTCGCCTGCGCACCCAACTCTTCCTCGATACGCAGCAACTGGTTGTATTTCGCGGTGCGGTCGGAACGCGCGAGCGAGCCGGTCTTGATCTGCCCGCAGTTGGTCGCGACCGCGAGATCGGCGATGGTCGTATCTTCCGTCTCGCCCGAACGATGCGACATCACCGCCGTATAGCCCGCCTTGTGCGCGGTTTCGACCGCTGCAAGGGTTTCCGTCAAAGTGCCGATCTGATTGACCTTGACCAGGATCGAATTGGCGACGCCCTTCTTGATCCCCTCGGAGAGCCGCACAACGTTGGTGACGAAAAGATCGTCGCCAACCAGCTGGCATTTGGCGCCGACCAAGTCGGTGAGGATCTTCCAACCCTCCCAATCGTCTTCCGCCATGCCGTCTTCGATCGAAACGATGGGATAGAGCGACACGAGCCCGGCCAGATATTGCGCCTGCTCCTTGTTAGAGCGCGTTTTACCTTCGCCTTCATAAACATACGAGCCGTTCTTAAAGAATTCAGTTGAAGCGCAGTCGAGCGCCAGAACAGCGTCCTTGCCGGGCACATAGCCGGCCTTGGTGATCGCCCCCATCACGAAATCGAGCGCGGCCTCCGCCGACGCCAGGTTGGGCGCAAACCCGCCCTCGTCGCCCACATTGGTGCTGTGGCCCGCAGCTTTGAGCGCAGAACGCAAAGTATGAAAAATCTCCGCGCCCATGCGCAAGCCTTCGGCAAAAGTCGGCGCACCCACCGACATCACCATGAATTCCTGAAAATCGATCGGATTGTCCGCATGCACACCGCCGTTGACGATGTTCATCATCGGCACCGGTAGCACCCGTGCCGAAGTGCCGCCCACATAGCGGTAGAGCGGCAATCGGTTTGCATTCGCCGCAGCCTTTGCGACCGCGAGCGATACGCCGAGGATCGCGTTGGCGCCAAGCCGTGCTTTGTTGGGCGTGCCGTCGAGCGCGATCAGAGTTTCATCGAGTTTGGCCTGCCCTTCGGCCTCGAGCCCCGCCACCGCATCGAAAATCTCGCCCTCGACGGCCTCGACCGCCTTGCGCACGCCCTTGCCGAGATAGCGGCGCTTGTCGCCATCACGCAGCTCGACCGCCTCGTGTGCGCCGGTTGAAGCTCCCGACGGCGCGGCCGCGCGCCCGCGCGAACCGTCGGCCAGCATCACCTCGACCTCGACGGTCGGGTTGCCCCGGCTGTCGAGGATTTCGCGCCCGATGATGTCGATGATCGCCGTCATGGACACCGTTTCTACAGGATGGACAATACCCTTGTCATGCCCCGCGCCACCAAGGCACGGTTCATGGTAGGTAGATCGCCATGGCAAAACGAACGCTCCAGCTCGGACGCACAAGTCCGATCCCCGCCTCGCCCAGCAAGGCCTTGCTTGACCGCGTGGCGAACCCGCATGCCGATACCGATTACGTCGCCCGCTTTACCGCGCCGGAATTCACCACGCTCTGCCCAATCACCGGCCAGCCGGATTTCGCCCATCTCGTGATCGACTATGCGCCGGGCCAGTGGCTGGTGGAGTCGAAGTCGCTGAAACTTTATATCGCAAGCTTCCGCAACCATGGTGCCTTCCACGAGGATTGCACCGTCGCCATCGGCAAGAAGCTCGTAGCGCTGCTCAAACCCAAATGGTTGCGCATCGGCGGCTACTGGTATCCGCGCGGCGGCATGCCGATCGATGTGTTCTGGCAGGCAGGTCGATTACCGAAGGGTGTCTGGCTGCCCGACCAGTGCGTTGCACCCTACCGCGGGCGGGGCTGAACCTCAGCGCGCCCGTTTGGCCAGTGCGTCGAATTCCTGCAATTGTTGCATTAGCCGCTCCATATCCTTGAGCGCAATCATGTTTGGGCCGTCTGAGAGCGCCTTGTCGGGGTCCTGATGTGTCTCAATAAAGACGCCCGCGACCCCCACCGCTACAGCAGCGCGTGCCAGCACCGGCACGAATTCGCGCTCGCCCCCTGACGACGACCCCTGCCCGCCTGGCTGCTGCACCGAATGGGTGGCGTCGAAGATCACCGGCGCGCCGGTCTCGCGCGCCAAAATGGGCAGCGCACGCATGTCGGAAACGAGGGTGTTGTAACCGAACGATGCGCCGCGCTCGGTCACCAGCACGTTGCGATTGCCAGCGCCGGTGAGTTTCGCAACCACATGCTTCATATCCCATGGCGCGAGGAACTGGCCCTTCTTCACGTTGACCACGCGCCCGGTCTTGGCGGCCGCCATGAGGAGATCTGTCTGACGGCACAAGAATGCCGGGATTTGCAGCACGTCTGCGGCTTCCGCCACACGCGCGCATTGTGCGGCCTCGTGCACATCGGTGAGCACCGGAACGCCCAAACGTTCGCGGATTTCCGCGAAGATCGACAGCGCCTGATCGAGTCCAATCCCGCGCGCGCTTTTGTCGCTGGTGCGGTTCGCCTTGTCGAACGACGTCTTGTAGACCAGCCCAATCTTGCGGCGCGCGGCAATCTCTTTAAGGGCCGTCGCCATCTCCAGCGCATGCGCGCGGCTTTCCAGCATGCACGGGCCCGCGATCAGCGAAAGCGACAGTGCATTGCCGAACTGGGCCTTCCCCACGGCAACCACGGCATTGGGTGCTGGATCGGCTTTCATATCCATGCTCGCGCCCGAACCATGCGTTGCCGCCATCATGAGGTCAACAGGACCACTGCCGCCCAATTCCGATCGGTCCTCAACCATACTCGACCTGACCGGGCGAACTGCCATAATCGGTCGATATTGCGGGCGGCACGGACTGGAGACGATCGACATGCGCGCAGGACCGGGACTGTTCGCGGCACTGCTCTATATCGCCGCGGCCAACGATCCGACGCAGCGGGGGCGAGGATATATATCGACCGCGTACAGAAGCATCCGCTCAATCGTTACGTCACGGTGAATTCCGATCACATCGGCACGCCCGCGGTATCGCAGGAGCTTGTGCTAAATTGGCTCAAAGAGCTGTCCTCGCCCTGATTTTGATGAGGGTATTTAGCGATGCGTTTTTTTGTTCTTCTGCTTTTGTGCGTGAATGCCGCGAATACCTTGGCGCAGGAATCCATCAAGGATCAACGAATGCGTCAAGTCGAAGGGTACTATCACTTCTACGTCTATCCCAGAGATGTTTGCGCGGCCGCTAGCCCGGAATCATTAGCGCGGCTCGACGCTCTTTTGACAAACATCAGAAAAGAGCAATTGCAAGCAATTGAGCTCGTCGAAGCATCTAAGGAGTTTTTCGCGGTCGTGACCGCGGCTCGTTTCATGGAAAATGAACGCGTGCGCACCGAGGGACCACGTCGCAACTTGGCCGGCGAATGCGCGCGCCTCATCGAGGGAATGCCCCGCATGTATCAACACCACAAGAAAAATAAGCTATTCGAATATCTGATTGAACTGTTTTCGAAGGCGACTTAACGGCGGAATCTGCCGAATTAAACCAGCCTACTCTGCTCCACCGCCGCTTCAATGAACGACGAGAACAGCGGGTGCGGCTCAAACGGCCGCGACTTCAATTCGGGATGGAACTGCACACCGATGAACCAAGGATGGTCCTCGTATTCGATGATCTCCGGTAAAATTCCGTCCGGCGACATCCCGCAAAACCGCATCCCGCGCTGTTCGAGCCGTGCCATATAGCCGGTGTTGACTTCATAGCGATGGCGGTGGCGTTCGGAGATTCCCGTCTTGCCGTAGATTTTGGCCACCCGGCTGCCGCGCGTGAGTTCGGCCTTGTAGGCGCCAAGACGCATCGTGCCTCCGAGATCGCCGGTCGCCGCACGCTTCTCCAGCGCATTGCCTTTGAGCCACTCCGTCATCAGCCCGACCACCGGCTCCGGCGTCGGCGCAAACTCGGTGGAATTTGCTTCCGCAATGCCGCACAGATTTCGCACCGCTTCGATCACCGCCATCTGCATGCCAAAGCAGATTCCGAAATAGGGCACATGCCGCTCGCGGGCAAATCGCGCCGCGCGGATTTTGCCCTCGGCGCCGCGCTGGCCGAAACCACCCGGCACCAGGATGCCGTTGACGTGTTCGAGAAACGGCGCCGGGTCCTCGTTCTCGAACACCTCGGACTCGATCCAATCGAGATTGACCTTGACCTTGTTGGCGATGCCGCCGTGCGAGAGCGCTTCGATCAGCGATTTGTAGGCGTCTTTCAAACCCGTGTACTTGCCTACAACCGCGATAGTCACTTGACCTTCCGGATTGCGGATGCGCTCGTTGATCAGCTCCCAGCGCGACAAATCCGGCGCGGATTTTGGCTCGATCGCAAAAGCATGCAGCACTTCCGTATCGAGGCCGGCGGCATGATAGGCTTCCGGCACGGCGTAGATGTTGTCCGCGTCGCGCGCCTCGATCACCGCGCTTTCACGCACATTGCAGAACAGTCCGAGCTTGCGCCGTTCCTCCTTCGGGATCGGCCGGTCGGTGCGGCAGAGCAGAACATCGGGCTGAATGCCGATCGCGCGCAGTTCGCGCACCGAGTGCTGGGTTGGCTTTGTCTTCAACTCCCCTGCACTCGGGATGAACGGCAATAATGTGACGTGGATATAAACCGCGTGGTGTCGCGGCAAATCGTTGCCGAGCTGGCGGATGGCTTCCAGGAACGGCAGGCTCTCGATATCGCCGACTGTGCCGCCGATTTCGCACAACACGAAATCAAAGCCGTCATTGCCCTCGCGGATGAAATCCTTGATCGCGTTGGTGACGTGCGGAATGACTTGGATGGTGGCGCCGAGGTAGTCCCCGCGCCGCTCCTTGGAGAGAATTTCCTGATAGATGCGGCCGGTCGTGATGTTGTCTTGCCGTGTCGCCGGGGTGCCAGTGAAGCGCTCGTAATGGCCGAGATCCAGATCGGTCTCCGCACCGTCGTCGGTGACGAACACCTCGCCATGTTGATAGGGCGACATCGTGCCCGGATCCACGTTCAGATACGGGTCGAGCTTGCGCAGT
Source organism: Hyphomicrobiales bacterium (assembly GCA_003169835.1). Taxonomy (GTDB): domain Bacteria; phylum Pseudomonadota; class Alphaproteobacteria; order Rhizobiales; family Xanthobacteraceae; genus PNAI01. The sequence continues at coordinate 114,076 of PNAI01000044.1, read as the reverse complement.
CGCACCTTGTAGCCGCGCGCCTGCAGCAGCGCGCCAAGCGACGCTGAAGCGAGACCTTTGCCGAGGGAGGACACCACGCCGCCGGTGATGAAGATGTACCGCGCCATGGGATTTAACCTTTATCCCGGTGCCGACGATTCGCCGAGAACAACTTGGGCAAGGCGCCATGCGTTCCCGGAATAACGACGATTTGGTGAACCTCTGCAAACATTTAGGATTTTACCTTTATGTGCATTCTCACCTGGCCATTCTTAATCTGCATAACTCCGCAAAGCCTAACTCCACAAAGCGAAAGGGCCGGTCACCCGGCCCCCTTTTTGACATCACTGCGAGCGCGGCACCTGCGGCGCCGCCGGAGCTTGTGGCCCGGCTGGCGGTTGTTCGCCCCCAGCAGCAGGGGGCGCTCCCGTGATCGGCAAGCTAAGCGGCGAAGAAGCACCGCCAGAGGTGGTGTTGAGGATCGACGTTGGCTTGCGTTCAAACCCAGCCAGGATCGACAGGATCAGGCTGGTGGCAAAAAAAAGCCCGGCCAGGATCGCCGTCGCACGGCTCAATACGTTGGCGGTCCCGCGACTCGACATGAATCCGGCCCCGCCGCCCATACCCAGACCCCCGCCCTCCGACCGCTGCAGCAGCACCAGACCAATCATGGCCAGCACAATCATGAGGTGGATAACGATGATGACGGTCTGCATGAACGGGTCCAACAAATTCCCGGCGGGCGGCTCGGCCCGGACGGTCACGCCTCATATAGGAAGTCGGGGGCGTCTCTACACGATCCCCCGCGGCATTGCTACCCGCATGCCCAAAAACGGCAAACTCCAGGGAATCCAGGGCGATCAGCCAAAGACGATCACTTGAATGTCTCCAGATAAGCCAGAACGTCGTCGACGTCTTTGGGATCGCGCAGCCCGCTAAACGGCATGCGATTGCCCTTTACGAGCACCTGGGGGTCGACGAGATAGCTGCGCAGGCTAGCCTCATCCCAAACCAAATTCGCTCGCTTCATCGCATTCGAATAACGGAAATCTTCCAGCGCCGCGGTCTTCCGACCGAACACGCCTTTCAGACTCGGGCCCATGGCGTCCGGCTTTTCCGTGTGACACGCGACACAAGCCTGAAACAGCGCCTTGCCATGATCGGCGTCGGCACCAACCGCGGGCGCCGCTGCAAGCAGGACCGCCCAAAACAACAAACTCGATCTAATAAGGTGCATGTCTAGCCTCGCTCAAAATCACGCATGCACGAGCGGACCCGGGCTCTTGCGATATTTGTTGATGATCGCCTCGGCCGACCAATAGGCCAGCGCCCCCACCGGCCCGGTCGGATTGTAGGCTGGCTGCTGCGGGAAGGTCGAAGCGCCCATGATGAAAAGGTTGTGGGCGTCCCACGATTGCAGATAGCGGTTCACGACACTGGTCTTGGGATCGTGCCCCATGACGGTGCCGCCGGTGTTGTGCGTCGATTGATACGGCACGATGTCGTAGTCGCCGCGGCGTATTCGCGCCGGCCCCATGATGGTCGGATTCATGGCGCGCGCGATCTTGGCGGCGGCATTGACCGTATATTCCATCACCTTGTAGTCGTTCTCGACAAAATTATAGGTCAGCCGCAGCAGCGGCCGCCCGAGTTGATCTCGGTAGGTCGGATCGAGATCGAGATAATTGTAGCGGTTAGCGTAGTTGGAACCCGAGACCGCGATGCTGGCCGCATGGTGGTAATTTTTCGCGGTCGCCTTCTTCCACGCCGCACCCCAGCGCGGAGTGCCGGGCGGGACCGGCCGATAGCCAATCGGCCGCCCGTCGGCGTGACCGCAGGCAAAGCGCGATCCACCAAGGAAGCCGAGCCCGCCGTGATCGAAATTGTCGCCGTCAAAGTCGTCGAGCGCCATCGATGCGCCCGGCGCGCCCATGAACGGATTGAACTCCTTGTTCTCGAAGAACATGGTCACGCCCATGCGCGAAAGCTGGTAGCAATAGTTGCGGCCCACCGTGCCCTTTTGCGTCATGGGGTCATACGGCACGCCGATCTTCGAATGAAAGAGAAGCGAGATGTTTCCGAACACATACGCCGATAGCACGACAATGCCCGCAGGCTGCTCGTATTCCTCGCCGGTCCGCGTATCGGTGTAGATGACGCCGGTGACCTTCTTGCCGCGTTTGTCGTAGACCAGCCGGCTCACCCACGAACGCGCGCGCAATGTGAATTTCGGCTCCGCGCGCAGCAGCGGCAGAATGCAAACGTGCGGTCCGGCCTTCGCATTGGCTTCGCAGCCGCTCTTGTCGCAATGTCCGCAGTACTGGCACCCGCCAAGCGTGAGACCTTCGATATTGGTGTAGGGCCGGCTTGAATTGCTGATGGGCTGCGGAAACGGATTGTAGCCGAGTTCCTTCGCCGCCTTCTCGAACATCAACGCGGACTCGGTCATCTTCAGCGGTGGATTGGGATATTCGCTACTGCGCGCCCCCTCGAAAACGTTGCCACCAGAAACTTTTTGGCCGCGCAGATTGCCGGCCTTGCCCGACACGCCGCACAACTTGTCGAACCTGTCGTAATAGGGCTCCAGCTCCTCATAGGTCATCGCCCAGTCGCGGATCGTCATGTCCGTCGGGATCGCCTTCGGGCCGTAGCGGTTGACGATGTGACTTCGGCACAAATGATCGCTCGGCAAATAGCGCCAATGCAGTCCGCCCCAGTGATTGGCGGCGCCACCGACGGCATTGCCCGGCAGGAACGAGCCCATACGGCGCATCGGCAACGCCATCTCCGAGGGGCGATGCCGGAAGGTCAGTGTTTCGAGCGCAGGGTCCTGTACCAATTCTTTCCGATAGGTGTATTTGAGTTCGTCGCGAATATTGGGCAGCGCGAAATGCTCGCGCGGTGTGAGGTCCTCGCCGCGCTCAAGACCGATGACGGTCATTCCCGCCTTGGTCAATTCGCGCGCCATGATGCTTCCGGTCCAGCCCATGCCGACCATCACCGCATCGACTTCCTTCAGCCGGATTGCCATAGCTGCATCTCCTCAACTGAAGTCCGCGATGGACTGCGGCTCGACGCTGTAGCGCTTGTTGCGATACTCATCGATCAGATTGGTGTAGACCGCCGGCAATCCCGGATAGCCGACCATTCGCCAGCCGGCCTTGTTGCGATTGCCGCCGTAAATCGGATCGGCGAAGAAGCCTTCCATGGTGATCTCAAGCAGCGCCTCGAAAAACTGCTTGCCGTTGAAATCGGACAGCTCAACCTTCCCGCTCTCAAGTTCCTTGAGCGCCGCTTCGCGTTCCTTCGGTGCCAGTCGATCGAAATCCTTGCCGCGGGCCGTGCGCGACCACGCGTTGGTCGCAACGATCCCGGCGGCGAAAAATTCGCGCGGCGTGAGCGGAAGCTGATAACCCTGCTCGGGCTTGCCCTTATGGAACGGCCCGCTGCGATACAATTTCGCGCCGCTGCCGTACGCGCCCGCAAGCTGCCGGTCGATGAACACCACCACTCCACAGTCGCTACCTGACGGTGTGAGTTCATCGGCGGGAATGATCGTGTCGACCGCGGCGGCGAAAAAGGCTTGCTCGGCTGAAGTCAGAGTAAGCGTTCCCTCCGCCGCCGTCGCGACAGCAGGTGGAGTCGCCGTAGCAGTGCTGGTTTGGGCCTCGGCGGACAAAGACGTGAGGCTTGCCGCAACTGCAGTGCCGGCGCCGACCAGAAAACCTCGACGCGGGATCGGATTATCGTCGTTGCCCATGGCGCAACTCCCCAATGCATTGTCTTTTCAGGCGAGCATACCGCGCTTCTAATCAATGCGGGAGTAGCCAAACACAATTAATGAAGGCAACGCGCCAACCGCACACAAGCGCCGCCGATTACCGGTAGACGTTTGCGATCCCCAGAAACTCGTCGGCTTTGAGACTCGCTCCACCGATCAGCGCGCCATCGACGTTGGCAACCCCCATGAGTTCCTTGGCATTCGAAGGCTTCACCGAACCGCCGTAGAGGATGCGAATTGTTTCTGCTGCATTGCCGCAACGCACGGCCAGCCTCTCGCGGATAAAACGATGTACCTCCGCAACATCGGCGGCCGTTGGAGTAAGCCCGGTCCCGATTGCCCAGACCGGCTCATAGGCCACCACCAGATTTGCGGTTGTGGCACCGTCCGGCAACGATCCGTCGAGTTGGCGTCCGATCACATCAAGCGTGCGTTTGGCTTCGCGCTCGCCCCGAGTCTCCCCGATGCACGCAATCGCTACAAGCTTGGCCCGCCAAGCCGCGAGCACCTTGGCACGCACCTGGGCATCGGTCTCGTGATGCAAGGTTCGCCGTTCCGAGTGCCCGGCGATGACCGCGGTGGCGCCCGCGTCGGCCAGCATCTCGGCCGAAATATCCCCCGTAAACGCGCCAGTAGGTTCCGTGTGGCAATCCTGCCCGCCGATGGCCACGTTGGAGCCCAGTGCCGCCGCCGCGAAAGTAAGCACCAGGGTCACTGGCGGGCATATAAGGAGGTCAGCCTTCGCGGCGACATCGGCCGAATTGGCGATGATCTTCTCCAGCTCGGCTACTGACCGATGGAACCCGTTCATTTTCCAGTTGCCCGCGATCAGCGGCCGGCGCGACATAACGACCATAGGGCCCCTCTTTAGGCGTGCAGCTAGCCTAAGGCGTAACTACATGCCGCAGGCCGGTTTGACCATATTCCTGCAACCCGGTAGGGGTTTGAATCATGTTGAGAGGCATACACAGAGCTTCCGCCAATTGGCTCGGCCGGGCCGTCATGGGGGTCATTCTTGGCCTGATCGCCATTAGTTTTGGCATCTGGGGCATCGGTGACATGTTCCGGGGATACGGCCAGTCGACCCTTGCCAAGGTTGGACGCACCGAAATCGGCGTTGAGCAGTTCCGTCAAATCTATTCCGACCGATTGCAGGAGAGTGGCCGCCGCGGCGGCCGACCGATTACCCCCGAACTGGCCCGCGCGCTTGGCTTTGATCGCCAGATCCTGGGCCAGCTGGTGGCGGAAACGGCTCTCGATGAACGCGCGCGCGACCTCAATCTTGGTGTGCCTGAAGCCGAAATTGCAAAGCGCATCACCGAGGACCCGAGCTTCCGCGGATTCAACGGCCAGTTCGACCATAACCGTTTTCTGCAACTCATCCGCCAGAATGGATTTACCGAGCCGCGCTTCATGGCCGAGCAGCGCCGCTTGGTGCTACGCCAACAGCTCGTCGGCGCCGTTAGCGGCGAGGCGGCGCCGCCGAAGGCATTGGCGGAGGCTGTCAACCGCTATCAGAATGAGCTGCGTTCGATCGAATACGTCTTGCTCAACCAATCTTATGCCGGAGAAATACCGCCGCCTGCCTCCGACGTCCTCGCCAAATATTATGACGATCACAAGGTGCTGTTTCGCGCCCCTGAGTTTCGCAAGCTCGTCGTGCTCGCGCTCACGCCTGCCGAGCTCATGGCGAAAATTGAAGTGTCGGATGCCGACATCAAGCGCGCCTACGAGGAACGTCAGTCGCGCTATGTCACCCCCGAGCGCCGCCAAGTTCAGCAGATCATATTCCCGAACCCAGACGACGCACGCGCGGCCGCCGATCGACTGGCCAAAGGGCTTTCGTTCGAAGCTCTCGCGGCTGAACCCGGAATCAAGGATAGGTTCACCGACCTCGGCATGGTTGCCAAGACAGGCATTATTGATCGCGCCACCGCCGACGCAGCATTCGCGCTCAAGCCTGGCACCGTGAGCGAACCTGTCGAGGGGCGCTTCGGCACGGTGCTACTCAATGTGCCCAAGATCGAACCCGGCCAAACGCAACCCCTCGAGAAAGTCTCCGCCGAGCTCAAGCGCGAGCTTTCGCTCGACCGCGCCACGCGTGAAATGCAGGCCATGCGCGACAAGGTCGAGGACGAGCGTCTCGACGGTAAGTCGCTCACTCAGGCTGCGGAAAAACTTACCCTCAAACTTCGCACCATCGAGGCCGTCGATCGCTCTGGCCGCGACCCCGAAGGCAACAAGCTCACCACTTTGCCTGAAGGCGTAGATGTGATCGCCTCCGCGTTCGCCTCCGACGTTGGGGCCGAAAACGAAGCGCTTCCCGTGCAAGGCGGCGGCTATGCCTGGTACGAAGTCGTGAGCATTACGCCGTCCCGCGACCGCCCCCTCGACGAGATCAAACCTCAAGTCGAAAAGCGCTGGCGCGACGACGAGACTGCCGCTCGGCTCGCAACTAAGACGGCGGAGTTGCTCGACAAGCTCAAATTGGGCACGCCGCTCACCGACATTGCGAGCGCGAACAAACTTAAGGTCCAGACCGCAACTGCACTCAAGCGCGGCAATGCAATGTCTGGTTTCTCGCTTCGCACCTTGAACGAAATATTCCGCGTGCCCAAGGGCGGCGCCAGTATTGCCGACGGTGAAACTGCAACCGACCGCGTCGTGTTCCGTGTCACCGACATCGTCGTACCGCCATTCGATTCGGCCTCGCCGGAGACGAAAAAAGTCATGGAAGTTCTGCAACGCTCGCTCGCTGAAGATCTGTTGGCGCAATACATGGCGCGCCTGCAAACAGACGTCGGCATTACCATCAATCAAAACGCGCTCAACCAGGTCACCGGCGGCGCCAGTCCGAATTGAATAGCCATGCAAATCGAGCCGTCGGGCGACGCCTTCGCCGAACGTTATGCCCGCGGCGAGGCGCAAGTGGTCTGGACCACATTGGTCTCCGATCTCGAGACGCCGGTGTCGGCCTTTCTCAAGATCGCGGGCGGGCAACCGATGAGTTTCCTGCTCGAGTCGGTTGAGGGCGGCGCGGTCCGTGGCCGCTATTCCGTGATCGGGCTCAAGCCGGACCTGATCTGGCGCTCCAACGCAGGCCACGCCGAGATCAACCGCTCGGCGCAGAGCAAATCCGGCACGTTCGCGCGCAGCAAGGAGCCACCACTCGTCGCTCTCCGCGCGCTCATTACCGAGAGCCGCATCACATTGCCCGATGGTCTGCCGCCCATGGCTGCCGGCGTTTTCGGTTACCTCGGCTACGACATGGTGCGGCTGATGGAAGAATTGCCCGCGCCCAATCCCGACCCGATCGGCATTCCCGATGCCGTGCTGATGCGGCCCACGCTTGTCGTCGTCTTCGACGCGGTCAAGGACTCGATTACGGTGGTCACACCCGTTCGGCCCGAACCCGGTCTGACGGCGAGTGCGGCGCTCGCGCGCGCCACCGAGCGGCTCTCCGCAGTGGTCGATGCACTCGACCGCCCGCTCGACAAATCAGCGACCGCATTTGATGCTGGCCCCTTAGCCGTGGCTTCGACATCGAACACGACACCGGCGGAATACCAGGCCATGGTGCTCAAGGCTAAGAAGTACATCCTCGCCGGCGATATTTTCCAGGTGGTGCTCTCGCAACGCTTCGAAGCGCCTTTCAAGCTGCCGCCGTTTGCGCTCTATCGCGCGCTCCGCCGCGTCAATCCCTCGCCTTATCTCTATTTCCTCGACTACGGCGATTTTGCCGTCGCGGGTTCGAGTCCGGAAATCCTCGTCAAACTCAAGAACGGCGTTGTGACGATCCGCCCCATCGCCGGCACGCGCCCGCGCGGGCCGACGCCGCACGAGGACAAGGCGCTGGAGGCAGAGCTTCTCGCCGACCCCAAAGAGCGCGCCGAACATCTGATGCTGCTCGATCTCGGACGAAATGACGTGGGGCGTGTCGTGAAAATCGGAACCGTGTCGGTGACCGACCAGTTTTTCGTCGAGCGCTACAGCCACGTGATGCACATCGTCTCCAATGTCGAGGGCGAGCTCGCGCAAAATCGCGATGCGATCGATGCGATGGCCGCGGGCTTTCCCGCCGGTACCGTTTCCGGCGCACCGAAAGTGCGCGCGATGGAGATCATCGACGAGCTGGAGAAGGAAAAGCGCGGACTCTACGCCGGCTGCGTCGGCTATTTCTCCGCTGCGGGTGAAATGGACAGTTGCATCGTGTTGCGCACCGCGCTTGTTAAGGACGGCAAGATGTACGTGCAAGCCGGCGCCGGGATCGTGGCCGATTCCAATCCCGCTTCGGAACAGACCGAATGCATCAACAAGGCGACCGCCCTGTTCCGCGCCGCCGAGGAAGCGCGCCGCTTCGCCAGCGCCGGCAAACGCGGGCAGTGAGAACTAGCAAGGGTAACCGCGCATGAGCCACGATCACCACGAGCACGATTCCAAATGGAGGCACGATGGCGTCCGCGTGATCCCTGGCAACACACTCGATCCCAACACCGCGCAGACGCCCGGTATGGATCGCAAGGCCGCGATTAATTTTGCCCGCGTCGGCGCGCAAAAAATATGGGCCGGTACGGTAAGCATTCAACCCAACGCCAAAACAGGAGCGCATCATCATGGCGCTCTTGAGAGTGTCATTTACGTACTCCGCGGCAAGGCGCGCATGCGTTGGGGCGAACATCTCGAATTCACCGCCGAGGCCGATCCGGGTGATTTCATCTATATTCCGCCATTCGTGCCGCACCAGGAAATCAACGCCAGCCCAAACGAGCCGCTCGAATGCGTGCTTGTCCGCAGCGATAACGAAGCGGTCGTGGTGAACCTCGACATCGAGCCGGCCGAAAAGCCCGAACAGGTCCCCTGGATCGATCCGATTCATAAAGGCTGAACCTTCTCGGGATGCCACTTAAGACCCGAAACGTGCTAATGAAACAGCCGCCATGATCGTGCTGATCGACAACTATGACAGCTTCACCTTCAACCTCGTCCATGACCTGGGCAAGCTTGGGGCGGATGTCGTCGTGCATCGAAACAACAAGATTACGGTCGACGACGTGCTCGCCATGGCGCCCGAAGCCATCGTGCTCTCGCCCGGCCCCTGCACGCCCAACGAGGCCGGCATCTGTCTCGAACTGATCGCGCGCGCGTCTCCCAAAATTCCGATATTCGGCGTGTGCCTTGGACTGCAAGCCATTGGGCAGGCATTCGGCGGAAAAGTCATTCGCGCGCCCGCACCGGTACACGGCAAGCTTTCGGAAATCCGCCATCAAGGCGCAGGCGTCTTTCGCGGCATCAACGGTCCGTTCCAGGCGACCCGCTATCATTCGCTCGTGGTCGAGCGCGCCAGCATGCCCGAAGCGCTCGCGATCACGGCGGAGGCCGACGATCGGCTGGTGATGGGCGTCTCGCACAAACAGCTTCCGGTTCATGGCGTGCAGTTCCATCCCGAGAGCATTGCGTCCGAACATGGCCACCTGATCCTGAAGAACTTCCTCGATCTCGCCGCGCAGTGGAATACGGCGCACAAACAAGTGCGCGCAGCCTCCATGCCGCGCCGCCAGCACGCACATTGAGCAGGCGAGCATGAGCGACGACTTCAGGGGAGTTTTGGCCAAGGTCGCGACCGGCACAACGCTCACGCAAGAGGAAGCGGCACTTGCCTTCAATCGCATGATGTCGGGCGAGGCCACGCCCTCGCAGATGGGCGCGCTGTTGATGGCGCTACGCGTGCGCGGCGAAACGGTCGACGAAATCACCGGCGCCGTCACCACCATGCGCGCCAAGATGCTCAAAGTGGTTGCGCCCGCGAACGCCATCGACGTGGTCGGCACCGGCGGCGACGCCTCGGGCTCGTTCAACATTTCGACCTGTACTGGGTTCATCGTGGCAGGCGCCGGCGTGCCGGTGGCCAAGCACGGCAATCGCGCACTCTCCTCGCGCTCGGGCGCAGCCGATGTGCTCGGTGCGCTGGGCGTGAAGATCGAACTTTCATCCGAGCATATCAGTGACTGCATCAAGGAGGCCGGCATCGGCTTCATGTTCGCACCCGCGCATCATCCCGCGATGAAGAACGTCGGCCCGACGCGCGTCGAACTCGGCACCCGCACCATTTTCAATTTGCTCGGACCGCTTTCCAATCCTGCCGGCGTCAAACGTCAGATGATCGGCGCATTCTCGCGGCAATGGATCGAACCCATGGCGCAGGTGCTCAAAAACCTCGGCTCCGAATGCGTGTGGGTCGCGCATGGCTCCGACGGCCTCGACGAAATCACGACGTCAGGCCCGACTTATGTTGCGGCCCTCGAAAACGGCAAGGTTCGCACGTTTGAGATTTCGCCTGAGGATATCGGCTTGCCGCGCGCCAAGCCCGAGGCGTTGCGCGGCGGCGACGCGGAGACGAACGCCACGGCACTTCTTGGCGTGCTCAAAGGCAACAAAAGCGCGTTCCGCGACATTGCCATCTTCAACGCCGCAGCCTCGCTTGTCGTCGCAGGCCGCGCGAAGGATTTAAAAGAGGGTGCGGCGCTCGCGGCGAAGTCGCTCGATTCCGGCGAAGCCGAAGGACGGCTCGATCGCCTGATCGTCGTCTCGAACGCGCCATTGAATGCACAATGAGCGACATCCTCCAAAAGATCGAACACTACAAACGCGCCGAGATCGCGGCCGCCAAACGCGAGCGCCCCCTCGCCCAGGTCGAGGCCGAAGCAAAGCTCGCCCCTGCCCCGCGCGGCTTTTTGGTGGCAATCGAACGCAAGTTGGCGAGCGGCCAGTACGCCCTAATCGCCGAGATCAAGAAGGCGAGTCCCTCCGCCGGTCTCATCCGCGCCGACTTCGATCCGCCGACACTCGCGCGCGCGTACGAAGCGGGCGGCGCGGCATGCCTGTCGGTCCTCACCGATACGCCTTCATTCCAGGGCCTGCCGAAGTTTCTTAGCCAAGCACGCGCGGCGACAAATCTCCCTGCGCTGCGCAAGGATTTCATGTACGAGCCCTATCAGGTGGCGGAGTCGCGCTGCCTGGGCGCCGATTGCATCCTCATCATCCTTGCCGCAGTAGATGATTCCACGGCCCGCGAACTGGAAGACACCGCATTCGCGCTGGGCATGGATGTGCTGCTCGAAGTCCACAACGAGGAGGAGCTCGCACGCGCATTAAAGCTTCAATCAAAGTTGATTGGCATCAACAACCGCGATCTGAAGACCTTCAAGACCACACTCACTGTGAGCGAACAATTGGCGCGAAAAACGTCCGCCGGCCGCGTGATCGTCGGCGAGAGCGGATTGCACACGCCCGCCGATCTCGCGCGGCTTTCCAAGATCGGTATCAACACCTTCCTCGTTGGCGAGAGCCTGATGCGCCAGCCGGACGTGACGGCGGCGACAAGAGCACTGCTTGCCAGAGAAAACGCGCGCGTGGGGTGAGCCATGGCGAAAAAACTCAGCCATATCGGAAGAAAAGGCGAGGCGCGCATGGTTGATGTGTCCGCCAAGGACTCAACCGAGCGCGTCGCCATCGCCGAGGGTCACGTAGTGATGAAAACATCCACGCTTGACCTTGTACGTAAAGGTAACGCCAAAAAGGGCGACGTCCTGGGTACCGCGCGGCTTGCCGGCATCATGGCGGCAAAACGCACCCACGAATTGATCCCGCTGTGCCATCCGCTCGCGCTCTCCAAGGTGGAGATTGACATCACGCCCGACCGCGCTCTGCCCGGCTTCGTCTTGCGCGCAACCGTCAAGGTCAAAGGCCCGACCGGCGTCGAGATGGAGGCGCTCACCGCGGTTTCAGTCGCGTGCCTCACCATCTACGACATGGTCAAGGCGGTCGAGCGCGGCATGCGTATCGAGGGTATCCATCTGATCGAAAAGCGGGGCGGCAAGTCAGGTCATTATCGCGCAAGCGATCCGGCAAAGAGGACGAGATGAGGCCAACATGGCGATGATGTCGGTCGCCGATGCGCTCGCACGCGTGCTCGACGGCGCAATACCTCTGCCGCCGGAATCCGCCGCCCTCAACGATGCCCACGGCCGCGTGCTCGCAGCCGATGTGGTGGCATTGCGCACACAGCCGCCGGACGATCTCTCCGCCATGGACGGATACGCGGTGCGCTCAGCCGACGTGGCGAAGGTTCCTGTAACGCTCGAAGTCGTTGGCGAGGTCGCCGCCGGACATCCGTTTGCCGGCAAAGTCAGCGACGGCCAGGCGGCTCGCATCTTCACCGGCGGTGTTGTTCCGCCCGGTGCCGATACCATCGTCATCCAGGAGAACACCAAACGCGAAGGCAATCGTGTGACGGTGACGACATCGTCGCCGCCAAAGAAACACGTTCGCCGCGCCGGACTCGATTTCACCCACGGACAGGCATTGCTCCCGCGCGGCCATCGCCTCACTGAACGCGATTTGATGCTCGCCGCCGCCATGAGCCATCCCACTTTGGCGGTGCATCGACGCCCGCGCGTTGCTGTGCTCGGCACCGGAGACGAGTTAAGGCCGCCGGGCTCCAAGCTCAATCCTGGCGAAATCATCTACTCGAACGGCTTCGCCCTGCTCGCGATGGCGCGCGCCGAAGGCGCCGACGCGATCGATCTCGGCGTCGTGGCCGATCGGCTCGACGAAACTATCGCGGCCATCCGCAAGGCGCGCGCACAAGGCGCCGATATCCTGCTCACCAGCGGCGGCGCGTCCGTTGGCGATTACGACCTCGTTCAAAAAGCGCTCACCGCCGAAGGTCTTGCTCTGTCGTTCTGGAAAGTGGCGATGCGTCCCGGCCGTCCCCTCATGCACGGCCGGCTCGGCGAAATGCATGTGATCGGCGTGCCGGGCAATCCGGTTTCCGCCTTTGTCTGCTCGCTGCTTTATCTGGTTCCGCTCATCCGGCGCCTCTCGGGACGCAACGACACGCAGCCCACTCCCGAATCGGCCATGCTCGGCATTGACCTGCCGGGCAACGACGAGCGCGCCGATTACCTGCGCGCCACTCTCACGCTCAAGCCGGATGGAACCCTGGTCGCGACGCCATTTCCGACCCAGGATTCCTCCATGATCGCGGCCCTCGCCAAAGCCGATTGCCTTATTATTCGCGAACCTTATGCATCTCCTGCCACGGCCAGCAGCGCGTGCGCGATCCTTAAGCTTAAATCCCCCCTCTAGCGGCCGCTCGACTTGTTCACGCCAAATTAAAGGGTTGCGGAACACATATGGAACATATAGTGTCCGTTCATGATTTGTTTTCGGCGGCCTGCGCCGAAACAAGGGGGAGAGACGAGACCATGCTGACCCGCAAGCAATTCGAGCTTCTGCGCTTCATCCATGAGCGCCTGAAGGAGTCGGGAATTCCTCCCTCTTTCGATGAGATGAAAGATGCGCTTGACCTGCGCTCCAAATCGGGCATCCACCGGCTCGTTACCGCGCTCGAGGAGCGTGGCTTTATTCGCCGCTTGCCAAACCGCGCGCGTGCCATCGAAGTGATCAAGCTGCCCGAAACGGTGGCGCATGGCACCGGCCGCCGCGGCTTCACGCCCAATGTCATCGAGGGCAACCTAGGCCGTGTACGTGCGAATTCCGAGGACGAAGGCGGCCGCCCGATCGCGGTGCCGGTCATGGGCCGCATCGCCGCCGGCACGCCCATTGAGGCGATCCAGACCAAGAGCCACACCATTAACGTGCCGCCGGAGATGCTCACGACCGGCGAGCATTTCGCGCTCGAAGTGCGCGGCGATTCCATGATCGAGGCCGGCATTCTCGAAGGCGACATGGCGCTGATCCGCCGCACCGAGGCGGCCGATACCGGCGACATCGTGGTAGCCCTGATCGACGACGAGGAAGCGACGCTCAAACGCTTTCGCCGCCGCGGCGCCTCCATCGCACTCGAACCCGCCAACACCTCCTATGAGGTTCGCATCCTGCCGCCCACGCGCGTGCGCATCCAAGGCAAAATGGTCGGGCTGTTCCGGCGCTATTGATCTTAAGCGCCGCCGCGCCAATGCCGGGCCGGCCCCGCGATTGCTGTGACTCCGCCGCCCGGACCGCTAAACTGCCGGCATGGCGCATACGGTTTTGCCTGTAAAGATCCAGCGCAATCTGCTGAATTGGCGATGGGTCGATGCCATTCATCGTTGGCGTGCGCGCGATGTCATGCGCAAGTCGCAGATCCATCGTTATCTGCCGAAGGCGGGCTTGATGCTCGATCTCGGTGCCGGCTCCGGCCACATCGCGGAAGCGATCATCAAAGACGCGTCCACGCGTTCCTGCGTGATGATGGACCCAGTGTCCTCGCTCTCCCCTCACGTCGCGCGCCGGATTGCGCTGTTTTCCTCCTTTGCGATGAAGGGCGATGGCACGCATCTGCCTTTTCGCGAGGCAACATTTGACGCCGTGTGGTCGTCGTTCATGCTGCACCACGTTCCCTTCGACGGCCAGCAGGCCATTCTTGGCGAGATCATGCGCGTACTCCGCCCGCAGGCGACATTCGTTTTGCTCGAGGATACCCCGCGCAACGCCCAAGAGGCCGAAAACACCTTGCGCGCCGACCGGAGATTGAACTTCGAACCCGACGAGGCGCCGCACCATTACCGCTCGCCGGATGAATGGCGCAGCGATCTTCCGCAGCACGGATTGATGATCGATCGGGAAATTGTGTTCAGCCGTGTGTTTCCTCCGGCAACTCTGCACGCCGTCCAGCACCGCGCGTTCATCTGCCACCGCCGCTGACGATCAGTCCCCCGGCTCGATATCGTCACGTCGCGGCATCGCGTCCTCAGCAACCGGGTGCGTGAACGTTTCCGGCAACGCTGCCGTCTCAGCCTGCCGCGCCAGGCGCGCCCAAGGGCGCTCGCTTCCCGCAGGCCGCGCCACTTTGACCGTCCAATGATCGCCCGAGCGCACCAGCGCGACCGCTCCGTTTGCACGCAGCTTCGCGTGATCGATCACATGTGCTGCGCACGCCGGCGGCGATGTACGATGCGACACCACCAATGCAGCCCGCCGGCAGTCTTCCTCAAAGGCGGACGGCGCGCGCACGAGCGCCACCAATGCGCCATCGGCAAGCCGTCCAATGCATCCGGTTTGATCGCAGGTGAAGCCCTCGCGCAGGTCCGCGTCTTTGGGCGCACGCGCGTCGCCGTCGGCGGCGAGCCATTCGCGTGCGGCAAAGTTGTCGCTGGCGGTCCGCAAAATCCGCAAACGCCCGTCCGCGCCCCGCACGCCCAAGGATTGTCCGTCGGCCGCCACCAGCACATTCGGCAATGGCGTGCTGAACGCCCATAAAGTCCCGGCGATAAAAAACGCGGCACCGCACCAGCGCTATGGTGTCTTGAGAAGACTAACCACGATGCTACCGGCCGTGACGGTGAGCAGCGGGCCGGTATCAAACGCCGCAATGCGCCCCACTGCGCCGGGCAAATTCGGCACTGCCTGCCCCATACGTCTAGCCCACTCGAACACGACGCACGGCCCCCCGCAAACGCGCGCTACGCGTGCATTTGCGGCACCTTACACCAGCATTTTCGGGATCGCATCAGGCTTGAATATATGGGCCGCGAGAATTTTCAGCCAGTGCGGACTTTCGCCCACGTGTCACGCAGCCCGATGGTGCGGTTGAACACCGGCTTGCCGGGCGCTGAATCCGCATCGCGGTAGAAATATCCCTGCCGCTCGAATTGCACCGGCGCGTCAGTGTTCGCACTGGTCAGCGCCGGCTCGACCATGCAGCCTTGCAACACCTCGAGCGAGTTTGAATTGAGCGCCGCGCCAAGATCGCCGTCAGGATCGGGCGCGCGTTCGAACAATTCATTGATGATCCGCACCTCGGCATTCACCGCGTCCACCGCCGCAACCCAATGCATTGTCGCCTTGACTTTACGCGCATCCGGCGCATTACCGCCGCGCGTTGCCGGGTCGTAAGTGCAACGCAGCTCGACCACTTCACCTGCTGCGTTCTTCACGACTTCCTTGCAGGTGATGAAATACGCATAGCGCAACCGCACTTCGGTCCCGGGAGAAAGTCGAAAGAATTTCTTCGGCGGATTCTCCATGAAATCTTCGTACTCGATGTAAATCTCGCGCCCGAAGCGAATCCGTCGCGTCCCCGCCGCCGGATCGTCGGGATGATTGACGACTTCAAGCTCTTCGCCTTTGCCTTCGGGATAATTCTCAATCACGACTTTGAGCGGACGCAGCACCGCCATCCGCCGCAGCGCCGTCTTGTTCAACAATTCGCGGATCGAGTGTTCGAACATAGGAACTTCGACCACGCTGTTTGCCTTGGCCACTCCCGTTCGCCGCACGAAATCGCGGATGGCGGCCGCCGGCACACCGCGCCGGCGCAATCCTGCGAGCGTCGGCATGCGCGGGTCATCCCAGCCTTTGACATGGCCCTCGCGCACGAGCCCCACGAGCACGCGCTTCGACAACACCGTGTTCTTGATCATCAGCTTGGCAAATTCGTACTGGCGCGGCCGCGCCGGCACCGGAAGATGCTCCAAGAACCAGTCGTACAGCGGGCGATGATCTTCGAATTCCAGCGTGCAGATCGAATGCGTGATCCCTTCGATCGCGTCGGATTGCCCGTGCGCGTAGTCGTAGCTCGGATAGATGCACCATTTCATGCCCGTGCGCGGGTGACTCGCATGTAAAATGCGGTAGAGCACTGGGTCTCGCAGATTGATGTTGCCCGACGCCATGTCGATTTTGGCGCGCAACACCCGCGCGCCATTGGGAAACTCTCCGGCGCGCATACGGCGCAGCAGATCGAGACTTTCCTCGACTGGCCGCTCCCGAAATTGGCTGTTCTTGCCCGGCTCCGTCAGCGTGCCGCGACTCGCCCGCATCTGCTCCTGCGACTGATCATCGACATAGGCAAAGCCGGTGCGGATCAGGTGCTCGGCCCACGCGAAGAGCTGCTCGAAATTGTCGGACGCGTGATGCAGATGCTCGCCCCAATCGAAGCCGAGCCAGTGCACGTCGCGCTTGATCGCGTCGATGTATTCCTGCTCTTCCTTCGTCGGATTTGTATCGTCGAATCGCAAGTGACATCGGCCGCCGAATTCTTCCGCCACGCCGAAATTAAGGCAGATGGATTTGGCGTGCCCAATGTGCAGATAGCCGTTTGGTTCAGGCGGGAACCGCGTGACGACTTTGCTGACACGCTTCGAGTCCAGGTCCGCCTGGATAATCTCGCGAATGAAATCGCGCCCCACTTCAGGGGGCGCCGTTTCGACTATTGCCGTTTCGTCTGCCATCTTGCTCTCAAGATTCCCGGAACCTGCCGTCGTGCCGCCGCGTTACCGTCTCAAGTTCATTGTGAATTGCACTGACACGACCGCCCTCCGTTATGGTACATGGACACGCAAAATCCGAAGCGCAATGCGGGCTCGCAAACTCACTAAGCTCCGCACGAAATTCACCTTACACAACATGACCGAAACCGTCGTCACGCGCTTTGCCCCCTCGCCCACCGGCTTCCTACACATCGGAGGCGGCCGCACCGCGCTGTTCAACTGGCTATATGCACGCGGGCGAAACGGCAAGATGCTCCTGCGCATCGAGGATACCGATCGCGAGCGCTCGACTAAGGCGGCCATCGACGCCATCCTCGACGGCCTCTCCTGGCTCGGCATCGAATGGGACGGCGAGACGGTCTATCAGTTCTCCCGCGCCGCCCGGCACCGGGAAATTGCCGAGCAACTTCTCGCCGCGGGTCTGGCCTACCATTGCTACGCCTCCGCCGAGGAACTCACGCAGATGCGCGAGGCTGCACGCCGCGAGGGGCGCTCCAAGTTCTACGATGGACGCTGGCGCGACCGTGACCGCTCCGACGCTCCCACAGGCGTCAAGCCGGTGATCCGCATCAAGGCGCCGCTCACAGGCGAAACGGCGATCGACGACCAGGTGCAGGGCCGCGTGACCTGGCAGAATGAGAACCTCGACGATTTTGTTCTCCTGCGCTCCGACGGCACACCCACTTACATGCACGCGGTGGTGGTCGACGACCACGACATGGGCGTGACCCACATCATTCGCGGCGACGATCATCTCAACAACGCCGCGCGCCAGAAACTTATCTATGACGCGCTTGGCTGGACTGTGCCGGTCATGGCGCACATTCCGCTGATCCACGGGCCGGATGGATCGAAGCTATCCAAGCGGCACGGCGCGCTTGGCATCGATGCCTACCGCGCCATGGGTTATATGCCCGCAGCCATGCGCAATTACCTGGTGCGGCTGGGCTGGTCGCACGGCGACCAGGAAACTTTCTCCACCGACGAGATGATCGCGCAATTTGACTTGCCCCAAGTCGGCCGTTCGCCGGCCCGTTTTGACTTCGCCAAGCTCGAAAATCTCAACGGCCATTACATTCGCCAGAGCCCCGACGGCGAGTTGGTCGCGGCGATGGAGCAATTGCTCCCACACCTCGCCGGTGGTTCCGAGATCGCAAAAAAACTCGACCCGGCCATGCGCCAGAAACTGGTCTCAGCCTTACCCGGCCTCAAAGAACGGGCCAAAACCTTGGTCGAACTCCTCGATGCGGCGTCCTTCCTGTGGGCTGACCGCCCGCTCAAGCTCGACGAAAAGGCGCAAGGCTTGCTGAACCCAGAGGCACGCACGCTGCTCGGCCACCTGACTCAAGAGCTGGCCGCGATCGAGCCTTGGAGCGCGGAGTCGACCGAACACGCTGTGCGTGCTTATGCCGAACGCCAAGGCCTCAAGCTCGGCGCCGTCGCCCAGCCGGTACGGGCCGCCGTGACCGGCCGCACGACCTCCCCCGGCATTTTCGAGGTCCTCGCGGTGCTGGGCCGAACCGAAAGCCTGGCGCGGCTCGGCGACCAGGCAGCCGTTAGAGCATGATCCCGAAAAGTGGGAACCGGTTTCCCGCCTTCGCGAAGCCCGCTNNTCGGAAAAGATCATGCTCAAACAAAAAGCTAGAGCCCTGCTCTGATTCCATCAAGGTGGATAAGGCTCTAGCTAACGGGGACCGCCTTCCCGCCGCATCTTGCAGTGCACACTTGAATGGGATACCCACACACGATTGGGCCTCGGCCGGCGGGTCTGGGCCCGAATGCTTAAATTTCGACCCATCAAGGGGCGCGACGCCTGCTCACCATCGAAGGCTCGATCATGGACGCCAAGACCGGCCACAACGTCAAATCCGGAAAGCTCGTCGTCGGCGACAAGAACTGGTCGTTTCCGATCTACGAAGGAACGATCGGACCGGATGTCATCGACATCAGCAAGCTCTACGCCGAGAGCGGGATGTTCACCTACGACCCGGGCTTCACCTCGACGGGAAGCTGCGAGTCAAAAATCACCTACATCGATGGCGACAAGGGCATTCTGCTTTATCGCGGCGTTCCGATCGAACAATTGGCCGAGCACGGCGATTTTCTCGAGACTTGCTACCTGCTGCTTTACGGCGAGTTGCCGACCTCAACTCAAAAATCCGACTTCGACTATCGCGTGACCCGTCACACGATGGTGCATGAGCAGATGAGCCGCTTCTTCCAGGGTTTCCGGCGCGACGCCCATCCGATGGCGGTAATGACCGGCTGCGTCGGCGCGCTCTCGGCCTTCTATCACGACTCCACCGACATCTCCGATCCGCACCAGCGCATGGTGGCCTCCATCCGCATGATCGCGAAGATGCCGACGCTGGCGGCCATGGCCTACAAGTACAACATCGGCCAGCCGTTCGTTTATCCCAAGAACGAGCTCGACTATTCGACCAACTTCCTGCGCATGTGCTTTGCCGTGCCGTGCGAAGAATTCAAGGCCAACCCGGTGCTCGCCCGCGCCATGGACCGCATTTTTATCCTGCACGCCGATCACGAGCAGAACGCGTCCACTTCCACCGTGCGTCTTGCCGGCTCGACTGGCGCCAACCCGTTTGCCTGCATCGCCGCCGGCATCGCCGCGCTGTGGGGGCCCGCGCATGGCGGCGCTAACGAGGCCGCGCTTAAGATGCTCGGTGAGATTGGCAAGCCCGAACGAATCCCCGAATTCATCAAGCGTGCCAAAGACAAGAACGATTCGTTCCGCCTCATGGGTTTTGGCCACCGCGTGTACAAGAACTATGACCCGCGCGCGAAGATCATGCAGAAGACCTGCCACGAGGTTTTGAGTGAACTTGGCCATCGCGACGACCCGCTGCTCCAAGTGGCGCTCGAACTCGAGCGCGTCGCGCTGCACGACGAATACTTCCTCGAGAAGAAGCTCTACCCGAACATCGATTTCTATTCGGGCATCACGCTCAAGGCGATGGGCGTCCCCACCAACATGTTCACCGTGCTGTTCACGCTCGCGCGCACCGTAGGCTGGATCGCGCAGTGGAAGGAAATGATCGAGGATCCAAACCAGAAGATCGGCCGGCCACGCCAGCTCTACACCGGCGAGGTACGCCGTGATTACATTCCGATATCGCGACGGAAGTAGTCCCGGTCAGTTCGCACGCGCGCCGTTGCCGGCTGTCGCTGCTTTGGCGCCGTCGTAAGCCCAGGTCAGATAAGCGCCACCCCAAGTAAACCCGCCGCCGAACGCCGCGAGCAGCATGCGATCGCCGGACTTGAGTTTGCTTTCATAATCCCACAGGCAGAGCGGAATCGTCGCCGCGGTAGTGTTGCCGTATTTGTGGATCGTAAGCATCACTTTGTCCATCGACAGACCCAGACGCGCGGCCGTCGTCTCAATGATGCGCTTGTTGGCCTGGTGCGGCACCACCCAGTCGATCATGTCGACGCGCAGATTGTTGCGCGCCATGATGTCGCGCGTAACCTCCGACATGCCGGCGGCCGCGAACTTATAGACGGCGGCCCCCTCCTGATAAACCGAGTGCAGCCGGTTGGCGACGGTCTCCGCGGTCGGCGGCATGCGGCTACCGCCCGCCGGCTGATGCAGGTGTTTCATGCCCGAGCCGTCGGAGCGCAGGATCGTATCCATGATGCCGTTGCCGTCGGTGCTCGGTTCAAGCAGAACGGCCCCCGCTCCGTCACCGAAAATCACGCATGTTGCACGGTCGGTGTAGTCGACGATTGCCGACATCTTGTCGGCGCCGACGACGATCACCTTGCGATAGGTGCCGGTGAGGATGAACTGCCGCGCCACAGTCAGCGCGTAGATGAAACCCGAACACGCCGCCTGCACGTCAAAGCTGCCGATATTACGAATGCCGACCATGTCGCAGATGAGGTTGGCTGTGCACGGATGCACGAAATCCGGCGTCGTTGTCGCGCAGATCAGCAGGTCGATATCGGACGGCTCGGTATTGGTACGCGCCAGCAATCCGCGCACCGCCTCCGCACCCATGTGCGAGGTTCCGAGCCCTTTGCCTTTCAAAATGCGTCGCTCTTTGATTCCCGTTCGCTCGGTGATCCAAGAGTCACTGGTGTTGACCATCTTCGCCAGTTCTTCGTTTCCGAGCACATAGTCAGGCACGTAGCCGTGAACCCCCATGATCGCGGCACGGATCGGCTGATGTATGGTCAAAGGACTGATACTCCAGACAGTTAGGCACGACGCGATTGCCACAATCATGGCGGCGGCCAAACAAAGCCACCACCCAATTCTTACAGATTTGGGGCCTTTCCGGCAAATTGCATCTCAGATTTCCGCATCAGGTTAAGCACGATATCGGCGGCCCGTGCTGCCGGCTCATGTCGTCCGATTTGCATGATTTCGTCGAGCCGGCCAAAGGCCTCCACCTGCCGTTGCCGTTCCGGGCTCTCGTTAAGGAGTGGTGTCAACGCGGCCGCCATTTTTTCTGCCGTACAGTTCTCCTGGAGGAATTCCGGCACCACGTTTTCTCCGATCACCAGGTTTGCGAGAATGATTGAAGGCACCGTGACCAGGCGGCGCGCGATCGCAGCTTCGATCCATCCCAATTTGTACGCGGTGATCATCGGCACGCCGGCCAGCGCAAGCTCGAGCGTGACCGTACCCGATTTTGCAATCGCAGCGCGCGCCACCCGGAAGGCCGTTTCCTTTTCCGCCAGATCGACGACGATACGCGGCTGCCGCGCCCATGCCGCGGTTGCGGATGCCACCGCATCGCGCAGATGGGGCACCGTGGGCAATACAATGTCACAGGCCCCAATTGCGCTTTGCACACGGACCATTGCATCGGCAAAAACCGGCAGCAATCGTCTGATCTCGCTGCGCCGGCTTCCAGGCAGCAACAACACGATCGGTGGCTCGGCCATTCGTCGACTTGCTTCTTCCGCATTCGGCCGCAGCTTGCCGACCCGTTCCGCAAGCGGATGCCCGACAAAAGTACAGGGCGGCCCGCCGAGCCGTCGATGAACCTCAGGCTCAAACGGCAGCAACGCGAGCACATGATCGATGTAGCGGCGCATCGCACCCGCCCGGCCGGGCCGCCAGGCCCATACCGAGGGCGAGACGTAATCCACGATGGGTATCGATGGATCGGCGGCGCGAACCTTGCGCGCGACTCGATGGGTGAAATCAGGGCTATCGATGATCACCAACGCGCTTGGCCGCGCGGCGATTATCGCATTGGACGCCTCGCGTATGCGACGCAGGATAAGCGGCACCCGCAGCGGAATCTGGGAAAACCCTATGATCGAGAGATCATCAATCGGGAACTGACTTGCTATGCCCTCTTGCAACATTTCCTGCCCGCCAATGCCGGAAAACCGCACGGCTGGCCCAGCACGATCTCGCACGGCGCGGATGAGCGCTGCGCCCAATCGATCGCCAGATTCCTCAGCCGCGACCAGGAAGATGTGCGCACCCTGCGATATCGTGGCTGGCTGTGGCGTTGTTCTATCCATCAAGTCCCATCGGCATCGATACCGATGACGAAAATCTTTGCCTTGTCGGCCACCTTCGCCATGCGCTCGGGCTCTGCAACGATCGCGCTACCGGCGACGACAGCGATGCCCGCAAGCCCCGCGCGCGCCACACCTTCGATCGTGGGCGGCCCAATCGATGGCAAATCGATCCGCAGATCTTGGCCGGGCTTTGGCGCCTTCACCAGCACACCGGCGCCTATGGGCGTGCGGATGCGTCCGGTGCGCCGCAATTCGGCAACGTGCGCCAGCATTTCATCGGTCCCATCCGCGGCTTCGATCGCGAGAACGCGATTGTCAGCAACGACCGCGGCTTGGCCCACATCGAACGGCCCGGTCGCGTGCAGCAGCGCAAGCCCGGCTACGATGTCCACCCGATCGCGGTCCCTCGGCGCGCATGATCCGAGCACCCCATGCGGCATCAGGATATCGGGCGCAATCTGATCGGCCCCGATCACCCGAAATCCCTGTTCTTCGAAAAAACGCGCAACCCCGGACAAGAGGCGATCATCGCCTCCACGGAACGCCCCGAGAAGCCGTGGCAACTGCCATAGTGTGGCAAGGTCGGGCCAAATCTGCGTAATCCTTGGTCGCACCAGGCTCCCGATAAAAACCACATCGCGACAGCCTTCCGCCCGTGCCATCCGGCGGAACCGGCCGTATTGGCCGAGCCTGGTCCAATGATGCGGATATTCGACCACGCGCTGCGCCTCTGCAAATCCGCGCAAGGCAAAGAGCACGACACGCCGGCCCGCGCGCACGGCGGCATCGGCAACCGCGTACGGCAAGCTCCCCGCCCCGCAGATGATGGCAAGCGGTCCTTCGTTGCCGGTCACACCGGATGTCCGATCGCTCATGGTTCTATGCCGTCGCCCAACAAATCCTCGGTCAGTATTGGCGCCGGCAGCATCAAAGACCACCGCGCCCACTGGCGCTCCGTGCCATAGGCTCGAAGCGTGGCACCCTTAGGCCTCGGTGATCATCGTACCGAGTTCAGCCTCTGCGATCATCGCACCGAGTTCGGCCTCCGCAACCAGCTCCCCATCGACCCTGGCTTCGCCACGAAACCACCACATGCTCCGCCGTCGTCTGATCTGCGTCATGTGAAATTCGATTGTGTCACCTGGCACCACGGGCTTACGGAATTTCGCCTTGTCGATCGTGAGAAAGTAGACAAGCTTGGGTTTGCCATGCCCCGGCCGAGACCGAACGCACAGCACCCCCGCGGTCTGCGCCATACCCTCGAGCACCAACACACCTGGCATGACGGGATTGTTGGGAAAATGACCCTGAAATTGCGGTTCGTTCGCGGTCACGTTTTTGATCCCGACGCCCTGCAAGTCACCGCGAATATTGATAATGCGATCGACCATGAGAAATGGATAGCGATGGGGGAGCGCGGCGAGAATCTCGCGGATTCCAATCGAATCGAGCGTTTCATCGCTCATTTCCATTCTCCTTAGGTCTTCGGGGGAATTCTTTGATTTATGACCCCGCGCAACCAATCGCCCGGTCATTGCAATCCCCTAAGAATCCCCGCCTCTGAGCCACCGGATATCCGGTCCCAACGCGCGCTCACAGGCAATGCTGCCCTAACACCGACGTTGTGGCCGATTTGGATCAAATTGTCGATCTTGGAGGCTTCCCCAATCATGCTACCGCGAAAATGGCCACGATCGACGGTCGTCTTGAAGCCGATTTTGACATCATCCGGGACAATAATCCGGTCTAACTGACAAATCTTCTCATACCCCTGGGGGCCGAATAATCCCCATCGCCGTCCCCGCCAAGCAGCCCTGCGCATGAGTCAACGCAGCGACCTCACTCACAGCCGACCTAACGCGTTGCTTGAGATACATTGGCGCTGTCATGCCGACAGGAGCACCAACATGGCGCAGCCTGTCGCCAGCGGCGAAATTAGAACTTCGTGCCGCCGCTGAAGCGGAATTGCTGCAAGCGATCGTAGCTTTCTTTCAAGAGCGGGAAAGAATAGTCGAACCGCAGCGGTCCAAACGGCGAATTCCATATCAGACCGGCGCCGACAGATGCACGGATTGATTTGGAATCAGCCGCCGTAAGTGTTTCGCCCGTTACATTCCAACTTGTCGCCCCTTTATAATCCCACAACGATCCGGCATCAGCAAACACCGCCGCCTTCATCCCGGTATCCTTGGGCAAGAAATACAATGGCGTTTGCGCCTCGACACTCGCGCCCCAGAACATCGTTCCGCCCAATGGATCCTGCGTAGTTCCGACTGTTAAATCGCGCGGTCCGATGCCGGCCGGCGCAAATCCGCGAACCAGATTCGGACCCATTTGGAAGTGGTCGAGCATGCGCAATTCTTTGCCGCCCCAGCTTTCAATGTGGCCACCCTGCAGCCGCAGGACGGCAACCACGTCACTGAACACTTCATAATATGAACGAGCTTCGGCCGTCGAACGGATAAAGTTCACATCACCGCCGAGTCCGGCAAAGTCTTGCTTAAATTCGGCGTATAGCCCGCTGGTAGGATTCCTGGTGTTGTCGAGCGTGTTATACGACAACGTATAGCCAACCAGCGAAGTCAAAGCCGCACCCGACGCCAGCTCTTTTCTCACCGCCAGCGAAGCTTCTCCGTCGACGTAGCAAGGATCGGATCCCGTCACCCCCGGCCCACCGTTGATGAGCGCATTAGGCGAAGAAATACAATTGTTCAAGTTGTCCGGCAGCGTGATCTTTTGCTGATACACGGAATAACGCAATTGCAACCCGACTTCCTCGCTTAAGCCGAAGCCAAGGAATAAATTCGTGCCGATGGTCCGGCTGTCATAGGAGTAATAGCTGGAGGCCAAGGTTTGCCGAGCAAAGATCGAGGCGCCTCCACTCATGCGATAACCAAGAAAATATGGTTCCACATAAGACAGCTCAAAGCCACGCGCGCGCTGACCATACATAATGGTTGCCCTGATCGACTGACCTTTACCCAGCAGACTGCGGTCGCCGATGGAAAATTCGCCCATCAAGCCGTCTGCGGTTGAGAAGCCGGCCGAGACCGCGACTTCGCCAGTCGGGGATTCTTCAACATCGACATTGATGACCACGCGGTCCGCTGCCGAGCCCGGCTCCGTGGTCAGCTTCACGCTCTTAAAGAAATTGAGGTTCTTCAGCCGCCGTTCAGCACGGTCGATGAGCGCACGATTGTAGGCATCGCCTTCGGCAATATCGAATTCACGCCTGATCACGTAATCTCGCGTACGCGTATTGCCGCGAATGTTGATACGCTCGATATAAGCGCGCGTTCCTTCATCGACTGTGTAAACGAGATTGATTGTCTTTGTTTCCGGAATGCGTTCACCACGCGGACGCACGACCGCAAACGGATAGCCGCGCTTGGCTACGTCGATCGACATAGCTTCAACCGACTTTTCGACCGCTTCGGCGTTGTAGACGGCGCCAGCTTGGGTCTTCATTCTTACTCGCAACGATTCTGCATTGACGGCGCGCACATTCGATTGAATGTCGATCTTTCCGAACCGATACTGCGCACCTTCTTCAATAGCGAAGGTGATGATGAAGCTCTTTTTTTCCGGGTCGTACTCACCGACAGCCGATGTAATCCGCACATCTGCGAACCCGTGCTTGAGGTAGAAGCGCCTTAGCAAATCACGGTCGGCTTCGATGCGATCGGAATCATAAATATCGGCGGTCTGAAGAAACGAAAGCAAACCGGTTTCCGTGGTCTTTATTTCTTCCTTCAGACGCGATCCCGAATAGGAATTGTTGCCGACGAACGCGATCGTTTTGACGCCGGTTTTATCGCCTTCCTTGATCTCGAACACGAGATCGACGCGGCCATTCGGCAAATCGATGATCTTCGGGTCGACGCGAATATCGTAGCGTCCATTGCGGCGGTAGATCTCGATAATACGCTGCACATCGGCCTGCACGGCTGGGCGCGAAAGCGTTCCACGTGGCTTCGATTGCACTTCACTGGAAAGCTGATCGTCTTTGACTTTCCGATTGCCTTCAAAGGCAACGCGGTTGATCACCGCGTTCTCGATCACGTTCACGACGATCCGCCCGCCGCCCTGGTTTACGCGCACGTCCTGGAACAGCCCGGTCGCATAAAGCGCTTTGATCGCCTCATCGACCTTTGCGGCGTCCAATCGCTGGCCTCCGCTGGTTCGGAAATAGGAACGGATGGTATCGGCTTCGACCCGGCGGTTGCCTTCGACAACGATGGAGTCAGCTGTCTGCGCCACGGCGAAACCGGCCGTTGTCACCGTCAAGGCGACAACACACAAAAACACGCCGGCGAGGACAAGGCCGGCAACGCCCAACCCCCGGAATAGCCGTACCCACACATCCATGCGCGACTTGCCCTGTTGTGCCCTTTTACCCGCTACGGTGGTGTAATGGTGGGGTTCAAACGAACTCATGTTTGTACAAGCTTTTATCCGCACTGCAACACACTTTGCCTTACCAATCACAGCTACTCGAAGATACTTATCCGATACTCGCCGGAAGTTACCCGACCGCCACAGACCTAGGAAGCACGAAGAAACGGGAAGAAGTGAAGGATGTCATTGTAGCTTGCGAAGATCATTAACATCGCCACGAGTGTCAACCCGATGCGAAACCCGAGTTCCTGCGCCCGTTCCGACAATGGACGGCCGCGTATCCCTTCAATTCCATAGAACAAAAGGTGACCTCCATCGAGTAGTGGCACCGGAAACAGATTAAGCAGACCGATTGAGACCGATAGGACAGCGGCAAGATTAAAAAGCGCGACAGCGGCCGTGCCTAGACCCCCGCTGCTAAGCCCGCCCTGCCAAACTTGGCCCGCAACTTGCGCGATTCGGGCCGGCCCTCCGACCTGATCTGCAGCCTCCCGGCCGACCACGACGCCGCCAATATAGGCCAAAGTCCGATCGACAATAAACCACGATTCCTCAACCCCCATTCGAATTGCGGTCAGCGGATCATACGTCTGCAATTGGTTGTCACTGGCCGCCATCGACCGGCTGATTCCAAGCACGCCGATGCGATGCACATTGCCGAAATTATCTTTCATCTCCCGCAACGTCGGCGTGGCCTTCAGATTTTTCCGCGCACCGCCGCGTTCAATGACAACATCCAGCGTCTGACCGGCGTTGATCGAGATGGCGCGCTGCATATCGCCAAAGCTCGCAACCGACCGGCCGTCAATCTCCACCACGAGGTCACCCGGCTCAAATCCAGCCGCTGCCGCTGCGCTTTCAGGCTGCACCGAATCGACCCGCGCGGACATCGAAGGCTTACCGTACAGGGAGAAAATCGCGGCAAAAATCACGATCGCAAGGATGAAATTCGCGATTGGTCCCGCGGCAACAATCGCGGCGCGGTTTCGCAACCTCTGATAAATGAAGCTCTGCTGGCGCTCAGTTGAATTCATGGCGGCAGCCGCGGCCTGATCCGGCACGCTCGCCGCGTTCTCGTCACCGAAAAACTTCACATACCCGCCAAGTGGAATCGCCGCGAACTTCCAACGGGTGCCATAACGATCATTGAACCCAAAGAGTTCCGGCCCGAATCCGACCGAAAACACCAGAATCCTCACCCCGCACATACGCGCGACCAAAAAATGCCCAAGCTCGTGAAAAAAAACCACGACCGTCAGCACGAACAAAAAGGGAATAAGATAGCCCCCAAGCCAGCTCAGATTGTCTAAGATATTGAAATTCATTACTATTTCTTCCTACTCACGAATCCCCAGACAGTCCTAGGATGCCTTTGCGGCTATTTCTGGCAAGAGATCATGCGCTAGCGATCTTGCCATATGGTCAACAGCGAGTGCTTCATCCACATTTTGGGGCTCATTTATCACACCGCGACGCCCCGCCGCATCGAGAGTGGCCTCGACCAATGCCGCAATAGCGGTAAATCCAAGCTGTTTTGAGACGAAAGCCGCGACCGCCACCTCGTTTGCCGCATTGAGGATGGTAGGCGCGGCCCCGCCGGCTTCCAACGCCTTCCGCGCCAACGCCAACGCCGGAAATCGGGTCAGGTCCGGCATCTCGAAACTCAGATTTGCGATCTGGGCAAGATCAAGCCGGGGGGCCAGGCCGTCGATACGATCGGGCCAGGCCAGACAATGGGCGATCGGGGTACGCATGTCGGGCGCGCCGAGTTGAGCGACCACCGATCCATCGCGATATTCAACAAGGCCATGCACGATCGATTGCGGATGCACAAGCACATCCAACTCGGAGGGCTTGAGCGCGAACAAATGATGCGCCTCGATCAGCTCAAGTCCTTTGTTCATCAATGTCGCGGAATCGATGGATATCTTGTTTCCCATCGACCAGTTTGGATGCAGTAGCGCCTGCTCTGGCGTTGCCACGCGCATCGCTTCCGTAGACCAGGTTCGAAACGGCCCTCCTGATGCAGTCAATATGACGCGGCGGACGTCTTCGCGCCGCCCGGCGCTAAGCGCCTGGAAGACGGCATTGTGTTCGGAGTCGACAGGCAGCACACGTGCTCCCGCAGTGGCGGCCGCGCGCATGAACATTCCGCCGGCGCAAACCAGACACTCCTTGTTGGCGAGCGCAATGGTTGCGCCGCGGGCCACCGCAGCGAGTGTCGGTTTGAGTCCGATTGCGCCGCTGATCGCCGCCATCACCAAATGAGCTGGCCGTTCGGCGGCTTCGATCAAGGCCGCCTCGCCGCTGCCCACTTCGATGCCCGAGCCCGCAAGCACAATTTTCAGCTCGCGATAGGCGTTGCCGTCGGCAACTGCCGCAAATCGCGCCCCGACTTCTCGCGCAAGCCGGGCGAGTTCAACCACGTTGCGATTTGCTGTGACAGCCTCCACGCGAAAGCGTTCCGGCCGGTGTTTGATAAGATCGATTGTGCTTGCACCGATCGAACCGGTCGCGCCGAGCAAAGTCACGCTCTGCACAGCAAACGCAGGCTGCGCCTCGGAACGAACCTTCATGCCGCGCGCGATCATCACTCACCAATCCAGAAGGCCACGGCCCGGCGTCGCGATCCCGCCGTGCGCAAGACCAATCAACACCGCCACGATGCTTGCCACCACGAACCCGTCGAGCCGGTCCATGAGACCACCATGACCCGGGATGATCCAGCTCGCATCCTTGACGTTGAACTGCCTCTTGATCGCGGATTCCAGCAGATCGCCAACCTGTGACGCGATCGAAAGCACAAAGGCTGTAAGCCCGATCGCCGCCAGGTTCTCGATGCCGGCAAACATCGCGACCGAGATGCCACTGCCAACACCTGCGACGAGCCCGCCGGTTGCCCCGCTCCATGTCTTGTTCGGGCTGATGCGCGGCATCAGTTTCGGCCCGCCGAGCGCGCGACCGGCAATATAGGCGCCGATATCCGTCGACCAGACTACGGCGAAGAGAAAGAGGATTGCGAAAAATCCGAACACAGGATCCGCGCGCAGCACGATCGGTGCGAGCAACAGACCTCCGCAATAGACCAACCCAGCAACGCACCACGGACGGCGAATCTTCGAGGCAAGCGTCGCCACGCCGAGCGCCCCAAGCGAGATCAACATAAGTGCCGGAACCGGGCGCTCGATGGCCCAAAGCAAACTGGTTCCAACAATGGCGATCGAACTGATCGTGAAAACCGGGTTCTTGTCATGCGCGCAGACCATCGCATCCCATTCCCACAACACAATGAGCGCCGTGATGGTCCAGAACGCGAGGAATATGAGACCACCGTAATGGGCCGCGGCAAGCGCCAGCGGCACCATCACAAGCGCAGAGACCACGCGCAGCAATAGATTGTTGCCGCGAACAGCCGCCGATAGCACTGTATTGCGTGGGTTGACCGGATCGGCGCCCGCCACGATCAGGACCCCGTCTTCGCGGCAAGACCGCCGAACCGGCGCTCGCGCCGGCGGTATTCGACGATGGCGCCTTCGAGCGCCGCCCGGTCGAACTCCGGCCAGTAGATCGGAAGAAATACCAGCTCGCTGTAAGCCGCCTGCCAGAGCAGAAAATTAGACAATCGCTGTTCTCCGCTGGTGCGGATGATGAGATCTGGATCCGGCAGATCGCTAGCATCAAGATAACGGCCGAGCACTTCGGCCGTCACGCCCTGGGCGGTCAGCCTGCCAGCCGCGACTTCGGCCGCGACGCGTTGCGCCGCGCGCGCGATTTCCTGGCGCGCACCGTAATTGAAGGCAACCACCAGCGTGAGCCGCTCGTTCTCGCGGGTCAGTTCCTCGGCCTCCAGAAGCAGCGCGGCAATATCCGGGTCGAGGCCTTCGCGTTCGCCGATGACGCGCACCCGCACATGGCTGCGGTGAAGATCGGCCAAATCATGCCGGATGAATCGGCGCAACAAGCTCATAAGCTCACGCACTTCGGCCGGCGGTCGCGACCAGTTCTCGGAGCTGAACGAAAAGATGGTGAGAACGGAGATTCCGATATCCGACGCCGCACGCACCGTGCGCCGCAACGCCTCGACACCGCGGCGGTGACCCTCGACGCGTGGCAAGCCACGCGCGGCCGCCCAGCGTCCGTTACCATCCATGATGATGGCAACGTGCCGCGGCACGTCGAACGGCGGAACAGCAATTGCCAGAGATGCTTCGGACATTGGCCGCGGAGCTTACGCCCCTTCCCTTACACCGTCATAATTTCCTTTTCTTTGGTGGCAAGTGCGTGATCGATGTCGGTGATCGCCTGATCGGTTGCCTTTTGCACTTCGGTGTCCATGCGTTTGTGCTCGTCCTCACTGATCTTGTGATCCTTTTCGAGCTTTTTGAGGGCTTCCATGCCGTCTCGCCGGACATGGCGCACTGCAACCTTCGCAGTCTCGGCATATTTATGCGCGATCTTAACCAATTCCCGGCGCCGCTCCTCGTTGAGTTCAGGGATGCGCAGATGAATCACCTGCCCCTCAGTGCTCGGGTTCAGTCCCAGGTTGGCGGCAAGAATACCTTTCTCAACCGCGTGCACCATGGAACGGTCCCAGACCTGCACACTGATCATGCGCGGCTGCGGCACGCTCACCGTCGCAAGCTGATTGAGCGGCATGTTCTGGCCATAGGCGTCCACGTGAACCGAGTCGAGCAAATGCGCCGACGCGCGCCCGGTCCGCAGTCCGCTGAGCTCTTGTTTTAGCACCGCTTGCGCACCCGACATGCGGCGTTTCAATTCATTGATGTCGTAAGTTGCGACGTTCATGGCCCCTCCCAGTAAAGGCGAGCGGATCTTGCGCTCGCAGCTCTACGCGCAAATGACTGGTCCGCTTACCGCGGACGCCTTGCTCAACCGCCGACCAGCGTGGCACGGCCCTTGCCTCGCAAGACCGCCTCGATGGCTCCCGGCACCCGGATCGAGAACACAATGATAGGCATACGATTCTCGCGGGCAAGCGCGAAGGCGGTGGCGTCCATGACCTTTAGATTGCGATCAAGCGCTTCCTGATGGGTGAGCTGGGAATAGCGTTTGGCTTTGGGGTCTTTTTTGGGATCGGCGCTGTAGACCCCATCGACGTCGGTAGCCTTGAGCACCGCGTCGCAACCCATTTCGGCTCCGCGCAGAACGGCCGTGGTGTCGGTTGTGAAAAACGGATTTCCCGTACCGCCCGCAAAAACGATGACCCGCCCTTCCTCAAGATGCCGCAGCGCGCGCGCGCGCTCGTACGTCTCGCACACTTGCGGCATGGCGAGCGCCGACATGGTCCGCGCAGGCGATCCCGCGCGTTCGATTGCCGCTTCCAGCATCAGCGCATTCATCACGGTTGCCAGCATGCCCATGGCATCGGCGGTCGGCCGCGCCAGATTTTTTCCCGAAATCTGTACGCCGCGCAGGATATTGCCGCCGCCCACCACGACACCGAGAGTAACCCCGCGTTTGTGCGCGGCCACCAGGTCGCGGGCAATACGATCGATGGTCGGCTGATGGATGCCAAAGCCGGCGGGACCGGTCAGCGCTTCACCGGAAACCTTCACGATCACGCGGCGGTAGGCGGCCTTGGCCATCGCTCATGATCTCCCACACTTGACATTTACGATCAATGCTGTCCGGCGGCCGCCGCGACTTCGGCCGCAAAATCGGTTTCCGGTCGATCGATGCCTTCTCCGAGCGCATAGCGCACAAAGCCAGTGACTTTAATCGGCGCGCCGACATTACCTTCGGCGTCCTTCAATGCCTGCGCCACATTTTTCGCCGGGTCGTGAATATAGACCTGATCGACCAGGCAAACCTCTTTGTAGAACGTCTTCAATCCGGACTCGACGATCTTGTCGATCATATTCGCGGGCTTGCCCTGCGCTTTGTATTTTTCCGCCATGACTTCTTTTTCGCGCGCGACCAGCTTCGGATCGAGCCCCGCGGACTCGACCGCCTGCGGGTTCGAAGCCGCAATATGCATGGCAACCATGCGGCCAATCTTGGCAAGCTCGTCGCTCTTGCCGCCCGATTCCATCGCAACGAGCACGCCGATCTTACCGAGACCTTCCGCCACCGAATTGTGCATGTAGTTCGCGATAACACCCTTACCCACGGAGAGCGTGTTTGCGCGGCGCAGCGTCATGTTCTCACCGATCTTGGCAATGGTTTCCGAAATCGAGTCGGCGATGGTCAAGCTGCCGGCTTTCGCGGCGTTGATCTTCTCGACATGCGGCCCGACGTCGAACGCCACATTGGCGATCATCTTGACGAGGCCCTGAAACAGATCATTGCGCGCAACGAAATCTGTCTCCGAATTGACCTCGACCAGCACGCCTTTGGTACCCTTGACCGTGACCCCGATCAGACCTTCGGCGGCGAGACGGCCGGACTTCTTGGCGGCTTTCGCTTGACCTTTCTTGCGGAGCAAATCGACCGCAGCTTCCATGTCACCATTAGTTTCGGTGAGCGCAGCCTTGCAGTCCATCATGCCCGCGTCCGTACGCTCGCGAAGCTCCTTGACCATTTGGGCCGTGATGTTTGCCATTGTTCCTGTTCCGATGCGGCGCAGAATGCCGTTCGCGCGAGTTACTCGGCGGTCAACTCTTTCGCCTTGGCGACCCAGCCGTCAACGCGGCCGGGCAGCCCCACTTCTTCACCAATATTGTGCGCAGCCGTCGGGCTGAGCGCGGCAATCTGCGTGAAATGGAAAATTCCAAGATCGTTGAGCATTTTCTCGATCGGCGGCGAGATACCGGTCAGCTTCTTGAGATCGTCGGCAACCCCGCGCGGACCCGGCAAAGGCTCAAACCCAAGCCCGCTGCTATCCGCCGACGGCAACGGCTCGGCGATTGGCTCAGGCGCGGCGCCGATGTCCATACCCGACTGCCCTTGCGCGCGCGAAATTCCATCGAGCGCTGCCTTGGCGATGAGATCGCAATAGAGCGTGATCGCGCGGCTCGCATCGTCATTGCCGGGCACGACAAATGTGATCCCATTCGGATCGCAATTGGTGTCGACGATCGCCGCGACCGGCAGCCCCAAGCGACGCGCTTCCTTGATCGCGATGTCTTCTTTGTTGGTGTCGATCACGAACAACAGGTCCGGCAGGCCGCCCATGTCCTTGATGCCGCCGAGCGCGCGCTCAAGCTTGTCGCGCTCCCGCGTCAGCGTAAGGCGTTCCTTCTTGGTGTAACCCTGCGCTTCGTTGGACGTGAGCATCTCGTCGAGTTTGCGCAGGCGCGAGATCGATGCCGAGATCGTCTTCCAGTTGGTCAGCGTACCGCCAAGCCAGCGCGAATTGACGTAATACTGCGCGCAGCGCTTAGCGGCTTCGGCAACCGCGTCCTGCGCCTGGCGCTTGGTGCCAACGAAGAGGATGCGCCCACCCTTCGCCACCGTGTCGCTCACCGCGGTCAGCGCGCGATGCAGCATCGGCACGCTCTGGGCGAGATCGATGATGTGAATGTTGTTGCGGGTGCCGAAGATGTATTGACCCATCTTCGGGTTCCAGCGATGGGACTGATGGCCGAAATGGACACCAGCTTCCAATAGCTGACGCATGCTATAGTCGGGCAGCGACATGATATTCTCCGGTTATTCCTCCGCGAACGTGTGGGCTTTGGACGTACGCGCCTGAGCGCCTTGCGGCCGTTGCCACCGGAAGGCCCCTTACCTATCGGCAAAAGGCCAAAGTCCGCGTGTGAGATGGGCGGGTTATAGAGGTGCGGGGGGCAGGATGCAAGGAAGGTATGCAAGCAAAGCGCTACCTACGCGGCTTGCACCTGCACATCCACAACCCCCGCCACGGCCTTGATCGCGCCGGCAATCTGCGGGGAAACCTTGAAGCGGCCCGGCAGCTTGATATCGACCTCGGTTCCATCGGCAAGCAAAGTGACCATGGTCACTTCCCCGTTGCCCTTGCCTTCGAGCCGCTTGGCCACCGGCTCGATCGTCTTTTCGTCGCGCAGAAATACCCGCAAGCCCTTCTGCAATTTGGCGGCCGCTTGATCGAGCGGCTCCACCGACTGGATGCGCGCACGTATGTCGTCCCCTTGCGCCTCCGCCGTGAGGAACAGCAGAACCTGCGAGCCTGGCTCGAGCATTTCGCGGTACTGCTGCAGCCCTTCGGCGAAGATCACCGCCTCGTAATGGCCGGTGGGATCAGAGAGTCCGAGGATGCCCATTTTGTTGCCGGTCTTGGTGCGCCGCTCGGTGCGTTCCACGACCGTGGCGGCCACCCGGCCGGCCGTCGCACCCGCCTTCACCGCGCGCGAAAATTCCGTCCACGATTGCACCTTCAAACCTTTAAGCAGCGCGGCATAGTCGTCGAGTGGATGGCCGGATAGAAAAAAACCCACTGCATCGTATTCGCGCTGCAGGCGATCTGCCGGCAACCATGCCTCCACCGCCGGCATAGCCAGCTTCTCGCGGTTGGACGGTCCGCCGAACAATTCGTTCTGGCCAAGCGTCGTCGACTCGTGTGCACGCTGCGCGGCGGCGAGCATCACATCGACGGCAGCGAACGCGCGCGCGCGGTTGGGTTCGAGCGCCTCAAAAGCGCCGGCGGCGGCAAGACTTTCCAAGACACGTTTGTTGACGGCACGTGGATTAATCCGCCGCGCGAAGTCGGAAATATCCGCGAACGGCTTGTCGCCGCGCGCCGCGACAATCGCTTCGACCGCCTGCGCGCCCACGCCTTTGAGCGCCGCAAGCGCATAATGGATGGTGTTGCCCTCGACCGCGAACGCCACGCCCGAGCGGTTGATTGATGGCGGATCGACCTTGATGCCAAGCCGCACCGCTTCGGCGCGGAATTCGGAGAGCTTGTCGGTATTGCCGGTCTCGAGTGTCATCGACGCGGCCATGAATTCGACCGGATAATTCGCCTTCATGTACGCGGTCTGGTAGGCGACCAGCGCGTACGCCGCCGCGTGGCTCTTGTTGAAGCCGTAATCGGCAAAACGCGCGAGCAGCTCGTAGATATTGATCGCCTGCGCGCGCTCCACGCCGCGCTCGATCGCGCCGGAGACGAAGCGCTCGCGCTGCGCCTCCATTTCTTTGCGGATTTTCTTGCCCATGGCGCGGCGCAGAAGATCGGCCTCGCCGAGCGAATAACCCGCGAGCACCTGCGCGATCTGCATCACCTGTTCCTGGTAGATGATGACGCCGAACGTCTCGCGCAGGATTGGTTCGATTTCCGTGTGAATATAATCCGGCTCCTCCACGCGATGCTTGCGCGCGCAATAGGTTGGGATGTTCGCCATCGGGCCGGGACGATAGAGCGCCACCAGCGCGATGATGTCCTCGAAGCGATCGGGTCGCATGTCGAGCAGCGCACGCCGCATGCCCGCGCTTTCCAGCTGGAACACGCCCACCGCCTCGGCGCGCGAAAGCAGCGCATAGGTTTTTGCGTCGTCGAGCGGAATGGCGGTCAAATCGAGTTCGACGTCGCGCAGGCGCAAAAGCCGCACCGCGGTCTCCAGCACCGTGAGCGTCTTGAGGCCAAGAAAGTCGAACTTCACCAGGCCCGCCTGCTCCACCCATTTCATGTTGAATTGCGTGACCGGCATGTCGGATTTCGGATCGCGGTAGAGCGGCACAAGCTCGATCAGCGGCCGATCGCCGATCACGATGCCGGCGGCATGAGTCGAGGCGTGGCGGTTGAGGCCTTCGAGCTTTTGCGCAATGTCGAATACGCGCTTGACGATCGGCTCGCTGTTGCGCGCGGCCTGTAGCTGCGGCTCGCTTTCAATCGCACGCGCGAGCGTCACCGGATTGGTCGGATTCTGCGGCACCAGCTTGCACAGCTTGTCGACCTGTCCGTAGGGCATCTCCAGCACACGGCCGACATCGCGCAGAACGCCGCGCGCCTGCAGCGTGCCGAATGTGATGATCTGCGCCACCTGATCGCGGCCGTAGCGCGACTGCACGTAGCGGATCACCTCGTCGCGCCGGTCCTGGCAGAAATCGACGTCGAAGTCCGGCATCGACACGCGTTCGGGGTTCAGGAATCGCTCGAACAGCAATCCGAAACGAATGGGATCGAGATCGGTGATCGTGAGCGCATAGGACACCAGCGAGCCCGCGCCAGAACCGCGCCCCGGCCCCACCGGAATTCCTTGCTCCTTCGCCCACTGGATGAAATCGGAGACGATGAGGAAGTAGCCCGGATATTTCATGTCCGCGATCACGAGCAGCTCAAACGCCAACCGCACGTTGTATTCCTCGACATTGCGCCCGGGCGCGAGCCCATGCGCAGCGATCCGTCGTTTTAGTCCGGCCTCGGCACGGCGGCGCAACTCGTCCGTCTCATCCACCGCGCCCTTGCGTTCGCTGACCGAGAAGCGCGGCAGAATCGGCTCATGCGTGCGCGGGCGGAATGCGCAGCGCTCCGCGATCTCGACAGTCGAGGAAAGCGCCTCCGGAATGTCGGCGAACAGCGCCGTCATTTCGGTCCGGGATTTAAAATAATGTTCCGCCGTAAGCTGGCGCCGATCGGGCTCGCGCAGCAGCCGGCCTTCCGCAATGCAAATAAGCGCGTCATGCGCTTCATAGTCTTCACGCGTCGCAAAAAATGGCTCGTTGCTCGCGGCCAGCGCAACGCCCTTGCTATAGGCGAAATCGATCAACGCCGGCTCGTTCGCACGCTCGGTCGCGTGGCCATGGCGCTGCAGCTCGACATAGAGTCGCTCGCCAAACAGCGCCAATAAGGCCGCGCCGCGCATCGCGGCAAGCTCCCCTTGGCCCGCGGCGAGCGCCGCATCAAGCGGCCCCGACGGCCCGCCGCTGAGCGCAATCAGCCCCTCGGTCGCCCCCTCGAGCCAGTTAAGCTTGAGATGCGGCACCTCGTGCGACGGCGTCTCGAGAAACGCGCGCGAGGACAGCCGCATCAGATTGGCATAGCCCTCCGCACGCGCGGCGAGCAGCACGATGCGTGGCGGCACGCGCATGCGCGTCTGCGTGCGCGGATCGCTTTTCTCATCGCCGAAATCGATGGCGAGCGAACATCCGACGATCGGTTGAATGCCGCTCGACGCCATCTTCTCGGAGAATTCCAGCGCACCGAACATGTTGTTGGTATCGGCGAGCGCGAGCGCGGGCTGCCGGTCGGCTTTCGCAAGCTCGGCGAGCCGCGCAATAGGAAGCGCGCCTTCAAGCAGCGAATAGGAGGAATGTACGTGCAGATGCACAAAGCCAACGGCCACGGCCACCTCAACGATTCATATCGAGACAATTCTCGTAATCACGATTCTCGTCTTTGCGATTCTTCTTTGCGAGTCTCGCCGATGGTTGCGAACCGCGCCGTCCCTGTCCACCACGAACGTCGCGCTTTGCCCCCTAACATTGGTTTTCCCCAACGCGCGCGCAACGACGCTGTGCGCCGCGCCTCACGCCGTCATGGCATCGGAGCCCGGGCAAGCCCGAATTCCGAATGCCATCCACGCCTTCATGGGGGTGAGGGGAAGGCAAGAGACGTAGATGCCCGCGACTGGCGGGCATGACGAGCGGAGACACGCAGATACGCAGCGAGGGCAGCCCGCGGCGATGGCAGAAAGCAAAGAAGATGGCACGCAAAAACACGACTACGCACAGAGACTGAGCACGCACGGCGACTTGTGGACGCGAACACTACCGACCTTATATGACGGCGCTATGATCTGACGGCGCCATGATCGGCCGCTGACAGGCCTGCGGCTCACATGACCGCAATCACCTTGGCCCAGATGGCGATCATCCCGAGAAACAACGCAATCGAAGTCAGAGCGGCGGCTTCTTCAACAACAGCACGGAACATGGCTTCCTCCTGAGAACAAACAAAGAACATAGTTCATCGTTTGTTCTCTTGTCAAGAGGCGGTAGTGGGTCAGTTTGATTTGGCAAAAACTTGACTAATTGGAAGGAGTTAGTCTGTGGCCTTCGATAGCTGTCCACGTAAGTCTGGGCCTAAATCTGTTTTCTGGCGGCCGCAAACGAGTCTGCCTAGCATGGCCCCCAATGGGGGCTGCCATGGACAGTGCGACTTTCAAAACGCTGTGGGGCATTTTTATGAATGACCCCTATTCAATAGGTGCAATTATTCTAGCTTTCGGCGGGGCTGTCTGGTGGTTTCGCGGTTACATTTTAAACGAGCGCATCCGAACATCGGAGGACCGTGTGAAATTAGCGCGGGAGCAAATTGAGAATGTGCAATCACAACTTACTGATTTGAAAGCACAGGTGGCTACCCAAGAAAGCACGATAGCCGATCTTAGAAGCTCATTGTCTCCACCCGCTCGCCTTGAGCAATTGGCGCGGAGCAACACTGAAATTCAAAGTGCCCTTACAAGCCTAGTCAACTCAACGAGTGAGCTTGGCCACACGCTAACAATCAGTGGAGGAAGATACCGGGTTATGGTTGAGCCCATAAGCACTATAAAGCGTTCGACGTAAGCATCTTCCGTGAGTGTATCCATATAACCCGCGCTTGCGCGCATCGTGTCAGCTAACGGCCAATTTCCTCCGCCTTCCCGGCTTATGTGATGCGCGGTCTTGTTTAACCCAATGTTCCGCTTCCTCGCGAGTTTTGAACCCGTACACCGGATCGGGCAGCGGTTCGTAGCGCGGAATCACGCGCACGAAATAACCGCCGCCGATTTCATTCTCTCCAACGCGGTATGTAATTCCTGCGGTCGCGTATTCAGCTTCCCAAGCTTCAACCATGGTAATGATGTCGTCGATTTCCCAAAGCTTGTCGGTAACGCCAGCGGCCATCGCAGGCGAGACTTTCAGCGTCTGATGGATGCGGACAAAATTGTAAAACATGGAGTAAAGCGCAACATTGTAGCCGTGGTTCTCTAACTTCTTTGAGAATGCATTGGTGAGCCGGGTAAAGCGGCGCATGTGCATTCGCATTGTCAGGTTCTGACGTTCTGCGTATGACGTGCTGATATGCTTCTTGTCAGGCTCTCCGATCACTGGTGACTTGCGCGCACCGAGACACTTGGCCGGGCTATAGCGCTTCTCGCCTGCCGGGTCAGAACCGTAGATTTTCACCAGCATCGCGTAATCAACGTCCTTGCCGAACACGGTATCAACCGCCGTCAAATACGGACGGTGGCCGTCGCTGGTCAGTTGTACGCGATTGCTCAAACGCGATTTCAGGTCTGACATAAAATCCAGCGCATATTCCGTATCGCGGCGACCGACCAGCGTAGAAATTAAGAGCTTGGTGTCGGGCTCAATCGCAGTCCACGTCCAAACGTCACCAGCATCCTGCGGCGCGGACTTGGCATCTTTAACGTTGTCGTTTTTGGCGTAAACGAACGACCAGATTTCATCGACCTGCACCCGTTTGCAGGTGAGATTGCGAAGCACTTTGTCCTGATATTCAGCACAGGCGCGGCCGGTATCGACCAGCAGCCGCGCCACGGTGTTTTTGCTGACGCCCGTGAGCCGCGTAATGGCGCGGATCGAGCTACCCTCACATAGGAGGTGTAGGATTTGGGCGCGGGCTTTCTGGTCGAGCTTGTT
The DNA here is from genome assembly GCA_003169835.1 of Hyphomicrobiales bacterium. Lineage (GTDB taxonomy): Bacteria > Pseudomonadota > Alphaproteobacteria > Rhizobiales > Xanthobacteraceae > PNAI01. The sequence goes on along the minus strand of PNAI01000044.1, from coordinate 73,615 downwards.
CATGCGGGACATGATATGACCTTTTATGCTTATCGTCAAGTACAAAAGGTCCATTTATTTTCCCGCTTTGGGACAAAAGGGACTCCACTTTTCGATTCACATCTAGTATCACATATGGTACTATGAAAAGAAGGTCGCTAAACAAGCTTCGTCGTGAAATCGACGCCCTGCGCCGATCGCCTCAGAAGGCTCGGGCGCTAGAGAACGTAGCGAAGCGGCTGGGGCGCAAGCGGGTGAAGCGCGGTAAAGAACCCACGTGGGAAAGTCAGGAGTTTGCTGAGTTGTATCCGTTAGCGGTTCCGCATCATGGAGGTCGTGATCTCGCTCCAGGAACGAAGAACAGCATTCTCGACCAACTTGAAGACGACTTGCTGGCTTGGGAGGCACGACTCACGAAAGAGGAAGAACAGGACGAACTTCTAAAACTAGAAAATGAAAACGACAGTGGCAGTGGAGAGAATAATGGAACCGTCTGAATATCTAAAACGGCCTTACGGTAGATTTGTGGTGCCGGAAACGGATGGCTCTTTTCGTGCGGAAATTATCGAGTTTCCGGGCTGCATCGCTACTGGCGATTCAGGGGCCGAAGCTTACGCAAATTTGGAAGAGGTGGCTGCCAGCTGGATCGAGGCAACTCTGGCTAGGAATTTGCGCGTTCCCGATCCGGTTGAAAGTGGAAGGTTTAGTGGCAAACTTATGGTTAGGTTGCCAAAAACGCTCCACAAGAAAGCGGCGCATATAGCTGCGCTGGACGGCGTTAGCCTAAACCAGTTTATTGTCGGCAGCATTGCTGAACAGGTTGGTGCGCAGGCTCGACCCGCAATGATTAATGTGTATCCGCAAGGGTACATCAATTTGAGCCTTCAGATCGGTCTAGGCGGCGTGAATTTCACGCCGGTTGGCGTTGCCCCTTCTGGGAATTTCCCACAACAGCAATTTTCCACATCGTCAGCCCAACAATTGGTGCGCTTCCCGGTTCAAAATCAGCGGGTGAATGCAGATGCCTGAGATCAATCAGTATATGTTCAAATACTCCGAAGTAATTGAAGCGCTCATTAAAAAAGCCGAGCTGCATGAAGGTAAATGGCAACTCATCGTGTCGTTTGGATTGGCTGCCGCAAATATGGGACCGTCGCCCGCAGAGATGGTTCCTGGAGCTGCCGTGGCAGTCACAAGCATCGGACTCACAAGGGCAGTTGCGGAATCTCCAGCTTCGCTAGTGGTGGACGCGGCTGTCGTCAATCCAGCGGACGGCAAGGAACCAAAGCGCAAAAAACGTTAGGGCTTCCATCTGCTTTTTGCGGCGTTCCTAGCGATAGCCGTTCTGCGAGCAGAACTAAGCTTACTGGCCCGCGCCGCCCCGCCCTTTTTGCCCATCGCGACCGCTGCCGGATCTTTCCCCTGCTCCTCTGGCGTAGGCTCCCGATCCTCGACCTCCCCGGTGGCAATGCCGACTATCAGCTTGGCCAGTTGGGCAGGGTCGCGCGGGCGCTTGGGGTGCTTAGGCATACGGTTTGATGTCCCCTGGCCTCATTCTGAGAAGGCTCATCTCCCCCGCTGTAAACCGCTGTAGCGCGGTGACGTGGCACCCGCTGCCCTCCCGGCTCGCCATGACCGCTGACTCGGCGGCGGCTCCACTATCGAACGCGGCGGCCAAAAGCCTCACAGAATACGATTTATCGCTCAGTGTTGGAGTAACACTGACCAACCATCCGATTGTGGCTGTTCCGTCAGGCCGAAGCTTTGCCATCCAGTCAATATGCCCCCGATTCCGGGCGGGGCAAGCGGCAATTAAGGCCGCGATTTAATGAACGGACCCACTACCCAAGAGGCGGTAGTGGGTCAGTTTGATTTATTTAAAACTTGATAAATGCCAAGAACTGGAGAGGGAAGAACCTCTGGTCAGAATGGGGCAATTTTGTGAGGACTTAGCTCGAGATTAAGGCAACTTGCCACAATCCAGGATTCGGCGTAATAATATGTAGGTACAACCGGGAATTAAAGACCAAGAGTGAGGAAAGAAATGGCTTTCTTTCAGGCGGCCTTTAAATTTTATCACGAAGACTCCAACCCTTCATTCAAGCACCGGCCAGATTTTGTATTGGCCGAAAATGAGGAAGACGCACAAAAAGTGCTCAATAAGCACTCCGATATTGGCGCTGACGGTTCAGCCACGTCCGTTTTATTGAACGTCTTTAAAAGCTAGTGCTCTTTGCGCCATAATTACCGCAACGCGCGTAAATAGGCCGCCTCCTCAGATGGCGGCTAATTTCCGTCGCCTGCCCGGCTTGTGTGACGTACGATCCTGCTTGATCCAGAATTCTGCTTCCTCGCGAGTCTTGAATCCATAGACCGGATCGGGCAAAAGCTCGTAGCGCGGGATCACGCGGACAAAATATCCGCCGCCGATTTCATTCTCGCCAACGCGGTATGTAATTCCAGCGGTCACATACTTGGCTTCCCACGCTTCTACCATCGTAATGATGTCGCCAATTTCCCAAAGCTTGTCGGTAACGCCAGCGGCCATCGCAGGCGAGACTTTCAGCGTCTGATGGATGCGGACAAAATTGTAAAACATGGAGTAAAGCGCAACATTGTAGCTGTGGTTCTCTAACTTCTTTGAGAATGCATTGGTGAGCCGGGTAAAGCGGCGCATGTGCATCCGCATTGTCAGATTTTGTCTCTCGGCGAATGACATGCTGATGTGCTTCTTGTCAGGCTCGCCGATCACTGGCGACTTGCGCGCACCGAGACACTTGGCCGGGCTATATCGCTTCGCTCCTGCCGGGTCCGAACCATAAATCTTGACCAGCATCGCGTAATCAACGTCATCACCGAACACGGTATCGACTGCCTGCAAATACGGACGATGGCCATCGCTGGTCAGTTGCACGCGATTGCTCAAACGCGATTTGAGGTCCGATAGAAAATGCAGCGCGTATTCGGTATTGCGACCGCCAACCAGCGTAGAGACCACCCCCTACCCGCGCCACCGTTTGGCGGCTGCATTGCGGGCTATTTCCTTCCGCCTGCGGCTTCCCCAGAGCCGCCGCGCGGGCGGCTCCACCTTTGCGCCCCATGGAGACTGCCGCAGGGTCCTTGCCCTGCTCCTCTGGCGTGGGCTCGCGGTCCACGACCTGCCCGGTGGCAATATCGACCACGAGCTTGGCCAGTTGGGCCGAGTCGCGTGGGCGCTTGGGATGCTTGGGCACGGCTTTACCTGCAGGTCTGCGTGCCAGGACGATTCCACGGGTAATCGCCGCACTTGCTACAGCCGCCAGCCGATATGGCCAGAATAAGCACAATGACGATGATAGATGCTTGCCTCATCCCACCAATATGCGCTCCATTCCCGGCCTCACCAAGGGCCGGTCAAGGCCAGAATTTAATGAACGGACCCACTACCTCAGCTTGCCTAGCTGGTTAGCGTCGCGCGGGCGTTTCTTAGGGAGTGACGGTTCAACAAGTGTGTACTGAAGCGCATCTCCCCCATGGCGCGGCGGTAGGTTCGCCATGCAATGAGGACAAAACGCTTGTTCGCCTTGTTTTGGCGGCGCGGTTAGCCGCTTTAGGAGCAGTAGAGCTCCACAATTGTCGCATTGATAATTTGAGCGTTTCTCAAGACTCGGATTGGGCATCAGACAAGCTTCTCGATCTCGGCGACAACCGGGGAAAGCTTCTCTGCCATCTCTTCTGGGCTAGTCCCGAGGATGATTAGGCCACGCGCGGCCAAACCGGCCAGGATTGCGGCCAACCTACGCTGCTTTGCGGCCTGATCCTCGTCCATCCCGCCAATATGCGCCTGATTCCCTAATGCTGCTAGCAACAAACGGGCGTGCCTTATTCAAACTGACACTACCCAAGAGGCGGTAGTGGGTGGTTTTCAAATAAGGCTGCATCGAGGTCCAAAGTATGGCAAACAAATGGTTGAGATACACTCGTACCGTAAGAGTCCGTTTCGAAACCCACTGCCGACGGCTTCAAGGGTGACTATTGCCACCGTTTTGCGGTGTCTGGCAGCCACATATCGCTATTTTCGTGTTCCGAAGAACCGAGGAGGGCCGACCCCACCGGGTTTCGAAACGGCCTCTAAGGGGCACGTAGCGTGACTGAGCAATACTTAATTAGGCCGGAACCTTGATCGTCTGCCGCACGGCATGGAGCCAAACAACGGATTCGTTCCTGATCCATTTTGCAGCAGAGGCTTTATATGCAAAGCCATAGATCGTTTCCGACTTGCCTGACGGGAGAGTTGCTCGCACGAAATACCCCTCCCCGATCTTGTTCGCTTCAATCTCGAATTTCGGTGCGGCTTTTGTCTTTGCTTCCCAATCCTCAAGCACCTGCACGATGTCGCTAACCTCCCAGAGTTTGTCTGTCACGCCAGCAGCCATCGCAGGGGTAACTTTCAAAGTCTGATGCACGCGGGCGAAATTGTAATACATCGAATATAGCGCGACTGCCGCAGTGTGATTTTCAATGCGGCGACTAAATCCGTTTGTCAGCCGTGTAAACCTCCGCATATGCATTCGCATCGAAAGATTTTGTCTCTCCGCGAATGACGTACTGACGTGTTTAAGATCGGGGTTACCTGTCACTGGTCTTTTATACGCGCCAAGACAAATTGCCGGGCTATAGCGTCTCTCTGCAATCGGATCAGCGCCGTAAACTTTTTGCAACATTGCATAGTCAACGTCGTTCCCAAATATCGTATCGACAGCTTGCAAATAAGGCCGGTGACCGTCTGAAGTGATTTGCATTCGACCTGCAACGCGCGATTTTAGATCATTCATAAAAATGAGAGCAGACTGCGTGTCGCGATTACCAACAAGCCAACTGACTAAGAGTTTCGTATCGGCATCAATCGCAGTCCACGTCCAAACGTCGCCCGCTTCTGGCGGTGCAGATTTTGCTCTCCGAAGATGCTCCTGTTTTGCGTAGATGTCTGTCACACCGACCGCCATTGCGGGGGTGGCTTTCAAAGTCTGATGTACGCGGACGAAATTGTAATACATCGAATGCAGCGCGACGGCGGCAGTATGGTTTTCAATTTTCCTGCGGAATGCATTAATCAACCGCAAAAAGCGACGCATGTGCATCCGCATTGTCAGATTTTGCCGCTCGGCAAATAACGTGCTGATCGGGCAAGGGTCGCTACTTATCGACTTCCGTGGCGTTTTCGACGATCCACGCCATAGCCTCATCTTCGGTCGCAAAACCCTCAATGCGCCGCTCGTGGCCAGCGTGATACCTGATGATCACGTGCCAGCCGGAACCAGCCTGATCCTTATAGGGCATCATTACGGGTGTTTCGTTAGGGTCCACCATCCCGCCAATATGCACGCGATTCCGGAGCGTACAAGCGGCAATCAAGTGCCTTACTGCGTATCGTTCTCAGGACGCTTGATCAGCTTGAAGGCGGGAACGCTCTGGCCTTTCGCCTCGTACATAGAGTTGCGGCACACCACACACGTGACACGGTCATTGTCGCGCGCAACGACTTTGCTGTCCGTCTTCTCGTACAAGGCCCCGCAATGCGGGCAATGAAATTGGGTAGTCGCCATGCTGCAACTTTGGCATGAGCCGCGTCCTTCTTCCACCCCCAATCGAGTCCGCCTTTGCGGCACCGGCCGGCGGTCCCCGTCGCGGCTTCGCCCTCAATCCAACTCCGCCACCATTCCATCGCGAATGGTCACCCGCCGGTCCATGCGAGCGGCAATCTCCATATTGTGGGTGACGATGAGCATGGTGAGCTTAGCCGAGCGCACGAGCTGGGAGAGCGCGTCGAACACGTGATCGGACGTGTGCGGGTCGAGATTGCCGGTCGGCTCGTCCGCCAGCAGGATGCGCGGCGCATTTGCCACCGCCCGCGCGATCGCGACCCTTTGCTGCTCGCCGCCGGAAAGCTCCGCCGGCCGATGGCTCAATCGCTCGCGCAGACCCAAATAGTCCAGAAGCTCCGCCGCACGCCGCGCCGCCTGTTGCTTCGGCAGCCCGCGGATCATCTGTGGCATCATCACGTTTTCGATGGCCGAGAATTCCGGCAGTAGATGATGCGCCTGATAGACAAATCCGATCTGCGTGCGCCTCAGCCGCGTTCGCGCATCGTCACCCAACGCCGCGGTCGGCATGCCATGGATATAGACTTCGCCCGAGTCTGGATGTTCAAGCAGGCCCGCGATGTGCAGCAGCGTCGATTTACCCGCGCCCGACGGTGCTACCAGCGCGACCGATTGGCCAGGCCAGATCGCAAGCTCGGCGCCTTTGAGGATGTCGAGCGTCGCATCGCCCTGCCAATAGTGGCGCGCGACGTTGTGCAGGAATAAAACCGGATCTTCACGCTCCGCCATCGCTCACCCGTAGCGCAATGCTTCGACCGGATCGAGCCGCGCCGCACGCCACGACGGATAGAGCGTTGCCGCAAGCGAGAGCACCAGCGCCATGAGCACGACCGCCGTGGTCTCGCCGGCATCCATTTCCGCCGGCAGCCGGGACAGGAAATAGATTTCGGAACGGAATATCTCGGTGTTGGTCAGCCACGACATGAACTGGCGGAGCGACTCGATGTTGAGACACACCACCAGGCCAAAGAAAAATCCAGTGATCGTCCCGACCACGCCGATCGAGGCGCCGGTGATGAGGAATACGCGCATCATGGCGTACCGTGTCGCGCCCATGGTGCGCAGGATTGCAACATCGCTACTCTTATCCTTGACCAGCATGATCAGGCCGGACACAATATTGAGCGTCGCCACCAGCACAATTAGCGTCAAGATCATGAACATGACATTGCGTTCGACTTGCAGCGCACTAAAGAAACTGGAATTGCGCTGCCGCCAGTCGATCATGAAGATCGGACGTCCCGCCGCCTCAGTAACCAGCGGACGCAGCTCCGCTACTTTTTCCGGATTGGCGGTGTAGATCTCAATCGAAGTGACATCGCCCGCACGACTGAAATAGGCCTGCGCTTCGGTCAACGGCATGAACACGACTGAGGCGTCGTATTCCGACATACCGATCTCGAACACCGCGGCAATCTTGTAGCCCTTGATCCGCGGCGTTGGGCCCATCGGCGTCACCGCACCGCGCGGCGACACAAGCGTCATCATATCGCCTGCGTGTATCGCCAATTGATCGGCAAGCCGCCGGCCGATGACAATGCCCTGCCCCTGGTCGAAACCCTCCAGCGTACCTTGCTTGATATTGTTGCCAATCGAAGGAAGGCTCGCAAGGTCATCACCACGGATGCCGCGCACGGCAACGCCGAAGGCATTGTTCGGCGAGGACGCGAGCGCAATACCCTCGACCAACGGCACCGCGAGCAGCACTCCTCGCACCTTCGCAATGCGCTCGGCCACAGCCGCATAGTCCGTCAGCGGCGTGTCCTGCGGCTGCACCACCAGATGGCCGTTGAGTCCCAAAATTTTGTCGAGCAGTTCTTTGCGAAAACCGTTCATCACCGCCATGACAATGATCAGCGTGGCAACGCCCAGCATAATGCCGAGGAAGGAAAAGATGGCGATGACCGAAATGAATCCTTCCTTCCGCCGCGCCCGCAAATAGCGTAGCGACAGCATCCATTCGAATGGTGCGAACGGGGCGGTGCCGGTGGTGTCGCTCATCAATCGCTCGTGCCTTACCGATTTCACCCGATTCAGGCGGTTTCAAGCCACACATCGACTATAGGCAAAGCAGAACGTGTGCAAACTCAGCGCGTCAGCAGATCGACAGCCGCTGCCGGGCTCAAATTCTCCCGGCTGCCGTCGATCCGGCGCTTGACCTCGATCGTACCGGCGGCAAGGCCTTTGGGCCCGATCAGGACCTGGTAGGGCACGCCAATCAGGTCGGCGGTCGCAAACTTCGAGCCCGGCCGCTCATCGAGGTCGTGATAGAGCACCTCAACGCCCTTGGCCGAAAGTTCTCCATAGACATTTTCCGACGCCTGATCCGTCGCGCTGTCACCTTGTTTGAGGTTGAGGATGACCACTTTGAAAGGCGCCACCGGCTCCGGCCACTTGATGCCGGCATCGTCGTGAAACGCCTCGATCAGGGCCGCGACCAGCCGGCTCGGACCAATGCCGTAGGAGCCCATGTGCACCGCGTGCTCGGCGCCGTCCGGCCCGTTGACGACCGCCTTCATCGGCTCGGAGTATTTCGTTCCGAAATGAAAGATGTGCCCGACCTCGATGCCGCGCGCGGACATCTGCTTGTCGGCGGGCAGCTTGGCGAATTTGTCGGCTTCGTGCTTTTCCGACGTGGCTGCGTAGAGCGAGGTCCACTTATCGACGATGGCCTGCAGGCCCGCCACGTCGTTGAAATCTACGTCCTCACCCGGAACCGGGAAATCCAGGTAATCTCGGTGGCAAAATACCTCGGATTCTCCGGTCGAGGCTAAGATAATGAATTCGTGGCTCAAACTGCCCCCGATCGGGCCGCTCTCGGCCACCATGGGAATGGATTTAAGCCCCAGGCGGGCAAAGGTGCGCAGATAGGCCACGAACATCCGGTTGTAGGCGTGCTTTGAACCAGCATAGTCGAGATCGAAGGAATAGGCGTCCTTCATTAGAAATTCCCGTCCGCGCATGAGCCCGAATCGCGGCCTGATCTCGTCCCGGAATTTCCATTGGATGTGGTAGAGATTGAGCGGCAAATCTTTGTACGAGCGCACATAGGCGCGGAAAATTTCCGTGATCATTTCCTCATTGGTCGGCCCGAACAACAGATCGCGTTCATGCCGATCCTTGATGCGCAGCATCTCCTTGCCGTAGTCGTCGTAGCGGCCGCTTTCCCGCCACAGCTCCGCCGACTGGATGTTCGGCATCAGGAGTTCGATGGCACCGGCGCGATCCTGCTCCTGCCGCACGATGTCGCAGATCTTCTTGAGCACACGCAGGCCGAGCGGCAGAAAGGCGTAGATGCCGGCCGCCTCCTGCCGGAGCATGCCCGCGCGCAGCATCAGCCGATGCGAGACGATGTCCGCCTCTTTCGGCGTTTCGCGCAGGATGGGGAGGAAATAGCGAGACAAGCGCATCACGATCTCGTGAACATTTGAAGACAATACTCAATATCAGTGAAAACTCATCGTGTGGCAAAAAACAAGGCGGAATCACGCACGATACCGCAGGGGATAACATTGGGCCGGTTAATGACATCGCAAAATGGATTGGTTAGTTTTCGCGCGCCCTGAGATTCTATATCTCGACGGTCCCAGGAGTGCGGCAACACTAGGTAGGAACATTCCACAGTACGCGATCACAACTGCCGCCTCGAATACGTACCGCGTGTCGGGGCAAAACTGAGAATAAAAATTGAAGCAGGGCCACTCGCCCTGCTTCGCTTTTTTAGGCTCCTTGGTTGCTGCGAAAATATTTCACCGCAGCAAACCAAACAGCGTGGCAAGATCTTCGAGGCTGACCAGCTTGCGCGAGTAGATCAAGAAGAAGCCCGCGAAGATCACCGTGGTCATGATCGTCGTCCAGACGAGCTTCATTTTCAGATTCGTCATGACCGGCGCCCCAGGGTCGGTTCCCGGCGGCCCCCCCTCGCCTTGCGCACGCACGCCCCATGGCAGCACGGCGAACAGCACGATCCACCAAATCAGGAAATAGATTGCGATCGAGGTTGAAATGGCCATCGCATCAGGCCTGTTCGAGCTCGATCAGGGTGCCGGAAATGTCCTTTGGATGCAGGAAAAGCACGGGTTTTCCGTGCGCCCCGATTTTCGGCTCACCATCGCCCAACACCCGTGCGCCGGCAACCTTAAGTTGCTCTCGCGCCGCAAATATGTCGGCCACTTCAAAGCAGACATGGTGCATCCCGCCGTCCGGATTGCGCTCAAGATATTTCTCGATTGGCGAATTTGCGCCAAGTGGCGCAATCAGTTCGATCTTGGTATTGGGCAACGTGATGAAGACGGTGGTGACGCCGTGCTCGGGCAACGGCACGGGAGCGGACACCTTAGCGCCCAGTGTGTCGCGATAGACACGTGTTGCGCTCTCCAGATCGCGCACCGCGATGGCGACGTGATTGAGCCGGCCGATCATGCTTATCCCTTCTGACAGCCGAACCTATACGACGCCAGAGTGTTTCAAGCTACCCGTGCAACAGGCCAAGCCCATCGAGCACCGCGCGCATCTCCTCGCGCTCGCGCTGAAGATACGCGCGCAACACCTCGCCATCGAGATACATTTCGGTCCAGAAATGCCGCGCCAGATCGGATTTCCATTCATTGGTTTGGGTCGCAGCCGCCAGCACCGATTGCCAAAACGCAATCTGTTCGCGATGGATACCCGGCGCACCACTGACGCCGCGCCACGATCCGATCACGCAATCGACGCCTTGCTCGACCCATGTCGGAGTGCTGACATAGAGCCCACCCACACGCACATTCGATGAGATACCGATCGTGCGCAATCGTCCGGCCGCAAGCTCGGGCACTGGACTTGCCGCGGTAATCGCGCCGACATCCGCATTGCCATCGACAACATCCGCAACGGCATCGAGCGCGGTGTCGAAAACGCGGATCTTGGGAGCCTTGGTATCCGCACCCGCATGCCGGATCACCTTGGCCACCGCCACGTGGTTGGAATTGCCCAGCGACGTCGAGAGCGCAATTTTCACGGCGCCTGCATCGTCCATCAGACGCCGGATAAGAACGTTCCCGCTGCGGAGCGCCGAATCCGCGCGAACGACAAACGCGATATATTCCGAATAGAGAATCGCAATCGGCGGGAAATGCTCTGGATCGGTTTTGGTTACGCCCATGAGATAATCCGCCGCCATGTTCGGCGAACTGATCCCTATTGTATGCGGATCGCCAGCGCGGCCCGCCATATAGGTCCAAGCCTTGCGCCCGCCGTCGCCGCCGACGTTGACCACCTTGATGGGCACTGAAACAAGCTTATTGGCCGCGACGGCGGCCGCCAACGCACACGCCGATCGATCAAGGCCGCCGCCCGGCGGTGTGCCAGCGATAATGTCGAGTTCGCGTTCCGGCCGCCACACCATCAGTTGGCAGGCTTCATCGATCCGAGCACCTTGGCCCAGAGCGCGATTTCCTTGTGCATGAAATCGTCAAACCAAGCCGCTGAGCGCTGCTGCGGCAGCACGACATCGTAGCCGAGATCGGCGAACCGCTTGACCACGGTCGGATCGTCCATCGCCGCCGAGAGCGCCTGGTTGAGCTTTGCAATAATCGGCGCGGGCGTGCCTTTCGGGGCCGACAGGCCGTACCACACCGTAATCTTGAATTCCGGCATTCCGGCCTCCGCCGTCGTCGGAACATCCGGCAGCATGGGAGAACGTTTATCGCTCGTCACCGCGTAGGCTTTGAGCGCGCCGTTTTGCACGTGGCCGACCACATTGACGATCTGGTTGCAAACGAAGTCGACGTTGCCGGCGAGCAGGTCTTGCGTCGCCTGCGGTGTGCCGCGATACGAGGCGACCGTCGGTTTGACCGAAATAAGCGATTTGAACACCGAGCAACCAAGATGCGAAACCGAACCGATGCCGGCATCGGCTTCCGTCACCGTTTTCTCATTCGCCTTCAGATAGGCTACGAACTCTTTCAGCGTATTGGGCGCAAGCCCCTTCTTCGCGACCAGGATCACGGGAGCCGTGTTGATCAGCCCGACGGCCGCGAAGTCGAGCGCGTGATAAGGCGGATTGGCATAAAGCTGCTCAACCGCGGCATGAGTTCCGGAGCCCGAAATCCCCAGCGTGTAGCCATCGGGAGCGGCCTTGGCGACGCGCGCCGAGCCGATGGTGCCACCTGCGCCGGTGGTGTTTTCCACCACCACCTGCTGACCCAAGGCCTTCGACATCGGCCCCGCAATGAGGCGCGCCACCGTATCGGAGGGGCCGCCGGCCTGAAATGGTGCGACGATCGTAACGAACCGATTTGGAAAGTCCTGCGCCAACGCGCCGGAAGTCCAAACACAAAGTGTGGCTGCGAAATAGATTGATCTCCGGGTCATGGCGTACTCCCTCTCGACGCTATTCTACACCTCAAGCACCTGAACGCGACACATTGGTTTTTTTCGCCAGTGCTCAGCAATCGCCGCGCGCACCGCGCGCCGCACGGCTTCCGCCACGGCGTCCGGATCGCGCCGCCGTGGCTTGGGCATTGAATCGAAGGTTGCAACCACCGCGTTGTAGGCAATCTCGGCCATGACCTGGCCATCGGCGGTGCGCTCGGGGATTCCAATCAGATCGAGCGCGGGATCGGCTGCAAGCTGTCCCTTGTCGGTCAGCGCGAGCGAGACCGTGACGATGCCCGCAAAACTGAGCCGCTTGCGGTCCACCGTCGTAACCGCTTCCGCCGCGACCAACAGCACGCCGTCCTTGTAAACGCGGCCGACCGGCACCTCATCGATGATGTCGGGCGCGCCCGGCGCAAGCCGCACGAGATCGCCGTTGCGGCAGCGTAAAACCTTAACGCCGCAGCGGCGCGCCAATTCCCCGTGCTCGTGCAGATGCAGCGCTTCGCCATGCACCGGGATCACCGTCTGCGGTTTGACCCAGGAAATCATGTCTTCGAGTTCCGCGCGGCGCGGATGCCCGGAGACATGAACGAGGTGAGTACGATCGGTGATCACTTCAACGCCTTGATCGATCAGCCCATTGATGATGCGTCCGATCGCTTTTTCATTGCCGGGAATCGGGCGCGACGAAAAGATCACGCGGTCGCCCTTGGAAAGCGTCACCTCTGGATGCTCGTCCGCCGCGATACGCGCGAGCGCCGCGCGCGGCTCGCCTTGGCTGCCGGTGCAAAGCGCGACAACCTTGTCGGGCGGCAGATAGCCATAAGCCTCCATTTCGCGGAAATCCTGCACGCCATCGAGATATCCCGTCTCGCGCGCGACTTGCACGACGCGCTCCATTGCGCGCCCGACCACGACCACCTCGCGCCCACACGCGCGCGCAGCATCGGCGACAGCGCGCAGGCGCGCGACATTGGAGGCGAATGTAGTCACCGCAACACGCCCGCGTGCCGATTTGATGAGTTCGGCCAATGTGCGCGCGACATCTTGTTCCGACGGCGAGCGCCCCTCGCGCACCGCGTTCGTTGAATCGCCGACCAGCACCAGACAGCCCTCGTTGCCGAGGGCGCGCAGCTTAGTTTCGTCTGTCGGCGGACCGATCACCGGCGTGGCGTCAAGCTTCCAATCGCCGGTGTGCAGCACATTGCCGTGTGGCGTGCGGATAATCAGCGCGTTCGATTCCGGGATCGAATGCGCGACCGAAACAAGCTCAATGTCGAACGGACCGACTTTAAAGCGCGACCCGAGCGCCACCTCCTTGATCGAAATTTCCGGCGCGCCCGGCTCGTTGAAGCGCTTGGCAGCCAGCAACGCCGCGGTAAAGGGCGTCGCATAGATCGGCACTTTCAGCTGCGGCCACAAATCGAGGATCGCGCCAATATGGTCCTCGTGCGCGTGCGTAAGCACAAGGCCCGCGATATTTCTTCGCTCCGACACGAGATAGCGGATATCTGGAAACACGAGATCGATACCTGGAAGCTGCTCCTCCGAGGCAAACGATACGCCAAGATCGACCATCAGCCAGCTCCGGCGTCGTTCATCGCCGAGCCCGTAGATCGACAGATTCATGCCGATCTCGCCGACCCCGCCGAGTGGCGCGAACACCAGTTCACCGGGCGCGCCTGCCATGCTCAGCGCCCCGCCATTGCGAGCCGGCCGCGCTCGGGGGCGAGCGCAAACACATCGCCCGCAGTGATGGTTTCGCTCGAACCGTTCGACAGCTTCAAGACCAGACGGCCGTGCGCATCGACCGTCTCAAAACGGCCTGCACGTTCACCGTCTGCAAGCGCAACGCATATCGGCCCGCCGACACCGGCCGCGCGCGCGAGCCAATCGGCACGGATCGCCGCAAAGCCGGTTCCGCGATCCCATTGCGCCAGCCGCCGCATCATCGTCGCAGACAACCGCGCGAAAAGATCTTCGAGCGGCGCGCAGACGCCCACGGCCACAAGATCGGCCGCGGGATATGAAGTTTCATCGGGATGCTGCACACAATTGACGCCGATCCCGACCACGACCGCGGGACCCTCGCCCTCGATCAGGATGCCGGACACTTTTTTCCCGTCGACGAGCACATCGTTGGGCCATTTCAGCGCAAACCGCGCAGCGCCCGCAGGGGCAATCGCAACAACCGCATCATGTACTGCAAGCCCCGCCACGAATGACAGCTCCGCCGCACGATCTGGCGGCGATGGATCGGTGAGCAGCAGGCTGGCGTAGAGATTGCCCGGCTCCGACACCCACACCCGTCCGCGCCGGCCGCGGCCCGCGCTTTGACGGCGCGCCGTGATCCACAGCGGGCCACGCTCGCCCGCCCGCGCCAACACCAAGGCTTCCGTATTGGTCGAGCCGACCGTTTCACGCTCGATCAGCCGCACGCCGGCTGCCACGGCTGCCGGATCGAGCTTCATCAGAAAAGCGATTTCGCTGCGGCGCTCGCGGCTTCGATCAGCGGCGCCGGATAGACGAAGAACAACAGGTTGAACAGGCCGGTGACGCCGAGCACCGCCTTGAGTTCCCCTGGCATCGGTTGGAACGCCTGCACCGGCTCGTCGAAATACATGATCTTCACGATCAACAGATAGTAATAGGCGCCCACCACGCTCGCGAGCACGCCGATGACGGCAAGTGTATAGAGCCCGGCTTCGATCGCAGCGAGGAACACGTAAAATTTTGCGAAGAAGCCAGCGAGCGGCGGAATACCGGCCAGCGAGAACAGCAGGATCGCCAGGAGGAATGCCAGCGGCGGATTTGACCGCGACAATCCGGCGAGGTCCCCGATCTCCTCCACCATTTCCCCGTTGCGGCGCATCGCAAGGATGACCGCGAAGGTGCCTAGCGTCATGGCGAGGTAGATCGCGATATAGATCAGAACGCCCTGCACACCTACGGCCGTGCCGGAGGCAAGCCCGACCAGCGCGAAACCCATGTGGCCGATGGAGGAGTAAGCCATCAGGCGCTTGATGTTGCGCTGGCCGATCGCCGCGAACGCCCCGAGCACCATCGACGCAATGGCGACGAACACAATGATCTGCTGCCATTGCGGAACGATTTCGTGAAACGCCCCGACCGCCACGCGCACGAAGATCGCGATGCCCGCGATCTTCGGCGCAGCGGCAAAGAACGCTGTGACCGGCGTGGGCGCACCCTCGTAAACATCCGGCGTCCACATGTGAAACGGCACCGCAGAGACCTTGAAGCACAAGCCGGCAAACAGAAACACCAAGCCGAAGATCAGTCCGATACCGGGGTGCTTGGATCCTTCCGCAATGCCTTCGAAGGAAACCGTGCCGGTGAATCCGTAGATCAGCGAGCAGCCGTAGAGCAGCATGCCGGAGGAAAGCGCGCCGAGCACGAAATACTTCAATCCGGCTTCCGTCGAGCGAATGGAATCGCGGTTCGAGGCCGCCACGACGTAGAGCGCGAGACTCATCAGTTCAAGGCCGAGATAAAGCGCAATCAGATCGTTGGCCGAGATCAGCATTCCCATGCCGACGGTCGAGAGCAAAATCAGGATGGGGTACTCGAACTTCTGTTGTTTTTCGACCGCGAGATAGTCGAGCGACATCACGATGGCAACGGCCGAACCCAAAAATGCCAGCACTTTCAGGAACCGCGCGAACTCGTCGACGACGAAGCTCGTGCCAAAGCGGCTATCCGGCAGCATGGCGGCCAGAACGGCCGCAAAAATAAGCAGCACGACCGACAGACCCTGAATCGTCGTTACCACGCGCTCGCCGCCATAGGCACCGAACATGAGCAGCCCCATCGCGCCGACGGCAAGCGCGATCTCAGGCAGGATCGGCAGGAATGCGAGGAGTTCCTTCATCGCTGCCCCTCACTTCACCAGCGCCGCGGACTTGGCCGCACCGATGGCCTGCTGATAACCATCGATGAGCGCGCTGACTGACGTCGCCGAAATATCCAGCACCGGCTTCGGATAAACGCCGAGCAGGATGGTCAGCACAAGCAGCGGCACGAAGATCGCGACTTCGCGATATCCAAGATCGGTGATGCCGGCAAGGTTCGGCTTTTCCAACTTGCCGAAGATCACCTTGCGATAGAGCCACAGCGCATAACACGCCGACAGGATCACCCCGATCGTCGCCAGCGTCGCAACCGCGGCGTTGACCTTGAATGTGCCGATCAGCGTGAGGAATTCGCCAACAAAGCCGGACGTCCCGGGCAGTCCGACATTTGCAAGCGTGAACACCATGAACACCGCGGCATAGGCCGGCATGCGATTGACCAGTCCGCCATAGGCCGCGATCTCGCGCGTGTGCATGCGGTCGTAGACCACACCGACGCACAGGAACAGCGCGCCCGATACGATACCGTGCGACACCATCTGGAATATGCCGCCCGCCACGCCCTGCGTGGTCGCGGCGAAAATTCCCATGGTCACAAAGCCCATATGCGCCACGGAGGAATACGCGATGAGCTTCTTCATATCCTCCTGCACGAGGGCCACGAGCGAGGTGTAGACGATGGCGACGACAGAGAGCGCAAACATCATCGGCGCGTAATCGTGCGAAGCGATCGGAAACATGGGTAATGAAAACCGCAAAAATCCGTAGCCGCCCATCTTCAAGAGGATTGCTGCCAGGATCACCGAGCCCGCCGTCGGCGCTTCCACGTGCGCATCGGGCAACCAAGTATGCACCGGCCACATCGGCAGCTTGACGGCGAAGGACGCCAGGAACGCAAGCCACAGCCAGCTCTGCATGTCGCGCGGAAAGCTGTAATGCAGCAACACGGTGATGTCCGTGGTCTTGGCTTGCCAGTACATCGCCATGATCGCGAGCAGCATCAACACCGAGCCGAGCAGCGTGTAGAGAAAGAACTTGAAGCTCGCATAGACCCGGCGCGGCCCGCCCCACACGCCGATGATGAGAAACATCGGGATCAACCCGCCTTCGAAGAACAGATAGAACAGCACCAGATCGAGCGCCGAGAACGTGCCGACCATGAGCGTCTCGAGCACAAGAAACGCCACCATGTATTCCTTGACGCGGTTTTCGATGGTGAGCCAGCTCGCGACGATGCAAAGCGGCATGAGCGCCGTGGTCAAGATCACGAAGGGCAGCGAAATCCCGTCCACCCCCATGTGATAAGTGCCGTAGCCACCGAGCCAAGCGTGCTTTTCAACGAATTGGAATTCCGGCAGCGCCGGATCGAAGCGCCACCACAGAATGAGCGATACCGCGAATGTGACGAGGGTCGCCCACAGCGCCACCCAACGCGCATTGCGTTTAATGGTTTCGTCCTCTCCGCGCAGCGCCAGAATGAACAACGCGCCGACAAGCGGAAGAAACGTGGTCAACGATAAGATCGGCCAGCTCGCCATCAGTGCGGTCCTCCGGCGAACATGAACCACGTGATGAGCAGCGCCGCCCCGATCAGCATCGCGAAGGCGTAGTGATAGAGATATCCCGTCTGTAGCCGCATGACGTTGCGCGTGACATCAAGGACGCGCGCAGACACGCCGTCCGGTCCAAGACCGTCGATCACAATGCCATCGCCGCCCTTCCACAACAGCCGCCCAAGCCACAGCAACGGCCGCACGATCAGGACGTCATAGATCTCGTCGAAGTACCATTTGTTGAGCAGGAAGCGATAAAGCACGTCGTGCTGGCGCGCGAGCTCGACGGGAATGTCGGGTCGACGAATGTAGAAATGCCATGCGATCAGAAACCCAGTCGACATCATCAGTGTTGGCAGCCACACCACAACAATCGGCACGTGGTGCATCGCCTCGACGATCTCGCCGCTTTGCTTAAGCGACTCGCGAAAAAATTCCTCGATGTGGTGGCCCGCGAAATATTCCTTGAACGGCAGGCCGGCGAGAATCGATCCGGTGGCCAGCGCGCCAAGCGGAATAAGGATCACCGGCGGGCTCTCGTGCGCCGCCTCGTGGTGCTCCTTGTCATGCGGCTCGCCATGGAAAGTCTTGAAGATCAAACGCCAGGAATAGAATGAGGTCAGACATGCCGCCGCAACCGTCATCAGGAAGGCATAGAACGCAAAGGCATTCTTGCCGGAATATGCGGCCTCGATAATCGCATCCTTGGAGAAATAGCCGGCCGTGAGCGGAAAGCCGGTCAGCGCCAGCGTACCGATCACCATCGTCCAATACGTGAATGGGATTTTCGCGCGCAACCCACCCATCTTGCGGATATCCTGCTCGTGATGCATCGCCATGATCACCGAGCCCGAACCAAGGAACAAAAGCGCCTTGAAGAAGGCATGCGTGAACAGATGGAACATGCCGACCGAATAGGCACCCACGCCCATGGCGACGAACATGTAGCCGAGTTGGGAGCAGGTGGAATACGCCACGATCCGTTTGATGTCGTTCTGCACCAGCCCAACCGTGGCAGCGAAGAACGCCGTAGTCGCGCCGACCAGCGTGACAAAGGCCGCTGCGTTCGGTGCCAGCTCAAAGAGGGGCGAAAGCCGCGCCACCATGAACACACCTGCGGTCACCATGGTGGCCGCATGAATGAGCGCGGACACCGGCGTCGGGCCTTCCATCGCATCGGGCAGCCAGGTGTGCAGCAGGAACTGCGCCGACTTGCCCATAGCGCCCATGAACAGCAGCAGGCAAATGAGCGTGAGCGCATCGGCATGCCATCCAAAAAAATCAATCGTCTTGCCGGTGAGCGCGGGCGCCTGCGCGAACACGGTGTCGAGATCGATCGATCCCGTCATCATGAAGACGGCGAATATGCCAAGCGCAAAACCAAAATCGCCGATACGGTTGACGACAAACGCCTTGATCGCGGCAGCATTCGCTTCCGGCTTGTAGTACCAAAATCCGATCAGCAGATAGCTCGCAAGCCCGACGCCCTCCCAGCCGAAAAACAGCTGTGCGAGATTATCCGCCGTCACCAACGCCAGCATGGCGAAGGTGAAGAACGACAAATACGAGAAGAACCGCGGCCGGTAAGGCTCCTCGGCCATGTAGCCGACGGAATAGAGGTGAACCAGCGCCGATACGGTCGTCACCACCACCAGCATCACCGCGGTCAGCGTGTCGATGCGCAGCGCCCAATCGATCTTCAAGTCCCCCGACACGATCCAGCCGAACAGCGCGACACGCTCGTCATAGTGACCAAAGCCAACGCGCGCGAACGCAAGCCAAGACAGCACCATGGCGATGAACAAAAACGACGTGGTAATAACTTCCGCCGCGCGCGAACCCAGGGCCGCCGGCTCTTGCGGCGCGTCGTGCGCATCATGCGTGTGATCTGCATCATGCGGCGCCGCATGCGCGTGATCGTGTCCGGCCGCCGCCACGTCGCCCGCAAAGCGCAGCCGCGCACCGTATAGCGCGATCGCACCGGCAATGATGGCGCCAAGCAATGGCAGGAAGACAATCGTCTGATACATCGCTAGCCCTTCATCAGATTGATGTCTTCGACCGCGATCGAGCCGCGATTGCGATAGTAGACCACCAGAATGGCGAGCCCGATGGCCGCCTCGGCTGCCGCGACCGTGAGCACGAGGAGCGCGAACACCTGTCCGACGATGTCGCCGAGATAGCTCGAGAACGCCACCAGATTGATGTTCACCGCCAGCAAGATCAGCTCGATCGACATCAAAATGACGATGACGTTCTTGCGATTGAGGAAGATGCCGAAGATGCCGAGCGTGAACAACACCGCAGCGACTGAAAGATAGTGTCCGAGGCCGATGGTCATGTCAGAGCCCCTGCCCCGGCTGCACGTGACGGATTTCGATCGCGGTTTCTTTCGTGCGCGCCACTTGGTCGGAAGTGTTCTGGCGCTTGACGTTGGGCTTGTGGCGTAACGTGAGCACGATCGCGCCGATCATGGCGACCAGCAGCACGACGCCCGCCGCCTCGAAGTAATAGACGTAGCGCGTGTAGAGCACGAGGCCGAGCGCCTGCGTATTGGGAATATCCGTCGGGATCTTCGCAGTGATCGTGGTCGGAATACCCGGCCCGATGGCCCAGCTACCGACGACGAGCAAAAGTTCCGCTAGAAAGATGACGCCGACCAGTCCGCCAACCGGCAAATATTGCAAGAATCCCTGGCGTAGTTCGGCAAAATCCACGTCCAGCATCATCACCACGAACAGGAACAGCACCGCCACCGCGCCGACGTAGACCACGACCAAAATCATCGCCAGAAATTCCGCACCCAGCAGCACGAACAGCCCCGCTGCATTGACGAAGGCGAGAATGAGGAAGAGCACCGAATGCACGGGGTTCTTCGCCGCGATCACCATGAACGCGGACGCCACGCAGATGCTAGCAAAGAGATAGAAGAAGAGCGCAGAAAGGATCATCGCGGATGGACTCTCAGCGGTACGGTGCATCAAGCGTAAGGTTCTTGGCGATCTCTCGCTCCCAGCGATCGCCGTTCGCGAGCAGCCTCTCTTTGTCGTAGTAGAGCTCTTCGCGCGTCTCGGTCGCGAATTCGAAATTCGGCCCTTCGACGATGGCGTCGACCGGGCACGCCTCCTGGCACAGGCCGCAATAGATGCACTTCACCATATCGATGTCGTAGCGCGTGGCGCGGCGCGTCCCGTCATTGCGCCGCGGGCCCGCTTCGATGGTGATCGCCTGCGCCGGACAGATCGCCTCGCACAGCTTGCACGCGATGCAGCGCTCCTCGCCATTGGGATAGCGCCGCAGCACGTGCTCGCCGCGAAAGCGTGGCGAGATCGGCCCCTTCTCGAACGGATAATTGAGCGTGGATTTGGGCTTGAAAAAATAGCGCATGGCGAGGAAGAACCCCGACACAAACTCCTTCAAAAAAACCGCTCGCGCGGCTTGATCCAGTCGCATCTTCAACCTCTACTTGAGCACCGCGCCACCAAACTGAAGAACGGCCGCAACAATCACCACCATGGCGAGCGAAATCGGCAGAAATACTTTCCACCCCAATCGCATCAATTGGTCATAGCGGTAGCGCGGTACGATGGCCTTGGCCATGGCGAACAGGAAGAACATGAAAAAGGCTTTGAGCACGAACCAGATCACGCCCGGCACCCAGGTGAATGGCGCCACCTGAAATGGGGGTAGCCAGCCTCCCAGGAACAAGATCGTACCCATGGCACACATGGTACCGATGGCCACGTACTCACCGAGCATGAAAAGCATGTAGGGCGTCGAGCCGTACTCAACCATGAAGCCGGCGACCAGCTCGGACTCCGCTTCAACGAGATCGAACGGCGGCCGGTTGGTCTCCGCCAGCGCCGACACGAAAAAGACCACGAACATCGGCAACAGCGGCAGCCAATACCAGCTGAACATCCCGTAAGCGCCGTTTTGCGCGGCCACAATGGCCGAAAGCTTGAGCGAACCCGCGCACAACAGCACGGTGATGATCACAAAGCCGATGGAGACTTCGTACGACACCATCTGCGCCGCCGAGCGCAGCGCGGCAAGAAACGGATATTTCGAGTTCGACGCCCAGCCGGCCATGATGATGCCGTACACACCGAGCGAAGAGATCGCGAAGACATAGAGAATGCCCACGTTAATGTCGGCTATCACCCAGCCGGCATTGACTGGGATCACCGCCCACGCGGCAAGCGCAAGCGTGCAGGTCACGAGCGGCGCGAGCAGGAACACACCCTTGTTGGCGCCGGCCGGAATGGTCGGCTCCTTGAGCACGAATTTCAGCAGATCGGCAAAGGATTGCAGCAGGCCCCAAGGGCCTACGACATTGGGCCCGCGCCGCATCTGCACCGCCGCCCATATTTTGCGATCGGCCAGGAGTATGTAGGCAATGGTAATGAGCAGAAGGACGAGGAGCAGCAGCGATTGCGCCACCATCACGATCAGCGGCCAGATGTAGCTCCACCAGAATTCCACCATGACCCTACTCCGCCGCCGTCATCGAGGTGCGGTCCTCGGCCAGCGCCGAACACTCGGCCATAGTCGCAGATGCACGCGCGATCGGATTGGTCAGATAGAAATCCTCGATGGCGGAGTGGAACGGCGCTTTGTCTGGTGCGCCGCCGAGGCCGGCGAGCTTCTTGATGTCGGCAGGATCGCCCGCCGCAATCTGATCGATGCGCTGCAAATGCGGATACGCGGCGAACAATGCCTTGCGCAAAGCGCCGAGCGTATCATAAGGCAATTTGTGGCCCAGCACATCTGAGAGCGCCCGCAAGATAGCCCAGTCCTCGCGCGCGTCCCCGGGTGGAAATCCCGCACGCGACGAAATCTGCACGCGCCCTTCGGTGTTCACCGTGATGCCGGATTTTTCGGTATAGGCCGCGCCCGGAAGAATGACGTCGGCGCGGTGTGCGCCAGCATCGCCATGCGTCCCGATGTAGACCACGAACGCGCCCGGCGCGACATCGACCTCATCTGCACCGAGCAGAAAGATCACATCGAGCGCGCCGGCTTTGCCCATCGCGGCCGCGGCAAGCCCGCCCTGCCCCGGCACAAACCCGAGATCAAGCGCGCCCACACGTGACGCAGCCGTTTGCAGCACGCTAAATCCATTCCAGCCGTCCTTGACCGCGCCAAGCGCCACGGCGGCTTTGGCCGCCAACGACGCCACCCCCGCACCATCAGCCCGCGCCAATGCGCCGGCACCAATGAGAACGAGCGGCCGCTCGGCCTGCTGCAATGTTTTTGCGAAGCCGTGCTTCCCGGCCGCGACTTCTGCCAGTGTCTCCGGTCCCGCGCCGAGATACTCATAGGGATAAGTGAGATCGGCCTTCTCCCCGATCACGCCGATCGGGAATTTTCCCGCTCGCCAGCGCTTGCGGATGCGCGCATTGAGCACGGCGGCTTCCTTGCGCGGATTGGAGCCCACGATCAGCAGCGCGTCGGTCTTCTCTACGCCCGCGAGCGTGGCATTGAAGAGATATGTCGCACGGCCTAATGCCGGATCGAGCACTGACCCATCCTGGCGTACATCAAGATTCTTGCTGCCAAGCCGCGTCACCAAATCCTTGAGCGCGAACATCTCCTCGACCGCGGCGAGATCGCCGGAGATTGCACCGATCCGTTCCGGCCGCGTCAGCTTGAGCTTCGAAGCGATGGCACCAAACGCTTCATTCCAAGTCGCCGGCCGCAGGCGGCCGTGTTCGCGCAAATACGGCTGATCGAGCCGCTGCGCGCGTAATCCGTCGACGACATGCCGCGTCTTGTCGGAAATCCATTCCTCGTTCACGTCCTCGTTGACCCGCGGTAGGATGCGCATGACTTCCCGCCCGCGCGTGTCGACGCGGATCGCCGAACCGAGGGCATCCATCATATCGATGGATTCCGTCTTGTTGAGTTCCCACGGCCGCGCCGAAAACGCATAGGGCTTCGAGGTGAGCGCGCCGACCGGGCAGAGGTCCACGACATTGCCCTGCAGCTCCGAACTCATCGCCTGTTCGAGATAAGTCGTGATCTCCATGTCCTCGCCGCGGCCGATGGCGCCGAGCTCCGGCACCCCCGCCACTTCGGCTGCGAAGCGCACACAGCGCGTGCAATGAATGCAGCGCGTCATGATCGTCTTCACCAGCGGCCCGATATATTTCTCCTCGACCGCGCGTTTGTTCTCCGCATAGCGGCTGGAGTCGACGCCGTAGGCCATCGCCTGGTCTTGCAGATCGCATTCACCGCCTTGGTCGCAGATCGGACAATCGAGCGGATGATTGATCAGCAGAAATTCCATCACCCCTTCGCGCGCTTTGCGCACCATCGGCGTGCGGGTGTGGAGAATCTTCGGTGTGCCGTCCTTGTTCGGCGGCAGGTCCCGCACGCCCATCGCGCACGAGGCCTGCGGCTTCGGCATGCCCTGCACTTCGATCAGACACATCCGGCAATTGCCGGCGATCGAAAGCCGTTCGTGGAAGCAAAAACGCGGAATCTCCGCGCCCGCGGCCTCGCACGCCTGCAGCAGCGTGTACTCCGGCGGAACGTCGATCTCTGTGCCGTCGACGATGATTTTGGTCATGTCTTGCCAGCCTCTCGGCCCGCCTCGCGCTCCTTCCAAGCAGCGAGAAGATCGGTGACTTCGATCCCGTCGATGGTCATCCCTGCAAGCCGGCTATTGACGATCGAGGCACCTGCAAGATTCGCCTTATCAATGCGCAATCCAGAAAGATTGACATCGTTCACGCGCCAACCGGACATATTCAAATCGTTGAACGAGCAACCTGCCAAATTGATGTTGTGGTAGGTCCCGCCCGACATATTGACGTTTTCATAGGTGCAGCCCGACAAGTTTACGTCGTCGAACACCGAACCAGACAGATCACTTTTGGTGACGTGCAGGCGATCCTTTTGACTATCGATTTTCATGCTGCTTACTCCGCCGCCACTTGCACAGGATCGGAATGCGGATTGGCCGCGTACTGATCGATGCGCCGCTCGATCTCCGGCCGGAAATGCCGCAGCAATCCCTGCACCGGCCACGCCGCGCCGTCGCCGAAAGCACAGATGGTGTGGCCTTCGATCTGTTTCGTCACCTCGAACAGCATGTCGATCTCGCGTTTTTGCGCGCGACCCTCTGCCATCCTGGTCAGCACGCGCCACATCCAGCCCATGCCCTCGCGGCACGGCGTGCACTGGCCGCAGCTCTCGTGCTTGTAGAAATAAGCGATGCGCGCCATCGCTTTGATGATGTCGGTGCTTTTGTCCATCACGATCACAGCGGCCGTGCCGAGCGACGATTTCAGCGCTGCGCAACCGTCGAAATCCATCTTGAGTTCGTCGCACTGAAACGCCGGGATCAGCGGCATAGACGATCCGCCGGGAATGACGGCGAGCAGATTGTCCCAGCCGCCACGCACGCCGCCCGCATGCGTCTCGATCAATTCGCGTAAAGGAACGCCCATCGCCTCTTCCACGGTGCACGGCTTGTTCACGTGACCGGAAATGCAGAACAGTTTGGTGCCGGTGTTGTTCGGCCGGCCAATGCCGGAGAACCACGCCGCGCCGCGGCGCATGATATCGGGCGCAACCGCGATCGACTCCACATTGTTGACCGTGGTCGGGCAGCCATAGAGCCCGACGTTTGCCGGAAACGGCGGCTTGAGCCGCGGCTGGCCCTTTTTGCCTTCGAGGCTTTCCAACAGCGCCATTTCCTCGCCGCAGATATAAGCGCCCGCCCCGTGATGCACGTAGAGATCGAAATCGAACCCGTGAATATTCTTCTTGCCGATGAGCTTTGCTTCGTATGCTTGATCGATCGCCGCCTGCAGCCGCTCGCGCTCACGGATAAACTCGCCGCGCACATAGATGTAGCCGATGTTCGCCGCCATCGCGCAGCCCGCGATCAAACAGCCCTCGACCAGCAGATGCGGATCGTGCCGCATGATTTCGCGGTCCTTGCAGGTGCCAGGCTCGGACTCGTCTGCATTGACCACGAGGTAATGTGGCCGCTCGCCGACGGTCTTGGGCATAAACGACCATTTCAATCCGGTCGGAAAACCGGCGCCCCCGCGCCCGCGCAAACCCGATGCCTTCAACTCATTGACGATGCCCTCGCGGCCCTTCTCGAGGATCGCCTTGGTGCCATCCCAAGACCCGCGCTTGCGCGCGCCCGCAAGGCCCCAATCGCCGAGCCCGTAGAGATTTTTGAACACGCGATCCTTGTCGTCGAGCATCGTCAAGCTTTCATCGATTTCAACGTCGTCGGCCCGCCGACCGGCGCCGCCATCTGCCGCTCAACCTGCGAACCGGGCTTTGGCGGTGTCCCCTTCGCGAAGCCATCAAGAAGTGTTTCGAAACTTGCCGGTGTCAGATCCTCATAGGTGTCCTTTAAAATCTGAACCATCGGCGCATTCACGCACGCGCCGAGACATTCGACTTCCTCCCAAGAAAAATCCCCGTCGGCGGAAAGCTGCCCCGCCTCATGATTGATGCGTCGCTCGCAGACTTTCCTGATCTCCTCCGCGCCGCGCAGCATGCATGGTGTCGTGCCGCAAAGCTGGATGTGCGCTTTTCGCCCGACCGGTGAGAGCTGGAACATCGTGTAGAAGGTCGCGATCTCAAGCACACGAATCTTCGCCATGTCGAGAATTTCGGCAACCGCCTCGATCGCCTTCTGCGGCACCCAGCCGCCGGCTTGCTCTTGCGCGCGCCACAACAGCGGGATCACAGCCGATTGCTGCCGGCCTTCGGGATATTTCGCCATCTGCTGTTTTGCCCAAGCCAAATTCTCCGCCGTGAAGGCGAATTCCTTCGGCTGAACATTCTGCGGTGCAAGACGGCGGACAGGCATTATTTAATCCTGAAGCACTTGGATTCGGGTTTGCCGAGGCGAAACTGATCGGGAATCGGATTCGCTAAGACGATCTCGTACTGGCAGACAAGAAAGTCTGCGCCCTTAGCAAAATATGCGTACCCAACACGATATTTGACCTCGTAGCTGACCTTGTTCGGCGCGACGATGGACTTGCCTTGCTCCGGGCCAAGGCTAGTGCCACCTGAAAACGCATAACCATCCGCCACCACTTTCGAGATCGGCCCGGCCACATCCGAAGTCTGTTGCGCGTGGCCGTTGCCGCTCAGGAGAACCGCCACGCCAATGAGGATCGCTGTCGCGGCAATTTGGACTGAGGTTTTCATCGATCCACCTCGCCAAACACGATGTCGAGCGAACCCAATATCGCAGAAACATCCGCTAACATATGACCGCGACAGAGGAAATCCATCGCCTGCAGATGGGCAAACCCAGGCGCCCGGATCTTGCATTTATAGGGCTTGTTGCTGCCGTCGGAGACGAGATACACGCCGAACTCGCCTTTGGGCGCTTCGACCGCCGCATAGACCTCGCCCGCCGGCACATGGAAGCCCTCGGTATAAAGCTTGAAATGATGGATTAGCGCTTCCATTGAGCGCTTCATCTCGGCGCGGCGCGGCGGTGTAATCTTGTTGTCATCGACCACCACCGGCCCCCGCCCCTCGGGCTCGCGCAGCTTGGCGATGCACTGCTTCATGATGCACACGGATTGGCGCATCTCTTCCATCCGGATGCAGTAGCGGTCGTAACAGTCACCGTTCTTGCCGATCGGAATGTCGAAATCGAATTCCGCATAGCATTCGTACGGCTGCGACTTGCGCAAATCCCAGGCCGCGCCCGAACCGCGCACCATCACGCCGGAAAAACCCCACGCCCAGGCATCGCTGAGCTTCACTACGCCGATATCGACATTGCGCTGCTTGAAGATGCGGTTCCCCGTCAGCAGTCGCTCAAGATCGTCGCAGACTTTGAGAAACGGATCGCACCACGCGGCGATGTCATCGATCAGTTTTTCCGGCAGGTCCGAATGCACACCCCCCACGCGAAAAAACGCCGCATGCATGCGCGAGCCTGACGCGCGTTCGTAAAACACCATCAGCTTTTCGCGCTCCTCAAAGCCCCACAACGGCGGCGTGAGTGCGCCTACATCCATGGCCTGCGTCGTGACATTGAGCAGATGCGATAAAATCCTTCCGATCTCGCAATAGAGCACGCGGATGAGCTGCCCGCGCCTGGGAACCTGCACACCGAGCAGCTTCTCCGCCGCGAGACAAAATGCATGCTCCTGGTTCATCGGCGCGACGTAGTCGAGCCGGTCGAAATACGGTATCGCCTGCAGATAAGTCTTCTGCTCGATCAGCTTTTCGGTGCCGCGATGGAGCAAGCCGATATGAGGATCGACGCGTTCGACAACTTCGCCATCGAGTTCAAGCACCAGGCGCAGCACGCCGTGCGCCGCCGGATGCTGCGGCCCGAAGTTGATGGTGAAATTGCGCAGCGGCTCGGCCATTAGCCAACTCCCGCCGCTCTCACCTTTTCAGCGACACGCGCCTTGGCGCGCGGCACCTTGTAGGCGAAACGGTGCGTAAGCCCGGGCTTGAGCGTTGCTTTCATCTCACGACCCCGGCTTGCTCTCTTTGGCCTTCTCATCGCCCGGTAGTACGTAGTCGGGGCCTTCCCAGGGCGAGAGAAAATCGAAGGTGCGGAATTCCTGGTTGAGCCGTACCGGCTCGTACACCACGCGTTTGAGTTCGTCGTCGTAGCGCACTTCGACAAATCCGGTGAGCGGGAAATCTTTGCGCAGCGGATGGCCTTCGAAACCATAGTCAGTGAGCAGCCGCCGCATGTCGGGATGACCGACGAACACCACGCCATAAAGATCATACGCCTCGCGTTCGAACCAGTCAGCCCCGATAAACACCCCCGTGATCGACGGCACGGGCACATCCTCGCCGACTTCGATCTTGACCCGGATGCGGCGGTTCAATTTGGGCGAGAGAAAATGATAGACCACGTCGAAGCGCTTCTCGCGCGCCGGCCAATCGATCGCCGTAATATCGATAAAATTCCAGAACTGACATCGCTCGTCATCGCGTAAAAACGTCACGACCTTGACGATGTCGCCCGCCGACGCCGCAACCGTCAGCTCGCCATGCGTGACCGCAAAGCCCGCGACCGAGCCCGCAAGCGCGCCGGCAATGTCCGACCCCAGTTTCTCCAGCGTCTCGTCCATGACTCTTATCGGTGGCCTGTTTAGGTGGGTCGCTTCAGCGCTCGATCGTTCCGGTGCGGCGAATTTTCTTTTGCAGGAGCAGCACGCCATAGAGCAGCGCTTCGGCGGTCGGCGGGCAGCCGGGCACATAGATGTCGACCGGCACGATGCGGTCGCATCCGCGAACGACGGCATAGGAATAGTGGTAGTAGCCCCCGCCGTTAGCGCATGAGCCCATGGAGATGACGTAGCGCGGCTCCGGCATCTGGTCGTAGACCTTGCGCAGCGCGGGCGCCATTTTGTTCGTGAGCGTTCCGGCGACGATCATCACATCGGATTGCCGGGGCGAGGCGCGCGGCGCAAAGCCGAAGCGCTCGGCATCGTAGCGCGGCATCGACATCTGCATCATCTCGACCGCGCAACATGCGAGACCAAACGTCATCCACATCAGCGAGCCGGTGCGCGCCCACACGATCAGGTCTTCGCTCGCCGTAACCAGGAATCCCTTGTCGGCCAGTTCGGCGTTGACACCGGTAAAGAAGGCATCGTCCGCGCCGACCGGCTTGCCGGTGCGCGGATCAAGAACGCCTGTCGTAGCTGGCGCGATGATCTTGGGTTCGCTCAATCCCATTCGAGCGCTCCCTTCTTCCACTCATAGATAAACCCGATCGTAAGCACCGCAAGAAACACCATCATCGACCAGAAGCCATAGGCCCCGATCTCGCCGAACACGATCGCCCACGGAAACAGGAACGAAACTTCAAGGTCGAAGATGATGAAGAGGATTGCGACGAGATAGAAACGCACATCGAACTTCATGCGCGCATCGTCGAACGGATTAAAACCGCATTCGTAAGCCGATAGCTTTTCCGGATCCGGCTGCTTGTAGGCGACGATGAACGGCGCCACCAGCAGCGCAAGTCCAAGCACCAGCGCCACGCCGATGAACACGACCAGAGGAAGATAGTCCATCAGCAGCACGTCCATTGCCACTCCTTGGCGGCTGGACCTCGATGTGTCCGGCCTGAATCGAGCGTCTCACCACCGGCGAGCTTTTGGCGCCGGGCCGCACGCATGTAACCCCCGGAATCGGTGCGGAATCTAAGGCAGGCGAGATCACGCGACCCTTAGCGCAGCGCACAAAAGGTGGCAAGCTGGCGGCGGCCGCAATGGCAGACAAAGCCGAGATTCGCTAGCAAGTGGCGTTAGGCGGCAACTCCTATCCACTGCCGCATATTGAGGGCGAGCATGCAACGTAAGGTCATGATTTCCTGTGCGGTAACAGGCTCCGCGGATACGCCCGGCCGAAATCCGGCAGTTCCCGTCACGCCCGCGCAAATTGCCGCCTCTGCAGTGGATGCGGCTAAGGCCGGCGCCGCGATTGTGCATATCCATGTGCGCGATCCCAAGACCACCAAACCCAGCATGGACGGCGCGCTCTACCGCGAGGTGGTCGAGCGGATTAAGGCGAGCGGCACCGACGTCATCATCAACCTGACCACCGGGCCCGGTGCTCGTTTCAACCACGACCCCGACGACGCGCGGAAGCCCA
This sequence comes from Hyphomicrobiales bacterium, assembly GCA_003169835.1. Classification (GTDB taxonomy): domain Bacteria; phylum Pseudomonadota; class Alphaproteobacteria; order Rhizobiales; family Xanthobacteraceae; genus PNAI01. The sequence goes on along the minus strand of PNAI01000044.1, from coordinate 43,582 downwards.
GCGCGGACAGCACGCTTCGAAGCCCGGAAGACCGCGTGCGCCACGTCGTCGAACTCAAACCCGATATTTGCAGCCTCGACATGGGCAGCTTGAACATGGGCGATCGCGTTTTCATCAACACTCCGGCCCACCTCCAGACCATGGCGATCGCAATCCGGGATGCAGGCGTGCTGCCCGAGCTCGAGGTCTTCGAGACTGGACATCTGCTGCTCGCCAAACGGTTTCTCGAAAATGGCTTCGCAAAGTCGCCCGGCCTGTTCCAGATATGCCTCGGCATCTCCTGGGGCCAGCCGGCAACGCCCGAGGCCATGACCTATATGCGCAATCTTTTGCCCGCGGGCTGCGTGTGGTTCGCGTTCGGCATTTCGCTCCATCAGTTCCCGATGGTCGCGCAAACAGTTCTGCTCGGCGGCCACCCGCGCGTCGGCATGGAAGACAACATTTATCTTGAAAAGGGCAAGCTCGCGCCCAGTAACGCAGCACTGGTGGAAAAGGCAGCGAAAATTATTGAGATCCTGGGCGATCAGATCGCAACGCCAGCCGAAGCGCGCCAGATGCTCGGGCTCACAGAGCGGCGCGCCTGACGAGGCTCGCGTGCAGGATGGCAGGGGTCTTTAAAGTGTGGAAGTGGCGGGAGCGAAGGGACTCGAACCCTCGGCCTCTGCCGTGACAGGGCAGCGCTCTAACCAACTGAGCTACGCCCCCGCGGGCGATAGACGGACTTAAAGCTCGCACCCTTCCAAGTCAAGAATGCGGCAGGACGCGTCCTTAAGCCCGCATTGCAAGCTATGACGTATCTTGTCTTGGCAACGGAAGGATTTCGTAAGCGGACTGCGGAGCTTGAATCGCAATTCAAGGAAAATGGGAATCGTTGATGAGTACGCTGGCCCAGATTAGACGTATTGTGATCTGGGAATGCCGCTTAGCCATTTAACTCGGACGTTCGCATACTTAAAATAGAATCTACTGGCATCGCGAAAGCTTTGCCATATCAATAGCTTCAGATTGTTTTTGGGATCAGCTTGGTAACGGAATCTGTGCATGCGCGTGTTATTCTCGACGATGGCACTCCTCCTGGTGACCGCCGCAGGCTTGTCAGACCGCGCCGCCGCTCAGGAACCGGTGATCACCATCGTCATCCGCAACCATATGTTCGAACCGGCGGAGGTCCGCGTACCGGCCAACAAGCGGGTGACCATTACCGTGCTCAATGACGACCCGACACCCGAGGAATTCGAGAGCCCTCAATTGAAGGTTGAGAAGGTGATCCCGGGCAAATCGAAGGCAACAATTCGTATCGGCCCCCTCGCCCCCGGTCGCTATCCGTTCATCGGCGAGTTCAATGAGGCGACCGCCAAGGGCGTCGTGATTGCGGAGTAGGCATGCTCGGAGCGCTTGTCATTGTCTTTCGCGAAGTCATCGAAGCCGGCCTGATCATCGGCATCGTACTCGCGGCATCGCGCGAAATTCCCGGCAACAAGCGCTTCGTTACGCTCGGCGTTGCGGCCGGAATCGCCGGCTCGATGGTGGTAGCAATTTTCGCCGGCGCGATCTCGGATGCGTTTGCCGGCGCCGGTCAGGAACTCTTCAACGCCGGCGTGCTCGGTACCGCTGTCGTGATGTTGACCTGGCACAACGTCTGGATGGCGCGTCACAGCCGCGAAATCGTTACCCATATGCAGGATGTCGGAGCGGCAGTGAGCGCCGGCAAGCGGCCGCTCGCGGCACTCGGCATTGTGGTGGGCCTGGCCGTTCTGCGTGAAGGCTCGGAGGTCGTGCTGTTTCTTTACGGCGTACTCGCCTCGGGAACCACGGGGGCGTCGGTTCTCACCGGAGGGCTGCTCGGCATCCTTGGCGGTGTCGCATTTTCCGCACTAACCTACTATGGCCTGCTCGCGATACCGCTGCGGCACATTTTCAGCGTGACCGCCATCCTGATCGCATTGCTCGCGGCCGGCATGGCGGCACAGGCGGTGCAATATCTCTACTCTGCCGGCATCGTCACCGTCCTCAGCCAGCAGCTCTGGGACACTTCGTGGCTCTTGTCCCAGAACAGCCTGATCGGCCGCGTGCTCCACACCTTGATCGGGTACACTGATCGGCCGACTGAGCTGCAGCTCATCGTCTATTTGGTGACGCTCGTGGTGATGGTAGCACTCACGCGCGTTGCACGGCCCGCCCATCCGGCACGCGCGACAGCGTAATCATTTTTTTGCGAATGTCAGACCGCTAACGCGGCCGCAGCACGTTGAACGCCACATCCGGTGCTTGCTCGATCACCTTGAGCAACGCCCTCGCCGGACCGCGCGGCAGGCGCTTGCCCTGCTCCCAATTGCGCACGGTCTCGATCGGCACGCCGATGCGGCTTGCGAATTCCGCCTGCGTGAGTTTCACATTTGCCCGGATCTGGCGGGCATAGCCGGCAAGATCGCGCTTCCCCGGCGCCTCGGGCACGATCGGTGGAGCCGCGACTTGCCGTTTGTAAGTTGCGACCGCCGGAGGAAGCGCTCGCTCGCTCCCATCGGCCAGGATTTCCACCAAACGTCCATCCGCCTTCAGCCGCACGCGCATCATGGCGATCCCCTGTGGTTCAGAGGCCCAGTGATGCGCGCCTTTGGTTGATGAAGGGTAAACGAGCGGGCGGATCAGCGGATGAGACGAATCTCGATACCGATATCGAGCGATGCCCAGGCGCGATCGGCGGTGAACGCGGGAACTCCTTCTCGCTGCGCAAGAGCAAGACAGGCCCGATCGCCGAGCGAGAGTCCCTTTGAGCGCGTCCGCACAACGAGGCCGCCTGCCTGATCGGCAAGTGAGCGGGTGAAATCGATGACATCGGGTTCCGCAACGCCGAGCGCTATTCGCGCGCTTTCAAATGAGCTTCCGCGCGTGACAAGCTTTGTAATCACTTCAGCGAAGTTGACCGAGGAAATTAGTGCGTCCCCGATAACTTCATCCACGGCTTCCGCGCCGGGCTCTCTGTGAATGAAAGCGAGCAGCGCCGACGAGTCGAGAACGCATCTACTCATTTTCGAGCTAGCGCTTAGTCACTTGCCGCCGCTCTGCAATTAGTTCGTCGACAAGGCTCACGCCTTCCGGAACGAATTGCCGTATAATCGCGCTTGCACGCACGCTCGCGGCTCTTGGCGTCAGCAAATGGATTTCGCCGTTCTCCAGCCGCGCGAAAAACACGTCACCTTCCTTCACGCCAACAGCTTCGCGAAATGCAGCCGGGACAACAATGCGGCCGTCAGGTCCAACCCGAAGTTTCACAGAACTGCTTGGTAGAGCTTGGCCAGACAAACTGGACGAACCCCCGACGTCACCGACGTTGCTTTCGTCATTTTGAACCTTGTCGTGCTCAAGCACGTTGCGAACATGCTGATAACGGACGCCAAGCAAGCGAGCGATGTCGGCGCGTTTCATGCCTCGCGCCGCCAACGCGCGAATTTTGGCCGACTTCGTCGGCAGACTTTCTATTGAACGATTGAGTTCCGAGGGCGTAACCATGATAGGTCTCCTGTTGATCACAGGACTTAACGTTAAACAACCTATCAAATAATGCAATAACTATCAAAATATCCCTGCTTGATAGTTACCCCGTCTTCTCAAAAATCTCTCGTCCAATCAACATCCTACGTATCTCTGAAGTACCCGCGCCGATCTCGTACAGCTTTGCATCGCGCAACAAGCGCCCTGTCGGATAGTCGTTGATATAGCCGTTACCGCCCAGGCATTGGATCGCCTCCAGCGCCATCCAGGTCGCGCGCTCACTGGCGTAGAGGATCGCTCCCGCCGCATCCTCGCGCGTGGTGCGGCCAGCATCGCACGCGCGCGCCACCGCATACACATAGGACTTGGCCGCGTTCATCGTGACGTACATGTCAGCAAGTTTGGCCTGCATCATCTGGAAGCGGCCGATCGGCTGGCCAAACTGTTTGCGGTCGTGAACATATGGCACCGCCACGTCCATGCAGGCCTGCATGATACCGAGCGGACCGGCTGCAAGCACCACGCGCTCGTAATCGAGCCCCGACATCAGGACGTTGACGCCGTTGCCGACCGCCCCCAGCACGTTCTCCTCCGGCACCTCGCAATTTTGAAATACGATCTCGCCGGTGTCGGAGCCGCGCATACCGAGCTTGTCGAGCTTCTGCGCCGTGGAAAAGCCGGGAAACTTGTTCTCGACCAGGAACGCCGTGATCCCGCGCGCGCCCGCCGTCGGATCGGTCTTGGCATAGACCACGATTGTTTCGGCGATCGGCCCGTTGGTGATCCACATTTTCGAGCCGTTGAGAATGTAGCGGTCGCCCTTCTTGTCGGCGCGCGTGCGCATCGACACCACGTCCGAACCGGCGCCCGGCTCCGACATCGCAAGCGCCCCGACATGTTCGCCCGATATCAGCTTCGGCAAATAGCGGCGCTTCTGCGCTTCGCTGCCGTTGCGCCGGATCTGATTGAGGCACAAGTTCGAATGAGCACCGTAGGAAAGTCCAATCGAGGCGGAGGCACGCGAAACTTCCTCCATCGCCACGCAATGGGCGAGATAGCCCATGCCCGCCCCGCCCCACTTTTCTTCGACCGTGATCCCGAGCAGACCGAGCGCCCCCATCTGCGGCCACAGATCGCGCGGAAACGTATTGCTGCGATCGATCTCGTCGGCGCGCGGTGCGATCTTGTCTTGCGCGAACCCACGCACGCTATCGCGCAACGCATCCACATCGGCGCCGAGGCCGAAGTCGAATCCGGACCAGACATTCGGAATCATCGCAGGCCTCCGATCGTTCGGCCGCCGCGGCCGCTCTCAAGCAACATTATGACGAGCGGACTTGGTTCTGTCAGCGGCACGCGGGCGCGCATCCGCAACACTCTCGCGCTTGACCCGCCGCAAACCGGCGGCAGGCGCATTTGCCAACGGCAGCATTTTGTCGATCGTCTCACGCGGACCCGGCTTGGCGAACAGGAACCCCTGCATTTCTTCGCAGCCGGCGAGCCGCAGCAGCACCCGCTGCTCCTCGGTCTCGATGCCTTCAGCCTGAATTTTCAGGCCGAGCGCGCGGGCCAGCGCCACAATAGCTCGGATGATCGCCTCGCCCTCGTGCGATTGGCCAAGTGCCTGCACAAATCCCCGGTCGATCTTGAGCATGTCGAAGCGGTAGCGCCTCAAGTAAGTCAGGCTTGAATAACCTGTGCCGAAATCGTCGAGTGCCAATTGCACGCCGATCGCATGCAGCGCGTCGAGACGCCGTTTGGCATCTTCGGGGTTGTCGATCAGCACACCTTCCGTCATTTCGAGTACGACGCGCGACGGCGAGATCCGGGTCTCCGCCAACACCGCCAACACCAAACCGACGAAGGCGGGATCGCGCATCTGCACCGGCGAGACATTGACCGCAATCGACAACGTGGGCCAGCGCTTGGCATCGGCGAGCGCGCGGCGCAACACGAATTCGCCGAGTCTGCCAATCAGCCCAGTCTGCTCCGCGACCGGCACGAAGACGTTGGGCTCGATATCGCCGCGCTCAGGATGCTTCCAGCGCAGCAAGGCCTCGACGCCAATTATGCTTGCGCCATCCGCCGCCACAATCGGCTGGTAGTGCACATCGAGAGTCTTGTCGTCCAGCGCGCGCCGAAGCTCGCGTTCAATAAAGCGCCGCGCGGAAAATTCCGCGTCCAGTGCAGGATTGAATTCGAGCAGGCCACAGCTATTCCTGCGCTTGGCCGCTCGTAATGTGATATCTGCACGCCGCATGAGATCGTCGCGGCCGGCGCCATCGCGCAAGGCGTGCGCTATTCCGATCGTGGTTTCGATTTGCACGGCCTGCTCGGCGAGCCAATAAGGCCGCGCCAAAGCCTTCGCGATGTTGGTGAATATGTGCAACGCTTCCTGCGCGTCAGGCGTGGTCAGAACAAGCGCGAATTCATCATCGCCGATCCGGCCCGCACTCCCCGACGCCGCCTGCTTGAGCCGTTCGCCGAAATCCGCCAGCAGCGCGTCGCCGATGTGACGGCCGTGCACGGCGTTGACTTCGTTGAGACCATCGATGTCGATGACGGCGAGACTGACTACCTCGCCAGGCGTGCGCGCGGCGAGTGCGGCATCGATCAAATCGATCATCCTGCGGTGATTGGGCAGGCCGGTCAGCGGATCCTCGTGTGCAAGCTGCCACGCCCATTGCTCGCTCAATGCCAGCTCGCGCATCGCGCGACGAACCTGCCAGAACGCCAGCCCGGCAAAACCGACAAGGCCGATGGCGCTTGCCAGCAGCAACGGCCAAAGCCTCGACAATGCCTGGCTGATCGTGCTGTCGCGCTCCCAGGTGAACCACCCGAGGATACGCCCCTCGCCATCGAGCGCCGGCTGGATCTCGCGCTGACCTGGGTCCAACTCGTCTTCAAATCGCAGGTCTTTGAACCCGAGTGAGCGCTCCAGCCCGGCCAGAAACTGCGGATCGAGCTCCGAGACATCCGCACCTGATGCTCGGATATCCCCGATCACTTCGACCAATTGCACGCGCCTATCCGCTTCCTGGCGGTCATCGATTCGATGCACCAGCAGATAGCCGATGATCACGCAGAAAAAGGCCGCGCTCAGCGCGAACAGACCCAGCGTTGCAATCAGCCGCGGCGTGGCAAGCCTGCGCGCGCGCGTACTCGTACTCGTACTCGTACTGGCAACCATACCTACCGTCCGGTCGACCCTAACCACCCTGGCGCAAACTAGGCCCGGCCTGGTTAACGCCAGGTCATCAAGTGCGGCGAACCGGCCTCAAATCAAGGCAGATCGCAATGATTGCCGATGCGCGCTTACGCCGCACGTTAAGGTTGCACCATGAGCAGTCCTTGGGCACGTTAACGCGAACCAACCACGTTGCCTGCAAAAGCGGTGAAAATTGTAAGCGACACAAAACTATGACCGTGCGATTCGAGCGATGGCCATCAAACCGTTAAGCCACCATTCATATGGCTTTCCCTAATATGCCAAACTGGAAAAGCAGTGCCGACATTGGCGCCAGAACTCCCGAGTAAGTGTGCGGAACTCGCTTAAGGCCCGCGACTCACAGTAGGTCCATTTCGATGACGCGTCGGATGATAGTTGCAGCGGCTTTCGTCGGTATTCTCTGCGGAACCGCAGCAGGATACGCGGCCGACTGTCCGGGCAACCCAAATGCGCTGGGCACCAGCCGTGTCATTGCCATCGACCCGGCCGAGCACACGCGCCTTGGAACCATGCAATATTCAGAAACCTTGCCGCTTGCCGACAAGGAGGTCGTAATCACCTTCGACGACGGCCCGCTGCCGCCGTATTCCACCCGCGCGCTGGACATTCTGGCGCATGAATGCGTGAAGGCGACCTATTTTCTGGTCGGCAGCATGGCGCGCGCCTATCCCGACGTGGCCCGGCGTATCTATGCCGAAGGCCACACCATCGGCACCCATAGCCAGAACCATCCGCTGGTCTTCAACCGGATGTCGCCCGAACGGGTGCAAAACGAGGTCGAAAACGGCATCAACTCGGTCGGAGCAGCACTCGGCAATCCCAAGGCCGTGGCACCGTTTTTCCGCATTCCGGGCCTTGCGCGCACAAACTCAGTCGAGACCTACCTGCACGAGCGCGGGTTGATGACCTGGAGCGCCGATTTCCCTGCCGACGACTGGAAGCACATCCAAGCCAGTGAAATCGTCAACCGCGCGCTTCGCCGCATCGAGGCCAAGGGTCGCGGCATCCTGCTCCTGCATGACATCCAGCCGGCAACCGTGCTGGCCTTGCCGACGCTGCTGAGAGAACTCAAGACGCGCGGCTATCACATCGTGCACATTGTGCCGGCGGGCGCCGACCGGGTGAAAACCGCGACCGCGCCGCAGGATTGGATGCCGATCCACCGGCGACAAGGAAAGCAAAGCTGGCCGACCGTTGTCACCGCCGCTGCCAAGTCCACCGTGCCGGCTGTTGGACCTGCACCGCATGTTGGACCGGCCCTGACTGCTATACCGGCATTGGTTGCGCCGGCTGCGGTTGAGACAACCGCTTCCGAACCGACGCGCGTGGACCAATCTGAAACCAAATCCGAAGTTAGGTCTGAAGCCAAGTCCGAATTTAGGTCTGAGGCCAAATCCGAAACCAAGTCTCACACCAACGTGGCATCACCGGATACCCTCTCCGCAACTCAGTCGATCACGATTCCGCGCAGCAAGATCAAGCTGCGGATATCGCGCCCGGCATACCTTCCACCACTGGTTCTTTCGAACTAAGGCGAGCCTTTTTCGAAATAAGGCAGCCTTCGCAGGCCGGTGCGCCCAGCCAGAGGCGCACCTGTCATGGCGTACCGTCCAATTCCGATCCGGTTAAATCGCTGGTGCGGTCGAGAGGACTCGAACCTCCACGGGTTGCCCCGCTAGCACCTCAAGCTAGTGCGTCTACCAATTCCGCCACGACCGCAGGTGGGGCTAACGCCGACTGGACAAGTCGGACGTCGAAGCGACGGCGCCCGATGTAACAAATAGGCTATGACGGTACAAGGGTGGGTAGGCTCAGCGCGCATCCGGTGCGCGCGGCATCAATTCCTTGACCTCGACCGCGATGCGGTTGCCGCTCACCACCACGGTGCCCTTTGCCACGGGAAAATTGTTGGCGAGAATTGTGACTGCGTCGCTTTCGACGGCGTCGAGCTCGATGATAGCGCCGCGGCCCAACCTTAGTACTTGGTGGATCGGCATATCGGTGGTGCCAAGCACCACGGAGATGTCGAGGGCGACTTTGTCGAGCGTTGCCACGATTCGGTTCCTTCCTGCGGTTGACAGGGAGGGGATCACGCCATGGTTACGGCGGGGTTAACGCATTAGGGTTGCAAAAAATCAACAGGGCATTGTGAATTGGCCAAATGGCGATTGTCGGCGGCACCGGCCGGTAATAACTTATTCCGCGGCTATGCGAGGCCAGTCGACTGGCCGACTATTTGGGGTGGCATCATGCAAATAAAATGGGTCTCAGTAGGTGTGGGCGTTATTCTTCTCGGCGCTGTCGCGTCGGTACCATCGGTGATGGCAGGGCCAAGCATGAGTTCCGCTTGGCTGGCGATCACCATCGACCAAGATGAATGCATCAAGCGCGGCAGCCAGGCCGTACGTGACAACAGCTTCAACACCCGGTTCGAAGTGCTCGGTAATTCTTCGATCTACGGCGAGCGCGGCGATTACACGTCGCTGGTGCGCTGCGCGGCCGATAAGAACATCGTCTACTTCGTCGTCGCGGGTGCGAAGGGCGACATCTGCAGCAAGCACATGAACGCGATCAGGGACGGCTTTTGATCTAGCCAAGCCCTTTTTGATCTAACCAAGTCCTCGGCCTGACGCCTGGAAGATCGTTTGCACGCTCGCTATCTTGGGGGCGTGGCTGATGCACGCAACCCACTGCTAAACGATCTTTTGCCGCCGGTCAGTTCGCCGCCGGTCGAATGGCGCGTGAGCGGCGATCTCACCGCCTACGAGACGGCGCTCACAGTCATGGACTTGCGCGTTGGTGCGATCATTACCGGCCAAGCACCGGAACTCGCCTGGTTGCTCGAACACCCTCCGCTCTACACCGCCGGCACCAGCGCGCAAGATCACGAACTGATCGACGCGCGCTTCCCCGTACACAAGGTCGGCCGTGGCGGGCAGTTCACCTATCACGGCCCCGGCCAGCGGGTCGCCTACGTGATGCTCGACCTCAACCGCCGCAAACCCGACGTGCGCGCGTATGTGACGACGCTCGAGGAATGGCTTATCCGCACGCTGGCTCGCTTCAATGTCCGCGGCGAGCGGCGCACGGACCGCATCGGCGTATGGGTGCGCCGTCCCGAAAAGGGCGAAGGCTGCGAAGATAAAATCGCCGCCATCGGGATTCGCGTGCGCCGTTGGGTAAGCCTGCACGGCATTGCCCTCAACGTTGCGCCCGAGCTTTCGCACTTCTCCGGCATCGTTCCGTGCGGCGTGAGCAATCAGCGCTACGGCGTCACCAGTCTCGCCGATCTCGGCCACACGGTAAGCATGGCGGAAGTCGACATGGCCTTGCGCGCCGAGTTTCAATCACTGTTTGGCTCGACCGCCGCTCAAGCGGCTGCTGCCACCGACACGGCGAGCTTGCCCGCGATATAACGCTGCTCCTGCGTCAGACCGCCAAAGCCATAGGCGTCGCCGCGCGCTTCGTGAACGTACGCGTAACTCTCCTCGTGCAGCGGCCCGAGCAGATTGCCCATCGCCGAAAAGACCGCAGCTATGAACTTGGCCTTCTGATCTTTGGTTTTGTTGCCTTCCGTCACGTGGATATCGAGCCAGAAGCTCGCGCGTCCCGCGTCTGCAAGCGAGCGGCCTCGGGCGAACCAGTCTTCCGTTTCAACGCGCTGGACGATGATCGCCGTCACCTTGGGATCATTGTCCAGAAGGGTGGCCGACAGGCGATTGACTTCGGCTGCGATCGCAGCCTTCGAGGCAAGCTCTTTGTGTGCGCTTGCAAATGTTACGGTAATGAGGGGCATGGCAAACCTCCGTTGTTGATTGACGAAACATAGCCCTGCCTGTATAATTTCGATATCTCATCAATGCAGATATCAGTGATGATGAAACAAAATGATACTCCGCCGCCGACCCTCGACATCGACGCCGTGCGCGCCTTCGTGCTGGTCGCCGACCTGCAAAGCTTTACCCGCACGGCGCAAGCCACCGGCACGACGCAGTCGGCAGTCAGCTTGAAATTGAAACGTCTGGAAGCGCGGCTCGCGACCCGCCTGGTCGAGCGCACGCCCCGTCTCGTGCGGTTGACCGCCGAAGGCGCTTCATTTCTCGATCGCGCCCGCGAGCTACTGGCCGCGCACGACCGGGCGCTCACCGGTGCACAAGTGGTAGCGCGGCGGCTATCCATTGGCATCAGCGATCACGCGGCCGGTCCCGTCCTTCCCGACCTGATGGCGCGAATGAACGCGTTCGATCCGAGCTTGGCTCTCGTCGTGGAGATCGATTTCTCAAGCCTGCTATTGGACCGTTTCGACGACGGCCAATTCGACGCGGTCATCGTACGCCGCGAAGGTACGCGCCGCGGCGGCGAATTGCTGCTGGAGGATGAATTCGGCTGGTTCGCCGCGCCTGTCTTTCGCCATCGGCCAGGCGAGAAACTGCGGCTTGCGATGCTCGGCACCCCCTGTGGCGTCCGCGCGCATGCGATCCGCAAACTCGAAACCGCCAAGATCCCATGGACCGAAGCCTTCACCGGCGGCGGCGTGACCGCGATCGCGGCAGCGGTTACCGCCGGTCTCGCGGTCGCGCCATTGGCACGCCGTGTTGCGCCAGTCGGCGCGGCCGATGTCGGCCCGATGTTGTCATTGCCAACACTCGGCCGCTCCAAGGTGATGTTGCACGCACGTACCTCGGACGCACGAACCCGCGCAGCCTTACGCGTGATGGCGGCAGCCTTTCGCGGCGTCACGTCGAATTAGATGTTGTGGAGAAGCGATCGGCGTCGCTGTTTGTCTCCACTAAAAACTAGACCGTCGCCAGCACCGAGAATTTTGCCCCGGTGCGGCGCTGGGCGAGCATCTCACGCGTGCCTTCCTTCTGATCGACGCCATCGACCTGCGCCGACCATGGCCCTCGCTGACACGCCTCGATCATCATGGCGACCTCTTCGGCGTCGCCCGCGAACAAAGCCTCGACCGACCCGTCACGCCGATTTCTCACCCAGCCTTCAAGTCCCCGGATGGCCGCTTCGTCCTCAACGAAGGCGCGGTAGCCTACGCCCTGCACCCGGCCGCGAATGATCACGTGGGCGATCACATCGCTCATCCGAGTTCTCCGCACTCCGCCGCCGGCGCGCCGCGCCAACGCGTCGGCGACCACCGTTGCAGCGAACGCACGTAAGCAGCCGTCAGACGATGCTCGCGCGCAGCAGAGAGGATCACGTCAAGATAGCAGGACTTCGGCCGCCCCGCAGTTCGTGAGCGCGCGACATAGACCGTTGCGGCCACGCGGCGTCCGCTTTTGCGGACCGGCAGCGTCAGCCTGGAATAAAGCCCACTCGCAAGGCTCTCATAAACGTTGAGGGCAGCGAGATCGCGCACCGTCAGCCGCCACAAGACGCCATGAACCCTGCCGCCTGGTTTCGGCACGATCGAGGCATAGCCGTCGGCCGTGATGATGAAACGGCAGCCGAAAATCGCCGCAGTGCCCAGTTCCTTCGCCCCCGGACAATGCCGGCGCATCAACGCGCGGTTCATGTTTGCGCCATAGGCAAAATAGAGCGTCATGATGGCCTCACTTGCACGCTGGGCCGCGTGCCGACCCAGATCGAAAAGCCCAGCGCAAGCACCACCGGAATCATCGCAATCCCCACGATCACCATGAGCACGCGCCCGAGCCAGCCGAGATGCGGCGCACCAGAAAAGATTTCAATGAGAAAAATGATGAAGACCCATGTTCCAGCACGCCGCCAGCCGTTTCCCCCGGCTGTCCCTCGACTGGCGAGACCAGGAACGAAATCACCATGAGCAGGAAGATGATGGACAGTACGTTGACGATCGCGATGCCGATGGCAGACCCGACGCCGTGACCCGCGTCGCGCAACGGCTTGGCGTGCAGCGCGTACCAAATCCACAACAGCACGGCATGAAGCAGCACAAACGGCAAAATCCCGGCGCGCGCCACAACAGGTGCAATCAGCAGGACCTGTGACGCCAACCCCACCGCGTACAGAATAATGACAGCCACCGCGAATGGTGCGCGCGGCAACTGACCCGACAAGGAAAATGCGGTCGCGACGGGGCTCACCGCACGAATTCCATGATCACGGCGTCAACTGCGACATTGTCGCCGGGTTTGACGCGAATGGCTTTCACAACACCGTCGCGCTCGGCACGCAAAACGTTTTCCATCTTCATGGCCTCGACGACGGCCAGCGGCTCGCCCACCTTCACCTCTTGCCCGACCGCCACCGGGATCGACACCACGAGGCCCGGCATCGGCGCGCGCAGCGCCTTGCCCATGTCGGCGTTCTTCTTTGCCGGCATCAGCCGTGCGGCCGCAGCCTCCCGTTCGGTGTACACGAAAACCTCCGCCTCGGCGCCGCGGTGCGCGAGCCAAAATCCGTTTGCGATCGGCCGCACCTGGACCGATATGGCGTTGTCGTCGAGCCGGCCGGTCCACACCACTTCGCCGGGTTTCCACCCTGACTCCAACACATGCATATGAGATCTTTTCTTTCCGCCCGCAAAGAATGTCACTTGAATCGTTTCTCCGCGACGATCAACGTCCACGGCATATGCGATCTCGCCAATGCGAACGGCACGGCGCCGCTCGCGCGTGATCGCGCGGCCGGCCATCTGCCCTGAAATCCTCCGCTTGCGTTCTCCCATCACATGATCGATGGCGCTCGCGACCGACGCAATGATGTGCGCAGTTTCACCCTCGGGCGCCCGCGCATGAAATCCCTTGGGATATTCTTCCGCAATGAAACCGGTCGAGAGTTTGCCCGCCTGCCAGCGCGGATGCGTCATGAGTGCGGCCAGAAACGGAATGTTGTGACGGATGCCCTGGATCGCGAACGCATCCAGCGCGTCCGCCTGCGCCGCAATTGCGGCCGCGCGCGTGGGTCCATGTGTGACGAGCTTGGCGATCAATGGATCGTAGTAGAGCGAGATTTCCGCGCCTTCGGTCACGCCCGTATCGATGCGTACCGTTAGGTCGTCCGCGGTCTTCTCCTCCGGCGGACGATATTTCACCAGCCGCCCGGTCGAAGGCAGGAAACCGCGATACGCATCCTCGGCATAGACGCGGCTCTCCACCGCCCAGCCTTTGAGCTTCACGTCGCCTTGTTTGATCTTCAGCTTTTCGCCTGCTGCCACGCGGATCATTTGCTCGACCAGATCGATGCCGGTCACGAGCTCGGTCACCGGATGCTCGACTTGCAGCCGCGTATTCATCTCAAGGAAAAAAAACTTCCGATCCTGTCCGGCGACAAACTCGACGGTGCCCGCGCTGTCGTAGCCAACCGCCTTGGCGAGTGCGACCGCCTGCGCGCCCATCTTCTCGCGCGTGACGGCATCGAGCAGCGGGCTCGGCGCCTCCTCGACCACTTTCTGGTTGCGGCGCTGGATTGAGCATTCGCGTTCGCCGAGATGGATCACATGGCCGTGTCTGTCGCCAAACACCTGGATTTCGACGTGCCGCGGATTCTCGATGAACTTCTCGATGAACACGCGATCGTCGCCGAACGAAGACTTCGCCTCCGAACGCGCGCGCGCAAATCCTTCTGCAACTTCCCTGCGCGAATGCGCGATCCGCATACCCTTGCCCCCGCCGCCGGCCGAGGCCTTGATCATCACCGGATAGCCAACGTCATCCGCAATCTTCTGCGCTTGTTTTTCGTCCGCGATCACGCCGAGATGGCCCGGCACGGTCGAGACCTTGGCTTTGGCGGCCGCGAGCTTGGACTCGATCTTGTCGCCCATGGCGGCGACCGCCTTGGCGTTCGGGCCGATGAAGACGATGCCGGCCTTGTCCAGCGCCTGCACGAATGCCGCCCGTTCGGACAGAAATCCGTAGCCCGGATGCACCGCCTCGGCTTTGCTCTGCCGGCAGGCGGCAATGATTTTTTCGATGACGAGATAGCTCTCGGCTGCGGGCGGCGGTCCGATCAGTACCGCATCGTCCGCCATTTCCACGTGCAGCGCGTCTTTGTCGGCCTCGGAATAGATCGCAACCGTCGCGATGCCCATCCGTCGCGCGGTTTTGATGATGCGGCAGGCGATTTCGCCGCGGTTGGCAATCAGAATGCGCTTGAACATGCCTGCTTCCCGGGCCGTGCCTTAGCGGCGCAACCGCAGACCTGTCAATCAAGCCCGCCACCACCCGCCGCAGACGGCCATGCTACGCGCGGCGGCACGCGGAAGATATCCTTCCCTATCCCTGCAACTAATTGAAAAATCCAGCATCTGCCGAGCGCGCCGACTGCGACATATATCGTTCCCATCGGTTGATTGGCTGCCAAGCGCGGTGCTATATGCGCCAGCCACACAGGCTCGATGAGTGATGTCAGGAGGGTATCAAATGTCTCTAAAGATCAACGACACGGCTCCGGATTTCGAAGCCCAAACCACCGAAGGTAAAATCCGTTTTCACGACTGGATCGGCGACAAATGGGCGGTGCTGTTTTCGCACCCCAAAGATTTCACACCGGTCTGCACCACCGAACTTGGCTACATGGCCAAAATCAAACCCGAATTCGACAAGCGCGGCGTCAAGATCATCGGACTCTCCGTTGACCCGGTCGACCGGCATGCGAGTTGGGCCGCCGACATCAAGGAGACGCAAGGTTTCGCGCCAAACTATCCGATGATCGCCGACATCGACTTCAATGTCTCGAAGCTCTACGACATGCTGCCGGCGAGCACGAGCGGCGATCCCACCAAGCGCACCGCGGCCGAAAACCAGACCGTCCGCAACGTCTTCGTCATCGGCCCCGACAAGAAGATCAAGCTTGTCCTCGTCTATCCCATGACCACCGGCCGCAACTTCGACGAGGTGCTGCGCGTGATCGACTCGCTTCAGCTCACCGCCAAGCACAAGGTCGCGACCCCGGTGAACTGGAAGAAGGGCGAAGACGTCATCATCGCCGGCTCCGTGACCGATGACGACGCCAAGAAGACCTATCCGCAAGGCTGGAAATCGCCGAAGCCCTATATTCGCATCGTGCCGCAGCCTCAGTAAGCCAATCGCAACCAACGTATCGGATAGAGGCGCGGTGCATACCGCGCCCTTTTCATTAACGCTAGCCGAGTGCTAAAGCTGCACGGCCTATTCGGGAAGCGCAAAGCCATGAGCAACCAATCCCAGCCGCGGAATTTCAACATGCGCGCCGACGAACAGCCGCCGTTCGCAGGCTTCATGGGCATGCAGATCACGCATGTCTCGCCCGAGCGCGTGACCGCCGAGATGGCGGTGACCGAGCAGCTCAGCAATCGCAATGGCGTCTTGCATGGCGGCGCGATCATGGCGCTCGCCGACAATCTCGGCGGCACCGCGACCATCGCAAACCTATCGGACGGCGCTTCCACCGCCACGATCGAGAGCAAGACCAATTTCTTTGCCGGCATTCCACTTGGCGACACCGCACATGCGGACTGCACGCCGCTGCATCGCGGCCGCACCACCATGGTCTGGCAAACAAAAATTACCCGCAACGACGGCAAGCTCGCTGCGATCGTGACGCAGACTCAAATCGTCATGACGAAGAAGCAAGACTGAGCGCTAAGCTTACGCGTTGCTGACCCGCCAGTTCACCAATGCAACGCCGGCAACACAGATTGCCATGCCGACAAGCGACAGCGCCGTCAGCCGCTCATCAAACGCTGCCCAAGCCATCAGCGCCGTGATCGGCGGCGTGAGATAGAACAGGCTTACCACGCGCGTGGCCGCCGACCGCCGGATCAAAAAATACAACAGCCAGATCGCCCCGAACGAGAGCGCGAATACCAGCCACGCGAGCGCAAACACGAGCTGCGGCGTCCACTGCACGATGCGCGTTTCGAACAACAGCGCGGCAATTCCAAACAGGGCGGCGGCGGCCGCATATTGCACAAGAAAGCCGGTGCGCCAATCGATGCTACCGCCAAAGCGTTTCTGATAGAGCGTGCCAAGCGTCATGCCGATCAGCGCGAACGTGGCGGCGGCCCAAGCGATTGGCGTCGCCTCGCCCTCGGTATGGCCATGCACCACGAGATAGACGCCGACAACGCCAAGCCCGAGGCCGAGCCACTGGCGCGGCATCACCTTCTCGCCCAGCAGCCGATTGGCCAACGTCGAAGCAAGCACCGGCTGCAGACTCACCACCAGCGCGACCAGCCCCGCCGGCAGCTTATGATCGAGCGCGACGAAGACCCCGCCGAGATAGCAGCCGTGCACGAACAAACCCGTCACCGCGCTGTGACGGATGCCGGCACGATCCGGCCATGGTGGCCGCGTCAGCAGCACGATCGCTCCGATCAGCACCACCACGGCCGCCATGCGCGCGAACAGGAACGTCATCGGCTCGGCATAGGGCATGCCGAACTTCGCGCCGATGAAGCCCGAGGCCCACAGCACCAGGAACACGCCGGGCGCGGCATAGATGGCAAGCCGATCGAGGTTGCGCGGCGACGTGGGATTCTCGGAAGCAGGACTATTAGACATCGGCGCCTGTGTAGCCCAATTTCCGCTCTCGAACAGCCCGCGTCCTTCAGTTAGCATTGCATTGCCGATATAACCCGCCCCTGTCTCAAAGGAATTCCATGCGTACCCGCGTTTTTGCAACCGCACTGTTTGCCACGTGCCTCGTTTCCGTACCCGCCCTGTCTGATGAAACCTGCTACGAGCGGTCGGGCCAGTTTGCCAACATGCGTCATTGCGTGACGTCGGTTCGCGCGCCGCAAGGCGGCATGAATTTCGGGCCTGAGAATCTGGCGGCAACCGGTGACGGCGCCTGGTGCGCGGGCGCCGAAAGCAATCAGATCGTCACCCTGCACCTAAAGCCGAAAGCGCCCTTGCGCACAGTGACGATGACCAACGGCTATGCGAAGTTGGAGAAAACGTTTCGCCAGAATGGTCGCGTCAAGCGGGCCATGATCGAAACAGACAGCGGCTATAAGGGAATGATTGCGCTCAAGGATACGGCGGAGGCGCAAAAGTTCATCATCACAAAGGGTCGCTACGCCTGGATACGCCTCACGATCCTCGAAACCAATCGTGGCACAGCCAATGTGAGTGTGTGCCTGAGTGAATTCCTGGTGAACCTCGAGGAATTGGGAAACAACTGACGGAGATCAAACTCCGCTTCCCTCATTTCTCGAACGCCGCATCGATCGGCACGCGGTAGCCGTTGGCCAGGCGGTTGGTCTCATTGGCCATGCCGACCACCGCCATCACCTCGCCGAACATGGCTTCGCTCATGCCCGCTTTGCGCGCCGCCGGCGTGTGGCTCGCGATGCAGTAGCCGCAGCCATTGGTGACGCTCACGGCCAGATAGATCATCTCCTTGGTCAGCGGATCGAGCGCGCCCGGCGCCATGATCTGCTTGACGCTCTCCCACGTGCGCTTGAGCGTCGCTGGATCGCGCGCGAGATATTTCCAGAAATTGTTCACGTCGTCGACTTTTCGTGACTTCTTGATGTCGTCGAACACCGCGCGCACGGCTTTCGAAGCAGTGGCGTATTCAACCGGTTTGGGCGTGCTCATCGAATGACCTCCTCATGGCACAGCATATTCATACACACCTAAGATCGACGCCGGCGCCGCCAGCGCAATCCGGCAATGACGGCAAGCGCGATCAGGCATGTCTCGGTCACGCTGGACGCCAGCGATTTGGGCACCGTCATCCGGCTCGCGGCTTCGACCACGCTTAAATCGACAGACGGACCCGCCGCAAGAATCCGCCCGATTTGGAGGTTCTCGGCGTAATCGAACGTCGCCGCGGCGGGCAGCTGAAACATCACTCGACCCCAATCTCCCGCTTGAGCCGTGAGACATCGACATTGCGGATGTAGCGCGGGATATTTCCCCACACCGCATGATAGCCGAAATTGCCCTGGAGCATTTCCTCGCTCGCGGCCTGCTTGCTCCAGCCTTCATAGAGAATGCGATAAAGTGCCGTGATCAGCCCGGTGCGATCGGCGCCGTGCTGGCAATGCAGCAACACCGGCCCCACTTTGGTCGCGCTTCGCAACGCGCGCAACGCGCCGATCACGTCCTCGCGCTCGATATGCCAGGTGTGAGTTTTGAAACGCACGAGGCTGAGGTTGAGTCCGCGCGAAAGCGTTTCATCCGAATTGAACGCCCGTAGGCTGACCACCGTGCGCACGCCATATTGCGTCGCCATCGCCTTGAATCCTTCCGCATCGGGCTGCGCGCTGCGATAGAAATTATTTGCCACCCGATGAAGATTTGGCACGCCCGCAACCGCGATGGGTCGCGCCCACTCTGCCGGCCGCGCGTTGCCAGCGCTGGTCTGCGCCGCACACGCGCCCGCAAAACACGGCAGAACGAGCAACGCAGCGAGAACAGTCCTTCGCGTTCGAATGATCGATAAATCCATTTTGAGCGTCCGTGTGATCCGTCGGCGCGCGCCATTCTACTACCCGGCGAAGTGACCGGCCAACGTAGCAACTACACCTCCGCTCATTCCCGCGAAAGTGGGAATCTAGCCTGTCTCGATACCTCGTTACGCAGAGACGAACGGAGGTTGGCGACATGACAAGAAAAGCCGCCGGGCGAACCCGGCGGCTTTCCGCGCTTGTAAGGCACGAGTGTAAGGATCGAAGGCGTTACGACCGTTGGCCTCGATCGCCGCGGCCGCGGAACCAGAAATGACGCCCCTCGCCGTCCACGCGGAACAGCGTTGCGAACTTCTGCTTCTGGCGCTCGTCGAGGCTCTTGTAGAGCGGATCGAGCGCAGCGGCGAGGCGCTTCTGAGTGGCGGCGTCCTCAGGCGTTGTTGCCGCGCGATCGCCCTGTGGCTGCCCGCCGGCCTGCTCACGCATCTTGCGCACCTGCTCGAAATGCTCGGCGCGCTGCTTGGCGCTTTCGCGCACCGTCACCTCAAACAGCGACCAGTTTTTCTCTTGCTGTGGCGTGAGCTTCAGTTCCGTCTTCAGTTCAGTGATGCGCGCGTTGGTACGTGAGATGATTTCCTCAGGCGTCACCCGCACGCGCTGTTGCGTGATCTCGCTACCGGGCTGCGCCGGCGCTGTCTGCTGAGCATAAACCATGGACCCGCCGATCAGTGTCAGCGCGGTTGTTCCGGCGAAGAGAGCTTTCAACATTGTGTGCCTCCATTGGCGTTGGTTGATGGTTAAAAACGTAAGTGCCAATTGCGTCGGCACAATCCCGAACAAATTAAAGTTTGGACAGATGCGGCGCATTCTAGCCACAACAATGAAGCGACGTTCAGACAACGAAAACAAAACAAATGTTCAGAATGCAAAACCAACAAAAGCGGCGACGCGCAGAGCTTGTGGCGTCTTGTGCCAACCACACGTTATTTGCGTGATGGCATTCTCCATGGCTTGGTAGTAAGCATGGATTCTTGAATTGGAGACCACATGCAGAAAAACGCAGGCAAACCGAAACAGAAATGCAGCAATTGCGAAGGCAAAGGTCTTGTCAAAAAGGGCGACAAGAAAGTGAAGTGTCAGAGGTGCGGCGGGACTGGTTTTAAGTCGTGATCGACTGAATGCCACAAGTCCGCTTTGCAGCCCGGGGCCGGACAGGAGCCGTTGGCCCCTTGATCCCGGCAGCTTTCGCCGCCGTTCGTCCGGCCCGCGTCCAGCCATTGAAGGCAGACCCTCGTAGTAGGGCCAGCATAGCAGTTGCGCTTGCGCAAACTGCATACACTTGTTTGCGCTGCCCGAGGCGTCCCCGACGCGAGGTTACGAGCCTCAGCGCGCAGGCGCCGCATCCCGATGCCGGGTCTACCCGGTATCGGCCCAAAAGACCGATGTCGGGCTTGCCCAATATCGGCCCCGTTAAGGCATTCCCGCCATCAGAGCCGGCATCGCCATAGATTTCGCTTCGTTCAACCCATCTTACGCGCTTCAAACACACAGAGCACTTTGGCCGCCACCAGCCTCTGCAAAAATTTTAGTCACGCGTGCCTACATAATCACATTTGTGCGCTCGAAGGCCTTTTATATAATGAGCCATCGGTATCGGTTTATTAGGGGAGGCAAACAATGAAAAAATTGATTTTCGCAGCATCGATGGCCGCTCTGGCTTTTATTTCTCTGAGTACGGGTCCCGCATCATCGGCGGAACGCAACTTCACACCGATCGCTTACAATCAGGACCATGCCCCGCTTGGTGACAGGCTCATGGCGGCATCGCAGCGCGCAAAGAAAACTCCGGTATATGCCCAGGCCGTTTGCTCACAAACAGGCGCACCGGCCTGCGCTGCCGGTGAATACTGTTGTCATTTTAATCAGCTCGATAAGTACGGCTGCTGCCAGGATGTCGCCCATTGCTGCTCGGACGGATGTTGCCAATAAGGCCAGCGTGAGCGGGTAGGATGCGGCAAGGTTAGCCCCGGATGTCGCTACGCTCATCCGGGATACGCTTGCTTGTTCTTCAGCATCGCAAGGGCACCAAAGTGCAATAAAGAAACGCGCAAAAAACTACACCACCCGAATACGGAAATTAAATCACTTCGCGACGCTCTGCATCATCGAGGGCACTCTTTAGCTGTTTGTCACATGACCTTAGGAATAATAGACCAAATGAAGTCAGCGAAACGGTCCGAAGCATCATCTGCCTCTCACCTGTGTAGCCAAGGCGCCCACTCTCGAAATGTAGGTTCCGGTTAATCAAAATAAGTCCGAGGTTTTCTAGGGTGCTCGGAACGGGCTTGTCTTCCGAAACGTAGTCTGGATGAAAGTATTCGCATTCATAGTTTTCTTCATCAAATCCCAGCAAGTAGATAAAGCTAAGTAGGCCGCCCGGCTTCTCAATCTCAGCAATGAGACGACGATTAAGTTCATCCGGCTGCCCCTTATGACCCCTGAAGCAAGACTCCGCTTCCCTGCGAAGGAACTGTGAAGCAAAAAAAGAAAGGAACTTCGCTGACGAAGTGCAACTCAAAGTCCGATCTTGAACCCAATAGCAATTTTTTCAGATATTGAGCCTCCCCCGACCCAATTTGAGATAAAATTTCAATGATCCGAAGATAGACTGGGTCATAGCTTGATACGGCAGACACTAGAAGTTCGGACCACATTTTCATAATTTCACTGTCCTCATCCTCCAATGAGGCCTTCTCAAGAAACGGCACAAGAAACTTATTCGGAATAGGCGTATTCTTTCTTTCAGAAAATTGAAGTCGATTTCGGGCGTCCTGTATGATTTTGCTGAGAACATCCTCTCGTTGAATGCGCAACTGTTGTCGCCGGTATCTTATTTCATCCCCCTTCAATCCCGCCCATTCTGTGAGCGGAGATATGAGGTGCAGCCACGCTCCAGCCTTTGCACGACTGACATCTGGTGAAATTATTTCGGTAGTTATTCTTTTTCTCTGATAGGTCGCCTTCTCAGAAGCTTCCACCTTTACGTTGGCACTAACCTTGAGCCGTTTCTCTTTCACCATATTCACACTGGCAAATTATCATGTTTCCGCGCCGGCATCTCGACCTTCTTCCCCCGCAGCATCGCGAGCGCGCGGCAAATACGCCGCCGTGTCGCATGCGGCATGATCACGTCGTCGATGTAGCCGCGCTCAGCCGCAGCGAACGGCGACAAAAACCGCTCCTCGTATTCCTTCGTGCGCGCGACGATTTTTTTCGCGTCGCCAATGTCGGCGCGGAAGATGATCTCCACCGCGCCCCTCGCCCCCATCACCGCGATCTGCGCCGTCGGCCACGCGTAGTTGAGATCGCCCCCCACGTGCTTGCTCGCCATCACGTCATACGCGCCGCCGAACGCCTTGCGCGTGATCACGGTGACCAGCGGCACGGTGCACTGGCTGTAGGCGAACAGCAGCTTCGCGCCGTGCTTGATCAGCCCGCCCTGCTCCTGCGCGGTGCCCGGCAGAAAGCCCGGCACATCGACAAATGTAACAATCGGAATTTCGAACGCGTCGCAAAAGCGCACGAAGCGCGCCGCCTTGCGGCTGGCGTCGGAATCGAGCACGCCCGCAAGCACCATCGGCTGGTTGGCGACGAAACCCAACGTGCGCCCGGCCATCCGGCCAAAACCCACAACGATGTTCTTGGCGAACGCTTCGGAGATTTCGAAGAAGTCGCCCTCGTCCACCGTTTTGAGAATGAGTTCCTTGATGTCGTAGGGTTTGTTGGGACTGTCCGGGATCAGCGTGTCGAGCGATTTCTCCTCGCGTTCGGGATTGTCCTGGCTCGGCCATTCCGGCACGCCGGCAGAAAAATTCGCCGGCAGAAAGTCGATCAGCCGGCGCATCTGCAGCAGACACTCCGTATCGTTCTCGTAGGCGCCGTCGGCTACCGCGGATTTAGTCGTGTGCACGCTCGCGCCGCCGAGTTGCTCGGCCGTGACCACTTCGTTCGTCACGGTCTTCACCACGTCCGGGCCGGTGACGAACATGTAGCTTGTGTCTTTGACCATGAAGATGAAGTCGGTNNGAATAGACGTCGCCGCCCGCGCACGGCCCCATGATGACGGAAATCTGCGGGATCACGCCGGAGGCCACCACATTGCGCTTGAACACCTCGCCGTAGCCGCCGAGCGCCGCCACGCCCTCCTGGATGCGCGCGCCACCCGCGTCGAACAAACCAATGATAGGAGTTCGCGCGGTGAGCGCCATGTCCTGCACCTTCATGATCTTCCGCGCGTGGGTTTCGGACAGCGAGCCACCGAACACGGTGAAGTCCTTTGCGAACACATAGACCGCGCGCCCGTTCACCGTGCCCCAGCCGGTGACCACGCCGTCGCCGGGAATTTTCGTCTTCTCCATGCCGAAGTCGGTCGAGCGGTGCTCGACGAACATGTCGAATTCTTCAAATGAGTCTTTGTCGAGCAGCAGCCCGATGCGCTCGCGCGCGGTAAGTTTCCCGCGCTTGTGCTGCACCTCGATGCGCGCCTTCCCGCCGCCCGCGCGCGCTTCGGCGCGGCGCTTCTCAAGCCTCTCGAGCATATCCTTCATGGCCACTCGCCTCGCGGGAATCCCTTGACCGAAGGCATAACACGGCGGCAATGCCGGGAACCGTAGCAATCCGCGCTTGCCCGCCGTTAACGCACAATTTTGACCGGTCCCGCGCGCGCCTTGGCACTTCGGCGGCAGCACATTAGATTGCCGGCCACCGGCCCGCAAAGCTCCCCCAGAGTTGGATTTCCTGTGAATTCATCCTCGACCGATCAACTGCTCCAAGGCGCGCTTGCGCTCCACCGCATGGGCAACCTGAAAGCGGCGATGGAGGGCTACATGAAGGTCCTCAACGGCGACCCGCAGAACGCCGACGCGCTCTATTATGTCGCCGTCGTTGCCGTGCAGGAAGGCCAATACGCCGAAGGGATCAAGCTCGCCGAGCGCGCGCTTGCGTTTGGTCCGCAACAGGCCCGCCTGCACAATCTGATAGGCCAGACTTATTTACGGCTCGGCCAGCCGCAGGAAGCACTCGCGAGCTACGACCGCGCCATCGAACTGCAGCCTGATTTCGCCGACGCCCACGGCAATCGCGCCAACGTGCTGGTCATTTTCGGGTACTCCAACGAGGCGCTTGCCGCTTTCGACCGCGCGCTTGCGATACGCCCGACCTCGCACGAAGATTGGACCAATCGCGGAGCTCTGTTGCAGGATCTCGACCGCATCGAGGATGCCCTGGCGAGTTACGAGCGCGCCATCGCGCTGCGGCCGCAGTTTGCCGGCGCGCATTACAACCGCGGCAATGCGCTGCGCGAGCTGGGTCAGATCGCCGACGCAGCCGCCAGCCGCGGCGGTACCGATGCCGGACAGCACGACGCGGCAGAAGTCGCCTACAGCAAGGCGATCGAGCTCGATCCCAAATTGGCCGACGCCTTTCTTGGCCGCGCCATCCTCCGCCTGATGCGTGGAAACTGGCAGGCGGGCTGGCGCGACTATGAATATCGCGCGAGCGTGGGCAAACCGACTTTCGTCCCGCTTGAGCATCCGCGCTGGCAGGGCGAGCCGCCAAACGACGCGCGTCTCGTTTTGGTCGCCGAACAAGGATTGGGCGACGCGATATTCTTTGGGCGTTTCGGTCCGCTGCTCGCCACCCGCGGCTACGACGTAACCATCCTGACCAGACCGTCCATGCGCACGCTGCTCTCCTCGCTCGCGGGCGTGACCATCGCGACCTCGTCGAAAGAACTTGCAAAAGATCCGCGGCCGATCCGCTGGCTACCGCTGATGAGCGTGGCCGGCGCGCTCGGAACTACGCCCGCGACCGTGCCGGCCGATGTGCCCTACCTCTCCGCACAGCCGGAGCGCATCGCGGCCTGGGCGCAGCGCCTGGGAAGTGTCGGCTTCAAGATCGGGATCAACTGGGCGTCCGGACACCAGATCGATCACGCTTTCATCCGGCGCAGCATCTTGCTCTCGGATTTCGCGCCGCTCGCGGCACTCCCCGGCGTGCGATTGATCTCGCTGCAGAAAGGCCCCCCCACCGATCAGATTATGGGAGCGGATTTCCGCAAGCGGATTCTCATGTTGGATACCGATCCCGATCCCAGCGCCGATCTCTTCCTCGACACCGCAGCCGTGATGACGCAGCTCGATCTCATCATCACATGCGACACGTCTGTCGCGCATCTCGCGGGTGCGCTGGCGCGGCCGGTGTTCACAGCACTTCCCATGGTCGCGGACTGGCGCTGGCTGCTCGGCCGCGATGACAGCCCGTGGTATCCGACCATGCGGCTGTTCCGCCAAACAAAGCGCGGCGAATGGTCCGATGTGTTCGCGCGGATCACGCAGGCTGTGCGCATCATGATTGCAGACAAGTCAGCACCGTCGCCGCCGACCGTAATTCATTGAAACGGAAGGCGCGGCGCGCGAGTGCATCCTCATCTGCGCCCCACTGCTCCATTTGCCAGTCCTCGTCCACATGCGCCGCCAACCACGCTTCTTCAACAGAGAGTCGGCCATGCAGCAGCGCCAGCGCAATCATCGCCGAACCGGTGAGCGTCGTGACGGAGCAAAGCGCGCCGAGCCGCCACGGCTCGTGCGGGATGGCCTTCGTCGCGTTTGCGATGGCGGCCTGCGGTTGCGCCACGTGCAACACACCCTCGCCCAATATGAAGCAAGCATCCAATGCCCTGTGGGCCCACTCCATCAGCGGATCCCAATGCTGCTCCTGGCGCGCGCGCAATCCTTCCGGGCTTTGAGCGCGATAGCAGATCAGATCCGAGCTGAGATACTTGGCGATCTCCGCGGCAACCGGCGCGGGCGCATCGGCGACCCCGTCAATGATGGAATTGGCAAGCCGCGTGAGCGGCATCAAAGCGGGATCGATGACCTCCTTCTGTGCCTCCCATTCGGCGGCGATCGCCTCCGCAAGCGCACGTGCGGGCGCAGCAAGCGTCCGCCGTGCCGGCGTGCGCACAGGCTTGCCGTCGAGCAGAACACAAACGCCCTCCGGCCCCTCGCCGATATGCGACCGTGCGTAAAACCGCTTAGGCAATTGTGGCCGGAGGCTGCTTCGCGCGGCTTCGACCGGATCTATGACCCGACCTGTGAAAATATCGGAAAAAATATCGCGCATGGCTCCTTGTGCAGCGCAGCAATTAAGGCAGAAGTCGGGTCTAGCACCGCCGCCGAAAATAACCATTTTTCAGCACATATATAGCAGCCGGCGTGATCGGCACCGCCTTCTGTGGCATCTTCGCATGGGGTGGGAATGACAAGGGATTGCCAGCAGGCCTGCCGTTCACAGACTGCAGCTATGTCTCGACTAAAGGTAGCGTTTGCGGGTCTCGTCCACTAACATCCCGCCGCGGATTCGGCAGGAAAAAATGCCGTCCCGCGGGGGAGAGATCAGCCAGCGTTACGTCACGACCCTTCGACCTTGTATCGAGAGGCGCGTGCACGAGGAGTGAATGAAACCTACAGACATTTCGGCACCTGACTACTTCCACAAGGTAGTCGACTGCCAATGGGCATGTCCCGCCCATACGCCGGTTCCCGAATATATCCGATTGATCGCGGCGGGCCGCTACAGCGACGCCTACATGATCAATTGGGAATCGAATGTCTTTCCGGGCATCCTCGGCCGCACCTGCGACCGCCCCTGCGAGCCGGCCTGCCGGCGCGTTCGCGTCGAGAAGGAACCGGTCGCGATCTGCCGTCTCAAGCGCGTCGCAGCAGACTTCAAGGACGACATTAAAGGCCGCTTACCGAAGCCCGCGACGTCCAAGAATGGCAAGCGCATCGCGCTCGTAGGCGGCGGCCCCGCCTCCCTCACGGTCGCGCGAGATTTGGCCCCGCTCGGCTACCACTGCGTCGTGTTTGACCAGGACCCGAAGTCGGGCGGCATGATGCGCACCCAGATTCCGAAATTCCGTCTGCCGGAAACCGTCATCGATGAGGAATGCAATTATATCCTCAGCATGGGCATCGAGTTCGTCGGCGGAAAACGGATCGACAGCCTGAAGAGCCTGCTCTCGGAAAATTGGGATGCGATCTTCGTCGGCTCCGGCGCGCCGCGCGGCCGCGATCTCGACATTCCCGGCCGCAAGGAAGCAGCAAAGAACATCCATATCGGCATCGATTGGCTCTCCAGCGTCTCGTTCGGGCATATCAATAAAATTGGCAAGCGCGTCATCGTGCTTGGCGGCGGCAACACCGCCATGGATTGCTGCCGCTCCTCGCGCCGGCTTGGCGGCGAGGACGTCAAGGTCATCGTGCGCTCGGGCTTCGAGGAAATGAAAGCGTCCCCTTGGGAAAAAGAGGACGCCATGCACGAGGACATTCCAATCATCAATTTCCTCGTGCCGAAGGAATTCACGCACGAAAATGGCAAACTCACCGGCATATTATTCGAGAAGGTCAAGGCGGTGCGCGACGAAAAAGGCCGCCGCGATCTCCTCCCGACCGGCGAACCCGATCAGCTTGTACCTTGCGACGACGTGCTAGTGGCCGTCGGCCAGGAAAACTCTTTTCCCTGGATCGAGCGCGACACCGGCATCGAATTCGACAAATGGGGCATGCCCAAAGTCGATCCGAAAACCATGCGTTCGACCAATCCGAAAGTTTATTTCGGCGGCGATAGCGCGTTCGGGCCGAAGAACATCATCTGGGCGGTGGCGCATGGCCACGACGCGGCCATCTCGATCGACAAATACTGCTCAGGAGCGGACATCAACGACCGCCCCCCACCGACGGTCGCCGTGCTCAGCCAGAAAATGGGCATCCACGAATGGAGCTACGACAACGAGATCGCACCCGATAAACGTTTTCGTGTGCCGCATCGTGACAAGGTCGTAGCGCTGCGCGACATAAGAGCCGAAGTCGAGCTCGGTTACGACGTCGAACTCGCGCTCAAAGAATCCCATCGCTGCCTCAACTGCGATGTGCAAACCGTCTTCACCGGCTCGCTGTGCATCGAGTGCGACGCCTGCGTCGATATCTGCCCAATGGACTGCATCACCTTCACTGAAAACGGCGAAGAAGCGGACCTGCGCACGCGCCTGGAGGCGCCGGCGATAAACTTCACGCAGGACCTCTATGTATCCGACGCGCTCAAGACCAAGCGCGTCATGGTCAAGGACGAAGACGTCTGCCTGCACTGCGGACTATGCGCCGAGCGCTGCCCGACCGGCGCCTGGGACATGCAAAAATACCTCATCGACATGACTCACGCGGATCACCAATGCCGAGCACCAGCCCGATCAGCAGCGTAAACGACTTCGTTGTCCGTTTTGCCAACGTCAACGGTTCGGGTTCGGCGAGCGCCAACGAACTGTTCGCCCGCGCCGTGCTGCGCATGGGCGTGCCGGTCGCGCCGCGCAATATTTTTCCATCAAACATCCAAGGTCTGCCGACTTGGTACGAGGTGCGCATCTCCGAATCTAGCCATCTCGGCGCGCGCGGCGGCACCGACCTGATGGTCGCAATGAACCCGCAGACCTGGGAAAAAGACGTCGCCTCGATCGAGCCCGGCGGATATCTGTTCTACGACTCCACCAAGCCCTTGCCGGCATCGAAATTCCGCGACGACATCACCGTCATTGGCGTGCCGCTGACCGAAATCACCAACGGCCAATACTCCGATCCGCGCCAGCGCCAACTTTTCAAGAACATTATCTATCTCGGCGTGCTTTCGGCGCTGCTCGACATGGATGTGCTCGTGATCGAGACGCTTATCGGCGAACAGTTCAAGGGCAAGGACAAGCTGATCGCGCCCAATATCGACGCGCTCCATCTCGGACGCGACTATGCGCTGCAAAATCTCCAATGCCCGCTCGGCGTTCGCTTGCGCAAGGCCGACGCCGTCGGCGACCGTATCTTTATCGAGGGCAATTCTGCGGCAGCGCTCGGCGCCGTCTATGGCGGCGCGACCGTGTGCGCCTGGTATCCGATCACGCCCTCATCTTCGCTCGCCGACGCCTTCACGCGCCACTGCGCGCGGCTGCGCGTCGATCCCGACACGAAAAAGAACCGGTACGCCATCATCCAGGCCGAGGACGAACTCGCCTCCATCGGCATCGTGATCGGCGCCGCCTGGAATGGCGCGCGCTCGTTTACCGCCACGTCCGGCCCCGGTATTTCGCTGATGCAGGAATTCCTCGGACTCGCCTATTTCGCTGAAATTCCCTCCGTCGTTTTCGATGTCCAGCGCGCCGGTCCCTCGACTGGCATGCCCACGCGCACCCAGCAATGCGACATCACCTCCTGCGCTTATGCTTCACATGGCGACACCAAGCACGTGCTGCTCTTCCCCGAGGACCCGGCCGAAGCCTTCGAATTCGGCGCACTCGCGTTTGATCTCGCCGACCGCCTGCAGACGCCGATCTTCGTCATGCTCGATCTCGACATCGGCATGAACCATCGCCTCTGCAAACCGTTCAAGTGGGACGACACGCGTAAATTCGACCGCGGCAAGGTGATGACGGCCGCCGAATTGGAGTCCGGCAAGGACTTCGGCCGCTATCTCGATGTCGATGGCGACGGCATCCCCTATCGCACCTATCCCGGCACGCACCCCACGAAAGGTTCATTCTTCACCCGCGGCACGTCGCGCGATCGGTACGCGCGCTACACCGAGGAAGGCGCGCCTTACGCCGACAACATGCAGCGCCTCCTGCGCAAGTTCGAGACCGCCAAGGACCTCGTGCCACGGCCGGTGCTGGCCAACGCCAGCAAGCCGACCAAATACGGCGTGATCTATTTCGGCTCGACCTCCCCCGCCATGGACGAGGCCATCGCCATGCTGGAGGCGCGCGGCAGCGAGCTCGACCGCATGCGCGTGCGCGCGTTTCCGTTCCACTCCAGCGTCTCGAGCTTCGTCGCCGACCATGATTTCGTATTTGTGGTTGAGCAGAACCGTGACTCGCAGCTGCGCTCACTCATCGTCAATGAATGCGGCATCGACCCGGTGCGGCTGGTGCCGATCCTGCATTACGACGGAACCCCGATCACGGCGCGCTTCATCGCCCGCGCCATCGGCGATCATCTCGATGCGCTCAAAGTCACCCCGCTGCGGAAAGTGGTGTCATGACCTATCTCGCCAAACCGAAATTCCATCACCCCGGCCTGCCGAAGAACGATCTCGGCTTCACGCACCGCGACTACGAAGGCTCGATTTCGACGCTGTGCGCCGGCTGCGGCCACGATTCAATCACCGCCGCCATCATCGAAGCCTGCTTCGAGCTGAGCCTTCCGCCGCATCGTATCGCAAAACTTTCCGGCATCGGCTGCTCGTCGAAGACGCCGACCTACTTCCTCGGCAATTCGCACGGCTTCAACACGGTGCACGGCCGCATGCCGTCGGTGCTCACCGGCGCCAATCTCGCCAACCGCGATCTGATTTATCTCGGCGTTTCCGGCGACGGCGATTCCGCCTCGATCGGCTTCGGCCAGTTCGCCCACTCTATCCGCCGCGGCGTGAACATGGTCTACATCGTCGAGAACAATGGCGTGTACGGACTCACCAAGGGCCAGTTCTCCGCCACCGCCGACCGCGGCTCGAAATCGAAACGTGGCGCGATCAATACCGATTCCTCCATCGATCTCGCCGCCGTAGCCCTGCAGCTCGGCGCGACCTTTGTCGCGCGCAGCTTTTCCGGCGACAAGGCGCAGCTTGTACCGATCATCAAGGCGGCGATCGAGCACGAAGGCGCGGCCTTCATCGATGTGCTCTCGCCTTGCGTTGCGTTCAACAACCACACCGGTTCGACCAAGAGCTTCGACTACGTGCGCGAGCACAACGAAGCGGTCAACTTTCTCGACTTCATCACCCCGCGCGCGCCGATCAAGGTGGCCTATGAGCCGGGCACAGTCCAGATCGTCGAGCAGCACGACGGCTCGAAGCTTGCGCTCAAAAAGATTGCCGCCGACTACGACGCCAACGATCGCGTCGGCGCCATGACATTTATGCAAGTGCACACGGCAAAAGGGCAGATTGTGACCGGCCTGCTTTACGTCGAGCCCGAATCCGAGGATTTGCACGGCCATCTCGGCACGGTCGCAGCGCCGCTCAACGCACTCAACGAGAAAGAACTCTGCCCCGGTTCGGCCGCGCTCGAGAAAATTAACGCGAGCCTGCGCTGACTAAATTGTCATCCCGGGACGCGGCGCCTGCCGCCGTCCCGGAATGACCATATCAGAAAAAATGACAATTACGCCGCTCCGCGCACGGACGCAGCTGTCGTCTCGCTTAGGCTCTGCCCGCACTCGGGCTTCGCTACCGTGAGAGCCCGCCCGGTCTCGAGCAGACTCTTGAGCGAAGCCAGCACCATCGGCCAGCCGTTGCTGATCATTCCGAAGACCTTGCTGCCCACCTCGAACTCGTCGTGCGTAACCGTCAGTTTGACGGTTTCTCCCGACTGCTCCATCTCGAACGACACTTGAGACGGCTTCTCGTTACGGAACTGGGCGTCCTTCTCATGGACCCACGTGTACGACAGCCGCGTGTAAGGCTTCGACTCGATCACCTTCCCACTGACGATAAGATCGTTGCCGCGTTTGAATTTGATCGCGCTTCCCGGCGCCCAGGTCGTTTCCAACGCGGTGCCGAACCAATATTGTTCTGTGAATTTCCCTTGCGTCAACGCGCTCCAGAGTTTCTCCGGCGTGATCGCGATGTAGGTGACGTAGACGAATTTCGGACTATTCATGATGACTTCTCCAGATTTCTTTTTAACTCCGCGAGCGCCTGCACCTGCGGGCGCTCGTATTTTCCAATCCAGCGCTCGGCGATCTCGTTGATCGGCACCGGATTGAGGTAGTGCAGCTTCTCGCGGCCGCGGCGTACCGTCGCGACCAGGTTCGCGTCTTCCAGCAAGGCAAGATGCTTGCTGACCGCTTGGCGTGTCATGTCCAGGCGCTGGCAAAGCTCGTTCAAAGTCTGGCCGTTCTCGGCATGAAGCCGATCCAGCAGTTTGCGACGGCTTGCGTCCGCCAGCGCTTTGAACACTTTGTCCATATCGACAATATGCAACCTTTTGGTTGCATGTAAAGGCAATAACTTTCACAGTGCGCGGCAACTGAAATATCAACCGAGTTCGATCAGAACGACTTCCGGCGGCACGCCGAAACGCACCGGCAGATTGCTCATTCCCAATCCGCCGGACACGATCAAATGCCGGTCATTCTCGACCACGTGGCCATAGGCATAACGCTGGCCAAAGCGCGAAGGCACGATCGGGCGCCCCAGCAACGGCAGCTTGACCTGGCCGCCATGGGTGTGGCCGCTCAGCGTCAAGCCGAAGCGCGCGGGCACCTGCGGGAAAATATCCGGCTCATGCGCCAAGAGGATTGCCGGCGCCGTATCGTCGCGGATCTGCGCAAGCGTCTTCGGCATATCGTCCATGCCCTTAAATCGCCGCCCGCTGAGCGGAATGGCGAGTTGGTCGCCAAGCCCGGCGAGCCAGAAATTCGGGCCTGCCTTTGGCTTAAGCAGCCGCGCTTCGTTCTCCAGCACGGGAATGCCGTTGTCGCGCAAAGCCGTGCGCACGGCGCTCGCGTTCACCCACCAATCGTGATTGCCAAGAATGGCGTAGGTTCCGAGCGGCGCCTTGAGCCGCCCAAGCGAAGCCCCCCATTCTTTCATCGGCACCAAGCCAGTCTTGAATTTGGCCAGGCCCGCGACATAGTCGCCGAGCAGCACGATCAAATCGGGCTCGAGCGCATTGGCGGTATCGACGATCTCCTCGATCCTCGACAGCGGCATCCACGGCTCACACGCATGAATGTCGGCGATGGCCGCCACCCGCAAAGGCCGCTCCAACACCGGCCAGCGCGGCGGCCGCAAGCGGTATCGCGCCACTGCCAGCCGGAAACGCGGCTCGATGGCGAAAGCGTAGGAGGCAAGGCTGAAACTGGCAAAAACCGTCGCACCGAGGAGGCGCAACAAAGAGCGTCGGGAATACATGCGGTACTCGAAGTCCAAAAGTTAACGCCCAGTGCTTAGGTAACCGGCCGATTTGGCGCAATTATGTCTTGCGCGGACGTTTTTAATATTCAGTTGGACTGCAGCCGCGGTCAGTTGTTGGCGCAGGACCGTGAATACGCCGACAGATCGCCGCCGGTCAGCCCCTGGATCGCGCCATAATGCAGGCAACGCATCGTCCGATCGCCGTATGAGTCGGTCTGCGGCTGTACCTGCACACCCGGTGATCTGTATGAGCCCGGCGGTAACGGACTCGGCGTGGGCTGTGGTGGTGGCGCCAGCGGCGTAACCTGCTGATAGGGAGCCAGTCCCATATTGTTTTGGGGATTACTCTGAGCAATTGCCGGCATCGCGAATGCCGCCGACAGGACTAACGCCGTAGCTGTCACAATGGAATTGTGCATGGCTGCCTCCATCACTTTAATCATAGATAGGCACGCTCCCAGCCCTGCAACAGCCCGCTATTCCTCCGGCGCTTCCACAATCGGATCGTAGCGCTTAGCATCGAAACCAAGCAGATTCCATGTCTGCTGCATATGCGGCGGCAGCGGCGCTGTAATGTCGAGTGTGCCGCCGCGCGGATGCGGCACCGCGATCCGCCGCGCCAGGAGATGCAGCTTGTTCTGCATCCCGCCCGGCAGCTGCCAGTTCTCCCAGGAGAAATACTTCGGGTCGCCCACGATCGGATGATCGATATGCACCATGTGCGCGCGCAATTGATGCGTGCGTCCGGTCACCGGCTTGAGCGAGAGCCAAGCAAGCTGTTGCGCCGCGGTCTCCACCACCGCGTAATATGTGACCGCATGGCTCGCGCCCTCCTCGCCGTGTTTGGCGATGCGCATGAAACTCTCTTCCTCGCGCTCCTCCTTGGCGAGATAAGTCGAAATCCGGCCCTGTTTCGGCCGCGGCACGCCCGCCACCAGTGCCCAGTAGATCTTGCGCGCCGAACGCGAGCGAAAAGTTTTCGCCAGCGCCGCGGCAGCAAAGCGTGTTTTCGCGACCAGCAGGCAGCCCGCGGTGTCCTTGTCGAGCCGATGCACAAGCCGCGGCCGCTGGCCCGACTTGTCGCGCATCACCTCCAGCATTCCATCGAGATGCCGCGTGGTGCCCGAGCCGCCCTGCACGGCAAGCCCCATCGGCTTGTTGAACACGAGCACGTCGTCGTCCTCGTGCAGCGTGATCGATTTCAGGAACGCGCGGGTCTTGCCGTCTTCCGTCGTCGGCGCGGCCTTTGGTCCATCAAGTTTGAGCGGCGGAATGCGGATCGACTGCCCGGTTTCCAGGCGGTCTTTCGGCTGCGCGCGCTTGCCGTTCACCCGCACTTCGCCTTTGCGGATGATGCGCTGGATGTGACTGAACGACAGCCCGGGAAACCGCGCCTCGAAGAAGCGATCGAGCCGCATACCGCCCTCGTCCGCCGTCACGGTCGCGGTTTGCACGCCTTTTCCGGGGTTAACCGCTATCTCGTTCATGCTTTAGCGCTTGGTTGCGTACCCGCGGGCACATCGTCGAGCGAACGAATACGCCGCAGCTCCGGAAAAAGAAACATCCAAATCGCCGTGACCAGGATCGTCCCGACGACCCCGATCACCACGGCCGGCACTGCCCCGAACAGCGCGCCCATGACGCCGGCGCGGAAATCGCCGAGCTGGTTCGATGTGCCGGTGAATAGCCCGTTGACCGCGCTGACACGCCCGCGCATCTCAGGAGGCGTGCGAAGCTGCACCAGCGAAAAGCGGATCACGACGCTGACCACGTCCGCAGCTCCCATGGCGGCGAGCGCGCCGAGCGAAAGCCACATCACGGTTGAGAGCGCAAACACCGTCACCGAGACGCCGTAAATCGTAAGCTCGCTGAACAGCACGCGACCGACGTGTTGCGTGAGCGGGCGATGCGCCAGCAGCACCGACACGGCCAACGCACCGACGGCAGGCGCCGAGCGCAGCAGGCCAAGCCCCCACGGTCCGGTCTCAAGGATGTCGCGGGCGAAGATCGGCAGCAGCGCCGTCGCACCACCAAGCAGCACCGCGAACATGTCGAGCGAAAGCGTCCCGAGAATAACGCGGTCGTGCCGCACGAAACGGAAGCCGCCGAACAGCGAGCGCAAACTTAAGGGCTCGGTGCTGCGCGACGCCTTCTCGACGCGCATCATCGAGAGCATCGCACCGCCCAGACACCACAGCGCAATGGTGATGGCATAGACCGTGGTTGGCCCGAGCACGTAAAGCACGCCACCAAGCGCCGGCCCCACGATCTGCCCGGTCTGGTTGGCCGAGGCGAACCAGGCCAGCGCCGAGGGCACCAGCCGGCGCGGCACGAGGCTCGGCACGATCGCCGCCATGGTCGGAATTTCGAACGCGCGCGCACCCCCGACCACCGCAACGATGGCGTAGATGACATAGATATTGAGCGCGCCGTAGGCCGTACCCACAGCAAGGATCAGCGCGGCAATGGCCTCGGTGATCTGGCAGCACATGAGGATGACGCGATGGTCGTAGCGGTCGGCGGCGTGTCCAACGAACACCGTCAGCAGCAGCATCGGCGCGAACTGCGCCAGCCCAAGCAAGCCGAGATCGAACGCACATCCGGTCAGCTCATAGAGCTGCCAGCCGATCGCCACGACCATCATGTAGAACGACAGGATGGAAGCGATGCGGCTGAACCAGTAGAGCGCGAAAGCGCTATGGCCGAACACCGACTGTGGCTCAGACCATGCGCTCAAATCCGCTCCGGTTCACTTGCATCGCCGCATTTCCTCGACATTGACGCCATCCCACGTGACGCGCATACGGTCGCCGCGCGCATCGAGCGTGATCGGCGTCGAGACAATCTTGCCCTCATTCGAGCAGTGCGCCTGCAGGTGCACCGCCTGCCCGATCTTGTACATCCTGCCGATGCGGCAAGACGCGACGAACCATCGCACCGACGTCGCAGTCGCGATCAGAGGCGCGGTCGAAGCGGTATCGCCTTCGCTCATGCAGCCCGCCGGATCGATCGACCAGCGCCCGATGAAGGATTCCTCGGCGCCGGCGCTATCGATCATCGCCAGCACCAGCACCAGCACGCTACTCAAAATCACGTCGCGCAAATTTACTCTCCGCCCGACCGTCCAGACCGCTCTTTACGCAGCTTAGCCCAAAACTCCAGGCGTTTCCTGATTTCGCGCTCAAAGCCGCGCTCAGGCGGATCGTAGAATTTCTGCCGCTCAAGGGCGTCAGGAAAGTAATTCTGCCCGGAAAACGCTTCTTCCTCCGAATGGTCATAGGCATAGCCGCGCCCGTAGCCCTCTTGCTTCATCAGCTTGGTCGGCGCGTTGAGGATGTGTTTGGGCGGCAGCAGCGACCCCGCCTCCTTGGCCGTGCGCATCGCAGCGCCAAAGGCCGTATAGGCCGCGTTCGACTTCGGCGCGGTGGCCATATAGATCACCGCTTGCGCGATGGCGAGTTCGCCCTCGGGCGAGCCTAAAAAATCATAAGCCTCCTTCGCCGCGTTCGCGATCATCAGCGCCTGCGGATCGGCAAGCCCAATGTCCTCCACCGCCATGCGCACCACACGGCGCGCGATGTAGAGCGCGGGCTCGCCGGCATCGAGCATGCGGCACAGATAGTAGAGCGCGGCATCCGGGTCCGAACCGCGCACGGATTTATGCAGCGCCGAAATCAGATTGTAATGGCCGTCCTGCGCCTTGTCGTAGATCGGCGCACGCCGCTGTACCACCGCTTGCAATCCGGCAGAGTCGAACGTCTCATTCGGCCGCGCCGCGCGCCACACTTCCTCCGTCAATGTCAGCGCGGCACGTCCATCGCCGTCGGCCATGCGAACCAGCGCGGCGCGCGCGTCTTCATCGAGCGGCAATTTGCGCTGCTCGATCGTCTCCGCCCGCGCCAGAAGTTTCTGGATCGCCGCCTCATCGAGCGACTTGAACACCAGCACGCGCGCGCGCGAAAGCAGCGGCGCGATCAGCTCGAACGACGGGTTTTCCGTGGTCGCGCCCACCAGCACGATGGTGCCGTCTTCCATCACCGGCAGAAAAGAATCCTGCTGCGCGCGATTGAACCGATGAATCTCATCGACGAACAGCAGCGTCCCCTGCCCGGTCTCGCGCCGCACGCGTGCCTGTTCGAACACTTTCTTCAGTTCGGCGACGCCTGAAAATATCGCGGAAATCTGTTCGAAATGCAGCTCGGTCGCCTGCGCGAGCAGCCGTGCCACCGTGGTCTTGCCAGTGCCCGGCGGCCCCCAGAACACCAGCGAGCCGAGCGAGCGCGTGGAGAGCATGCGCGTGAGCGCGCCGTCGGGCCCAAGCAAATGATCCTGCCCGACGACGTCGGAGAGCTCCTGCGGCCGTAATTTGTCGGCCAACGGGCGCGGCGCGCCGCTGTCCAAACCCGCAGCGGCAAACAGATTGGGTGACGTGGATGTTCGTTTAGCGGCCATGGTACCGATCAGAAAACTTGAACGCGAAGGCGGCAAACACTTGGATCACCGGTACCCGATCGTTGTCCATGCGATTATGACCGATCCGATCATTAGCACCACTGCGCCGCCATTGATGAGAAGGCCGATAACGCCAAATTTGACCCGATCGTTGGGCCGGATCAGCGCCGCGATACCGAACCCCGCACCGACAAAATTGCTCAGCGGAGCCGCGACAAGATAAAGCACTACCGCAACGTCATTGATCGTCTCCCACATTTGCGACGGCGCTTGCGATGGCACTGACGCCGGCACAATTGTGAGAAGGACAATCCCCAAAACAGCCGAAATAAACGCGCCAAGTGCCAGCCACAGCGACGTCACACCACAACGCCCCACGCCAGCAGGACCATTCAATGCTGGACCGCTCTCACCCACAATCGTCATCCGTTGAACATGGCCTGGATTTGCTGGCGGCCGCGGACCAGGATGAACCGCCAGACCCGGCCTCCCGCCTGGATCACGCGGTCGAGATCGCGCGTCTTGCCGATCTGCTCGTTGTTGATGTTGACCAGAACGTCGCCGCGCTGGAAGCCGTTAACCTCCGCGCGCGAACCGGCTGGAACCTCGATGATGACGACGCCCTCGGCCGATGGATCCATACGCAATTCATCGGCGAGCGCCGGCGAGAGATTTGCCACCTTGGCGCCCAGGAGCGGCGAGCGCGCGCGCACCACAAGCTCGTCGCGCGCCGTTTCCGGCGCGGTCTCCAGCGGCATCGAAACCCGCGTCTCCCGGTTTCCGCGCACGATGCCGAGTTGCGCCGAGGTGCCGATCGGCCTGGTGGCGAACCGGTAGTCAAAGGCGTTCGGATCGTCGACCGGCTGGCCTTCGACCGAAACGATGACATCGCGCGGCTGCAATCCGGCGCGCGACGCCGGGCTCCCCGGTATGACGCTGACGACAAGCGCGCCAACCGGCCGCTTCAGCCCGAGGCTGTCGACCATGTCGGGCGTCACCGCCTGGAGTTTTGCGCCCAGATATGGCCGGCGCACCGCGGTGCCGCCGCTTTTCGCCGAGGCGACAACCACCTTCACCATATCGGACGGGATGGCGAAGCCGATGCCCTGCGAGCCGCCCGAGCGCGAGAAGATCGCGGTATTGATGCCGATGATGCGTCCGGTCATGTCCACCAGCGGCCCGCCGGAATTTCCCGGATTGATCGCCGCATCTGTCTGAATAAAAAATTGATAATCGGAAATCCCGACTTGCGTGCGCGCCAATGCCGAGACTATGCCGTGGGTCACCGTTTGCCCCACCCCGAATGGATTGCCGATCGCCAGCACCAGATCGCCGACCTGCAGGTCGTCGGAATTTCCGAGCTCGATCACCGGAAAGCGCTCGTTCGCCCCCTTGAGCCGAAGCACCGCAATGTCGGTGCGCGAATCTTTGAGCACGATATCGGCTTCAAATTCTCGCTTGTCGGCGAGCGAGACCTTCACTTGGTCGGCGCCTTCGATCACATGATTATTGGTGACCACAAGCCCCACAGCATCGACAATGACGCCGGAGCCGAGTGCGCGCTGCCCCTGATCGCGCGGAAAATTGAATCCTGGTCCGAGGAAATTGCGAAAGAAGTCGTCCATCGGCACGCTGCGATTGTCGGGCGAACGCGCCGCGTAAACATTGACGACGGCCGGCGCCACCCGCGCCACGATCGGCGCATAGGAAAGCCGCGCATCCGCCGCCGACTGCGGCACGACCCGCGGGGCCTGCGCCAACGCGGACGTCGTCCACGGCGAAACCGCCGCAGCAAGCAGCGCTACGAGCGCAACTGCATGCGGCAAGCAAACCCGCAAGATTAGAAACCTGGTTCGAAACATGGCGCGAATCCCTCTCGGGCAACGACAAATATAGGCACACCCTTGGCCCAAATGAAGAGCGCGCCCAATGAACGCGCCAAAAAACGCACCCACAGAGCGCATCTATGCGCCGCATTTGCGGCAAGCGCCGGGCCTTTCCCCCGCCGGACCCGCTTGGTAGAAATCGCTAGCGGCGTATGGACAATCAGCTCGCCAAGAAGCGGTCCGATAAGATGCAGTCCGAAGGGAGCATTCGCGTGCAGCAGGGACCGGCCGGCGCCGAAGGACGCGGCTCACAGGACGCCGTCTCAGGCCTGCTGATCTACTTTGTCGCATTTGTCTCCGGCGCCATCGTGATGAGCTTCGAGATGCTCGGCTCGCGCTACCTCAACCCATATTTCGGCAGCGGCATCTACACCTGGGCGGCGCTCATTTCCACGGTGCTCGCAGCCCTCACCGCCGGTTATTTTCTCGGCGGGTGGCTCGCGGATCGCAAACCCTCGGCATCCGTGCTCGGCGTCACGGTGATGATCGGCTCGGTCTATCTGCTGCTGTTGCCGAATTTCGCTCAAGCCTTGCTCGAACTGACGTTGGATGCCATCGACGATATTCAGACCGGCAGCCTCCTCGCCGCGCTCTCCATCATGTTTTTCCCGGTAACCTTGCTCGGCATGTACTCCCCCTTCGCAATCCGTCTGCTGCTGCACTCGGCGCAAAGTTCCGGCGTGGTGTCCGGCACAGTCTACGGCGTCTCGACCGCCGGAAGCATTGTCGGCACCCTGGGCACCACTTTTTTCCTGTTGCCCTCCATTGGAACGCGCGCGATCACGCTCATGCTTGGCATAGTGGGCCTTCTCGCCGGGCTCATTCTTGTCGCGTTGCCCTATCTCCGACGGCGCGCCACAGCCATCGTGCTCGCTGCAAGCGCGCTCCTATTGAGCCTGTCCTCGATCGCTCCACCTGCGCGCGCCGACGAACTGGTGGACGAGAAGATCCGCGCCGCAATGCTCCGGCAGAGCGATGGGCAAATCGAACACATCGAAACGCAATACAATGATATCTTCATCTCCAAGCGCCGCGCGGAATTGACCATGTCGTTTCAGCTCAAGGGCTGGGACTACACCGAGTCGGTCATCAAC
Source organism: Hyphomicrobiales bacterium (assembly GCA_003169835.1). Taxonomy (GTDB): domain Bacteria; phylum Pseudomonadota; class Alphaproteobacteria; order Rhizobiales; family Xanthobacteraceae; genus PNAI01. The sequence goes on along the minus strand of PNAI01000044.1, from coordinate 3,085 downwards.
TTGCGCGAGCCCGATGACCTTCCCGTGCACTACACCCGCGTGATGACGGTTGCCGCCATCTATCCTCCCGCGCCGAAAAAGCTGCTGATGATAGGGCTCGGCGGCGGCTCGATAACCACTTATCTCGGCCGCGCCATGCCCAACGTGACGATCGACGCTATCGAACTCGATCCCGGCGTCATTGCGGCTGCCAAGAAATACTTCGGCCTGCGCGAGAACGCGCGTGTGCGCTACCTCGCCGGCGACGGCCGCGTGCTACTCAAGCGCAGCAAGGAACAATATGATCTGATCCTGGTCGATGCTTTCCGCGGCGGCTATGTCCCGTTCCACCTGCTGACCAAGGAATTCTACACGTTGCTTAAAGCACACATGGCGCCGGGCGCCGCAGTGGCCTTCAACGTCCACGACGGAACCAAGCTCTACCTCTCGACGCTGCGCACACTCTCGTCCGTGTTTGCAAGCGTGCACCTTTACCCATCAGGCGAAGGCGAAGTGACCACGGTCGTCACCGCGACGCCCGCGCCCGATGCCGAAACGCTCGCGAGCCGCGCCGCCGCCTTGCAGCAGCGTCACAATTTCCGATTTCCAATGCCGCAACTGCTGGCCCGGCGCGCGGCGATGCCCGCAACCGGCAAAGCCGAACTGCTGACCGACGATTTCGCACCGGTCGATGTCCTCGACACCATCGGCGAGCGCGAACGCAAGAAGAAGTAGTCACTTCGACGCCAACATTCACCGGTCATTCCGGACGCCGCGAAGCGGCGATCCGGAATCCAGATAAAATCTCTGAGCTATTATCGGGATTCTGGGGTCGCGCCAAATGGCGCGCCCCGGAATGACAAGTGGGTAAGCATCAATCCTTCGCCGGCACGGTGCGCAGATAGGCCACGATCGCGTCGAGATCGGAATTGGTCATGCCCGCGTAGTAACCGTAACCCATCGGCGGCTTAAGCTTGCTGCCGTCCTTGGACACGCCTTGCGTGATCGCGCGTTTGATCTCCGCGTCGGACCACTCGCCGATGCCCTTGGTCTTGCTCGACGTGATGTTGCGCGACTTCGACACGCCCCACGGGCCCTTGAACTCGAAGCCGCCACTGCCGAGTCCGTTGCCGAAGTCCCGCCCCTTCTGGGTCATCGGCGTATGGCACTCCATGCAGTGCCCGATGGTGGCGAGATAGAAACCGCGCTTGATCTTGTTGCGCATCGCCGACGCCGGCATCGGCTTCTCCGAGCCCGGAAACAAATGGTGCGGCAGCGCCATCTTGTAGAGCGGATTGGGCACTTTGTTGCTGATCGGCTTGAGCGTCTTCAAATAGGCCACGATGGCGTTGGCATCGCTCGGCGTCAGGATTTGATAAAAATTGGTCGGCATGATTTCCGCGAGTGGCGTGCCATTCGGTCGAATACCCGTGAGCAGCACGTTTTTGATTTCCGCCGCGCTCCACTTGCCGAGGCCTGTTTCCTTGTCCTGCGTGATATTGGGCGCCGTGACCTTGAACGGCGGCTCGTCGAATTCCAGGCCGCCGGAGTAGTCTTTGCCATTGGTAGCCTCGGGCGGCCCCTTCGGCGAGTGGCAATTGGCGCACGTCATAATCGTGTTCGCCAGATAGCTGCCCCGTTTGACCGAAGCACTTTCCGCGGACGCTCCGCCCGTCATGGCGACGACAGCGACCAGTCCCAGCATCCACCGCATTGTCCGTCCCTCCTGTAAGATTTCCAGTTTGGAATTTGTCTCAATCCGCCCCCGCGAGGCAAGTCCCCAATGGCTTAAAGGAATTGGGTGCCTGGCTACCGCGCCCCGGCGCCCGACAGAATTCGCACCATTTCGGCGTAGTTGCGGCGCTTGGCGTGGGTGACACCGTCACGGTCGGCGATGTTCACATTGGCGCCCGCCGCCACCAGAAGCCGCACGATTTCGGTATGCACCTTTCCTCCGTCGCCGAGGATCACGGCCTCAAGCAGCGCAGTCCAACCCAGATTGTTGACGTGGTCCTTCTCGATGGCCGTGCCGAGCAGCACTTTCACCGCTTCGACGTGGCCGTGATGCGCCGCCGGAATCAAGGCCGTGCCGCCGTAGCGGTTGGTGTCCTTCAGGTTTGCCTTAGCGAGCGTCATTTTGAGGATTTCGACGCGGCCCTCCGCCCCGGCATAGAGAAACGGCGTGTCCTTGATCGAGTCCTTGGCGTTGACGTCGGCACCCTGCGCAATCAGCAGACGCGCCACCTCGATCCGATTGCCGTGCGCTGCCACCAACAGCGCGGTGCGGCCACTGCTGTCGCGCGCCTCGATCCGCGCGCCCTGGGACAAAAGCTTTTGTACCGCCGACAGCTCGCCGCGTTCGGCCGCGCCGATGAGATTGCGATCAGCCCCGTCCTGTGACATGGACGGCCCTGCGAGCGCCAATAACAAAAGGGCGGCCAAAGCCGCCCTTGTGAATGATCGCCGGCTCGCCGCCACGTCCTCAGGCCGCGACGGTCGCATCCGCGTCAACCTTCTTGGCCTGCACCGGCCCGGAGTCGAGACCCTTAGCAGCCTCGTCGCGATCGACGAACTCGATCACGGCCACCGCCGCGGAATCGCCGTAGCGGAAACCCGCCTTGAGCACGCGGGTATAGCCGCCGTTGCGGCCCTTGTAGCGCGGTCCGATCACGTCGAACAATTTCTTGACCATGGCGACGTCGCGCATCTGCGCGATCGCCTGGCGGCGCGCGTGCAGGTCGCCGCGCTTGCCGAGCGTCACCAGTTTCTCGACCACCGGCCGCAAATCTTTCGCCTTCGGCAGCGTGGTGACGATCTGCTCGTGCTTGATCAGCGCTGCAGCCATATTGGCGAACATAGCGCGCCGATGCTCGGAGTTGCGGCTGAACCTGCGGTGAGCTTTGCCGTGACGCATCGCTTCTTCTTCCTTGCGCTTCCCTCACTCATCCTTCGAGACGTCCGCCTTCGGCGGGCTCCTCAGGATGAGACTTGTAACTCAGTAATGATCTTCGAACCGTTTCGCCAGTTCGTCGATATTTTCCGGCGGCCAGCCCGGCACTTCCATGCCGAGATGCAGGCCCATTTGCGCCAGCACTTCCTTGATCTC
>PNAI01000050.1 GCA_003169835.1 Hyphomicrobiales bacterium | reverse complement strand
ATGTCGCCAGGGGAGAGGCCGTAGCGCGCGGCGCGAACGCGGTCGATGTCGATCTGTACGGTAGGCTGGCCAAGGGATGTGAATACGGCAAGGTCGGTGATACCATTAACGGTAGCGAGCACCGATTTGATCTTGTTGGCAGTATCGGAGATCGTCTTTAGATCGTTGCCAAATAATTTGATCGAGTTCTCGCCTTTCACACCCGAAACAGCCTCGGCGACATTGTCCTGCAAATATTGTGAAAAATTAAATTCCACGCCTGGAAACTTAGCCTTCAGCTTGCTCAGCAATTCTTCGGTGAGGACGTCCTTGTCCAATCCGGACCGCCATTGACTGACTGGTTTCAGAGGCGCGAAGAATTCGGCATTGAAGAAGCCAGCCGCGTCGGTCCCGTCATCCGGCCGGCCTTGCTGCGAAACCACGGATTCAACCTCGGGAACGCTCCGGATGAGTTCCCGCATGCTATTGACGTAGCCATTGCCCTCTTCGAGCGAAATTGTAGAAGGCATCGTCGCGCGAATCCAAAGATTGCCCTCTTCGAGCTTCGGCAGAAACTCGAGTCCCAACGATCGGATAGCAAAGGCCGTGAGCACAAGCAGCGCGACCGCGGCGACGATCACCATTCGCTTGTTGGCGACGGCGAGCCGCAGCGCGGGCGTATATAGGCTGTGCAGAACGCGCACGACCCACGTCTCGGTTTCGTTCACGCGCCCAGGTAACAGTACCGCGCTCAGCGCCGGCGTCACGGTGAACGTCGCAATAAGGCCACCGGCGAGCGCATAGGCGTAGGTCTTTGCCATCGGCCCGAAGATGTGTCCTTCAACACCACTCAATGTGAACAACGGAATGAACCCGGCGATGATGATGCCGGCGGCAAAGAAAATCGAGCGATTGACGTCTGCGGCTGCGTGAAAGATTGTGAGCAACTTGCCATGTAGTCCCGCCGGTGGCAGCGTCCGGATCGCTTCGTCAGTTGCTGTCTGTTTGCCAGCCCCGCTCAACCAGCGAAATATACTTTCGACCATTATGACGGTCGCGTCGACGATGAGGCCGAAGTCGATTGCGCCAACGGACAAGAGATTTGCTGACTCGCCACGAAGTACCAGGATGCCGACCGCAAAGAACAGCGCGAAAGGAATCGTCATGCCGACGATGATTGCGCTGCGCAAATTGCCGAGAAATACCCATTGCAACAGAAAGACAAGGCCAATCCCGAAAATCATGTTGTGCAGCACTGTTCTGGTAGTCGTGTCAATCAGCTCCTTGCGATCGTAGATGCGCTCGATTCGTACTCCGGGCGGCAGAAGGCTTGAGTTATTGATTCTCTCGACCTCCTGCTTCACCCCAGTGATCGTCTCCATGCTCTTTTCACCGCGCCGCATCAGCACGATACCCTGCACGATGTCGTCGTCATCATCTTTGCCGGCAATGCCAAGTCGCGGTTGGTTGCCGATAATTACCGTTGCAACGTCCTTCACGAACACCGGAGTGCCGCTGCTCTGACTGAGCATCGTGTTGCGAAGATCGTCCATCGAGCGGATAAGCCCAACACCGCGCACCACCGCCACCTGAGGGCCTATGTTTACGGTATTGCCGCCGACATTATTGTTGCTGTTGTTGAGAGCCTGCAACAGTTGTGGCAGCGTGAGCCCGTAGGCAACGAGTTTGTTGAAGTCGACCTGCAATTCGAAGGTCTTGGTTTTCCCGCCCCAGCCGGTGACGTCAATCACACCTGGCACAGCGCGGAAGCGTCGCTGTAACACCCAATCCTGCAGAGTCTTGAGATCGAGCACACTGTAGTTGGGCGGGCCGACAAGCTTATAGCGGTAAATTTCCCCGATTGGGCTGACCGGAGAGATTTGCGGTTGTGCATTGTTTAACAAGGCCGGAAGTTGGGAGAGCCTGTTCAGGACCTGCTGCAACGCCTCCTCATAGGTGTAATCAAAAGTGAACTGCAGCTTCACGTCTGACAGACCGTAAAGCGAGATGGTCCGGATCGTCCGGAGATTGCGTAATGCAGAAATCTGGGCCTCGATCGGGATGGTGATATAGCGTTCGATCTCCTCCGCCGAAAGCCCGGGACTCTGTGTGATAATGTCCACCATAGGCGGCGTAGGGTCGGGATAGGCTTCGATATTGAGCTGTTGAAATGCAAATACGCCACCGACGAAGGTCATGAGAAATACGACCAGCATCAGGACGCGTTGCTTAAGTGCAAATGCTATTATTGAATTCATGAAATGGCACTTGGCTTACGCATGATCTCAACTAACTGCCGGCGGCGGCACGGTCGATAAAGAGGCTGCCCTTTGTGATGACTTTCTCGCCGGGTTTCAGGCCATCCAACACTTGGATTATTCGGCCGCTAGCGAGTCCCGGCTTGATCTGACGCAGCTCAATCCCCTTGTCGTCGTGTGCAATCCAGACGCGGGCTATATTGCCCTCGTAGATGATTGCATCGCGCGGAATAGATGGTGCGGAATCTCCTTCTCCGGTGAAGATTTTGACGCTCGCGAACATTTCCGGCTTGAGCAGGCCTTTCGAATTATTGACAGTCGCGCGCACGAGCAGTCGGCGGGTGTTCAAATCCAAAGCGGTCGCGACATAAGAGATATTCGCCGGGAAAATCTGATCTGGGTACGCAAGCACGGTAAAACTGAGCGCCTGACCATCGCTCACGTTTGGTGCTTCGGTCTCGCGGATATAGGCCAAGAGCCAGACGGTTGACAAATCGCCGATGACGAAAACCGGATCGCTCGATCCACTGCCAACATATTGGCCCGGGCCCACCTTGCGTTGCACGACCGTTCCGCCAATTGGTGCATAGATGGGAGTCTCGGGGCTGATTTTTCCCTTGTCCTGGAAGACCGCGATCTCCTCGTCGGTCCGGCCCAGAATGCGCAGCCGGTTGCGCGCCGCCTCGAGCGCGGTTTCGGAAGAGCGCATGTCGTTCTGCGCCGACACGAGCGCAACTTGCGCCTGCTCCAATTCCTTCAGCGCGACGGCCTTGCTTTCGTATAGCTCGCGATGCCGCTTCTCGACGATCTTGGCCACGTCGAGCTGTGAGCGCGCCTTGTTCATGGCAGTCATGGCTATAATAAAATCGTTTAGTGCCTGGACCGTGTCGGTGGCCTCAACGATGAACAACGGCTGGCCGCGCTGAACTTGGTCGCCGGGCTTGGCAAGGAGCTTGGTCACTCGACCCGCATAGGGTGAAAAGATCGGCGTCGAGCGGTCCTCATCGACGGCAATCTTTCCTTCGGTGACAAGCTCGGAGCGGAATACACTTTGCGCGACCGACTCGATCGTAAGTGTCGCCCACTGCGCCTCTGTGGGATAATAACGATTTGTGGGCTGCGATTGGCTCGATTGCTCGATGGCTGCAGGCCTAGCGCGCATCGATACAATTATCACGCCTGCAGCCAGCACGAGGAGGGTCACAATGATCAGCGCCTGCGCGCGCCGCGACAGCACGCGCCACCAAACTTGGAAACGGGATATGACTTTGAGCACGCGGCGTCACCATCCCCCGGAGGACGTTATTGGGGTCGTGTCTATCAAATAAATTGAATTCCGGTTGTTGTTTTTCGAAAAGAGCCCGCCTCTTCAACCTTGGATTTCCGTTTGGCGTATACGCTTAGTCTTGAACGCCAAGGGTCCTAATCGATCATCGCAGGTAATGCGCCCGCGATCGATGCCAAGTACCTCCCTTCTATTCCGCGCAATCGCAGCCAAGCTCTGTGTCAATGCCGCACACTATAAGGCAAGACGGATGGCATCTGACTCAGAAACTCTTATGGGATGTTCCTTACACCAGCCTTACATGAACACGGTATGCAGCAATCCGCACAGTTCTCGTCGTTCGAAGGATTAAAAAAATGCTAGGATCGCATCATCTTGATTTGGACTAATCGGATTTGTGCGAGCATGCGATTGCTGATTGTCGAAGACAACGTCGAACTTGCCGAGCTTCTGGCCAAGGGACTTCAGACCGCCGGTTTCGAAAACGACGTTTTGTTTACCGCCAGCGATGCCCGGGCCGCCTTGACGGCGACCCGCTATGCGGCCGTCATTCTTGATCTTGGCTTGCCGGACGGCGACGGTCTATCAATCTTGCGTGAAATCCGGCACCGCAATGATCCGATTCCGGTTCTTGTGCTGACGGCCCGCGGCAGTGTCGACGATCGCGTCGGCGGTCTTCGCAGCGGCGCGGATGACTACCTGGTCAAGCCGTTTGCATTCGAAGAACTCGTGGCGCGTTTGCAAGCGCTCCTGCGCCGTCCCGGCCAATTGCTAGGCAGTTCGCTGCATGTGGCCAATCTTGTTTTCGACACCGAAAGCCGCCAAGCCTTCATCGACGATAAGCCACATATTTTTTCCGCGCGGGAGGTAGCGGTGCTCGAGATTCTGATGCGGTGCCAAGGCCGTGTCGTCTCAAAGCGGCAGGTTGAAGACCAGCTGTTCGGATTTGCCGAAAACATCGCTTCAAATGCTATCGAGGTTTATATCCATCGTCTTCGCAAACAGCTGGCGGACTGCGGCGCGAGGGTGCAGATTCACACCATGCGAGGTGTTGGGTATATCATGACGGAGAATAAATAGCGTAGTCGTTTCAGACCGATCATGTCGTGGATCATAACCGGCCCCTAACTTTGCGAGCAAGATCACAGCGCGGCCACACGAATACCTCGGCGCAGTGCCACCGAGCCCGTACGCAGGGTCATCCGGCAGCAACGTCACTGTGGCGTTTGCTCTTTCAGTGCGTCTAGTTTCGGCCGATTCCACCAGCCGCCACCGAGAGCTTGGAACAGCGCGACGGTATCGGCAAGCCGTGCGGCTTCGGCCTGCACACGCGCGAGGGAGGTCTGCAGATAGGCTTGCTGGGCGTTGATCAGGGAAGGCAGGCTGACTTGACCCTGCTCGACCTGACGACGCACTAAGTCGATACTTTGATTCGCGGATTGCTCTGCGGCGATCGCTGCGTTGAGCGCGTGGGCATCGGCCTGCAGAGCACGCAGCGTATCCGAGACGTTCTGGAACGCGAGGAGCACTGCGCCGCGGTATTGCGCGGCGGACTGAGCGCGCGCCGCTTCAGCCGCCTTCTGCTTGTTCGCAAGCGTCTCGCCGTCGAGGATTGGCTGTACGGCATTTGCGGCGATGGTCCAGAACCCGGTATCGGGCGAGAACAATTTCGACATGGCGTTGGCGCTGCTGCCGTACGCGCCGGTCAACGTGATCTGCGGCAGACGGTTGGCGATCGCTACGCCAATCAGCGCGTTGGCAGCGTGGAAGTTCGCTTCCGCCACACGAACGTCAGGCCGCTGGCGCACGAGGTCGGCGGGCAAGCTGAGCGGCAGCTTTCGCGGCAGCCGGAACGAGACGAGCTGGAATGTTGTGGCCGTGCTTTCGCTTGGGAACTGCCCGGTGAGAACCGCGAGCAGATTTCGCTGTTGGTCGAGCACTTTTTCTAAAGGCGGCAGCAGTAGTCGCGTCTGGGCGACAGCGGTCTCCTGCGCCACCACATCGGGGAGCGCGATTTGGCCGGCGGAATTCTGCCGGCGGAGGATTTCGAGCAATTGAGTTTGCAACGCGATCAGCCTGCGCGTTGCCGCGATCTGGCCGCGCAGCGAGGCCTCCTGGATTGCGGCGAGCGCGATATTGGAGGCGAGCGTGAGGTAGACGCTTTCGTATTGGTAGGCTTGGGCTTCAGCCAGAGCTTCCGCGTTTTCGAGCTGCCGGCGAAGGCCGCCCCAGACATCGGGGACGAAGGACACGGTGACCTGCGCGGTGTGCAGGTCATAAATGTTCGCACTATCAACTGCGTTCGACGTAAGTCCCTGGGTCGCGACTTTCTGCCGGGTCGGGTTGAAGTTGCCTGCAACGACTGGGAACAACTGCCCGCGTTGCGCCAGCGCATTGGCCTGCGCAACCCGCAACGCTGCCTCCGCCGCCTCCAAATCGGCATTGTAGGCGATGCCTTGTTCGATCAAGTTATTCAATGGCCGCGAGTGGAAGAGTTTCCACCAGTGCTTAGGAATGTCGGCGGTGCGGACCAGCGCCTGGCCAGAGATTGCACTGCCGGCCGTGCCGCCGCGCGCGAGATACCCAGTCACGTCGGGTGCCTCCGGCGTCTGGAAATTTGGTCCTACGGCGCAGCCTGTGAGCTCCGCGATGAGTATCAAAACTCCCAAAGCATAAACGCACCTTGTACACGGGCCGCCAGCATGCTGCACGCCCCTGCCGGTACAAAGTCGCTCGCGATGCTCGTGAGAAAATTTTCTGAACGCACTCAACACTGTGACAACCTAAAATAAACGAGACTTAGACCTGCATTCTTGCCACTACCGCAATATATTGGCGAGAGTGATCCTAACGTTGCAGCCAAGACTCCAATCAAAATCATCAGTAGTTTTTCAAATGGTCGCAGAGTGTTGTTCCGAGGCAACGGTCTGACCTTGCTTACAATTAGCTTACAGAAGTTGCTTTGCCCAAGTTATTTGCAAACTAAGAGTCGGTTTCGAAAGTCATGAACCACGTGCGATACGCCGTACGAGGAGCATGACAGAGGCGGCGTTGAGGAAGGCACGTGCGGAGTCGATAGTGGCTTCGAAGTCCTTTGCGAGTCGTCGATTGCGCCCGATCCAGGCGAAGAACCGTTCGACGACCCAGCGCCGCGGATTGACAGCGAAGCAGATCTGGTTGGGATTCTTGCGCACGATTTCGACGGCAATCAACGTGGCCCTGGCGACCTTCTCACCGGCATATCCGCTGTCAGCAAAGACCCGTTGGATGAACGGGAAGATGCGGCGCGAGATAAGTAGTCCACCGCCGTCGCGATCCTGGATACTCGCGGGATATGGTTCGAGTACGAGGCCACGCCCATCCGTGTCGACCAGCGCATGGCGCTTGCGTCCGTTGATCTTCTTGCCCGCGTCGTAGCCGCGTGGTCCGCCAGCTTCGGTCGTCTTCACGCTTTGGGAGTCGATGATTGCACCCGTAGAACTGGATTGGCGTCCAATCCGTTCGCGATCGAGCATAACCAGCGCATGATTGATCCTCTCAAAGCGATCTTCGTCGCGGAACTTCGCAAACCAGCGATAGACGGTGCTCCACGGCGGCAGATCGCTCGGTAGCAGACGCCAAGGGCAGCCAGAGCGCATTACATAGAAAATGCCGTTGATGATCTCGCGCATCGGTCAGACCCGCGGCCGTCCCATGCTATTCGCCGGAGGCAGGTGAGCTTCGATCACGCGCCATTCCTCATCGATCACATCGGTTTGGTATCGATTTGTCTCGCGAATATGCTGCTTTCGGGTGGTTGGGGTCCACATGGCAACTCCGGGGTTGGTGTTAGCAACCCCCCTGGAATCACGTTCGACTCCAACCACTCAACTCCTTTCGAAACGGCCTCTTAGAAGCCCTGAAAGGCAATCTCGCCGGCAAGTATTCGATTCACATTAATGAGCAATGGCGAATCCTCTTTCGCTGGACCAAGACTGGCCCGGAGGAAGTAGAAATCAGGGATTACCACTGAGAAGGATGATCGATGAGTACCAAAAAACGACTTCCCCCTATTCACCCTGGCGAGGTACATCGCGAAGAATTTCTTAAGCCAATGCAGCTAATGGCTTATTCAGTTGCACGGATCTGCGGCATCCCGCGCACACGGATTGAACGCCTTGCACGCGAGGAGACACCGGTAACTGCCGATACAGCGCTTCGGCTGGCCCGCTACTTTGGTACGACGCCAGCGTTCTGGATGGGAATGCAGGCGAAGTACGATCTTGAGCGTGCACAAGATCAACTTGCTGTCGAATTAAAACGGATCGAACCGATCAAACAAGCGGCTGCTTAACACTTGAAGACGGGCATATCTCGATGGTTGGTCTCCGACTCAAGGTGACAGACGATAACTGCGACGGATTCATTAATACGCCACGATGAATTCGCAACCGGCGGCGGTGGTGAAATTGCGCGTGACGCGCCCGCTTGCGAGCTCAAATTCGCTCACCACCGCGTCGTCGTGGCAGAAGATATAAGCGTGCTTGCCATCGGCGGCGAAGCCAAAGCCCATGGGGGATTTTCGGGTGGGGAACGAGGCGATTTGCTTGAGACCATCGGCCTCATAGATCGCGGCGTGGTGATCCTGGTTCGACGAGACCACAACATATTTGTTGTCAGGTGAAACGCGCACGCGCCGCATTTGATTCTTCGATGCATCGGCGCCCTCAATCGGCACGGTTCGCATCAGTGCGTCGGCGCGGGCATCGATCATGTAGAACTCGGCGGCGGTCTGCGCGCAGCAATAGAGCGTGCCGCCATCCGGCGATATCGCTAAGCCCTCGATGACGTGCGGCACCTTGATCTTTCCGGTCACCGTGCGGCGCGCGGTGTCGATCACCACGACGTAGTCCTGCTTGCACGACACGAAGACCTTGCCATTGGCATGGCTCACCGCGACCCAATGCGCGGTAGCGCCGACATCGATCTTTTGCACCGCGTCGATCTTCGGATCGATCGCCAGCACCGCATTGCCGAGTTCAGCCGACGACCACAGCATGCCTGCGGTATCGATCATCACGCCATGCGGCGCGTAGACATCGCCCAGGTCGATAACGCGCATGAGCGATTTCGACGGCAGATCGATTACCACGATGCGGCGGTCCGGGTTGATCCGTTTTGCGAAGATGCCGTCGCCGTAGACCGAGCAATAGGCGGTGCGTTCGTCCGCCGAGAGCGCGATCTCGTGCGTGGAACCCGGCATGTCGAGCGTAACCGACGTGGTAAGTGTCGCGGCGTCAAGAAAATGCACCTTGTGCGCGGTCTTGGCCGTCACGATCAAATTGGGCCCGCCGGGCCGGTTGTTGAGGTCGAGCAAAGTCAGGTTCCTCCGCGCGCGCAGCCTATCACATCACCTGATGCAAAATGACGGATCGAAGCCAAATTCGGTGCGCGCCTTATCGATGGAAACCGCGCCGTCGTCCTCGGCGACGTTGTAGATGCCTGGAGTTCCGCGCGTGACGGCAAGGAGCGCTGCATGGGCTGCTGCATCGACATGGATCGGCGGCTTGCGCGTCGGCGCCATATCCCAGGTGCCCGGACCATAGAAATAACCGTAGCGCAGCACGATGCCGTCGATGCCACGCGCTTCGGTGACGGATTTTTCCAGCGCGAGTATGCCTTCGACCAATTTGCCGCGCGCACCTTCTGCGCGGCGGTCGAGCGGTGCGCTCTCGGCATGTGGCTCGCCGCCTGGCGCGTAAGCAAAGGCGACGCTTTGCGCGATCATGCGCCGCGCGCCGGACATTAGAGCTGCGGCCACAAGATTGGCCGTGCCCTCGATGCGAACGCGCGAGTTGCGCCCGATCGCGGCCGGATAGGTTTGCGGGTTGATGGTATCGGGCAAGTCGGTCAGCTGGTGAATGACGACATCCGGATGCGCGGCGTACATGGCCTTCAACAGTGCGCGCGCGTCATACACATCGACCACCACGCCTTTTGCGCCAAGCGTCTCAAGAGCCGCTGCCTTCTCGGACGAGCGCGTCGTGCCGGTGACGACGTGGCCTGCGTCGCGCAGAAGCGGCACCAGACGACGACCAATGACTCCAGAAGCGCCGGCGAGAAAAATATTCATGGGCGTTTCTCATCAAACTTCGATTGCGGCAGCGGATGCAGGCCGGCCCGCCACTTGAGATCGAGCAAGAGGCCCTGCGGCAGCGTCGAGAGGACGGGCGCTGTGGGCAGGCCGGCCGCCGCCAGCAATCGCGCCACCCAATGATTGCAGACGTTGAAGATGCTGAAAGTATCCACGCTGCGAAAGAACTTGCTCGGACCGTACAGGCCGACGCCGAGATCTTCAGGACCGCCGCCCTCCCCCGTGCGGGCGATGCTTGCGTCGAGCCGCTCAAGCATGCGCGAAAATCCTTCCGCGGTGAGATTGACCCGCACCATGTCGCTTTTGGGGAACGCCTCGCGCGGGTTAACGTTGAGGCCGACGACGTGCACGACTGAATGATTGCCCGGCCGAAAGAGGGCTCGTACAGCCTGGGTAAATGTGAGCGATGCAACATCGGGCACCGATCGATAAAATCCTTCGTCACCCCAGCCGATCTCAATCCACTGGTAGCTCGGAAAACGCTTTGTCACGGCGAGGAGCGCGGCGTTGCCCTGCCGGCCCGCGAACTCCTCGGTGGACGCGCGCCTGACCACAATGCCGGCATGATAGCCGTGACTGACCACGTAGATTTCGGCCACGGCAGCGCCAGCACCGGGCGGCCAGAGCACGGGATCGCTGGGCTTTGCGGTCAGCCAGCCCGCGATCAACAGAACAACGAGGAAACCGAGAACGCCCAAGCCAAACCACTTGGCGAGCCAGCGCATTGAATCACACCGCGCCCTTGAGGCGTTCGAGCGCTTCGAGGATTTTCGCCTTGCGGCCTTCCGCCTCCTCGCGCTTCTCGCGTTCGCCTTCGACCACTTCTTCCGGCGCGCGCGCAATAAAGTCGGCGTTGGACAGCTTGGCATCGACGCGCTTGATATCGGCGTCGGCTCTGTCCATTTCCTTTTGCAGCCGCGCGCGCTCGGCGGCCAGATCAATGACACCTTTGAGCGGCAGCGCCGCCACCTCGCCGCGCACCAGAAGCTGCACCGAGCCTTGCGGCGGCTTGTCGGCAAAAGAAATGTCGGAAACGCGCGCCAGCCGCTGGAGGAATTCGGACCACCGCTCCGCGCGCGCCTTGGTTTCGGCAGAAGCACTCGCAAGCACCAACGGGATCGCCACGGTGATATTCATCTCCGCGCGCACCGAGCGTATGGCGTTGACGAGATCGATCACCCAACCAATTTCGGCTTCGGCTTTCGGATCGTCAAGGCCAGCGTGCGCCGGCCAATCGCTGAGTACTAGGAAGCGGTCGCGTTTGGGCCCCTGCTCGGCCGTCACTGCCCACAGTTCTTCGGTGATGAAGGGCATGAACGGATGCAGCAGCTTGAAGATTTCATCGAGTGCCCAGCTGGTCATGGCGCGCGTTTCGGTTTTTGCAGCGCCGTCGGGGCCGGTGAGCACTGGCTTTGACAACTCGAGGTACCAGTCGCAGAAGACATTCCACACGAAACGGTAGGCGGCGCCTGCGGCATCGTTGAAGCGATAGGCCTCGATTGCGATCGTGATGTCGCGGGCAGCTTTGGCGGTCTCGTGCGCGATCCAGCGGTTGAGCGTCTCCTTCGCGCCTTTCGGATCGAAGCCTGCCACGCGGGCGCAGCCGTGGAGTTCGGCAAAGCGCGCAGCGTTCCAGAGCTTGGTCGCGAAATTGCGATAGCCTTCGACGCGCTGCGGCGAGAGCTTGATGTCGCGGCCTTGTGCCGCCATGGCGGCAAGCGTGAAGCGCAGCGCATCGGCGCCGTATTCGTCGATCAGCGCAAGAGGATCGATGACGTTGCCCTTCGACTTCGACATTTTCGCGCCGCTGGCGTCGCGCACCAGCGCGTGGATGTAGACGGTGTGGAACGGCACTTCTTTCATGAAATGCAGTCCCATCATCATCATGCGCGCAACCCAAAAGAAGATGATGTCGAAGCCGGTGACCAGCGCAGAGGTCGGATAGAAGCGTTTGAGTTCCGGCGTCTGGTCCGGCCAGCCGAGCGTCGAGAACGGCCAGAGCGCGGAGGAGAACCAAGTGTCGAGGACATCTTCGTCGCGCCAGATGGGCTCCCAATGTGACTTCCCTGCCAGTTCGTCGTCAATGATCTGTTGAAATATCGGGTCTAGCTCGTCTGCCGGAGGTTTCGACAAGACGCGAATTTCACAACCATATTTCTGTCTTGCCAGATCGACGGCTCCCGCTTCGGAGCTTGCAACAAATATTTCCGGTTCAGCCAGGAGGTCGGGACGATTTGGGTCGTCCAAAGCTTGTGCCCATTGGCGATGTGCAACTTCGTTACGTCCATACCACGCGGGAATTTGATGTCCCCACCACAGCTGGCGCGAAATGCACCATGGCTGGATGTTCTCCATCCAGTCGAAATAGGTCTTCTCCCAATTTTTCGGCACGAACTTTGTCTCGCCTGAGCGCACCATCTCGATCGCCGGCTTCGCCAGCGTCGCAGCGTCCACGTACCACTGCTCTGTGAGAAACGGCTCTATTACAGCATTCGAACGATCACCGTGGGGCACGGTGTGTTTGTGCGGTTCAATTCTATCAAGAAGGCCCTTTTCTTCTAGTCGCTGTTCTATGATCTTCCGAGCATCATCGCGATATTTTCGATCAAGGGTCTCACATGTTTCAGTGAGTTCATTCGTTATCGGTAAATCTTTTAAAAATGCGGCGTTCCCTTGAAATGTAATATGGGCTGTGCGGCTCAAGATATTAATTAGCGGCAGCCCATGGCGCTTGCCGACTTCGAAATCGTTGAAGTCGTGCGCGGGCGTGATTTTGACCGCGCCGGTGCCCTTCTCGGGGTCGGCGTAGTCGTCGCCGATGATCGGAATTTTTCTGCCGACGAGCGGCAAAATCGCGTTCTTGCCGATCAGGTGTTTGAGCTTTTCGTTCTCGGGGTGCACAGCGACCGCGACATCGCCCAGCATGGTCTCAGGCCGGGTGGTGGCGACGGTGATGAAGGTCGACGCGTCGTCCGGATTGAAGGTCTTGCCTTCCAGCGGGTAGCGGATGTGCCAGAGGCTCCCCTTCACCTCCACCTGCCGCACTTCCAAGTCGGAGATGGCCGTGAGCAGCTCGGGGTCCCAGTTGACTAGCCTTTTATCCTTATAGATTAGGCCGGACTTATGAAGTTCTACAAAAACTTTAAGAACGGCGCGGGAGAGCCCCTCATCCATGGTGAAGCGCTCGCGCGACCAGTCACAGGAGGCCCCTAGCCGCTTGAGCTGCTTGATAATGGTGCCGCCGGATTCCGCCTTCCAGGACCAGACCCTTTCCAGGAACTTCTCGCGGCCAAGATCGCGCCGGCCGGGTTCCTGGCGCTCCATCAGTTGGCGTTCCACCACCATTTGGGTCGCAATGCCGGCGTGATCGGTGCCGGGTTGCCAGAGCACGTCCTTGCCGCGCATGCGCTCAAAACGGCAGAGCACGTCCTGGAGCGTGTTGTTGAGCGCGTGGCCCATGTGGAGCGAGCCCGTGACGTTGGGCGGCGGGATGACGATGCAATAGGCCGCGGCACCCGCGCGTTCGGGCCGGCCGGCGCGGAACGCGCCCGCTTGTTCCCACGCCGCGTAGATGCGGGCTTCGACCTCGGAGGACTGATAAGTCTTGTCGATCATTGCCGTTTGTTTGCTTTGGATCGCGCGGTACAAAGCCCGGCACGCTCGGGCCTGTCAACGCCTCGGGCACGTGCAGACGCAAGCCCGGATTTCCGAGTGTCCCAAGCCCCTGCCCCGCCGGCTACGCCTACGCGTGCCATCGCCTTCCTGGCGCTCGCCAGCGT
Source organism: Hyphomicrobiales bacterium (assembly GCA_003169835.1). Taxonomy (GTDB): domain Bacteria; phylum Pseudomonadota; class Alphaproteobacteria; order Rhizobiales; family Xanthobacteraceae; genus PNAI01. Next base: position 113,442 of record PNAI01000050.1, on the reverse strand, counting down.
AGCCAGCCAGGCCATGGTGCGCGCGCTCGATACGCTGCTGCCGCAGATCGCGGCCGACATCGGCACCACCGTCGGCACGGCTTCGATCGTGGTCACAGCCTACGCCAGCACCCATGGCACGGTGCAGCTCATCATCGGGCCGATCGGCGACCGGATGGGCAAATACCGGGTCGTCGCGGTTGCCTGCGCGCTTTCGTCCGTCATGGTGGTGCTGTGCGGCCTTGCCCAGTCGCTCACCGGGCTCGCAATCGCGCGGCTGGCCTCGGGCGCGACCGCGGCCTGGATCATTCCGCTCGGCATGGCCTTCGTCGCCGACGTGGTGCCTTACGAGCGCCGCCAGCAAGTGCTGGGCCGTTTCCTGGCCGGCCAGATCACCGGCCAAATGCTGGGTCAGGCGGCGGCCGGTGTGCTCGGCGATTATTTCGGCTGGCGCAATGTGTTTTTCGTGTTGGCGGCGATATTTGCCGTTGCGGCGCTGGCGCTGCTGTTCGAACTCATCGTCAATCCCGTTACCCGCGCTGCCGATCGCCGGGCGGCCAAACCGCGCAGCATGTATTCCGATTACGTCACGCTGTTCTCCAACCCGTGGGCGCGCTTCGTACTGGTGATGGTGTTTTTCGAGGGCGTGCTGGTGTTCGGCATCTTCACGTTCGTGGGCGCCGATCTGCATCTTCGCTTCGGCCTTAGCTTCACCGCGATCGGACTGATCGTAGGCTCATTCGGCCTCGGCGGCATTGCCTATGCCCTCACAGTCAAGCCGCTGTTGAAGCGGCTTGGGCAGATCGGCATCGCAAATGCCGGCGGGCTGATCATGGCAGGGGCTTTTTTCGCGCTCGCGGTCGAGCCTACGTGGACGCTGGCGCCATTCGCGGTGACGGCGATCGGCTTCGGCTTTTACATGCTGCACAACACGCTGCAGACGGTTGGCTCGCAGATGACGCCAGACGCGCGCGGCACCGCGGTCGCAATTTTCGCTTCGATGTATTACCTCGGCCAAACAATCGGCACGACTCTTTCTGCTCCGATCGTCGATCGTTTTGGTGCACCGCCGCTGTTCTTGGTCAGTATGGTGCTGCTACCGGTGCTGGCGTGGCAGTTCACGCGCGGCTTGAAGCGGCACAATGCGCAGCCGAACTAACCGCGGCCGCGCGACACACGCTCGATCTCGGCCTTGACCATGCGCTCGACAATGCCCGGCAAGTTGTCGTCAAGCCAGCTCTTGAGCAGCGGACGGAGCATTTCACGCACGAGGTCTTCCAGGGTGCGGGCGTTCTGCACCAGGACGGTGTGAGCGAGCGTGTTGAAGGCGGAGTCCACCGCAGCGGTCGTCGCATTCGACAGCAACGACCGCTCGGGCGCGAATTGTTGGGCGGGCCGAGGCGTCTCTGGAATAGGCTTGTCCGCAGGCGGTGGCGGCTCGGGCTCGGTTTCGCGGAAGATGACATCGGGCTCGCCGTCGATCGTCCGGAAATTCGTGTCTTCAGCAGCCGGCGGTGGCGAGGGTGCGACCATGGATTCGGTGAGGTCGAGAACATCGGCCGGTTCGGGGCCAACGATCGTCGGCTCTGTGCGAACATCCAACTCCGCAAGCATCTGGTCGATGCCGTCCTGCTTGAGCGCTTTCGGCTCCGTAATCGGCGGCGGCGGCGGCGCAACAGGGGGCGGTGGCGGGGGTGCGGCTTGACGGGGCGGCGTGGGAGCAAGAGGCGGTGTCGGAGCTGTCGGTGCGGCTGAGGCCGCGGCCGACGGTTTGGAATCATCGTCGGAAATGATGCGACGAATTGAGGCGAGTATTTCCTCCATCGTTGGTTCTTGTGCCTTCGCCGCTTGCGCCATTACCAAATCCTCATAGATCTATCGCCGCGCACCGCCATGGGTATGACCATGGGGCACGCCAACGCAGACGTTCATACAGTTACGGGTTTGCGGCTTACACTTAGACGCACTAAGCGACTGGACGCCCTACGCGAACGCGATACGCCGGAAGCGATTCCAGTTATCATTCCAGTATGGCATGACGGCGGGCGGACGCCAAAATCATGTGTGGATATGCGAAAAATGCGAATTGGCGCAGGGTCCGGTCTTCCGCCAATGACGTGCCGTGACGGCGCGACTCACTTGCCGTCAGGCGTTCGAACCCCGATCCAGCTGTCGCGGACCTGCTGATAGTGCACCATCGGATCGTAGGCCGGGACTTTGAGCCCCAGCACCGGGATCGCTAGGCGCCCCACCGCGGCGAGCAGTGCGAAGGATGCGACAACGCGGTCGCGCTGAGCGGTCACCAACGCGACGCGGGCCGTCACGAGTTCCTGTTGGGCATTGAGCACGTCGATCGTGGTGCGCTGGCCGACGCGCGCCTCCTCGCGCACGCCATTGAGCGCAATCTCGGCAGCCGCAACTTGTGCTTCCGTCGCCTGGATCTGGGCCTTGGCCGCCTCAAGCTGGCCCCAGGATTGCACCACGCTCTGTTGGGCGGCCTCGCGTGCGGTGTCGAGGTCAAGTCGGCGCTGGCCGAGCGTCTCCTTGGCCTGTCGAATGAGCGAATATTCACCGCCGCCCTGATAGAGCGGGATGGTGAGCTGGCCGGTTATCGTCGCGATCGAGGATTGCAACGTGCCAAAATTGGTCGATGAGCCGTTGCTCTGTTGGGCATTGGCCTGCAGTGACAATGTCGGATAGAGCGAACCCTCGGCGATCCTCACCTGCAGCAACGCGGCATCGACGTTGTACATCGCGACCGTGACCGAAGGATGCTGCGCGCGCGCCGCCGAGACCGCGGGCGCGAGCGTGCGAGGTGAGAACCGGTCGACAGGAGCTGCCGGCGCAAGCTTTCCCGCTTCCACGCCGATGGTTTGCCGATAAGTCGAGCGGGACGTGACGTAGTTGGATTCGGCAGAAAGCATCGAGGCGCGGCCGCCAGCCAACCGGGATTCCGCTTGGGCGACGTCGGTCCTGGTGACCTCGCCGACATTGAAACGATCGCGCGTTTGCCGCAGCTGTTCAGCCAGTACTTCCACATTGCGGCGCTGCAGCTCGAGGATCGCGGCGTCGCGGATCAGGTTCATGTAGGCGGTGACGGCTGCCAACAGGATCGTATGCTCGGTCAGCCGAAGGTTTTCGCGCGCGGCTGAAACTTGGCTCTCCGCCTGACGCGTTCGATTTGCAGTTTGAAATCCGTTGAGCAGCGTCTGCGTGCCGGTCAATCCGTAATTTGAGACGGCGTTGTTGCCATATGAACTCGAATAAGGCGGGGTGCTTCCCGTTTTCGAATAGACGTCGAGATACTGCTCGCCCAAGCTGCCGCTGACAGAAAATCGCGGACGGTAGCCGGACAGCGCCTGCGGGACGTTTTCGTCGGTGACCCGAACGGCGGCGCGCTGAGAATTAATTTGCGGATTATTTTGATAGGCTTGAACGAGCGCCCATTCCAATGTGTCGGCCGCAGCCGTGACAGGCATCGTGACAGGCACCATGGCAATGGGCAGCAGAAATATTCCCGCCGCGACAAAGCGTATCCCCTGCCACCTTACGCTTGGCATCCCAACTACCCCACCAACGCACACTCGGCCGCCCCCTCTGTGCACGTATCAAGTGCTCATCGGCGCCCTACGCAATACGCATGAAACCACATTTGTTAAATAATACGCGGCCCCAGAGCCGCTTGAAACCCCCATGCACGAGCATTTGTGCGGGATCAGAGCTGCTGCGGCAATGGGGCCACAGTTCGTGGGCTGGAGCATCCAAGACGGTCAATTCGAGAGGCTAGAACACGAATTCCGGGGTTTGCGTGAAGCCCGGGAGCACGGGAGCCGCGGCGTCGAAGATCGTCCGGCCGCTAAGTTCACCTTCAAGCGAACGAAACAGCATGGCCTTGCCCGCAGGCCCACGACCCAGCACGCAGACAAGCCGTCCGCCATCCTTCAACTGCCCGCGCAGTCCTACCGGCACGAATTCAGTTGCCCCTTCAAGAATAATGACGTCATAGGGACCGCCCGCCGGCCAGCCGGCCGTCAGTGGCCCGGTCGCGACGGTGACATTTGCGGCGCCGAGCGCGGTGAGTGTTTTACCAGCGATTTGCGCAAGCGAAGCGTCCTCCTCAAGCGCGATCACCGATCCGGCCAGCCTCCCAAGCAGCGCCGAAGAGTAGCCGGTGGCACAGCCGATATCGAGCACGCAGTCAGTTACCCCGACATCGGCCGCCTGGATGAGTTTGGCGATCACCATCGGCTTGAGCAGCCGACGTACCGGCTGGACTAGCGCAGTGACAGGAACATCGAAATCAAGGTAGGCGATTGCCATCTTGTCTTGCGGAACGAAACGCTCGCGGGGCAGATCGAGCATAGCAGCGACCAAGCGCAAATCGGTCACGTCGCTCGTGCGGACCTGAGTGTCGACCATAGTACGGCGCGCGACAGAAAAATCAGCCATGTACTTTCCCTGTAAAGGGTGCGGGACAGCTGGGACTTTTGCGGCATGGAAGGACAAAAGGCAAGCTACCGGATGTGTCCGGCATCCGGTACATTTTCTGCAATGTTTGATTCGTTTGGTTTTTCGTTGCGTTAGATCGATTGGCAGCGCCCCGGCCAACCCCCTCACCCGCAAAAGCGATTATGCAACACGAAAGCGACAAGAGCGATCTGACGTTTCCGACTAATTTGATCGCATTCGTGTTTGGGATTGGCCTCTTTTATCACTCTCTTTTTATCCGCAGCGAGAATTTTTTGCAGGATCCCGATACGTATTGGCACATCGAAACGGGACAGTGGATTTGGCTTCAACAGAAATTCCCCCGATCTGACATTTTTTCTCATACGGCTTTCGGGCAGCCCTGGACAGATATGGAGTGGCTGGCCCAGGTTATTTTGTATTTTTCATACGAAGCGCTGGGATGGCATGGCGTCGTCCTACTCGCCAGCCTGACGCTCACGTTAACATTCGTGACGATGTATGTGCTGCTCGCGCAAAATCTGCGCGCGACCGTTGCATTGGGCGCAACCACCGTCGCCTACATATTCGCTAGCAATCATTTCCTGGCACGCCCTCATTTATTGTCATATCCGGTCATCGTCCTGTGGGCAGCTCTTCTCGCCAGAGCCTGCGATGAAAATCGGCGGCCGAGCTATTGGCTGCTGCCGCTTGTCACGTTATGGGCGAACCTGCACGGCGGATTCACGTTTGGCATGGTGCTGACGGCCGGGTTTGCATTCGAGTCTACCGTTACTGCCAGCGTCGCCGATCGCCGCCGGGTTGCAACTGAATGGTCAGTCTTTTGGATTTGTGCGCTGTTGGCGGGATGCATTACGCCGTATGGATATCAATATATCGTGGAGACCTATAACGTGCTGAACCTCGGGCTGGTCTTGCAACAGAACAGCGAATGGCGACCGATGAATGCGGACAACGAATTTGCTCACGAACTCATCTTGCTCCTTCTTTTGACATTGGCGTTATCGTACGGCGTAAAGATAAGGTTCCCCCGCACGTTGTTGCTGGTCGGCATTCTTCATCTCGGACTGAAGCATGTCCGCGCCTTGCCCATGATTGGCTTGACGTGGCCGTTTTTGCTGGCTCGACCATTGCAGACTCAATGTGCATTTCTTCGGCCTTCAATCGACCCCTGGCCATTGTTCGGGGCGCGCACATCGGGGCCGCTCCCGGCTCTGCTTTGTGCCGCGGCAACGGCGATCGCAATGGTCGTGTTGAGTGCCGTTTACATCCAGGTGCGGCAGCCAACTCCTTCTCCAAATGTCAGCCCGCAGGCGGCGGTCGATTATGTATTAGCGCAAAACGTGACTGGCCCGGTTCTCAACGATTTTGATTTTGGCGGATACTTGATATTTCGCGGCATCAAAACGTTCATCGATGGCCGGACATTGCCATTCGGCAAGAAGTTCGCGGTCGAGTATTTCGAGGCAATGAGCCCGGAAAAACTTTCGAAGCTCGACGAGATGGCTGACACCTATAAGGTGACCTGGACCCTGTTGCGGCCTGGAACGCCAATGGCAAACTACTTCGATCATTCCCCACGCTGGCGGCAGCTCTACAACGATAAAATCGCGGTGGTTCATGTGCGGCGCTGAAGCCATCGGGGCCGCAGAAATCTAACGATTTTTTCGGTAAGCCGGTTCCCGCCACACGTAGTCATGCCTTATATAGGCGCTGACGCCGTGCATTGTGGGAGCCGAGTTGCGTGTTCTTCAAGCCGCGCACGCCGGGATGCCAAGACACAAGAATGCGGACCTCAAGGCCCGATTTCATGTAATCTTGGTTATCGATTTACCCCCGATTTTTCCTTGTGATCGGTGTCTCACCAAACTAGCCGGTGTGTGTGTGTGTGATCCTGTGCAAATTTCGGTCATCAAGGTGGCCAATTGCGAGGCCGTCGGTGTCTTTAAGGCCGTGCCGTTGTGCTTCACCAAACCGGACAGCCAGTTGAAGTCACTGGTGGCTTGGTTGCCATCTTGACAAAAGGTAGATCGCGAAAATGTCCATACAGAGGTTGCCCGCCGTAGTGGCTGCGGCCAGTTGGCGGACATCACGAATTCATGGTTGTGGCATTACCGCGCCCTTCGAGCAGCCGCGGATTAATGATAAAAATAATTTATGAAACCAACATTTGATAGCAGTGCGATTGACGCTGCACCCAATCTTGATCGAACATTCTGCGCGGCGCCGTATGGGGATGCCTTACGTGTTGCGGAATCTTTCGCAGCCGATGAGAAATTGTTAATTCGATCCAAGGGGATTTTTATGACAAAAGTGTTGAATTTAGCTAAGCGTTTTGTCGCCGATGAGGATGGGACAGCGTTGATTGAATACACGGTTCTGCTCGGGACGATGCTGGTCGCCACCATTGCGATCATTGCGTCAGTTGGCAACTTGGTCAACGCAAAATGGACGACATTAGCCAACGCTGTGAGCCCCTGATAAAAGCTGCTGCCTGCCACATCGTATTTTCTCCATGTGCGCGAGAGGCGATCTTCAAGCACGATCAATCCATCTTTGGTGAAGCTGCCTTTGTCGTCAGGATTGAACCAACCATCGATGAAATGTTTGTCGGTGTGTTTCCTGTCGGCATAGCCCGCAATCAACGTCGGCGTTTTGGCGCGGCGTGGCCGTTATCGATCTCGACAGTGTTGCCATCGCATGGTTTGCCGACGCAGCCAGGATCAGCCGCTGTCTGCGCAAACGTCGCGACTTCGAACGTACCGTAGCTGACGTATGCCACGCCACCCGGTACGTGCAGCTTGTCGAGAATTTTCTTTTTTGCGACCTCGGACTTAAGCGGCGAGCCCAACGCCAGAATGTATTCGAATTTGTGCGTGGTTTTTTGCCCGTGCGTATTTCGGGCCGCAGTGAAAAAGGGTCGCCGACAATCACCGTCGGCGTGTACGGACATCTGTTCAGCAACACGAACGAGCGGGCGACGCAAGTAGTCAAAAAGGCATTCGACCAGGCACTAACCGATCAGGAACGGCCATAGTACAAATCGCGCCGCCACCGGTGGCAATCCAGTGGCAAATCGCCTATTAGGAGTTTGGTAGCCCGCTATATTTCACCGATATTTCGGGGTTTAAGGCCACGTGGCGGAGTGGTTACGCACCGGTCTGCAAAACCGGGTACGCCGGTTCAATTCCGGCCGTGGCCTCCACAATATCAAGGACTTAGCAGCTACCGCAAAAGACAAAAAAATCTAGTCAGCGTTTCGTCAGTACACTTCAACCGCCCAATGACGTTGCCCCAAGCCGACGACTGGCCGCGTTCGATGCGCGACGCGGGTGTGCGCCAACGGCGGCGCGCCATGCTCGGCCTTCCGCACATGGTCCAATTGAAGACCTTCGCCGAAAAGCTGCGTCGGCCAGGCTTGCAAGTTCCTGATTTTGACCCGCTCGACGGCGGTGTGGAGGCGCGGGCGCTGTTCCTGTTCGAGAAGCCCGGCCCGATGACGACCGAGGAAGGCAGCGGCAAGCGATCGGGCTCAGGTTTTATCAGCCGCAACAATGACGATCCGACCGCCGAGGCCACTTTCAATTTCATGCGTCAAGCCGGGTTGCCGCGCGAGCTGACCATCCTGTGGAATGTTATCCCGGGGTGGAACGGCACACGCACGGTGACGGGATCGGAATTGCTGGACGGTGCGAGCCACGCGAACGAATTGATCCATTTGCTTCCTAGGCTACGCGTGGTCGTGCTGGTCGGGCAGAAAGCAGCCGAGGCTAGATCACACCTTGTAGCTTCCGGGTTGACCTTGTTCACTTCCGCCCACCCTTCGCCGCTTGTGAGAGCGCGCTGGCCTAAGAGATGGAACGCCATCCCGTCAGAATGGCGGAAGGTTGCAAGTCTCATCGTCTAAATAAAAAGCGCGCCCGTCAGCCGTGATGCCGCGGCACCGGCGACCACGCCGAGGGCGGGAGCGGCGGCATAACTGAGGTCCGAAGAGCGCGGCGCTGAAAACGGCGGGCCATCATGTTGGCCTTCCTTAGCTTACGAAAGTGCCTCTCCAGATGCAGCCGTTTTAGCGGCTTTTCCAAGTTGCTTAAGAAGCGGAATGGCTCGCCGACCCATGCAGATGATGAACGCCATCGCGCAGATCGTCGAATTTGGTCCGCGATGGTTGAGACACCTGTCGTAATCAGTGATGCAGATAAATTCCTTGTTCTTGTACTTCGGTATTTTTCGCAGGAGTTTTTCTATTTTTTGCGCCTTGCGCCTGATACGAGCTTCCGCCGCCCGTTTTCGCTTCCTTCTCCAACTTCGCAATGCTGAGAGGTACGAAACTCCTCGTGCAAGCTTGAACCTCGGGGTTCCTGGACGAGCTATTACGCCCGCGTCTTCATGCGCACCACCGAACAACTTGCGGAAAGCGTCTGGCAGTCGGCGCTGGTTCCCTATGCCTGTCGTAACCTGTCGTAGCTCGACCGCCAATGCATCAACAGTTCTGTGGTTTTGACCCATTGACTATTCCCCCGGCACTTTTCCTTCGCGGCGCCAGTTCCTCCTTCGCCTCGTCAAGAGTTGCGGCAATGTGGAGACCGTCAAGTCAGCGGCCTAATCTCATGGTTGCCACGTGCCGGCCTCGCCATTGCAGAACTGCTCACAGATCAAAATGCCTAATGTGATTTATGTTGAGTGCATCGCGACCCACGCTAGCCAATCTATTTGATAGTTCAAAATCGTCAGTCAGAACTAACACCTCCTCTGCCGAACTCATCGTTACGCAATCTGTCAAACCAATCGCAGGATACAAATGTGTCTGTACCGCAGTTCGAGACTCTACGTACACTTCAAAAGAATTTGATATGAGTTGGGTCAAAACTGCCGCTATCGACTCGTGCTCGTCCTCCGGCAATTGTCGCGCGATGTTATCGACCTCTGTGAGAATGTTCGGGGTCGTAACGCGGCGCTGAAAATGCTCCAGGATTCTTCGCATTAGTAAAAAGTCTTCTAACGTATATCGCTGCGTTCTTTTGAACGATAGAATCCTAGCAGTGTTATAGGTGCCAACCGCAATCAGCAGAAGCAAGTTAGTGTCTATTAGAACACCTTTGTCCTTATATTTTTCCAATAAATCGTGCGGATACACGCGCTAGGCCTGCTTAAATATGTTGCGAGCTTTCATTGACTTCACGACCCCAGTCTCGGCATCAATTTTGAATATTCGATATGTTCGAGTCCCCATCAACGCGTTCTCGATAAAGCTGAGAGTGATATTCCAATATGTTTCAGTATCACTCAGTTCGGTCTCTTCAAGGCGAACATTCGCAGTCGATAAGAGGCTTGGAAAATCATTTACGTATGCAATTGCTGCGTTCACAGCTTGCTTTACATCTATCATTCTGACCTCGTGCTCTCGACAACGTTGAACCAGACTTTGCTTGCACGAACTACCGGGTAGTTCCAAATACGCCTAGTGGCTCAGGGTGCACAATTCTACCCTAAGTCTATAACAACTCGTGGTCTCGTGGAAACGAATGGAATCCCACTTGCCGGTCGACAGCCCTGTGGTGTTGCAGCATTCCAACGATGCATCGCCTTATCAAGCTCTGCCTGCGTAAGGTCGTACCTCACCGAGCATCCGCCGCGCATCGGCTGCCAGTGCGGGCAGTCGGCAATCTTGTGCAGCAGGTCGGGCATCGCAACGTCAGGCCCATATTTGTCGACAAGCGTTACCTTCCGGTACTGCCCCTTGCGTCCGCACTTGTCGCAGACGAACCGGATCATCAGCCTGCTCGCACTCGGCGAGGATTTGGGAACCGTAGCGCATCCGGCAATTCGAACGCGATTCGTGGAATGAGGCCATCCCACCACATCTTGCGTAGCGGAATCGCGGAAAGCGGCGAGATGGTGTATAGTTCGAGCGTTTCGAAGATAAGAGGCCAAATAAAATGAACAGAACAACCCAATGTCTGACTTGTGGCGCGTTCGTTGCCGTCGGCTGTGTGGAGGCACTTCACAATGGTCTTGATGGCTGCATAACTGGGCCACGGTATCAGGGCGTGTGCGTCATCGGCTTGCCGCCAATGCCCGATCTTCCGGCACACTCGCCCGTGCCGAACCTCGCCTGGTCACTTTCCGCCACCCAAGGTTCGACGGTAACGCTCAGTCCCGGCACAACATATCGCTGAGACGCACGGCAAAAGTGAAACTTGTTTCGCAAATGCGACACGTGTGTCGCAAATCCCAACCGGATCGGGAGGATTAAAAGTGCCGCATCCGGCAATTCGAATGCGATTCGGGGCACTGCGACCAATCGCTACATTTGGTAAGTCGAAATGTTATGTCGCACTATTTGAATCGGGACAGTCAAGGCGATGGATCTTGGGTCTTACGCATGAAGTCGATGGGGTAACTCGTGAGCTGCCAAAGGTCAGCATCGGTTGCAATATAATCCGTTGGCCAAGTCACGCGATCATCGACGATTGGCCAAATTTGCCGAAGGCGCGGTATCGAAAACTTTCCATGTAGGTGAGGCGCCGACGTATTGATGATGACAATCGCCAATTTGCCCAGACCGAGAATCGTAAATTCAAAATTGTGTTTCGCTGGCCGTTGATCGCCAATCGCCGGCACATCCATAGTTGCCGGGTGCATAAAGCATGTCAGATCGCGCCACTCCGTTCCGCCATACGACCCAATCCAAATCGACCAGCCCATCGGCGGCGTCAGATGTTCTTTGAGCCACGTACGCTCCGACTGAAAAATGACCGACCGCGTTTCTCGACTCTGTTCGGACACCATTACCGTTTTGGCAGCCCAGGTGGCTACGATGCTCTGCATATCCCCGTCCAATCCGCATGTTACTCCTAATATTAAAGGCTTGAGAATCGGTTTTGCCGGTTCTTCAACCTTGGTGCTCATCCATTCGTTGTTGCACTGTGTGCAGACGACAGAAAGTTTTATAGAGCCCGAATGACCTTGGCGGTCAAATCGCGTCACCGTCGGCCGATCATTCACTGATCCGTTTGGATGATCGGCAACGATAAGTGTGTGGCGCGTTGTATCATCTCGCGGAAATAACTCTTCTAGCCAATCGCCGAACTGATGTTCTCCTGACATCTTGATTTTGGGAGGCTCTCGCTCGCAGAAAATGCAGTACCGGCGACCCTGTTTGAAAGGTTGCTTTCTTGCCGTCGTGCCATCCTCACTGCTGTCCGTCACCTCGCTCCGCAGCTTCGGATCTGAGGTCTGCGTCCGATTCCGTGGGCCTGCGAATTGAAATTGCTCGAGCTGCTGTGGCAAATACACCTGAGCCCCTTTGCAGAACGGGCAAACTGCTTCCAGCGCGCCGCCGAATACGCTTATCTTTTGCGTGCCGCCGCTCCTATCGTCAAAGACGGGGACTAGAGTTTTGCAATGGCCACACTTAAAACCGTAGTACCAATTGCCCACGACAACGTCCGACAAAGAGCGTTTGCCCAATTCATGCGCCGGTGCGCGTTTAAACATGATGTCGTTCTCCAATTTTGTCGGTGCGATCTTCTTCTCTATGCAGTCTCAGTTAGGTACTGCCCGGTAGAGCTCGTAGAGTTCGCGCAATGTGTACATTCGTGTGAAGCGGCCGCGCATGCGGACCTATATAGGCGGAACCGATCAGTTCTAAAACTACCTCGCGGCCGTTGAATCTAAAGGAAGAATCATCGTCTCGGTCGTGATGACGCGGTCAAGCGAAATGTTTTCGCGCGCTCAGCTTGTAGCAAGCAGCACATTCCATATTTTTTACCGTGCGACATCGACAGAATGTTGCGGTCATAGTCGACATCCGAAAGAACTACACCATGAACCCGACTCCGCCCGGACTCACTCCGGAACAAATCGAAATGGCGACACGCCTGGAGGCGATCTTCATGCCCAATGCAAGGCGCGAGCGCATGGAAATCTATAAGGACGCGTTAAACCCCAAGCGATTTGTACACTACACATCAGCCGAAGCGGCATTGAAGATTATCAACACCAAGCGCATCTGGATGCGCAACGCGACTTGCATGTCTGACTATCGAGAGGTGCAACACGGATTCGATATCCTCAACAGCTTTTTCAAAGATCAAACCAAGAAACAAACCTTTTTCGACGCCCTGGACGGCTGCTCACCGGGGTGTGCTCAAGAGGCGCTCACCCTCTTCAATGGATGGCTACAGGACGTCCATCTGAATACGTACGTCACATCAATTTCCAGGCATGAAGACGACGAAGATAAAATTGGTCGATTGTCCATGTGGCGGGCATTTGGTGGAAGCGTCGGTCGCGTGGGGATTGTATTGCGCGTCCCTCAATTTTCGGCAGCCAGTCTTGCCCTTAACATCATGTTCAGTCCCGTCGCCTACATGACCGAGCCTGAGGTGCATTCTGAGCTAGAAACCGTGGTGCGCAATATTCTCGAGAACTCAGAGTATTTGAAAGCCATCGATCGTCAGTTCGTGACGAACGTCGTGTTTGTTATGTTCGTGGCCGGCGTCATCTGTTTGAAACATCACGGTTTCCGCGAAGAAAGAGAGTGGCGAGCGATATATTCGCCCAACAGGTCCAAATCACCGCTTATGAAACCGACCACCGTGACTTATGGTGGCGTCCCCCAAATTATTTATGAGCTTCCGCTTGACGCAAAGATCTCACCCGCGCTCAGCGAGCTCGATGCATCCGTAATTTTCGACCGTTTGATTATCGGCCCATCGCCTTATCCGTGGGCGATGTACACCGCGTTCGTAGCAGCACTTAATGAAGCCGGAGTATCAAACGCGGGCGAGCGCGTTTTTGTGTCAGATATTCCTATCCGATAGCTGTTTGAATCCGCCTCACCGGGGTTCACTTTTACGCCACTGCCACACTCAGCAGTGGCTTATTTCAATGTCTCGCGTTCCATTAGAATTCCCGCTAGGATTGTGCTGGCGGATGAGGGGGATAGGATAATGTGTAAGACTGTAATCGCGTTCGGCTGCCTGCTTTTGCTCGCGGCCTGCGCCACACTCACTAAAGGTCAAAATCAAACCATTGGCGTGAACACACCTGGCGTGGCAGGGGCGACTTGTACGCTGACATCGTCGTCGATCGGCACTCGAGTGGTAATCACGCCTGCGTCTGTGTCGCTCGAAAAGAGTAAAGAAGCCGTCGCCGTTCGCTGTACGAAGGAATGCTATTTGGACGGTGCGGGAGTTATTGCATCGAATATTCAGCCAATGACAGCCGGCAATATTCTTGTCGGAGGAGTAATTGGTCTGGGCGTAGACGCGGCGAGCGGCGCGATGAACGAATACCAGACGGACGTTCAAGTACAGATGGGTCTCGACCCCGCGTGCCAAAAAGAAGAACCTGTCAGGCGGCGCCGGTAGTGTCCGATCATTAACGTTTTCAGCTTCTCGATTCCAAATTCGTAAAAATGCTGATTTCGACTCGACACTCGATTGACAGCCCGGCATAGTTTCTATGCGGCTGCGTACTTTTAGAGTGTGCCATGGACCTCGCTACGCTGATTATGCTCATCGGATTTGCATCAATCGTTGGACTTACCTTCGCCGGATTTTTCATTACAAGAGCGGCACCCATTCGCTCGACAATCAAGTTCCGAGAAACAAAACACTGAGGCTCTCTAAGCTGTTTGCCTGCGCCATCGTTTCTTCTCTGTGCAGTCACGAATTCGGGGTCGCGGTATTGCCGCGCCCTCACACGCTACAAACGCGGCACAGATCGTCGGTGGCTAATCGAGAAGCAAAGGTAGCTCGCCAACAGCGGATCGCTAACCTGCAAATTGCTAGCGACCTCAACACCGGCAAGTAGGCCACCTTAGTTGGCGGCCTCTATATTTCCGAGTGCGCCGTCAGCGTCATGTCAGTTGTTGGCGCTAAGGAACAAAGTAATGTCCGCTTTCGGGGGTAAAGCGGACTCAACTCGGACATCGCGAATCCGTCGAGAATGACCCGTAGGCGACATTGGCCCATTGCAACTAGAGCTTGAGAGCGGCGATGGTACCCGGTATCGTCGGCCACATGGCTAGATGCACAGCACCAGTATATGGCCATCGCACAGCGAGCGGTCGAGCGAACTGCCCTGCATGCGGCGGCCGCTACGGCGGCTACAGGTCGTACTCGTACCCCTCGTACTCTCCGTCGTACTCCCCGTCCCACTCCTCGTCGGGGAGCAGCGGGGGCGGCCGGAGCAGCGGCGGCGGATCCGGCCGCAGCGCAAAGCCGCGCTGGTCGCGAGCCGGTTCGTCCGTGTGGTACACGCCTGAAGAAGTGCGGGCACTCACACCGGTCCGCAATAGCGTCGAGAACCTAGCGAAGCTGCCTGACCTTCGGGACGTCTTCCTCTGCCACGCGTGGGACGACCGGCAGGGGGCCGCCAAGGAGCTGCACAATCTGCTTGAGTCACGTGGTGTCTCGGTCTGGTTCAGCGAAAAGGATGTTGGCCTCGGCGTGCCGTTGCTCCGCGCCATCGACAAGGGCTTGGCGAACTCGCGAGTCGGGATCGTGTTGGTGACCCCTGCGCTGCTGCGCCGTCTGCCAGCAGAGGGCATCGCCGACAAAGAACTTTCGGCACTCCTCGCGCGTGAGCGGCTCGTCCCCGTCGTGCACGAAACGACGTATGAAGCTCTCCGTGAAGTCAGCCCCCTGCTGGCCTCTCGAACCGGCCTGAGCACTGCAGAAGAGTCGATGGCAGACGTCGCGGCCAAGCTCGCCGAGCTGGTCGCCCCTCTCTAGCTCTATTGCCGGGGTGGTCGGCCCCACGTCGCACAAGCGGTCCGGGCGCCGAGACGGCCAAAGTGCTCGGTCGGATCGTACCATCCGCGCTGCTCGCCAGAATCGACGAGATTGTCGGCTAATGGCACTTTTCGACAGATTGTGCAGCGCGCTCAAATGTCCGTTGTTGGGCGAGGACCGGACATGTCGCCCCGGCACCAGACGCGCACGCTACGCTATCGCCGGAACGCAAGCGCCCGCCGGCAATGCCGACACCGGCGGGCACCCTGCGCGGGGGTGAATGAAGCCCCGCCTTGACACGACGGGGCACCGCCGTGTCGGACCGCGCGGGGAGAAGCCGCGCGGTGTACAAGTTAAGCGGCCGCAGTCAACCGCTGGCGTTTCTCCAGCTCAACCAGATCACGGTTATTCGGATCGAGATAAGTTTTGGCGAACGCCTGCTCCATCGTGATGTTCGCCTCGGCCTTTTTGATCGCCTCGGCCTTCTGCAACAACTTGGCCATGGCCGGCGTCGGCGCGGCACACTTTTGGATTGGCGCTTCCGGCGGGCTGTGATCGGGTCCGGGTGCGCGTTTGTAAACTGAGTGCAGCGCGCGGCCTTCATCGGTTTTCGTAATGAATCTCACATACGCCTGCTCGCGCGTCTCTCCGTGTTGTTGAATTTTCTCTGCACTGGATTCGATAAGTTTAAGCACTTCTGCTTTTGTCGTGGTCATTGTTGATCCCTTCTTATGCTGCAGTTGCCGTATTTTCGTCTGCGGAGGTCGTGCCGCTCCAGCTCTGCGCGAGTGATGCAAAGGACAGACGCTGACTGGGCGGTATCGCTTGCAGCGGCAACCCGGTCGCTCGAAGATGTGCCGCAAGTGCACGTCGGGTTCCGACACTTACAAGTTCGACGCTTGGTGCTGAGGAGCCGGTCGCAAGTCGACCAATTGCAGCCGCCTCTTTCTGAAAATCGGTAAACGCCGCAGTCAGATCGGTCGCGATGCGGTCGAGTGCGACCGCTCGCTCGCGGAGCGCAGAAAATCGGGTTTGGCGCTGTGCCGCACGTTCAGCCTCAGCTGCTGCGACTGTTTCGCGCTCTGCGTTGGTTACCTTTTGGCGTGCCGTGTCGAGGCAAGCGGCCAGCAAAACCTGTTCACGGCGCAATGCGACCTCGACTTCATTAATGTCGGCCAGCTTTTTTGTCGCCGCTTCGTCGTGTGCGACGATTGCATCGAATGCAATTTCGGCGCGGTTACGGATAACGTCGGCCAGCTTTGCAGCGGCGGCCGCAAGCTGTTGCTCAACTTCTTGTGCGGTGCGTTTGGCGTCGTCAATTTTGTCAGTCATGGTTTTTTCTCCTCGGTTGATTAGTTTGTCCAACGCGAACGCGGTGCGAACATTGCACTCACACAAGCCGGATTTAAATCTGCGTTCGCACCGTTGAAGATTTCGGTTATTCCACCGGGCACATATCGCGGTTGGGACGACCACTCCGGTGGTGACAAATTCATCGGGTCTTGTGCGATGTCGCGGCACAACCACATGCTGCCGAACAACGCGTTCGCGAAATCATCCGAGCCGCTGAGGCCGTGGTCGACGGAATCTTTACCGCTCCGTTGCACGCGCCGCTCAAGCAGCCGTAGTTCGCGGAGCAATAAGGGCATATCTGGAATTGAAATTGCGCCCCGCATAAAGTGGGGCAAGCCTTCGAGATAGAGCTGCGATTTCACAAGCTCGCTGCGCATATACTCGCAACCACAATCGCGAAAACTTTGAGCAACCCACTCGCCGGCGTAGTTATCGCCGGTGACAAAGTTGCAGTGATATTGCTTGACAAGTTCCGCGTATTCCGCGGCCACAGTCGCGGGGTCGAAGGGCGCCCGCCTGCCACGGATCACATCGGCGACGATGCGCTCGCCCTCACGATGGGCGATGCCGATGGTGAAAGCATCGTGCCGACCGGCGCTGGCATCGACGAAAACCTCGTACTTGAAATCACGCGGCGGAAGTTCCAGCGGCCGTGAGCGGTCAATGGCTACGTCGATTGATGCGTCGTCGAGAAGCTGCGAAATGTCGTTGCGAAACTCCGCGTCCCACTCAGACATAGCGGCGGCCGGATCGCTTTCGCGGGCGCGGGCGATCACACTCGCGTCGATGGTTGAATTGAATTGAACCGTGGCACCCTTGACGACTAGCACGTCAGGATTGTCCTGGCCGAAGGCGTCGCGGAATTTAGTAAAGATCAGCCCGCCCTTGCGGTACGGCGAACTTATGGCAATCAGCAATCCGCTTGTGGATGCCATCGCCGGCAGCACAGCGCGATAGGTTTCAACATCGGGATTGGCAGACGTTTCGTCGCGCCAAAAACTGCACTCATCGAAGATGCACGCCAGCAAGGTCCGGCCGCGTACCGTGCGGAAGTTGTTGGCATGAACGGCAATGCAAACGCCGTTGCGCAGCCTGATCTCCTCGGACGACTCGGATTCAATTTCACGCGACAAAATAGGCGACGCCAAAAGGAAACCGCGTACATAAGCAAACACGACTTGCGCCTGCGCACGGCTGGCTGCGAGGACAAGCACGTAACCAGTCTCGCCGGCCGCAAGCTTGGCGCTGTGGTCAATGCATGTGGCAATGAAAGCCGCGATCAGTGCCGCCATCCTCGACTTGCCCGAACGCCGCCCGGCAATGGCGATCAATTCGCGGACCATTGCATCAGGCGGCTTGCGTCCACCGGATACGGCCGCGAAGGCACTCCGCTGTTCGCGGTTGAGTTGGCCGCCGAAGGCAGCAATCAGCACTGCGCACCACGTCTGCCACGTCGCAACGTCGCCAAGCGCGGCGCCGAGCAGCTTCGCGTCCGTTAGCGCCTGATCAATGGTGGTGGCCTGCGTCATGCCGGCACGTCCTCGGCTTCGTTGGCCGTTGGCGCGGCTTGTGGCGGGCGCGCTATCGAAGCCAAATATTCGGAAAGGCGCGGCGTCACGTCGCGGGCTTGGCGCTTAAGCCCCAGCCGCTGGAACGCGCGGCCGATGCGGTCGGTCAACTGACCGTAGCTGTCCAAGTCGATGGCCTCGCCCGCAACGCCGTGCGCTTCGATCTTCTCGCACTCGACCGCGAGCATTGCGCAGCGCCGCGCAAGTTGACGTTGCCCCTCGCTCAATTGTGCGGGGTCGCCTCCAAGGTCAGATACGATTTCGCCTAGCACGTCGCGGAACCGGCGGGCAGTGCGGCCGCGCATGTCGGCACCGTCCAAGATCGCGCTACCGTTCGTGATCTTTGAGCGAGCGGCCGGCTTGTGGGCCGCTATCGCGGGGCTATCTGCCTGCATGTTTTGCCTCTAGTGCGCACTGACGAACAACTGACGTATACCCGCAAACGCAATAATAGTCTAGCATTATAGGCCTTTTACGGCTCAGCGTACCCTGTTTGCTAAACCGCTGGCCAGCCCGGCAACCGGCGCAAACTTTTTCTGCGGTAGGCGCGGCGGCCTCGGGCCGGGTTGGCGTGCGGTAGGGCTCAATCGTTTTTTCGTGCGCCCTAGCAAACGTATAAAAACGAAACGCCCGGTATCGCAGAATTAAACATTCTGCGTACCGGCACCGCGTTTTCCGCAAAACGGGCAACTTCCCCTTATTCCATGCGGCTTTTTCGAATATCGTTTTGCGCATCGTTTTTCCTAAAACGGTCACCGCGGTTGCAGCATTTGCCTCCGCAACCGTTTTTACCAAAAACGCGGCGTGGTAAGGCCCTTCCACGATCAAAACGGAATCTCGTCCTGCGCCTTCTTGGCCGCCTTCGCCGCCTTTTCCCCAGCTTCCGTAAAAACGTATAGCCCTCTGACTTTCTTGATTAGTTTTTCAGCGATCAGCCCCTTGAGCATGCTGTGCACCCGTGACTTGTTCGGCTCGCCGGTTTTGTAAAACCAGCGCAGCTTCTCAGCCATCAGCGCCAAGGACAGCGTTGGTTCGGCTTGTAACACCAACAGCACCGCGTCCTGTTGCGCGCGGCCGGTGTTCTCCATCACCGCCACTTCGGATTCGGTGATTGGCTTAGCCGTCACCGTCCAGATTTTTTGCCCCTTACTGTCCTTCAATTTTTCCGTCGTGCCCGGCACAATCTGGAACGGGATCGGCGCGAAATCCGGCCCGCGGAACTTGCCGTGCCAATGTAAGGTGGCGACCGCATCGTTTTTCATGCACACGAGATTTCCATCAACCTCCGCAATGAACGCGCCGCCCCCGCGCGGCAGCAAGTTGTCCATGCTTGGGTTCTTGGTCGGGTGACACGTCACAATGACGGTCGGCCCGCCGGGCAGGTTGACGAATGAGCGCAGCATGCGTGCATGCGCGCCGAGTAGCGCATTGCTGTTCTCGTCGTCACCGCGAAAATACGCGGCGGAAGTATCCACGATCAGCAAACCAATCTCCCCGTGCTTCGCCACCTCGGCGTCAATCCGTTTGCGTATCTCGGGATCGGAGATCGGCGGCGTGCCGGGCAAAAAGAAAACATCCATGTCGGCCGGATCGTGGCCCATTTCCTCGCACAGCTTGATCCACCGCATCCTTATGTCGTCGGGGTTCTCGCCGGCGAAAAACAACACGCGAGCTTTTTCAACGTCGCGCCCGTCGAGCGGCAACCCGAGCGCCACGTGCGCCCCGATGCGCATGACCACGGCCGTCTTGCCGGCGCCGGTCGGCCCTGTCATCGCGTACAAAAACCGCCGCTGGATGAGTCCATCAATCTGGTAATCGGGCGGCGTGAAGCCGCTAGCGAACTCGGCGCTGGACTGGATCAGCGTGCCGCCCGGCAGCGTGGGAATTTTCTGTTCGGCCGATGCGACCAGTTGAGGAATGGAATTGTATCGCTTTTGCCAACGCGCCACGCGCGGCGCGATTGAGTTCTCCAGTGCGCCGCGGAGAAAATTGACGGTGGCCCCGCCATTCATGCCGGCGAGCCCACACCGCCATGCGAGGTCTCGTAATGACGTGTGCAACTCGGTGCCTGCGTGGATGTGGCCTAGCAACACGCTCCAGCTCTCACCCTCGCCATTGCCTTCGGGATACTGTGTGCCGTTGGTCTTCGGCCGCTCTCGCTTGCCGATGGCCCCGGCGTCGAGGTCGCCACGCAGATCAATGAAATCGCCGTCGGTGATTACTGCGCAATGCGCTGGGTTATTATTGATGGTGCCGAAGTAGTAGCTTTGGCTCAACGTGAATGTCTCGGTCGAAAAAATGCCGCCGAACAAACCATTGACGCGAGCTATCAGCTTCGCATGCTGATTGGGCGGTAAGTCGCACGATGTCGGAAGCAAGATGCGCGACTTGGGCTCCGCTTCGGTGGAACTCGGTGACGTGTAAAGCAAACCGCGCAGCTTTGCGCGTTCCATGATTTCAACAGCTTCATCGAGTGGCGTCGTCTTGCTGTCGTCATCGAGTTCAATGCCCGTGATCTTGTCCACGTTGGCGTCGTTCCGTAAGCTGTTCTTCTCAGTCCGCTTGTCGCCGAACTTTGCGAGCTTGAGCCAAGGCAGCGCCGCTTTTGTGCTCGCTGTCGTCTTGAGGATCAGATCGCGCAACGCGGGCAGCGTCATGTCTTGGGTGCGAAGTGTGCTCGCGTATTCGTCGCGGAAGAACGTGACATGCATCGGGCGAGTGTTGATGTCGCTCTCGACGGCCGCGCTGGTTGCATTCATCGGGACGATGTTCATGCTCATCACCACACGTAACCGAGCGGCCGCGTCAGCCGGACGATGTCGCGTCGGGCAACGCCAACTTCAGCGTTCGGTCCGCCGTGCGGATAGCGCTTGGTAACGGTCGGGTATCTTGCGACGACAAAGCCGAGAGCATGGGCAGCAACAATCGCCGCGCCATTGGTCACGTATGGCGCCAGTCCGACCGTGCGGCCCCATTTTTCGGCAAAATGTTTGATGGCATAACTTGAGAAGTTCGGCTTCTGGGTCTTCATGCACATTCGCAAGAACCCGATCGCACATTCGACATGCGCCCGCTCAATCGGCCAATCCTGCGGATGGTTCAACCCATTCGCACCGAGATCCGGGAAGGCAGCCACGGCGGCCGCAATGGCCCGCTCGAGCATGTCGTCGGCGGCGATTGCGTACACGTTCATCGTTGCACCACATCGAACGCCAGCTCCGCGACGACGACCGCGACCGGCGGCGACAGGCGAAACCGCCGCACCAGCCGGGCGACTTGAAAATTGGGGTGGGTTTTGGTAGGTTTACACGCAATCCCCGCCAAAGGATTATGCGCTTGACGGTCACGGTCTGCACCAGCAGCCGGGGCCGTCAACGCTTTCGGGCGTTTCACGCGGCGCGTCGCCGCGCTCTGACGGGATTATGTTCCAGACTTTTAAGCCAAAGCGGAATCGCAGCATGGTGGTAGAGGACCCGCCGGCCCATTTCGGTCCAGGGCGGGCCAATCCGCTTTTGACGCCATAGGCGCAATGTGCGGATCGACCGGCCGATCTGTTGCGCTAACTCGGCTTCGGTCGCGTACTCATCAAATATTTTTAAATTTGGCATTACCGTTTTCCTGCATTTGACGCGTAAGCATTTGGCGTCGATTGCAGGCTAATGCCTTTGCGGGGCCATAAAACGGGAAAGTAGTGCCAAAGTTTTTCAGACTAAATGGCGCGCCCTCTCACCTGCGACGCGGCGCTTGCGTCGATCCCAAGCGCGACAAACAGCTCGGCAAGGAAGTTGTAGAACTGGCCGCCGACCTTGTCCGTTACAGTGTCGTTAATGCGCGTCGCCGGCTTGCCGGTCAGTGCAGTGAACACCTGCGCCGCGTGCACCGACACGTTGTCTGCCTGTTGTTTTTTCGGTTGCTGCCTGCGCGCGGGCTTCTCGGGGCCGAGCTGCCCGAGTGCCTTATCGACCGCGAGAATCACGTACATAAGCTCGGCTGGCATGTCGTCTAAGTTCGGCCGATCTGCCGACGCAGCGTGGTATGCATCGCGCGCGTCGTTGTGCATCGACTTGATGTGGCAGCCCAACTTGGCCGCCAGGTCCGCAAACTTTTTAAGTTCACGTTGCGTCGTTGTCGTCCCTACCGCCCGCGTCTGGGGGCTGTCGTTGTGCCGCCAGAGGAAACTGACGAGGGACAAGTTCCACGCGTGCTGGGGGATGTCCGAGTGCCGTTCGGGCAATACTTCTAACTTGCTGAGGACTTCCTCGACGCGCGCAGCGGCTTCGCGCGCTGTATGTGGCTTGTCAAACCGTGTGCGCAACGCCGCTATACCCTCCGCCTCCACGGTTGCCCGGTCGTACGTCGGCAACTGGTCATACAAACGCGGGTTTTGGTTGCAGGCGTGTGCCCTCTGGATCGCAGCCTTGTGCATGCCTAGCTCGGGAAAACTGCTGGCAATCTTAATTGCGCGCGGCCAGTCCCCCGCGGCCATTGCCGCCTGCACGTCACGAGCGGACCCACTCATCGCGTCGGCACAACGTCTGCGCCGGGCTTGGCGGCGCCGGTGATAATCGCACCGATCTTGGCTGTGGCTTCCTTCAGCGGGTCGTCGCCGATGTGTGCGTAGCGTTGCGTCGTCCGCGACTGCGTATGGCCAAGCAGGCGGCCGATGATCGGCAGGGATAAACCGCCACCGGCGCCGACGGATGCGAACGTGTGCCGCAGGTCGTACAACCGCGATTCGTCGAGGCCGCCCGGCAGTTCGACCCCGATCTTTGCAGCAAGTGCGCGGGCCGCCTTAACGCTTGGCGTTGGCCGCTTCAAAATCTCGCCGGCGGTCTTTTTGACCTTCGGATCAGCCGAGGCCGCCCACATGCTCAGGGTGGCGTGGTCCCGCACCCAGTGCCACACGGACCATAGCTGCTGGATCGGCTGCCCTGAACGTTGGCCGGGAAAAACCCAAGCCTCGCCCTTCTTCCGCTTTGCGCGTAGCGCGTCGATCAGTTCAAGCGCAGGCGGAGACAACGGCGCCCGGTGCAATTTGCGTTGCTTGGTGTGCGCGGACGGTTTCACCCAATGGCCCGGCTCGGCATCAAATTCGGACCAGCCAGCTTTCATCGCCTCGGCGGGCCTGCACCCGCTAAGCGTGATCAGCCGCACACAGCTCGCCGCCGTCTGCGCTGGATACTTGGCGAGTGCATCGCTGATGGCGGCCAGCTCGGCTGCGCTGAAAAACCGTTCGCGGGCTTCCTCTTGATTGCGCGGCACCCGCTGGCATGGATTGCCCAGAACAGCGTCGCGCCATGGCTTGTCCTCGCCGGCGGCCGGGATCAGCGCCATCGAAAACAGCTTCGACGCTATTGCCAGCACCCTATTGGCGCGCACCGGCCGGCGCTTCTTCGAGTGATGGCTCGTCGATGGCGTCTCGGTGATATGCCGGTGCATCGCAACGATGTCGTTGTAATTGACTTCCGCGACCCGCTTTCGCCGCCCAAGCGCGTCGCCAATTTCTTCCAGCATCCTTTTTTCGTCGCGGGCACGGCCCAAGCTCTTTTTGTCGGCGGCGTCGTTTTTCTTGGTGGGTAGGTGCTGCGCGATGTAACGCTCGATCAGGTCCCCCACGGTCGCGGCCTCGCGCCGCTCAGCCTTCGCGGCTGCCGGGTCCTCGCCCTTGTCGACGCGCTGGCGTAGCGCCTTTGCCTCAGCGCGGGCCGCCGCGACGGACCACTGCGGATAACCGCCGATCTTCACCCGCCGCTCGAAGCCGTCCACCCGGTAGCTCAGAAAGAAGGTTCGCGCGCCCTTCGGGTGCCGCCGCGTTGGCGCAAAGATGCGGATACCGAAGCCAGTGACCTTCCCCTGCCCGCCGTCCCATATGGATCGCGATTGGGTTGCCGGCGCCGGGCTGTCGTTGATGCCTTGGCTCGTGAGGGGTTGCTGGCCCTTGTCGTCTTGTGCGACGCGCGCGATCGCCGCCTTGGCCGCGCGGCCCTCCGCTTTCGTCCCGGGCCGGCGCGCTAGCGCTTGCAGCTTGGCAATGCGGGCGTGTTTCGCGGTCATGGGCAAAAATCTCTAGTCAGTGTTTCGTCAGTGTTTTGACGTGGCACCGACTGCCGCACGTTGCCGTCAATTACCGTTTACGTCAACGAGTTTCCGCTGATTTACCGGCACTTTTTGAATGACTTGGGGAAAATTAGTTAGTGTCAAAGGGTTAGAAAATTGCCGGCCGAGCGCCTGCAAAACCGGGTACGCCGGTTCAATTCCGGCCGTGGCCTCCACTCTTTTTATCTCTTTCGGCAGCTCAAAACCGGTCTGCCCGATGCCCACCGGCGGTATCGGAATCCACCAATTGAAATTTGGATTGGTCATGCGCTGTGTCCGACGATCTATCCTGCGTCCTGTAATTGTGCGTTCCGCGGGTACGCGATCGCAAAGTGATAGTTTTGCTTAACCAAGTTTGCCGTCCGAGACGCAAGCAATTAACGGAACGGATAGCTATTTGGCCTAGATCATAGCCGCATGAGCCGGCTGACAAAACTTCAACTCATCGGACCTTTGGTCCTCGGCTGCACGATCATCGCCGCGGAGCTGGCGAGCTATTGTCTTGCCCAGATGCCGTCTTCGGAATTTGCGTGGTATCTCAATCTTGAAGTCTTCGGCGCCTTTCAGCGTAGCCACTACATGCTAAGCGACCACTTCGCCGTCCCCTATTTTCAACTGCTGTTCGTCGCTGCGCCGCTCATGCTTCTGACTTACAGTGGTTTTGCTTTTCGTCTGCGATTCCCGATTGCGGTCGCAAGCAATCTGAGTTGCGTTTATGCTTGCTTCCTGGCCTACACATGGCAACGAGACGGAGCGCTCCAAGGACAGGCTGCGTCTCTTAGCGGCGCGGCGCCCGACTCATCGTTCAATTTGTCGGGATTGGCTCTGACGTTTGGACCGCAGGTTTACATCCTGGCGGCGCTTCTCATGACATCACTGCTTTCATTTGCAGCCTCGCATGCGCTGTATCTTCGCTCCGTCCGCGAGGGTTGAGGATGTGTACGTTTATGCCCCGCCGGCCGTTGACGCCTCTGCAAAGTCCGTCGGCCCTTCGATCGCCTCTCTCTAGGTGTGGTTGAATTGCGGGAATTCCTCCCCAACGTCGTGCTGATCGTCACCGCTACCGTTTTGTTTTATGCGGCGATGACGGACATGCGCGAATTCAAAATCCGAAATGAGTTGGTGATCGCGCTTGCCTGCCTCTATGGCGTCTACGCATTTGTGACGGGACAGTGGGTGACTGCGTATTGGAACATTGCGCTCGCAGTGTTCATGTTTGCGGTGATGATGTATTTTTTTGCGCAGAACATGTTGGGCGGCGGAGACGTCAAGATCCTGACGGTCGCATTCTTATGGACCGGCGTGCGCTATGCCCTGCCGTTCACTGTTCTGCTGTTGATTTTTGGCGGCGGCCACGCGCTGCTGGCCCAAAGATTCACTTGGTTCAAAGTGCGACGCGTGGAAGGGCGCGCAAGAATCCCTTTTGCGCCAGCCGTCGCGGCCTCCCTTATCGGAGTGTTCGTAATCAAGTGGAGCGGGTTCTAGGCTCGCTCCCGCCGCCACAATTTCGTGAAGTGCGTAATCAATACCCGGAACGATTTGCGTACTTCCGGCTTCCATCCAGCAGCTGAAGATTGTTGACGATCACCGGATTGTTCGGCTCGCGAGCATTGGCCTTCATCAGCTTCTGGTGGGCTTTCGCATAGTTTCCACGCAGCATGTATGAGTAGCCCTGATTGTTCAAAATCTGCGTGGTCTCACCCGCAAGCTTGATTGCAAACCGGTAGGCGCGATCCGCAAGATCAAAGCGCGCAAGGCGATCATAGCTCGCCGCAAGACCAACCCAAGCGGTCGCGTCGCGCGGCGTCCTCTCGACGGCATCACGGAAGTAGCGCTCGGAGAGCCCATAGTTGCCGCGGTTAAAATGCTCAAGGCCTAGGCGCAGGGGTTCGTCCGAAGGGAAATACTTGACACTGCCGGGTTCCTCGACGGTCGGAGTCGTCACCGGTTCCGTCGCACCGGCCATCGCCATCGGGGCCGACGATGAATCTTCAGTGGTGACACAACCGCCCAACCCAAGCGTCAGTACGGCGCCTACAAAAATGGGCAACGCCCGAATAACTTGTTTATGCAAAATCATGATTGCCACACCCCTACTTGAATACGTTCGTTGCCAGTCTGATCCCGATTGGCAACATTATAACGAGAAGGATCACTGGGAAAATGAATAATCCCATTGGAAGCGTCATCTTCACAGGAAGTTTGTTGGCCGCTTCCTCCGCCCGAAGCAGCCGTTTTTCCCGCATTTCATCGCTAAATACGTGCAATGCCTCACCAACATCGCTGCCCAGCTCGACGGATTGACGTAAAACCAGGACCAGCGAACGCGCCTCATCCAGGGTTACCCGCTCCGAAAAGGATTCGAGCGCTTCGACCGTGCTGCGGCCGGCCCGCATCTCGGCGGTCACCATCATCAGGTTGAGTCCAAGCTCTCGGTTTTGCTTGACTATTTCGCCGGTAACTCGGTCCAGCCCGGCCTCGAGGCTCAGGCCGGCGTCGACGCAGACCGTGAGCAGATCGAGCAAATCCGGAAACACGCGTCGATATTTTTCCAGCAGCGTATTTTTGCAGCGAGACAGGTAGGCATCAGCTCCCAAGATCGCGATCAAAAGCGATACAAGGAGGATGGCGAACTTGCCCACCAACGGAACACCAGTGAAAAGGGTCTGGATCAAGAGGTAGGCGAGCAACGGGACAGCAATGACCAGCGCCAGCCGCGAGAATATATAGATATTCAGAGCGTCGTTGCGGAAAAACCCGGCGCGCAGCAAGTCGAGGCGCAGCTTTCCGCGCAGTGTATTGTCAACACCGAAGCGCCGTTCATCGAAATTTTTCGCGATGAAAGCATACAGGCGCGCGCTCGACTGGAACGCCGGAGAATCGCCCCCGAGGGCGGCTACCGGCAGACGGCGCTGCATCTGCACCTTGATGTTCACATAGCGGCCAATCCCGAAGACGGCACCCATAACGGCACCGAACGTGAGCAAGAGGAAAAAGATGGGGGCAATTTCTGACATCGCTGGCCTAATATTTGAAGTTGATCATGCGGTACATGGTGAAATTGCCGAGAAACAGCATTCCAAGTCCTAACACTGTCGCAGGCACCATGATTGGACTGTCGACAATGCCGCTGAAATAATCCGGCGAAAGCAGCCGGATAATTCCAATCAAAACGAATGGCGTGAGCGACAAGAAAACCGCCGAAAGTCGGCCTTCGGCCGTCAATGACCTGACCTTGAGGCGAAGCGTGGCCCGCAGTCGAACCGTACGAGCAAGCCGCGACAGAAGATCTGCGAGCTTTCCACCGGTCTGAAGCTGGATCGTCATCGCAATGACAAGAAAGAGCAAATCCTCTTGTCCGACCCGGCGATAAAGGTTTTCGAGCGCAGTCTTGACGTCCAAACCAAAGGAGATCTCGTCGGCCGTCATGCCGAATTCAGTGCCGATCGGGTCCTGCATCTCCTTCGCGACAAGGCTGATCGCACTGGAGAACGGATAACCGACCTTTACGCCACGAACGATGACGTCGACCGCATCCGGGAACTGAGCTGAGAAACGCGCGATGCGCCTGTTACGAGTGATGTTGAGGTAAAGAGCCAAAGTCCCCACTGCCGCAAGAAGTGCGAGCATACCCGCGAAGGCGCCAAAACCAAGTATCGAACCGAAGACGATGAAGTAGACAACGATCAGCGCCAAGCACGACAGGACGAACGTGTTGGCATCAAATCGCAAACCAGTTTGCGTCCAGAAGCCGCTCAAGGCGCGCAGGATCGGATTTTGATTGTTGCTGAATTTGCGCTCGCTGCGCAGCGTTTCGAGAACCGCGGTCGCGCTTACGCCTTGGGCGCTAAGCGCGAGCCTGCGATTGATCACTTGCTGGGTTTTGCGCCCGCGGACGAAGAACCAATATCCCGCCTGGATGCCGAGCATCGCGGCACCGAACACCAGCGCGTAGACGACCCATAATTCGTTCACGGCCGCGATCTCCTTTAGAGCGCTTTCGACGCGTCGAAGTGAGTTGTCGGCAGTTCAATGCCGTAGGCCTTAAGGTCAGCAAGAAAATTCGGCCGAATGCCGGTGGCGCGGTAATGCCCCTGGATGTTGCCTTTTTCGTCCGTGCTTTCCTTCACAAACTTGAAAATCTCGTGCATCTGGATGACCTCACCTTCCATACCGGTGATTTCACCAATGCTCGTCACGCGCCGCTTGCCATCCGGCAGGCGCTGCAACTGAATTATGACTTTGATGGCCGATGCGATCTGGGCACGGATGGCCACTGCCGGCATCGTCATTCCCGCCATGCTCACCATCTGTTCAAGCCGCTTGAGGGCGTCGCGCGGATTGTTGGCGTGAATGGTCGTCATTGAGCCTTCGTGGCCAGTGTTCATAGCCTGCAACATGTCGAAGGCTTCGTCGCCGCGGCACTCACCGATGATGATGCGATCCGGGCGCATACGCAGGGCGTTCTTGACGAGATCGCGCATGCGAACCTCGCCCCTGCCCTCGGTATTGGACGGCCTGGTTTCCAGGCGTCCAACGTGGGGCTGTTGCAACTGAAGCTCGGCCGCGTCTTCGATGGTGATCAGGCGCTCGCCAACCGGAATATAATTTGAGAGCGCGTTGAGCATCGTCGTCTTGCCGCTGCCAGTGCCGCCGCTGATGATCATGGAAATCCGGCCTTGCGAGGCGGCCTTGAGCACGTCGTTCATTTGCGGACGGATCGTTCCGACTTCGAGCAGACGATCCATCGAGAACGGCTTGTCGGAGAATTTGCGGATGGAGACCAGCGGCCCATCGACGGCGATCGGACGGATCGCGATGTTCACGCGCGAGCCATCGGGCAAGCGGGCGTCGACCATCGGCGAGGACTCATCGACCCGGCGGCCAATCCCCGCCACGATCCGATTGATGATCCGGAGCAGATGCGCCTCGTCCTTGAAGTGCACCGCGGTCTCATAGAGCTTGCCGAACCGCTCGACGAAACACTGCTTGTGGGTGTTGATCAGGATGTCGTTGATGGTCGGGTCTTTGAGCAGCGGCTCGATCGGCCCAAACCCCGTCATCTCATTGATGATTTCTTCCGTGAAAGCGGTCAATTCTTTTTGGTTGAGGGAAATCTTTTCGGCGTTGACGTAATCGGCGACATAGCTCCGAACATGCTTGAGCAGTTCCTCGCGCGGCATCTTTTCGAGCATCGTGAGGTTGAATTCATCAATGATCTGCGCGTGTAACTTGAGCTTTTCATCGAGCAGAACGGGCCGCCGGTCGATCAATTCCTGGTAGAATTTCATCGCAACATCGGCGCCGGCGCTTTCAGCGACGGGGGATTGCACACCGCCATTGGCTGAGCCACGCTGAGGCGATCGGGTATTGCCGAATAGAAAGCTCATGAAAAAATTCCCCGTAGTGCCCTATAACACTGAATAACACTGACTTATTAACGCCCGCCTCACTGCCCGCGACGCAAAATTGCGGAGTGTATTTCGTCACTTCGCAAAGAATCTCGCACTACAGATGCGGTAAAAGTCTAGCGTGAATTGTCTGGGTTGTTGAGCAATAACTAAAATCAGCCTTAATTGGCTGTGGGTATTCTTAATTTCTTGTGGGTAATCTTAATGTCTAGGCGCGCCAAGGCCTATTTCATGGGCAATGGCCGATTTGAGACGCCGAGATTTACTTAAACTGAGTCGCGTAGACCTTAAGAATCAGGCCGCCTTAACATTTGGCGCGTTGGCGCCGAGGCAATACTCGGCAATCGTGGAAATCTCTTTGATGGTCTTGCGCGACCCGCCGCTTAGCGCCAACGGGGTTCCGGTATTGGCACTTTCCACCAGGGCGGCTGAGTCATTACCGACATAAAATACCTGCTCATCACCGAGCACGCTTTGCACATGCTGGCGTCGCTCCACGCCACCTAAAAGGGTGCGGTCGCAACGATTGACGACGACGGCAACCTTATCTTGAGGGAGGCCGGGCCGGGCATCGCGCACCACGGCCAAAGTCTGAGCGAGTTGGCGCAGGCACGGGATTGTGTTGATTCCGGTTACGACGACGGCATTCGAGTTGGAGATGATGTCGACGGTCCAGGCGAACCACGTCACCGGCAGATCGATGAGAATCAAGTCGTAACGTTTGGCGATGATCTCAAACAGGTTATCGAGCGCGCCCATGTTCAGCGATGCGATGTCGAATTTGCTGCGCGGGGCAGCAATAACGTCGAGGCCGCTGGAATGATGGGTGACAAAGATGTCGAACAATTGCGCATCAAGACGATCGGGATTTTCCGAGACCTCCTGGATCTGCAGGCGCGGTTCGACATCGAGGTAATCGCAGATGTGGCTGGTCTGAAAATCGAGGTCAACCACGCAAATCCTGCGATCCTTGTTGGCCTTTTGGGTTTTAAGCCAAGTGCCGATTTCAGTGACCATCGTGGTGTTGCCGACACCGCCCGCGGCCGGAAGAAAGGCAATGGTCGTCGGCTTTTCCGGTTCGACGGACGCTTTCTCCGCGAGTGCCGAATTGCTGCGGCGCTTGGCGAAAATCTCCGCGATCTCCTGCGGGGCGCCCGCGACCGAGACCCAGTCGGCGTTGCCGGTGCGTATCAAGCGCTTGTAGTTGCCTGTGGAAATATCCGCACTGATTAAAATGAAGAAGAAGCGGCCGAGCTGTTGGGTGGCGATATCGACAAATCGGTCGATGTAGGCGGCATTGTCCGCCGGCCCGGCCACCAGGATATATGTCGGCGCATTCGGGTGGTTGGCGATGTCCTTGGCGATTTCTTCGAGGTTGGCGATTTTGATGAGGTCAGGGATTGCCGTCCTGATACTGCGTTCGATCGCTAAGCTCTGTTCGGAGCTCGTGTTCGCGCTGAGGAAATAGTTCGGCATACAATAACCCTAATGGTCGGAAACTTATGGCGTTCGAACAAATGTCTTTGCCCGTGATGGTCGCCTGTACGGTCGGAGTATTATTGGACAAGCCCAGCCGTGAGCCAAGAAGGAAATACTTAAATGGTATATTTTGCAACCGGCAGGTGATTGTGGGGACAACGTCTGACGGCCGGCCTAGGCCTCCATTCTGACAGGTGTTTGTCGAATTCGCGAGCACTAACTCGTCGAAGATGTCGCACATTGACATCGGGTCATGACGACATCGGGGTTTGGTTTCGCGCCTGCCGGCGACATCGTAGCAGACTAGGCTGCGATACCGATTCACCCTCTGGCAGCAGGAACCAAGATTACTCCAAATGCAAGGTTATTAACAGCGCCGTTAACTTTGGTTAACAGGTTGCAAGGTTAATTCATCATTACTTTGTTGATTTACTAGTTACAAATTCAGTATGATTAGGAGAGGCCCAATCGTTGACAAAATAGTGGGGCGTGAAATACTTTTGACTCTGTTAATGAAATAGAATCCGAATTTCAAAAGGTTTGTCATGTCCAGTAGAGACTACATTACAAACGGCCTGCGACATCTTCGCAATGTATTTTGCCGCGCGGGCGAGTCGTCGGCTGAGGATCAAAGCGAGAGCGGTGCCGCGCTGGTCGAGTTCACGATTCTCATGCCGGTGCTGTTCCTTATCCTGTTTGGGATCATCGAGTTCGGGATGATCATATTTGCTGAAAACAACATGACCAATGCGGCCCGAGAAGGCGCACGAACCGCGGCGGTGTCGGGCGGCACCTTGGCGGCCGCTAATACGGCCGCGTGCAAATGGCTGGTTGGCACGGGACAGACGTTCACAATCACGAGCACGGATACCTGCGCTGGATCGACGGGTTACGGAGATGTAAAGTCCCAGATTACCGTCAGCGCCGCGAGTGCCTCGATTTTCAATTCGTTTCTCACGTTCACCAATGGCCAGCTGGGCGTCAGTTCGTGGAGCGGTAACTTCAGCGCCGCTGCGACCATGCGCAAGGAATTTACTTGTCCGGCGGCCGTCGTGCCGGCCACCTGCTTTTGTAATACAGCGGCGAACCCACCCACTGGTTGCTAGGACCAGTCCATCGTCCAATGAAATGAGATCGTCATGAAACAGCACTCCGAACACAGACTCTCCCTCAAAAAGCTGCTGCGCGACGAGGGCGGCGCAATCTTGATCATCACGACCGTGTACCTTCCGGTCATCGTCGGCTTCTTCACAATGGCCGTCGACATGTCCTACGTATACCGTACCCGCAATTTGCTTCAGGTAACGGCGGACGCTGCGGCGCTTGCCGCGGTTGGCACAATGATTCAAAATCCGACGAACATCGACTACACCCTGGCGTGCCCGGCCGCCAAGGCTTACGCGACCAAAAATATGGATCCAGCTAGTTACAAGTATGTCCTTAAGCAGAATTCCAGCGACTGCAGTGACGTACTCTTGGGCTATTGGAACGGGACCAAGTTTGCATCCGACGCTTCTTCAGCCTGCAATACTTCTTGCAACGCGGTCCAGGTGACCACGCGAATGTCAGTGGCTAATAACAACCCGCTGCCGCTCACGCTTGCGACGATCTATGGCTTTTCAACTTTCAATGTCACGGCGACCTCCGTCGCAATATACCTAGGTGACCCCTCGGCTACACCCTTGAATATCTCCGTCATCCAAGATGTTTCCGGCTCCTTCACGCAGGAAATCGGCAGCGCGAAATCTGCTGACCAGGATCTCGCGAATTGCATCAATCAGAACGCCCCCGCCAATTCGAAACTCGGCGTTGGCTTGTTCGGAGTAACCGCTAGCAATTATCAGCCCCCGCTTGTGATCAGCGCCAGCAGCAGCGCTTCGGCCAACGCGAGCGCCAACAGTAGCGCTTTGACCAACAAGCTCACGGCCGTAAATATCGATGCCAACGGTGTGTCGGGCAACGGTACCGATATCGCCGCCGGACTTAACACCGGCATCTCACAGATCTGTCCTGGCACAACGTGCACGCCGCTTCCTACCACCTTTAAACCGGCTATTGTCCTTGTAACCGATGGCATGCCCAATACTTGCGGTGGTCAATCGTGTTCCACATCAACCGCACAGGCCAATGCTGTGACCCAGGCGAACGCGGCGAAGGCTGATGGAATCGACATCTACGTGGTGTATTTTTGTAATGACGGCAATAACACTTGTGGTAGCGCAGCCAACCCAACTTCTGAATATGTTGCTGGGCAGTGGCTGAGCACACAAATAGCGACGCAGCCGAAGCCGAACGACACGAAACAATATTTCTTTAATTCGACAAACCCCGGTGCCGACTTTGCAAAATTTATGCGGTCGGTTTGCTTATCGGCCAACAACAACACGATCCGACTGGTCCAATAAGACCCGCTCAACCAGCGAACTTTTGGTCGTACGGCCTTCGAAGATTTCTCCCAACTGCGTCATGGCCGGGCTCGTCCCGGCCATATTCTTTTCGATCATGGTCTAAGATGTAAATACTCGCGCGGATAAGATTACGCAGATGGCGCGCACCGTCTCAATTCTAAGACCTGCGTCATGATTTAAAGTTAGCAGTGCCTTAATTTCAATTTCACGCGAGGTTAATTGCAAATTCAACCTCATCCCCGATACTCTGGGTGCGATGATTATAGAGCAACAAAAAAGCGAACGTTTGCAGCCGTCCTCAGCGGCAATCGTATCGCCTATTGATACGTCGAGGCTCCGAACCGCTCGCCTGGCAGTGGCCACGCAGCGCTTCGAAGGTTGGCTCTTTCACCCGCTCGTCGATTTCATGTGCCTGAGCGGCGGCTCGCTGATCGCACTCGTAGTGCTGCTTTTTTTTGTGCAGAGCGAGGCAATGGGAACCGGCACCGGAATCGTGTGGCTGGTCGTGGCAACCGTGATCAACTATCCGCATTTCGCGCATTCCTACCAAATCTTCTACAGCGGATTTCGCGGCAAGGCCTTCGGCGACACTTTCGATCCGGAACTCAGGCGGCGCTACGTCTTCGCCGGTGTGATCGTGCCACCGCTCTTGGCTGGCTTCCTCGCCGGTAGCGTGCTCGCCCGCGACCCGCACGTCCTGGGCTACGCCGGCAATGCAATGCTTTTCCTCGTCGGCTGGCACTACGCCAAGCAGGGCTACGGTATGGCGATGCTCGACGCCGTGTTGAAGCGGCGCTTCTTCTCCGCGCCCGAGAAAAAGGTGCTGTTGGCAAACTCCTATGCCTGTTGGTTTCTCTCCTGGCTGCTTGCCAACAACCAAGTCTCGGAGCTGAACCTCTGGGGTCTCGCCTACTACGCATTCGAAGTGCCCGGCTGGCTCCTGGCCGCAGCGATTACCGCCGCCGGCGCCAGCACCATCGTCTTCCTCGGCATGCTGGTCCGCAAAGGCCAAGCCGAGAGCTGGCGCTTGCCGTGGAACGGCCTGCTGGCCTATGCGACCACGCTTTACGCGTGGATGGTCTTCGCGCAACTCAATCCGACCTATCTGTTGATCGTGCCGGCCTTTCACTCCCTGCAATACCTGGTGGTGGTCTGGCGTTA
The DNA here is from genome assembly GCA_003169835.1 of Hyphomicrobiales bacterium. GTDB lineage: Bacteria > Pseudomonadota > Alphaproteobacteria > Rhizobiales > Xanthobacteraceae > PNAI01. The sequence goes on along the minus strand of PNAI01000050.1, from coordinate 78,775 downwards.
CCAGATCAACCGATCGCGCGCGCAATCAGGCGCCGACGTGCGACCGGCCGGCGACCGCCTGGCCCATCTGTTGCCCAGCATCGCCAACCTGCGCTTCATCTTGTTCCTTCTTCTCGCTGTGGCGCTCGGCTTTCTCGGTTTCTTGGGTCTGCCCGAATGGCTTGGCCACACGATCAATTATGATTCGGAAATCTTTGGTCCGACGCTTTTCTATTTTTGTTTTTGGACCTTCATCAACGTCCACCACTACTTCTTGGACAATGTCATGTGGCGGAAGGAAAACCCGGAGACCCGGCGCTATCTCTTTGGAGCGAAGTCTTGAGCTGGGTTCGAGTCCAGCCAGGTAGCTATCACCCTCGTAGCGATATGATCTCAATTTATTTTGCAACTGGCGAGGAATACATTTGGTAGCGATATTCTGAGGGACGCTCTCAAGGCCGAGTTCCTGTGTTTTACGCTGCATAGATTCGCCAAACTTTAGGTGAGGGTCGAGGACGCAACATGCCTTCGTTCGTCCGTCATGGCCCGATGACGTCACTCGCACAACCACGCTATACACCATCTATGAATGTCGCAGTGGGGTCGTTATGTCCGGTTTACCCCCGATCGCGACAACAAAGCGGATGTGGCAGCAGGTGTGAAACGTGCCAGTTGTAGACATCGACAGCTAAGATTGCAGCTTCAGTCATTTTCATAAGTGCTTTGCAGTCGGCGCGTCTGCCATCCTGATAAGCTCCACAACCCGTGAGCAACTCTTCTCCCCAATTCTGGGGACCCTCTTAGTGCCGCCAAACAATATCAATGATCCTGAATGGAGGCCCATTTTTCACCGCGAGCAGCGTGAATGCCGCGAGAATTCAGAACATTCGTAATTGCTCGTAGCGACGACGTACGCTCAACTGGCCATCCTGCACTGCCAAGCGACTTTAAACTCACGTCGCGCGTGGACGTGCCCTTCCCCTTTCGGCGCCGGCGGAAGTCGAGAGCGTGCGGCAAGGGCGAGCGTCCTACGCGCTCTTTCCAAAGAGACTTGCTTTGAGCTCTTCGGTTTGATGCAATCAAAGCTGGCTGCCGCTTTTTTCCTCGAGCATGAAACATCGCCGAAAACTGGCTAGCACCTGCGGGTCATGTGGCCGAGAGCAGGTTTTTCGGAATCGTGTTCTTTAGTTGCAGCGTGATCTTTTCCAAAAACCGGCTCCCACCCCCGAACCAAGTTCGAGGGCAAGTTTTTCGGGATGATGCTCTAAGCCGCGCCACTGCCCGACGGACTGGGATAGCTACGCGGGTATATGGCCAAACAAGATATCTGATCAAACGATCGCGCGTCGTCCAATCGTGTGTTTAATGTGGCTGCGCGCGAACACGTAGTTCCGCCTCCCAGCTCCCCATCCTTCAGCTGCAGACACACACACAAAAGCACTTGAGTCGTCGGGCCGCTTATTTTGAGGAGACGGCGGCGGCCGCCGAGCTCGTACTTGGCGTGACGTTCGGAGGATTCAGAAGCGGCCGCGGCGACGGCTTATCGACGTTGCGATAGCGCTCATACGCGCCAGCCATGCGCTCGCCGTTCGCTGGAATGCGCCGATCGGCCGACGCGCGCGGCCAGGGATCGATGACATGAATGGCGGCGTTTGCTTCCTTCGCGTTGCCAGCGCCCAACGCGACCTTATCGGTGCGCTGAATATATTGCGTCATCGAATCCTCGGCATGCATGCAGCCGGCAAGGCCGGCCGCAAGTGCCGTCAGAAGTGTCAAACTGGTCAAGCGGATGATCGTATTCATTTGGAAAATACCTGTTGCTGCCTTTCGACGCCTAGTCTCTCGCTCTTACGACGCCTGATCTCTCGCCGCTTACCTCGCCGCGAATCATGTGACCGTATGGACCGGTCAGCGCGCCACCGCTCGAGACGTAATCGGTATAGCGTTTGCGGAGTTCCATCTGGCCGAGCAGGAAGAAATCGATATCGTTGCTCGGCAGATGCTGATCGAGCGGCGAGGCAAGTTTCTGGTCCGACGTTGCCGGCGCCACCACGTGCGGCGTGACGATGACCACAAGATCGGTTTCCTCCTGCTGGTACGCCGAGCTCTTGAACAGCGCGCCGAGCACCGGGATGGAGCCAACCCAGGGCAGCTGCGAGACGTTGCGCCGATTATTCTCCTGCAACAGGCCGGCGATGGCGAAGCTCTGGCCGTCACGAAGCTCGACAGTGGTCCGCGCTTCACGCTTTCTCAGGCCTGGGGTGCCATTAACAGCAATCGTTGTATCGATTTCGCTCACCGAGGGCGTAAGCCGCAGGTTGATGACTCCATTGGCGAGCACAGTCGGCTGGAACGCCAGTTGCACGCCGAACGGCTTGAAATCAACCGAGGGCGCTTGGCCCACCGCAGCGGCAACCTGAAAAGGAAATTCACCGCCGGCCAGAAAGCTCGCGGAATCGCCGGACAGCGCGATCAGCGTGGGCTCGGCCAACCGGCGAACCAACCCTTGGGTTTCCAGCGCGCTGACCATAACGTCGATTGAAGTTCCTTTGTTGACGATGTTGGCAAGTACGACACCAAAGGGCGCGGACGTCGCGCCGAACATTGTGGTGGCGGCTCCAAACAACGGCAGGCCACTGGTACTTGTGCCGGTGGTCGGTGCGGCGGTTACGCCAGTTCCAGTATTTCCAGTATTAAAGCCATTGTTGGAGCCCGGCGGGCTCGCGCCATACAGATTGACACCGAGTTCGCGGCCGGCCGTACGGGAAACCTCGAGAAACTGCACCTTCAGCATCACCTGCTGCGAGGCCGAAGCCGTGATTGTCAACGTGTTAATGACGGGAACTTCCGGATTTAGCGCCTTGGCGATGGAGACTGCGCGGTCGGCCGCGGCAGCGTCGGCGGCGACACCGCTTAACACCACCTGAGCGTTGCTAGAGGAGACGACGATACCGCCGCTGCCAGCGCCCGCGCGGATCCTTTGCTGCACGCTTCCAGTATCAAGCGTCACCGAAATGTCGAAGACTTCGATCAGCCGGCCGGTGTTGTCGAAAATCGAGACGTTGGTCGTCCCGGCCTTTTTGCCCTGGAGGTACAAGGTTTGATTGTTTGTCGGCAGAGCGTCGATGATCTCCGGCGCCCCGACCACGGCCTTTTCAAACGGCTGGTCGAGCCTGATGGTACGCGATTTGTGGACCGTAACCGTCACCTGCCGGACGAGATCGTTTTCGGCCTGGTCTTGCGCCCGACGAGATTGCGCCAGCGCTTGCGCGTTGGCTGACGACTGTGCACGTGCGGAGGTCTGCGCTTGTCCAGGCTGCAAATCGATGAGTGTCGCGCCAAGACCCGCTGCGATGGAAATACCGAGGGTTACTAGTCCGCCAAGAAGCCGCGTCAACCGCGGCTGCTGCCGCCCTTGAAACAGCACGGCACCGCTACCCAACTCGCCTGATAAAATAGTCGTCACTGCAACCCCCACTGTCACCGACGATGAACCGCCGGGTTTTGTTCCGCCGCTCAGGCGATTTTTGTTTTGTCCGAGCGGATAGCTGTTATTTATCTTGCAGATGCTCCCAGCTCTTACCCCTTCAGCTCACTGGTCACTCTACCCCAGATACTCCCGAGAAACGGCGATGGCTACTGATCAATTCCCGTTCTTCACAGAGTATTCCTCGGGCTTTGCACCACGCACGATGATAACTGTCGTATTTTGGGACTTAACCGGAGCCATAACCTCCTTGGCTTCGGCCTTTGCAGGCTCCAGCGGGAAATTGGACAGATCCCGCTCAGTGATGCGGCGGGCTTCGGAGTTGGTCCCGCCGGATTGACGCAGGATCAAGGACAGCTTTCCCACCTTTTCAGCGATCAGCACCTTTTGAGCGTCTTCCGAGGTGACCTCGAGCGTCACAGCCCTGGCAACCAATGCGGCCTTCTCGACGTTCATGCCGGTCACCTGGTCGGTGGCGAGAACTTTCACGTTCTGAAGAATGATGTTTGACGAGGTGCTCGTCGGTGCCCCGCTCCCACCCGCCTCGGTCCGAATCATCGCGACATCCACGCGGCTGCCCGGCAGAATGAACCCGGCCACGCCACTCACATCGTCGACGCGCACGGTCACCGCGCGCATGTTCTTGTCCAACAGCGCGGAGAGCAATCCACCGTGGCCGGATTCGGCCACTTTCGAGGCCAGTACCGGCTCATTGCGCGCGATCGGCACGAGCGTAAAGCGACGGGCGCCACTGAGGAATTCTTGCTTGCTGCCAAATGCACCTTCAGGAAGCGTGCTGGAGTTCCATGCGATTTCGGTGAGATGATCTTCGAGCAGCACGACGCCAACATCAATCGGCGACGACGCGACGACGATCGTTCGCGTCGTCGGAACTGCCACTTGTTGCGACTGCCCCTGAATGAACGAGCGCGCCAAAAACGCGGCGATCGCTCCCATCACAATCGCGACCATGAGGATGAGGAAATTGCTTTTGTTGCGCACTTTGACCAACCTTTGCCGGTGAAAGAATCAAACGCTCTACTCGAACACTTGGCGAGACTATATCTTATACTGAGTCGCGAATCATATAATTGAATTAAGGTATGGATAACATCGTGGGTAAATAAACTTGTGAAAAAAAGCGTAAAAAAATGGCCCCGAGCCGTTTAGTAAAGGCCGGGGCCATATTTTTCAGCATTTACTCGGCGCCTCCGACTCTTTCAACTGCACAATACAGTTAAAGAGTCATAACCGAGGTGTTTATTTTTTGATCAAGGAGCCGGAACGGTGGCGAGACCGCTGTTCAAGGCCGTCCACTTGTTACCGACCCAGTTGCCGACCGCGATGATGGTCGTGATAACGGCGATCAGCATGATGCCGAGGAGCACCGTGTATTCAATCAAAGCTGCGCCTTCCTCGTCGGCGACAAAACGCTTGGCCAGACTCAAAACCTTTGTCATTGACTTCTCCTGTTACCGAGTTAGTTACTAGTTTCTTTTCGGCTGCGGCGAATTCCGCAACTCTAGAAGCGAGCAACACCATTGAGGTAGCGGCGCGCCACATTTCGATAACGTAAAATTATCTGAAAGCTTGAGTTACGTCAATAATTCGACTCGTTTAAGTTCCTTTAATCATTAATATACATGGCGTTTTGCACAGGATGAACTCAATAGTGATTAATTTCGAATTCAACTCAATGTTTAATTCAATAAAGCGCGTCATATTAATTAATTTATTCGCGCGAGCCACAATCATTAACGCAATCAAGCGCGCAATTGTTAGTCAATCGCGCTTCGCACGCTGGCGAATTCAGCGATGACCAGTAGATCGGCGTGTTAAACTGTTGCGCGTGCTGTGACGACAGCATCTCCTGGCGCAGAAGCAGAATTTTCGATCTTGTTCCGCGGCCGTTGAAAGGCTTTGAACGTTCGACTTTCCTGGTGCTTTGATTGGATTGGAAAAGACCGTGGCGTCGCCGTTATCTTTGACACGCCGATGCATTTTTTGAGTTGCGGTACGCTTCAGCGGCACGAACGACGACCCGCGGGGCAAGGGCATCCAACAGCTCCGCAGAAATCTACCCATTTTCGAGATTGTGGGGGCGCATGCGTTTTACGTCGTGCCATTTGGCATCCACGGCATTGTGGATAACCCTGTGGATACCTGCGTTTTCGATCGTACAGGATCGTGCCGCTCGCATGATTTCGCCCTCCCCTGATCACCTGAGGAGTTCGACCGGTCATACTCAGATCGGCCTCCCCTTTGGGTTCCTGCCAGAGCCCGCTTCAAGACTGCGTCCATGTTGATGCGGACAGCCGCCGCAAAAAAGGCCGCAATGGACGCGCAGATGGGAAATTTGGAAACGGTCAATCGCGGAACCGTCCGACGATACCTGCAGTGCCGTGTCGGCATCCGGCAAGAAGCATCGGCGCCAAATCGCAAGAAATGCCGCGGATCGGAACGACGGTCGGCACACTCTTGCCACGCGCTTCAAATACCGCTCGCGGTCAACCGCAACATTCGCCCAGAGCGCGCTACTCAACACCTCGCCTGGACGACTTGACAAGAGTCCGTCAAGGGGCGGGAACGGTGGCGAGACCGCTGTTCAAGGACGTCCATTGAAGGCCGACCCAATTGCCGACCGCGATGATGGTCGTGATAACGGCGATCAGCATGATCCCAAGAAGGACGGTGTATTCAATCAAAGCTGCTCCATCCTCGTCGGCGATAAATCGATTGATCAAATTCAAAGATTTTGTCATTGAGTTCCCCGTTGGCGAATTAACAGTTCCACTGTTCGACTGCGATATACGCCGCACCACTCAAAGCGAGTCCCCCTTCATCAACGGTCCTCGATACGACGAAGAGCTATAATCGTTGATACTTAAATTTTATAGTCAAAATTAGGTTAGTCAACGCAAATCAAGTTTATGCGCAGATATTGAAAACTCTTTTGTAAGACTTCGTATATGACAGTTAATATACAGGACCTCTCGCCCGGACCGTGTACGAATACAATCAGTAACGATGATGACCGAAGAATATTTTGTGTCCATATTCTTTTTCATTTGACAGAATTAACGAATGCTATTTCGCTATACTCAAACTCACCCCCGCTCGCTGCAACTGTTAATTTCTAGTCCAGCTGAAATGGCACCGTTAACGAATGCCGCACCCGGATCAATGGGCGTCGTTTCGCGATTGCGATGCGGAAGGTGAAATTCAAACTGACAAAATGCTTGGTCAGATCAAACGCTTCTAATTTTGACGCGTTAGCTCGCGGTTTTATTTACCGCGGCAGTGAATTCCACGACACGAGATGCAATATCCCTTATCCCTTTGCCGCCGTTATTTGGTGGGAGCGAGCGTTCGGTTTACACGCGCGCGCTAAAAAGGGCCCGGTTTGCACGAATCAAACGGCTTAAGATTGAGCATGCCCCAGGCTGAGTTTCGGAAACAGCCGCGGAATAACCTTCGGTGTACCCTTGGCGTAGGCTTCATATTCAGGAAACGCCTCGCGCAGCACCTTTTCCTCATTGGCCATTCGGCGCAACTGAAACAGCCACTGCACGACCATAATCAGTACGGCTTCAATCGATAGATGCGTAATTACGATTCCGAGCACAGCAAATTCTTCACAAAGATAAAGCGGATGCCGCACGATCGCGTACGGTCCCCCCGAGACCAGGCGCCTGGCTTGCGCCATGATGCTAAAGGCGCGGCCAAGCCAAAGAAGAACGTAAACTGAGAGAATCCAGCCAACCAGAATCAAGACCAGCGCGGTGATGTGCAGCGCCACGCCGATATCGGCCTGTGGGAGCGCGATAATGCCCATCGACAGACCTGTGCCCACCAACGCGGAAAGTCGCGGCTCGACCCCTTCGGCGCTCCGGAGCGGTTTGAGCCGCACGATCGTCATGCCCACGACGAGCATAACGAAAGCGAGGCCGGCAAGGTTGGCTGCGAAATCGAGAAATCGTATGTCTTCCGGAGTTTGAAGCATCCGCATGACGCCCATGATTTTGTTGGTCGTCAAAAAACCGAAAAATGCCACGAGAGTTGCCCGACCGGCGAAATCGGCGATGTAACTTGCGCGCGCAGAATTCATTCCGGATATTCCTTTGTTAGACGCCCCGGCGGGAAGAGCATGGCGTTGTTGCATCGGGCAAGGTGATCGGCGCCGGTGCTATTGTCTTACCCTCATCTTGGTTAACGGGATCGACCTCGGCGCGAAACGGGTGTGCAAGCTGCAGCAGATAGTTTTGGGGCATCGGCGCGTCGATGCCGTAGGACTTCGGCAACTGCCCTGACGGCATGTGCAGCGTTCCGAACAACACATCAAGGAAGGGCAACTGACCGGCGAAATTGCGGTCGCGCGTTTCCACATCTTTGCTGTGGTGCCAATGGTGGAATTCGGGCGATGCCAATATCCAGCGCAGAGGCCCGAACTTTATGTTCACATTGGAATGAATGAACACGGACTGCCATGCGTACAAAGCCAAGATGGCCGCAATTACGCCATCCGAAAAGCCGAGTGCAAATACCGGCAGCAGCGAAACGCTCTTGGTAATGATCTGGTCGATGGGGTGGACACGCGCGGCCGCCAGCCAGTCCAACTCCTCAATGCTGTGGTGAACGACGTGAAACCTCCAAAGCGTCGGGAAAGTGTGAAATGCTCGATGCGTGAAATAAAACCCGATGTCGGAGAGGATCAAAGCTTCGATGAACTGAAGCCAATAGGGCTGCGCAGCCACGACATCATGCACGGCTGGCCCGAGGAGCCAGCCGGACGCCATAATAACGCCGCTAATAAGCACGGTCAGGGCAAGACCAATTATTTGGCCGTTAACGATCCAATAAACGGCGTCATTGAACCATGAGCGCCGGAATATCTTCTGCCCCGGATGCATCGCAAGCACCCGCTCGAGCGGCAGAAAAATAACGGCTATCAGCAAGATGCCTTTAAGAAATTCCATCTCAGGATCCCGCGGTGAGCTAACCAGCGTACAATATGTATTCGGAGTGAAATACTAAGCCCTGCCCAGCCGCGGTAATCAACAAAATGGTTGGATTATCTTAATTCTTTCCTAGCATTCTACGGTCGACACGAGTCACTCTTCGTCGCACTATGACGTGGCATGTTCCTCGGTAGCTCAGCGGTAGAGCAACCGGCTGTTAACCGGTTGGTCGCTGGTTCGAATCCGGCCCGGGGAGCCATCTCAATTTTGCGGTTTGATATTCCATTGTTTTTCGCCGATTTAGCCTGCTCAGATCAGTATGGTTGGGAATGACCGGCATCCCGTCCGTCTATTTCAAATGAGGAGAATTGTCTGATGCGGGGGGCGGTCGATAAAAACCCGAACCCGTCTATCTATGCAGATCGCGGCGGTTCATGCGTTTTAGTATTAGCAGGCATCGCTGCACTTCTTGGCGGAATTTTTGTAGCGCTTCAAACCATCCATTTGGCTGTCCTGGTTCAGACTCCTCTGCTTTTGTCTGATGAATGGCGCGTATTGCCACGATATGTTGAATTGACGACGGGAAAACTGACCCTGCTATCGTTCTTGTGGGAGGACCATTTCGGGCATCGCCCCGTACTCGCACGCCTTCTGTTTATTTTGGATACCAAAGCCCTGGGCGGGACCCAGGTGCTCCCAAAAATTGTCTCGCTGCTTCTGTGCGGTTTTTTGGTGGCGTTATTTGCAATGTTATTGATGCGGCAAGAACGATTGCCGTTGGGCGCCCGCCTGACCGGCGTCGGGTTGTTGCTCTTGGTGTTTCTGCCCAATCAGCAAATCTACAATTTTGCTGTCGGTTGGAACAACGCCATTCTCACCACTGTCTGGTTTTCCATTTTCGCCCTTTATTTGCTGGTCAAATCCATTGAACAATCAGCGAGCGGCAATCGCGGAATTGCATTCTTCGTTTGCGCGATTCTGAGCGGTATTCTCGGTACTTTTTCCATGGCCAACGGATTGTTGGTTTGGCCGATCATGTTTCTTCTGTGTGCGAGATTCCGAAACTGGCCATGGGCTGTAACCGTCGTACTTGTCGGCGCCGTAGTTGTAACGACTTATCTCGCGGGTTTTCAAAGAACCGGGCAGTTGCTCGACAATCTCAAGCAGCCTGGCGCACTCCTAGAATATCTTGTCGCATTTCTTGGAAATCCCATGATGGCTCTGGATTTGCAAGTGTCGACTCTATTCGGTGCACTTGGAATTTTGTTGGTGGGTTATCATTTTTTTCGTGAGAATTGGCGCATTGATAGCGACTCTCCAATTGTTTGGTTTCTGTTCGGTGTTTGCTTATTTGTCATCGGAACAGCTGGCCTAACAAGCTTAGGTCGCCTTGGATTCGGCGCCGAAGTCGGCCTCCAACTAACAAACGTGAGCGGAGGAATAGGTCCTTTAGCTTTGAGGTATTATTCATTTATCTCACCACTTTGGGCGGCCATTCTGCTACTCGGGTTCATCCGTCTTAAACGGAATTCAGAAAAATCGTCTGGAAATACGTATGTTGTTTTAGATACCGTGGCATTGGTCATTTCAATGGGAATGTGCGGATGCGCTTTCCTCCTGGGCCCAAACTCTGATTGGATGATTCAAAATCATCACGAGCGTTACGAACGCGCGGCAACTGCGATCGTGGCAGGTGTGCCAGACCTGACTGCGCTGAAATATGTTTATGTGTTTCCGGACATAGACATACTTTCATCAGTACCTTACCTCGCGTCGAACCGGCTTTCGGTATTTCATTCCGATGTTGACTATTTCCTGTACCAAAAAGCTCACGGCGCGATGCACAAGCAGATGTCCGACGGAATGTTACGCGATGGAAAATGGTGCGCGGGTGCGATTGAAGACATAAATAAAGTAACGGATACAGGACCGGCCGGCGTGAAGTGGTACCAAATATCAGGCTGGGCATTGGATCGCGAAATTGAGCGCCCTGCGGACGGGATTTTATTTGCTGACGAGGAAGGCCGCTTAGTGGGAATTGGTCGAATGTTGCTCACCCGACCAAATGTCGGCACTGCTTTGAAATTGAAAAATCCACAAATGATAATCCACTATTCCGGTTACCTGGAACCGGGGGCTGGCGAGTTTGTAACTGGATATGCATTTCGAGCCGATCGGAACGATCTATGTCGGTTTGGCGAAAAGAAAATTCGCCAGTGACGTGACGATTGTCAAAATCATTTAGACGGGCTGATCGCACGAGCCGGATTCCGGTCAGTCTGGCCCGGGGAACCAATTCTCAGTTTTCGCCGACTTTCGCCTACCTTCGATCGCTGTCTGCTCGATGGCACGCGACGACACCCAACATGCCCTTTCCAAAATTGCTGCAGACCCAGGCGCGATCGATCTGTTCGATACGAGCAGGGTGAGATACGGCCGCTGTTTTTCGTATCGATAAATCATAGAGCCACAGAATCGCTGACCGGGGGCTCGTTGCTTCCGCAAGCAAGCGCTCATTTGGATCCTCGCCGGGACGCAGGAAGACAGGCGTAACAGGAATCGTGAGCCCATCTCGCATGAAGAAGAAGCCGCCTAACGCCTCAAGTTGGCTGGGCTCGAAAATCTCAGCCAAGGGATTGTCAGAGAAGAAAACGAGCTGATCAACTCCATTTTTCTCCCATTCGCGAGATGCTTGCTCAAAATTCCAGAACAACTTGCGTTCGGCTTGTGTTAATTTGGCGCTCCGTTGCGTCGAGAGTTGCTTGGCCAGCTATCGCGCCAGTCCATACCTCGTCGATCCATAGCGGGAGATCGCGACCGACTACAAAACGAAGAACCGTGCCCAAGATGAAAGCAGCACAGACGGCGATTGCGAGGAGTTCTGGCGTCTGAACAAACGGAATGCGTTTTTCAAATCGCGCCGCAATCTGCATCGTCATCCGCCGCGCGTGGTGATTTCTTTGCACGTTTAGGTATATGGACCCTAGACGTCGACAAAAAGTCAACAAAGATAAGCGGAAGGTCAGCTCCAAACGCGGGGGTGAGCTGCTCAGGAACGAGGCACAGTCCGATACGTATCCAGGAAGGAAGCCAATCTTAACATTTAAGCCACTGCAGTGCCGCCGCGATTCCAGCCGCGGGCGCCTTCGCCGTAAATGTCGCAGCCCTTGTCGGTCACGACGGCAGTATCTTCGAGCTTGATGAAGCCGCGCTTCGGGTGTGCGAGCGTGGTCTCGACTGACACGACCATGCCCGACTCGAGCGGGCGTTTGGCATCGTAGTCGTCGTAAGGTACCGGTCCGGAAGTCGTAAGGCGCGGCGCCTCGTGGCTGACCAATCCCATACCGTGCGCGAGGAAGTGCATGTAATTGTGGTGCTTGGATTGGCCGACGAGCTTCTCGCCGATGGCATAGATTTCGCTGCCCATGGCTCCGGCTTTGATCACTTTCATTGCCGCGCGCTGGTTGGTCTCAATTTCCGCCAGCATGTCTTCAAGCTCGGCATCGGGTGTGCCCTGGATGGCCATGCGGCAAAGATCGCCGATATAGCCTTCGTAATTTCCGCCGGAGTCGACGGAGAGGATTTCGCCCTTTTCCCAGCGCTGATCGGACGGTGCGCGATTGAGGCTCGTGCCCGCAGTGATCAAACAATATTCGAAATGCAGACCGCGTTTGGTTTCCTCGCAGCGGAGCGTCTCGGTGAACTCGGCCGTTGTGGTTCCAGGGCCGTGACTGGCGATTGTCGCCTGCATCGACTCAATGACGCGCTCCGATGCGATCTTCAGTTTGGCCAGTTCCTCCGGAGTCTTGCGCGCACGCAGGCGCTCGAGCACGAACAACGCGTCCTTGAGTTCGCTGTCAGGATACGCCTTGCGCAAGGCCGTGCCTGAGTCCAACGGAAGAAATGCCATTTCGACACCGATCCGGCGCGCGTTGACGCCCGATTTGCGCAGGTAGTCCGTCGCCTTCTGCATGACATCGACCGAGCCGGACGCGCTGGTCTGCGTCTCGGGTGTCCAAAATGGCTTGTTCTCGCGCTGGAAACCTTCGAGCCTGTGGCCGAAGAAGCCGGCCTTTTCAGGCGCGCCTTTGGGATAGAGCACGATCGGCAAGTAGCGGCTCAATCCCATCGCGTCCATGTAGTCGAAGAAGAAGGCGCGGTGGCCGCCGAGCAGATATTGGACGTTGTGTTTGGAAGTTGCGAGCAGCACATCGATGCCCGCTTCGTCCATCAGGCGGTCGAGCAGAGCGTTATCGAAGGGAATTTTTTGAGTGTGCTGAGGTTGCTTGGCAATGACGGTCATGGTCGGACTCCCTGCTTATCGTTTTAGCATGATCGGAAATCTTTTCCCACTTTTCGGATCGCGCTCCGAGTGATCAAGATTTTGGTAGCGATTCGGCTTCCGGCTCACCTTTAGCGAAATCGAGTTCGACCTTGGCGCCATTAGGGTCGTGGAAGAACAGCTGCCACGCGCCGGTCTCGCCTTGCTGGCGGAGTTCGTAACGCACGCCACGCAGCCTGAGTTTGCCGACGACTTCTTTCAATCCGGTGGCAGTGAACGCCATGTGATCGAGGACTCCGTGCGCCTCGGTGGGCATCTTGGCCGGATCGATGACGTGGAGAATCGGATTTGAGCCGGAATAGAGCCAAACACCGGGCCGGCTGATGGGCGGACGATAGCCAGACTTGAGGCCGAGCAGGTCGCCGTAGAATTCTTCCGTCGCCGTGACGTCTCTGGTGAGCAAAGTGAAGTGGTTCATGGCAAGAGCGGGCATCAATCTCTCCTCGGCGCGGGTCGATAGCGCACCATATTATTCAACCGTTTGGGCCGATGAAAGCACAACGAGGGGCCAAAACTCAGACCAGCGTTGCAATACCGGATGGCGTTCAACGCACGATGGGCGCATGGGTTATTCGGCCTGAAGATTCTGCTCGCGCGCGACCTTTACCCATAGCGCCAATTGGCGGGCCACAAGATCGCGCATCTCGGTAGGGGTGGTGCCACGCACCTCGCCGCCCATACTTTGGAGCTTGTTGCGCAATTCGGGGATGGCGATGGCGCGCGTCACTTCCGCGTGCAGCCGGCCGAGAATGGGCTTGGGCACGCCAGCAGTAGTGGCGAGCCCGGTCCAGGAGATGACCTCGAAGTCATTGCGGCCCGCCGCCTCGTTCACGGTGGGGACATCGGGCAGTTCCTTCCAGCGCACTTTGCCAGTAGTTGCGAGCGCACGTAGTTCCCCTGATTTGACGCGTGATGTGGTGGCGCCAGTGGTGGCGGCAATGAAATCGAAATCCCCGCCGAGCAATCCGACGATGGCGGGAGCTTCGCCGCGATAAGGGACATGCACGAATTTCGTCTGAGTTACGTTTGCGAGCAGTTCCACCGTCGTATGCAGGATCGATCCCACACCCGCGGAACCGTAGGTCAAACTGCCCGGCTTGGCTTTTGCCTCTTTCAACACATCTGCGAGAGTTTGGAATCTTGAATCTTTGCGCACGCAGACCAGGAACGGATAGAAACTCACGGTCGAGATCCAATCGAAGTCCTCGACCACCTTATATTTTAGGTTCTTCGAAAGTGCGCCCGTGGCCGCGTGGGCGCTCGCCACAGTCATCAGCGTATAGCCATCGGGGTCGGCACGCGCGACGGCTTCGGCCGCGATGTTGCCGGCAAGCCCCGGCTTGGCTTCGATCACGATATTCTGGCCAAGGCCCTTTTGCATTTCCTGCGCCAGCAGGCGCGCGATAATGTCCACGTTGCCGCCGGGCGGAAAGCCGTGGATCATTTTGATCAAGCGGTTCGGATAGTCCTGGGCGTGCGCCGAGAACGCGAACGCAAGCAGCCCCACCAGCGCGACCATGATCTTTCTGCACATGCCGGGCTCCGTAGAATCCAAGACCTCGCCAGGTCGGCCGTTGCCGATAACCGACCGGTCCTACTGTTCGAGCATGATCTTGTTCGCACGCGCGACAATCGTCCAGCGCTTAATCTCGGCTGCAACATAGGCGCCGAACTCCTCCGGTGTGCCGCCGACGGGCGTGATGCCCTGCACATCGAGCTTGGCCGCGATATCCGGCTCGCGAATGATGCGGTTTATTTCCGCGTTGAGCCGGTCGATGATCGGGCGCGGCGTGCCGGCGGCGGCAAACATGCCAACCCAAGTGACGGCTTCAACGTCGGGATACCCGGACTCCGCCATGGTCGGCAAATCCGGAAAGTGCGGATCGCGTTTAAGACTGCCGGCGGCGAGCGCGCGCAATTTTCCGGATTGAATATGCGGCGCCGAGATAAGCGACGACATGACCGAGAACTGCGTATCGCCGGCCACTGTCGAAAGAATTGCCGGCGATCCGCCGCGATATGGCACCTGCTGGATATGCACGCCGGCGAGATTGCTCCACATGGAGATGATCAGGTGGGCCTGGCTCGCGGCGCCGGGTGTCGCGTAGTTGTATTTCTCAGGATTGGCATTCACGAGTGCCACAAATTCCGCGATGGTTTTTGCGGCTACGTTGGCGTTGACCACAAAAAGCAACGGATTCTTGCCGATTAAAATGACAGGGCTGAGATCCTTCTCGGTGTCGTAGGGCATTTTCGGGTTGACGGCCGGATTGACCGAGTGGGTCGCGAGCGCAACGCCGAGGGTGTAGCCGTCGGGCGGCGATTTCGCGACGGCGTCGGTGCCCACCACACCGCTCGCGCCGGTGCGATTCTCGATGATGATCGGCTGCCCTAGGGTCTTTTCCAGCGACGGCTGGATCAGGCGCGCGACGAGGTCGTTGGCGCCGCCGGGGGCGAATGGAACAATCAATTTGATCGGGCGGCTGGGCCAGGTCTCGGCGGCGGCCGGAAATGTTGCAATACTCAGCAACAGAGCGGCAACAACACTCAAGGACCGCGAAAGCATCTTATGTGACTGCATGGCAACCTTGCGCTGGACGTTTCATTTGGCCGTTTGGCGGAACTGAGTGGCGGAATTAGCCCTCCCGAGGCGCTTGAATTCGACTACAGTAATTGTACTCGTCAATGTGGCCATTGGTCATGCCCATTTATGGAGGAAGTTGTCATGTCTGTTTCGGTGTGCACATACCGCGGTTTATCGTCGGCCATGCTGCTTGCGCTCTGCCTGCTAGGTCCGGCCGGCGCCGTCGAGCTCAACAAGGCTGCCATCTCGATCCAAATGCCGAGCGACATCAAATGGCGCGACCCGCTCGGCGTGTCGGGCGTCAACCAGGCCATCCTGCATGGAGATCCGACCAAGCCAGGCCTTTATATTGTGATGAATAAATTCAAGCCGGGGAATTTCAGCAAGCCGCATTTCCATCCGAACGACCGCTTCATCACAGTCGTGTCCGGAACGTGGTGGGTTGGCACCGGCAACAAGTGGGACAAGGACGCGACTGTCCCGGTAAAGGCTGGAGGGTTCGTCACGCACACGGGCAAGCAAGTCCATTATGACGGCGCCAAGGACGAAGAAGCGGTGCTGATCATCGTCGGCGAAGGTCCGGCAACGAACACCTTGGTCGAAGAAGCCAAGTGATCGACTAATTGCAGCTCGCGGAAGCGTTGCACGCGAGGTGTAAGCATTGGATTGAGCAAGAGAATTTGCCTTGCCGTGACCATTGCGCGCAATAACGGTGCGTTCAGACTTGTTTGCTATTCAGTGGTTTCGTGGAAGTTGTCGGCTGCGTGGCCAGACGCGAATGCTAGGCTTTCCAATGGCTGAGACTACATCGCGGCTATCCGAGATCGAGGACCTGCTGCGGCGATTGCCGGCTGCAAAGCGCGCGACTTTGCTCAAGTCCATCACCGAATTGTTCGTCGAGGATGCCATCCGCTACAAGCCGGCGCAAATCAAGATGTTCGACAGCTTATTCAATGAGCTGATCGTCGGGATGGATACAGAAATACTCGCAGGACTTTCGCGGCGTCTTGCGCCGGTCGCCAACAGTCCAAGAAATATCATCGGCCGGCTGGCACTCAGCGACGACATCACCATCGCCGAGCCAGTTCTGGTGCGCTCGCCCTGCGTCGAGGATGCAGTTCTGGTTGATATCGCGCGTACAAAAAGCCAAACGCATCTTCTGGCGATCGCGTGCCGATCGGAACTCGCGATTGAGATTGTCGATCTGCTTATCGCGCGCGGGGATGAAGTGGCCGTGCGTTACGTCGCGAACAATAAGGGCGCTCGTATTTCCGATGCCAGTGCGGTTGCCTTGACGGAGCGCGCTAAAAGCGACAACGCACTCGCCGAGCTGATCGCCAAACGGCGCGATATTGCGCAACGCGTGCGAGGTGCGGCTGCGAGCAATGCTAAAAAAGGCCCGCCACTTGCGCCGGCCGCCGCATGACACGGCGCAAGCCGGTACAAATCCTGAAACTTTTGCTTTTCAGATTTTTGCCCAGCCGGGTGGCGGCTTTTTGCCGGGATGGATGGCGCCGCAGGACTTGCACTTGCGCGCCGCTTCGTTGGCATAGAACGCTTCGTAAAGCGGCGGCAGGTCTTTGACCAGGTGCTTCACCTTAAGCTCGATGCGGTGAACCAGTGTACCGCATTCGAAGCAATACCATTCAAAGCCGTCGAGCTCGTCGCCGTAGCGCTGCGGCTCGACCACAAGACCGATCGAACCGGCAGGGCGCTGCGGTGAGTGGCGCACGTGGGCGGGCAGAAGGAACACATCTCCCTCCTTGATCGGCACATCGTAGAAATTGCCGTTGTCGCCCACTTTAAGCACCATGTTGCCCGTGAGCTGATAGAAGAATTCCTCGACCGGATCGTCGTGATAATCCGCGCGCTCGTTCGGGCCCCCGACAACTTGCACCGTCATCTCGCCGTCTTCGAACACTTTCTTGTTGCCGACGGGCGGCTTCAGCAGGTGCTGGTTTTCGTCAATCCACTTCTTGAAGTTGAACGCCTGCAATCTTCCGGTGGGCATGGTCGGTTTCTCCGATCGCGTCAGGCCGCGGACGAGGCCAGTGCCGGGCGGTCCAATTTGAGGCCGCAGGCCGCAAATTCCTGCCGGGTCGCCTCTTTTTCGGCCTCGGTGAGCGCGAGCATGGGTGGACGGGTAAGTCCGCCGACCTGGCCCAGCAGCTCCTGCCAGAATTTCGAATGGGACGGAGGCTTCTCAAGCGGTCGCGAGCGGCGGAAAGCCTCGCGCACGGGATTGAGGCTGTCGCGCACGATTTTCGCGCGCGCGATTTCGCCCTTGAACGCGAGATCGGTGTATTCGCGCATGCGCCGATCGGTCTTGGTCTGGAAGAGATACGGCGGCGACGAGCACACGTAGAGCCGCCAGCCAAGCTCGACGATGTTGTCGAACCATTCCTCTTCCGACGCGGTACTGACGATAAGCTTGTCGCCAGCGAGCTTTGTGAGTTTGGCGTACATCTCGCGCGGCACGCTGTATTTGATTGCCACGATGTTGGGAAGCTCCGCAATGCGCACGCAAAGCTCCGGGCTCATCAGATAGCCAGAGTCCGGGTGGCTCCACATCGCAATGCCGATGTCTACTTTCTCGCTGATGGCTCGGTAGTATTCGTAGAGTGTGTCGTCCTGCTTGTGCAGGAAATGCAGCACTGGCGCATGGACGACAATATAGTCCGCGCCTACCGCCTGCGCGTGTCTGGCGAGATCTATGACGGTGTCCATGTTCTGGTCCGAACAGGACGCGATAGTGCCGGCGCGCTTGCCGATCTCGTCAACCGTAATCTCGAAGGTCCGTTTACGTTCGGCGACCGATTGCGAAAAAAACTCGCTCTGCTTGCCGGCGACAAACACGCCGTCGATGCCAAGGTCGTCGATCCAATGGCGCAGATTGCGCCGAAAGCCTGCCTCGTCGATCGACAAGTCATTCGCGAACGGCATGAGGGCTGCCGCCCAGATTCCCTTCATGTTGGCGCGGGCGTAATCCTTGGCGTCGCGCTTGCGGTATTTCATGCGATACCTCGTTGTTGCGATACCTTAGCATCCCGGTACGCAATTTTTCAATTCGCGATCCCGTTAGACCGCGCCAAGGGCTGCGCGCGCCGCGAGCCGCTTGGGACGGCCTGCGGGCAAGGTGACGGCGCAAAGCTGGGTCGGCACCGGCGTCTTGCTGAATTGCGGACCAGCGGCGGTTTTCGCGATATCGACCCAGACCAGCCAATTGGCGTCGTCGCGCTTCTCATAGTCCTCGCGGAAGTGAGACAGGCGCGACTCGGTACGATAGAGCGAGGCACCCAGCATAAAGCGCGCGGCGAGCAGCATAGCTTCGGTTTCTTTCAGACGAACGAGTTCGTGCGTATGCGGCGCGGCCAGTGTCTTGCATTCATCCGACAGTTGCACGACGCGATCGAAAGCGTGCTGCAACCGATCGGCGGATTTTAGAATGCCGACATCGTATGCGAACATCACGGCCTGCAGCTCGCGGAGTATACGATCGGACTCCGCTGCAGCAGACGCATTCAGCGGCTGCAAAATTTCATCGTGCATCACCCTCACCTCGCCCGCGTCGAGTTGCGGAGCGGAAAGCGCTTCGAGATCTTCGATCGCGGAACGCCCGGCGATCCAGCCATTGCCGACACACAAACCAATATGAAAGCCGGCAAAATGGTTGGCGCAACCAGCTTGCGCCAAGCCCGCGGCGAGCAGCCCCGGCACATCGGCGCGGCAATCGGGCCCAGTGCGGATGCCCATTTTGGTCATCTGGTTGAGTGCATAATAGGGTGTCTTGCCAAACATATCGGTCTTGGCTTCGTTGCCGAGCTTGCGGAAGAAATAGTCCATCCATTTCACCTTGCTGTGGATGAAATAGTCCCGCAGTTGCTCGGGGATAGCCGACATGTCGAGGTAGAGCGGGGCGTTGCCGTTCTTGTTTTCGAGCGCCATTGCGCGCGCAATGCGCGGCACGTCGGCCTCGTCCGCCCAATCGGGCTCGTATTCGCGCATGAATGCCTCGCCTTTCGCGTTGACGAAATGCGCGCCTTCTTGAATGGCGAAGGTGATGCCCTCGAAATAGAACTTCGGTGTGCCCGGGCGCACGTAGGAAAATTCGGCATTGCGCAAATGTGCTCCGGCACGATAGGCGAGCAGCGTGCCAGTGCCGGTGATGTCGCGCACGAAGCCAGAGCGAAACGTGATGGCATTGGTCGCAACAATGGTTGCGCGCGCCTTGATGGCGTGGAATTCCCCGGTGCGGCTATGAACGCCCACGGCGCCCGCGATGCGGCCGGTGCCGCCGCCGAGCAGGCCGGTGACAAATATGCGATCGAGCAATTGCACGCCTTCGGCTTCGAGCGCGAGGCGCAACTTCCAGGCAAAGTCGAGACCACCGCCTTCCGGATACATGACGCGTGCAAGGTCGAGCCCGCGAGTGGGCCGGCGCTTATAGCTACCGTCGTCGGCACGCGCGAAGGTCATGCCGATCGCTTCGAAATCTTTTAGGCGCGCATATGAATTTTCGAGAACCTCGCGCACCAGCACTTGGTCCGCGATGCCGTCGTTGCCGGCGATAATTTCGCGCATAATCCCGTCGAGGTCGTCGTCCGGACAAACCACAATCTTCCACGCATTGGAAAACGCCGTGTGGCCGGTGCGCCCGATCAGCCAGGTGTCCACCAAAGTGACGCGTGTACCGGGCGGACCGTGGCGCTTTGCCGAGAGCGCCGCGAGCAGCCCCCCTGCCCCCGCGCCGATGACAAGCACGTCTGTATCAATGAGTACGCCCTCGAGCTTTTTCATGGCGCTTACCATGGCCGCGGGCGGTTCTTGACCGATGGGTGCACATCGACGATGCCCTCGGGGCAAAAGATTTCGCAGCTAAAGCACGTGATGCAATGCTCGCGAAACTTGATGACCGGAAGCAGCTTGGCTTGGTTGAGGCCTGCGATCTCGATTGCAACCGGCGCGGGCTCCATGTGGATCACATCCGCCGGGCATACGATGTCGCAAATACCGCAACCGGTGCACTTTTCGATATCAATCTTTTCGATCATGCTATTTCATAGCAAAACTTGGCGCCCGTGACAGCAGATGAAAATGCGGGCGAGAACTGCGGGAGAGCGCGATGAGAGCAATCCGATTGGTGGTTTTTGCGGCCGTCTTTTTTACCGCAGCCTTGGCGCTCGCGAACACTGCCGCGTCGGCGCAGGACAAGCTTAAGCTCGCGCTCGGCCAGCGCGGCAATTGGGACACGGCCATTGCGGAGCTCGGACAGAGTGCCGGCTTCTTCAAGAAGCACGGGCTGGAGCTCGAAATCCTGTGGACTCAAGGAGCGGGCGAAAGCCAGCAGGCGGTGATTTCGGGCAGCGTCGATATCGGCCTTGCCGGCACGCTCGCGGCGTTCGGCGCGTTTCAGAAGGGCGCGCCGTTGCGGATCATTGCGGCCGAAGCGACGGGAGCCGCCGACTTCTGGTATGTGCGAGCGGACTCAGCCGTCAAAAGCATCAAGGACCTCGACGGCAAGACCATTGCCTATTCCACCAACGGCGCATCGACCCACACGCTGGTTCTCGCCTTCCTCAAGGAAGGCGGCACTGCCGGCAAACCGATCGCGACCGGCGGCCCGGCGCAAACCTTTACGCAAGTCATGTCGGGACAGATCGACGTCGGCTGGTCGGCGCCGCCATTCGGGCTTGACGCCGCGCGCGACAACCGCATCCGGATCATCGCACGCGCCAAGGATGTCGCTATCGGGCGCGACCAGACCATTCGCGCGCTGGTCACAACCGCCTCGGTGCTGGTGACGCGCGGCGACGTGCTGCGCCGATTTATGCAAGGCTATCGCGAGACCATCGATTGGATGTATTCGAGCGATGACGCGCTCAAGGCCTACGCCGATTTCGCTAAAATATCATTCGATCTGGCAAAACGCGTGCGTGACGAGTTTTTCCCGAAAAGCCTGATCTCCCCCGACAAAGTCAGCGGGCTCGACACGCTCATGCAAGACGGCGTGACCTTCAAATACTTGCGCGAGCCGCTGAGCGCGGCGCAAGTGTCGGAAGTCGTGCGAATTCCCGCGCCGCTGAAGTGATCGTGCGCCACCGGTGCGGAATTAGGCCGCAGTTTGGGCTGGCGCCGTTGCGACCGACGTTCTGAGCTTGGCGCGATCGAGGACGATATCCAGCGACGCCAGCTCGACGCGGTTGCGGCCACGCGACTTGGCATAGTAGAGCGCCTGATCGGCCTGAGCGAGCAGCAGGGTGATGTCCACGGAGCCCGCTTGCTCGACCACCACGCCGACGCTCACGGTACTGTGGACGGGGCAGTTGTCGATCACGGCCGACACTTCCGCGAAAGTCGATCTGATGCGCTCGGCCACGGCCAGCGCGCGTTCCCGGTTTACATCGTATAACACGATCGCGAATTCCTCACCGCCAAGCCGGCCGATGAGATCGCGCGGTCCGAGCTTTGCGCTCGTTGCTTCAGCAAACGTCTGCAGGATCTTGTCCCCGATGGCGTGGCCGAACCGATCGTTGATCGATTTAAAATGGTCGAGGTCGATCAGAAGTACCGCTGTCGGCCGCGGGCTGTTGCCTTGGCGCAGGTACAACTCCGCCGCAGATTCCAAAAACGCGCGGCGGTTGGCGATGCCGGTCAGCGGATCAATCAGTGCAGCCGTCTTGTGGCGCAGCTCGGTACGTTCTTTCGCCATTGCCAGCAGGATGAATGCGATCGAGATCGTGAACAGCAGCGCTTCGAAGCTGAGCACCGTGAGCCAGACGCTCGCGTAGAGCTGATCCTTGTTGGTCCACGGCAATATCGAGGTCAGCGGCGTGCGCAACAAAAACAGCGCGCCATGCGCGAACAACATGAAGATCGCCGGCCAGCGCGACACCAGGGGTTCGCTACGGCCGCGCCAGAATTCGTAAGCTGTGCACCAAGTATAGCAAGTGATGATGCCGGAGGAGACCAGAATACGCGCGTCCATCGAGTCGAAGATGTATGGCGTGCGGCTCGCGAGCAGCCACACGGCGGCGCCGCCGGCCAGCGCGAATGGATTTATCGAGCGCCCGTCGAACACGCGTGCGCCGGTGTAGGTCATGGCAAAAGCAGTGAACAAGATCGCGTTAGCAAGATCGATTGAAATGATTTCGGAAACTGTTCCGTACATACCAAACAAAACGATCGAGCCTGAGCGTAACAGGTGCGCAAAGCCCCACCAGGCGACGGCAATAATTTGCGTATTCTGAACCCACGCAAACAGCAGAAGCAATCCGAGCATCGCTTCAACGTAGACGGTCACTAGCAATAACGTATTCAAGTCGAGATCCATTTATTGCTACCTGCAGATACGGCCGGTGCGAACGTTCCCCGTCGTATGGGCAAATACCTACGCGACGTGTCGGAAAAAATGGATGAATGCAGCGCTACCTGCGCGCGCATCACGTCGATATGGTTTCGACATTCTTTCCGTCCTGCACCTATTTTCGGAGACAAGGATGTACACCGCGGGTCATTCGGGACCGGCGAATGCGTCACAAACGTGCAAAATTGGCGCACCGCGCGACCTTGTCGTAGAGATTGCACTCATTTAGGGTCCGCGCTCCCTGCGAAGGTGTCTCATCATGCAAATCCACGATGGTATTGTCGCAGCCATCGGCAACACGCCGTTAATCAAGCTCGAACGGGCGTCTGCCGCCACGGGCTGCACGATTTTGGGCAAGGCCGAGTTCATGAACCCGGGGCAGTCGGTCAAAGACCGTGCCGCGCTCTTCATCATCCAGGACGCGGTCAAGAAGGGTGAGCTGCGGCCAGGTGGCGTGATCGTAGAAGGCACCGCCGGCAATACAGGCATCGGGCTTGCGCTGGTCGGCAATGCGCTGGGTTACCGGTCGGTCATCGTAATCCCCGAGACACAAAGCCAAGAGAAGAAGGACACGCTGCGATTATGCGGCGCCGATTTGGTCGAGGTGCCTGCGGTGCCTTATTCCAATCCCAACAATTACGTCAAGATTTCCGGCCGACTCGCCGCTCAACTCGCAAAGACCGAAAAGAATGGTGCAATCTGGGCAAACCAATTCGACAACGTCGCCAACCGCCAGGGTCATGTGGAGACCACCGGGCCGGAAATTTTCGCGCAGACCGACGGCAAGGTTGATGGATTCGTTTGCGCGGTCGGCACCGGCGGCACGCTCGCGGGCATCGGCATGGCGCTCAAGGCGCGCAATAAAGATATCAAGATCGCGCTCGCCGACCCGATGGGGGCTGCGCTCTACAGCTATTACAAGACCGGCACACTCAAGTCCGAGGGATCATCAATTACGGAGGGAATCGGCCAAGGCCGCATTACCAAGAACCTTGAAAACGCACCCATAGACATTGCCTATCAAATTCCCGATCAGGAAGCGCTGCCGATCATCTTCGATCTGCTCGAGTATGAAGGCCTGTGTCTGGGTGGCTCATCGGGAATAAATGTGGCGGGCGCCATCCGGCTTGCCAAGGAACTCGGGCCCGGACACACAATCGTGACCGTGCTTGCCGATTATGGTACGCGTTACCAGTCAAAATTGTTTAATCCGGATTTCCTAAGATCGAAGAATCTTCCCGTTCCTGCTTGGCTTGAACGCAAATCCAAGATACAGGCGCCATTCGAAAAGCCCTGACCGCAACTTTTCAATTTTTGAGTCTCCTGATGCCCACCGATTGCCTGTTCCGCGAAGACTCGTATTTGAAGGAATGCAGCGCGACCGTCATCGGCTTTAAACCCGATGGCGGAATCATTCTTGATCGCACGGTGTTTTATGCCACCTCGGGCGGCCAGCCCGGCGATCACGGTGTGCTCACGACAAAGTCGGGCGACGTCATCTTGATCGCGAACGCCAATTTCACCGATCCGGACAAGACCGAGATTGTCCATGTTCCGGCAGATGGCGCCGCAGCTCCGCTCACCGTAGACGAACCACTCCATGCGGTGGTCGACTGGGAGCTGCGCTATGCGCGCATGCGCATGCATACGGCGCTGCATCTGCTTTCTGCTATCCTGCCTTATCCAGTGACCGGCGGATCCGTCGGTGAAGCCGAGAGCCGACTCGATTTCGACATCCCGGAGGCCGGTCTCGATAAGGATGCCATCACGCAAAAACTCACCAAGATGATCGCGGCCGACGCCGAGGTGCGCACGCGTTGGATCACGTCGGCGGAACTGGAAGCAAATCCGAGCCTGATCAAGACCATGTCGGTAAAGCCGCCCATGGGCAGCGGCCGGGTGCGGCTGGTCGAGATCGTGGGCTACGATCTGCAGCCGTGCGGCGGCACGCATGTGCACCGGACCTCCGAGATCGGTAAGGTCGCGGTGACGCAGGTCGAGAAAAAGGGCAAGCTGAACCGCCGCGTGCGACTGGCATTCGTCTAACGCACCGGATTCGCGCTTCGCCTGTCGCGCACCTCGCAATGGCAGATGCCGAACCTATCTCATTTGCATCGTTGAAAGGCGCAGCATGACCGACACTCGTCCGCCCGCAAGCAAATGGCTTGTGACCACCGATTGGCTGGCTGCGCGGCTGGGCAAGCCCGGCGTCGCGGTCGTCGATGGCTCGTTCTATCTGCCGGCACTCAAACGCGACGCCAAGGCGGAGTATCTCGCTAGCCATATTCCCGGTGCGGTGTTCTTCGATATCGACGCCATCGCCGATCATTCTTCCGATCTGCCGCACATGCTGCCGGGCGCGACGCTATTCTCGGATGAGGTCGGCAAACTTGGCATCGGCAATGAAGATACGATTGTTGTGTATGACGGCTCAGGTCTTGGCGGCGCGCCGCGGGTGTGGTGGACGTTTCGCATTTTCGGCGCAAAGAACGTGTTCATCCTCGATGGCGGCATGCCGAAATGGAAAGCGGAAGGCCGGCCGATCGAAGCCGGCGAGGGCAAACGTGCGCCGCGCGCATTCGCGGCTGCGCTCAATACTTCTGTCATTGCGAGCGTGGTGGATGTGCAGCTTGCGCTCTTGCAGGACACAGCCCAGGTGGTCGATGCACGGCCGGCAAATCGCTTTCGCGGCGAAGCACCGGAGCCGCGGCCGGGCGTGCGTTCAGGCCATATTCCGGGCGCGTTCAATGTGCCGGTCTCCGAACTCATTCAAGACGGCCGGCTGATTGCGCCCGAAAAGATCGCGCAGACATTTGCCGCCGGCGGCGTGGATCTGTCAAAGCCAGTGATTACGAGCTGCGGCTCGGGCGTCACGGCGGCAACACTGTGGTTTGCGCTCGAAGCGATCGGCAAGGCGCCACAGGCGCTCTACGACGGCTCGTGGACGGAATGGGGCTCGCGGCCCGATTTGCCAGTCGCGAAGCCATAGCAATCCGAGCTATCGCGTTGCGTGTATTGCCGGCACCGGCGGGATGCGAGAAAATATGCGGTGGTGGGCTCGAATCTTCAGGGAGAGCGCCATGATCTTCCGCCAATTGTTCGATCAAGTCTCAGGCACCTACTCGTATCTGCTCGCCAGCCGGCGCGGCGGCGAAGCGTTGATCGTCGATCCAGTGCTGGAAAAGGTTGACCGCTATCTGCAACTGATCAAGGAGCTTGATCTCAAGCTGGTCAAGGCGCTGGACACCCACATGCACGCCGATCACATCACGGGCATCGGTGCGCTGCGCGATCGCACCCAATGCATCACGGTCATGGGCGAACAAACCAAGGCAGACGTGGTTTCGATGCGGCTTGCCGACGGCGACAAGCTCACGATCGAGGGCCTCGCGCTCGATGCCATCTACACCCCTGGGCACACCGACGACTCCTACAGTTTTGCCATGGGGGACCGGGTGTTTACCGGCGACACACTGCTCATTCGCGGTACCGGGCGCACCGATTTCCAGAACGGCAACGCACGCCAGCAATATGAATCGCTTTTTGGCCGGCTGCTCAAGCTGCCCGACGAGACGCTGGTGTTTCCCGCGCACGATTACAAAGGCGACACAGTTTCGACCATCGGCGAGGAGAAGCGCTTCAATCCGCGACTGCAGGTCCAATCGGTCGATGAATACGTCGAGCTGATGAGCAAGCTGAACCTGCCCAATCCGAAGATGATGGATGTAGCGGTGCCGGCCAACATGAAGGTCGGTCTGGTGCAGGAGGAGATCGCGCGCCGCGGCTGGGCCATCAGCGCACAACAAGCCATGGCGATGGTGGAGCGGCCGGACGTGGCGCTCATCGATCTGCGCGAGCACAACGAGCGCGAGAAGCACGGCGCCATCCCGGGTTCGTTACATGTGCCGTATCCAAGCCTGCAGGAGAGCATCCGCACCGGCGGCTTACTGCACGAACTCGCGAGATCGACCACCAAGCGCATGCTGTTCTACTGTGCCTTCGGAGAGCGCTCCGCCATGGCGGTGCAGGCGGCGCAGGATGCCGGATTATCGTCGGCCTGCCATATCCAGGGCGGGATCGATGCCTGGAAGAAAGCCGCTGGGCCACTCGTGCACTGACCCAGCGAGCTAGTGCATTGACCCAGATCTCATGGGCCATTGGCTGCATCGGCCAGTGCCATAGTAGGCCATTGGGCTAGCGAGCTTCAGTGCAGAATCTGGCTCAAAAATAGCTTTGTGCGCTCGTGCTGCGGGCTGGCGAAAAACGCTTCGGGCGTGTTCGCCTCGATAATCTGCCCCTCGTCCATGAACACGATTCGGTTTGCGACTTGGCGGGCGAAGCCCATCTCGTGGCTGACCACCAGCATGGTCATGCCGTCGTTGGCGAGCTCGTTCATGGCGTCGAGCACCTCCTTGACCATTTCCGGGTCGAGCGCCGAAGTCGGCTCGTCGAAAAGCATGATTTTTGGGTTCATGCAAAGTGCGCGCGCGATGGCGACGCGCTGCTGCTGGCCGCCGGAAAGTTGGCCTGGAAATTTTTCCGCCTGCTCGGGAATTTTGACACGCTGCAAATAGTGGCGCGCGATCTCTTCCGCCTCGCGCCGGGGTAGATGGCGCACCCAAATGGGCGCCAACGTGAGATTCTCAAGAACCGTCAGGTGGGGAAACAAATTAAATTGCTGAAACACCATGCCGACGTCGCGGCGGATCTCCTCGATTTTCTTGACGTCGTCGAGGAGTTCTACGCCGTCAACCAGAATGCGGCCGCGCTGATGTTCCTCCAGCCGGTTGATGCAGCGGATCAGCGTTGATTTGCCCGAGCCCGAGGGACCGCAGATGACGATGCGTTCTCCGCCCATCACTTTGAGATTGATGTCTCGCAGCACATGAAAGTCGCCGTACCACTTGTTGACGCCGATCATCTCGACCGCCACGTCGGTATTGAGCGGCGCGGGCCTCAAGAATGACGTGACTTGGTTCATACTCCCCTCACCGCCGGTCGCCTTGGGCCAGCCGTGCCTCGACATAGCGCGCGTAGCGCGACATCGCATAACAACTCAGAAAATAGAAGATCGCAACGAAGGCGTAGCCTGTCGTGCTGGTCACCGGCGTCGCCCATTGCGGATCGCCGCGAGCTGCCTCCACGGTTTTGAGCAGATCGAAGATACCAACGATGAATACAAGCGTTGTGTCCTTGAACAGACCTACCGCGCTGTTGACGATGTTGGGAATGGTGATTTTCAGCGCCTGCGGCAGGATGATCAGATACATGGCCTTCCAATAGCTCAAGCCCACCGCCATCGCGGCTTCGTGCTGGCCACGCGGAATGGCTTGCAGGCCCGCGCGCACGACTTCCGCCATGTAGGCTGCCGAAAACAGCGCGACGCCGACAAGGGCGCGCAGCAACTTGTCCGGCGACCAAGTGTCGGGGAGGAATAAAGGCAGCATCACGCTTGCCATGAACAGCACGGTGATCAGCGGTACACCCCGAACAAACTCAATGAAGATGACTGAAAACAACCGCACCGCGGGCATTTCTGAGCGGCGCCCGAGCGCCAGCAGCACCCCAAGCGGCAGCGACACCACGATGCCGACCGCCGCCACCACGACGGTCACCAGCACGCCGCCCCACTTCGCGGTTTCGACGAGCGGCAGCCCGCCTCCGGGCGTGCCATGCAGCAGGAGGAATGACACGATCGGGAGAACTGCGAAGAAATAAATCAGGCAAATATCTCGCCGCGGCGCATCGAGCCAAGTCAGCCAACCGACCCCAAACGCGAGAGCTGCGAAAAAGACATCGACGCGCCAGCGCTGATCGATCGGATAGAACCCGTAGACAAAGAAATTGATTCGGTCGCGGACGAAAGCCCAGCAGGCGCCGACTTCGGGATGTTCGGGAGTCGCTAGGCAGGCCTGACGATCGGCCCCCGTCCATACCGCGTCGATCAGAAGGAATCTCAGCAGCGACGGCACGATCCAGAGGATCAGCAGCGCACAGACAATTGTGAGCGCGACATTGAACGGGCTGGAAAACAAGTTCGCGCGCAGCCAGCCGATCACGCCGGCATGCGCGGACGGCGGCGGGATGGCCGGAATAGGCGAGCTTGCGACGTATGCGGCCTGAGTGGCTACGGTCATGGCGCTAGCGCTCCACCAGCGCAACGCGGCGGTCGTATAAATTCATCAGGAGCGACGTGACGAGGCTGATGGTAAGATAGACCGCCATGGTCAGCGTCACGACCTCTACGGCCTGACCGGTCTGATTGAGCACAGTGCCGGTGAAAATCTGCACCAGGTCGGGATAGCCGATGGCGACTGCGAGCGAGGAATTCTTGGTCAGGTTGAGATATTGGCTGGTGAGCGGGGGGATGATCACGCGCATGGCCTGCGGGATCACGACCAGACGCAACGTCGGCCCGGTCGGCAGCCCCAAGGAATACGCCGCTTCCGTCTGCCCGCGCGATACCGCGAACAGGCCCGCACGCACGACTTCCGCAATAAATGCCGCGGTGTAGATGACAAGGCCAAACAGCAGCGCCATGAACTCCGGGAGTATTTCGATGCCGCCCTGGATGT
Source organism: Hyphomicrobiales bacterium (assembly GCA_003169835.1). Lineage (GTDB taxonomy): Bacteria > Pseudomonadota > Alphaproteobacteria > Rhizobiales > Xanthobacteraceae > PNAI01. The sequence continues at coordinate 49,487 of PNAI01000050.1, read as the reverse complement.
TGAAGCGGCCAGGGTACGGGTAGATAAAATCGATCGGAAAACCTGCAAGTGCCAAAGCAACAAGTGGGGGCACAACCACGAGCGCCAGCACGATAGCGAAAACGGGGGCGCGCACGCCGGTCTGTTCGTGCCGCCGCTTGATCCGGATACGAAAAATAATCGCAGCAACGATGCCGAGTATTAGCGCTACAAACGCAATACCTGAGCCATTCCCAAATACCGGCTGCGGAAGAAACAGTCCGCGGCGATTGAGGAAACCGCCGCCGGGAATGATGAAGCTCTCTTGCAATTGCTCGGGCAGCGCCTTGAGCACGGCGTTGTACCAAAACAGCAATTGCAGCAGCAGCGGGATGTTGCGGATCACCTCAACGTACACACCGGCCATGCGCGCGAGCAGCCAATTGCGCGACAGCCGCGCGATGCCGATCGCGAAGCCGAGAATGGTCGCGAACACGATGCCGAGGGCTGCGACCAGGAGCGTATTGAGCAATCCGACCCAGAAGGCGCGGCCATAGGTCGAGATGTTTGAATACTCGATCAGCGTCTGGTTGATGTCGAAGCCGGCGGTGGTGGTCCAAAAACCGAATCCGGACGCGATCTTGGCGCGGGTGAGGTTTTCGATCGCATTGCTGATCGCGCCATAGACAAGAACGCCGATCAGTGCGCAAAGCGCCACCTGATAGGCGATGCCGCGCACCTTGGGATCGTAGAGCGGCGAGACTTTGGGCTTGGTGGAATCGGCAGCGTCCATCACGTTCTCCGGGACGCCTTAAATTACACGGTGAGTCAACGGATCGGGGGCGCGTATTGCAGGCCGCCTTTGCTCCAGAGCGCATTATATCCGCGCGGCAATTTTAAGGGCGAACCCTGGCCGACGTTGCGCTCAAACACTTCGCCATAGTTGCCGACCTGTTTGATGATCCGGTAGGCCCAATCGTTGGTCAGCCCGAGCGCTTCGCCATGCTTGCCTTCGCTGCCGAGTAGACGTTTGAGATCGGGAATATCGGACTTCAACTGCTCATCGACGTTAGCTTTGGTCACGCCAAATTCTTCCGCTGTAAGCATGGCGAAATGCACCCATTTGACGATGTCGAACCATTGATCGTCGCCCTGGCGCACAGCCGGACCAAGAGGCTCCTTGGAAACCACGTCGTCCAGGATGACATGCTCGTCGGGATTTACGAGTTTGCGCATTTCGCTGCGAATGCCCGAGGCGTCCGTCGTGTAACCGTCGCAACGTTTGGAGTCGTAGGCCTTGATGGCCTCGTCCGCAGACGCGAAGGTCACGGTTTTGAGCTTCATCTTACGTGCGCGGAAATAGTCCGCGAGGTTGAGCTCCGTGGTGGTGCCCTGTTGCACGCAGATCGCCGCGTCGTTGAGCTCGAGCGCGGATTTCACCTGCAGCGCTTTGCGGACCATGAAGGCCTGATGGTCGTAGAAATTGACCCCGGTAAAATTGAGCCCAAGCGTGGTGTCGCGCGAACTGGTCCACGTGGTATTGCGTACCAGCACATCCACCTCGCCGGTCTGCAAGGCGGTGAACCGATCCTTAGACGAAAGCGGCACGAACTTGACCTTGTTCGCATCGTTGAAGATGGCCGCTGCGATCGCCCGGCAAAAGTCGACATCGAGGCCGGTCCAGCGGCCTTGCGCATCGGGAGCGCCGAAACCCGCGAGCGTGCCATTCGCCCCGCAATTCAAAACTCCACGCGTCTTGATTGTATTGAGCGTTTGGGCCGTGGCGGCCGAGGCGATGGCACTCAAGACGGCCGCAAGGGCGATGCGGGTCATTACACGTGCCATGATTGGAATTCTCCCAAATCTCATCGCTTTCGCGGCGCGATGGAACATGCACACGAGGTGCCCAATGCGTCTCGTGCCCACCATCAGCGGCGTCCAGCACGCTCCTAGAACGGCTGTTTGCCCACTCGCCCCCGCAAGTCAAGCCATCTCAGAACGATAGGACCGGCAGGTCAAGGGGTTGACGGTCGCGTCCAAGGGCGCGGTATATGCCGCCGGCGGAAAAGGACGAATCCATGACCAAGCCAAGCGACAACAGCACGCAAAAGCCGGACTTTAAGGTCGAGACCCGTCTCACAACCGGCGGACGCGATCCGTTCGCACATCATGGCTACGTCAATACGCCGGTCTATCACGCGTCCACGCTCCTGTACCGCACGGCCGAAGACTATCTCGCACATCGCGGGCACTATCAGTACGGCCGGCGCGGCACTCCAACGTCGGAGGCGCTGGAAACGGCGCTGCGCGAGATCGAAGGCAACGCCTGCGCGGGGGTCGCGTTGTTGCCATCCGGCCTTGCGGCGATTTCGACGGCAATGCTTGCCGTGTTGCGCAGCGGCGACAACGTTCTGGTCACCGACAGCGTCTATGGACCGACGCGCAGATTTTGCGACAGCGTGCTTGTGCGCTTCGGAATCACCACGACCTATTACGATCCGCTGATTGGCGGCGAGATCGCGAAGCTTATGCAGAAAAATACGCGCGCCGTATTCCTGGAGTCCCCGGGTTCGTTGTCGTTCGAAATTCAGGATGTGCCGGCAGTTGCAGCGGTTGCGCATACGCGCGGCGCACTCGTACTGATGGACAACACTTGGGCAAGCCCGCTTTATTTTCGCGCGCTGGAGAAGGGCGTCGATCTTTCGATCCAGTCCGGCACCAAATACATCGGCGGCCATTCCGACGTGATGCTCGGCACGGTATCGGCGAACGAAGCCGCGTGGCCGCAACTTAAAGATATGGTGTTCAGCAGCGGGCTCTGCGTCGGTCCCGACGACCTGTATCTCGGACTGCGAGGCTTGCGAACGATGGGCGTGCGGCTCGCGCGCCACCAGCAATCGGGGTTGGCGGTCGCGCGCTGGCTGCAAGCGCGGCCCGAAGTGCTGCGTGTGGAGCATCCGGCCCTGCCTAGCCATCCGGGACATGCCATCTGGAAGCGTGATTTTACCGGCGCGTGCGGGCTGTTCAGCATCGTGTTCAAGCCGGTGCCGCAGGAGGCCGTCTTCGCGTTTCTCAACGCTTTGCACCTCTTTGGCATGGGCGCTTCCTGGGGCGGCTACGAAAGCCTAGCGATTCCATTTGATTGCACCGCTGTGCGCACTGCAACAAAGTGGGCACCGGGCGGCCCAACTGTGCGGTTCCACATTGGGCTGGAAGATGTCGGCGATTTGATCGCCGACCTCGAAAAAGGCTTTGCCGCCTATGCTGCCGCGCTTTAATCGTATAGCGTGTTAACCACAATAATAAGAAGGCTTTCCTGGCCTCGGCGATTGCCGAGCAACTTGTCGCTGGCGCAATTGAATACGGGCGACTTTCAACACAACAAACGAAACCTGGCGTCATCAAGCACGCCACATCCCACTCCGGAGGATACCACTCATGAATCGAAAAAACTTCATCGTCGGCCTGCTGGCCGCAGCTTGCTTCATCGCAAGTTCGATGCTGATGCCGAGCGCCGGAAACGCGCAAGCAGATCCGAAAGTTGCGAAGGCCATGGCGGACTTGAAGGCCGCAACCGCGAAATTGGGGGCAGCCAAGCTCGACGGCAAGGAAGCCGTTAGCGGGAAGGATGCCTCGGCCCTCTTTTTCGGTACGACCAAGATCAACAATAATTTCGCTGTCGTTGATGACGTCGTGAAGGCCAATAGCGGAACCGCGACGCTGTTCGCAAAGACCGGCGACGAGTACGTTCGCGTTTCCACAAACGTACCAAAAGACAACGGCCGCGCAACGGGAACCATTCTTGACCCGAAGGGCAAGGCCATTGTTGAAATCAACGCGGGCAAGGCCTTCTACGGCGAAGTAGATATTCTGGGTAAGCCCTACATCACTGGATACGAGCCGATCAAAGACGCCGCGGGCGCCGTCATCGGCATCTGGTATGTCGGCTACGCGAAGTAACCGATCCGTCTAATTTCTTGTTTCGAACTGCCAAGCTTCGCAAGAAGCTTGGCAGTTTTTTTTATGCGGCGACCCCTGCCTGCTTTTCGCGTTTGATGAAATAAAGATTACGCAGGTAGACGAATACGCCGAAGCCTTGCCCCAGGATAAACACGGGGTCTCTAATATAGAGCGCATAACCGAACAGCAGCAGACCGCCTCCGATCGAGAAAAACCAGAACGCAATCGGGATGACGCTTTTGCCGGCGCGCTCGGAGGCGATCCACTGCACGACGAAACGCATGGTGAAGAGCGCCTGTCCGGCATAGCCGAGCAGAACCACCCAACTCAGCTTCACCAGAAAAACGTCGCTCAAATAATTTCCGACCGCCTGCGACAGATCGACGAGCATTCAAACCTCCGAGATCTCCGGCACGCTTTTCTTGCGGCGGATGAGCCACCACACGCCGGCCAGATCGAGAATGCCGATCCAGAGCCGGTCCCACATGCCATAGTTCGACGTGCCGGTGAGACGCGACCGATCGACGACGTCGACGTATCCGATATCGCGGCCCTCGCGCTTGACCAGAGCCGGCAGAAAACGATGCAACCCATCGAAATAAGGCAGCGCTAGGAAAAGCTCGCGGTGGAACGCCTTGAGCCCGCAGCCGGTATCGCGGGTGCCGTCGCGCAGAATCGCGCCGCGCACGCCGTTTGCGATCCGTGACTGGAATTTCTTGAATGCCGTTGCCTTGCGCCCGACGCGCTGGCCGGCGATCAGGCCGGTTCGAGGCGCACCGGCGAGGAGCGCCTCAATCAGCCGCGGGATGAATGCCGGATCGTTCTGCCCGTCGCCGTCGATGGACACGACGACCGGCGCGCGCGCGGCCGCAACCCCGGTGCGCACCGCCGCCGACTGGCCGCACGAACGGGCGTGCTTGATCTGGCGCAGCCAAGGCCGTTGTTCTTTGAGCCGCTTGAGCTCGGCCTCGGTGCCGTCGCTCGATCCGTCGTTGACGTAGACGACCTCGAAGGGCCAGCGGCCCTGCAGCGCAGCGGAGATTTCACTGACGAGCGGGGCGACGTTGCCCGCTTCATTGCGCACCGGAACGACCACGGATACCGCCGGTGCCGTCGCGCGCGTGCCTGTATCGCTCATTGCCACGATTGATCGCCAGCCAACATTCCGCGCGCGTTTTTAGGCGTTGAGCAGCCGCCGGGCAACTGCTTTGACGCGCCGCCAAGACGGGCCCGGCAGTGCATGCACGCCCCCTTGCCTATCGACCACAAAACCAAGCCGGCGAACAGCGAACCAGTCGCGCATCAGGATCGCGCCGAGGATGCCGAAGAAGGCGCTGGCGATGACATCGCTTGGGTAATGAGCGGTGATCACCACACGGCTTACCGCAATCAACAGGGCATATATCCACATAATCGCGCGGGTTCGCGGCCAGAGCGTGCCGATCGCAATGGCCGCAGCGAAGGCGGTCGTGCCGTGGCCAGAGGGGATGCTGGCGTACTCCGACTTCCAGATGAACGGCATAAACACAAGCGTGCCGCCGTCCTCGACCACGAAGGGGCGCGCGCGGCCGATAATCCGTTTGAGAATAGTAACAAACAAACCGGGTATTCCGATCGCGAGGAACAGGAATCCAAACCTGACCGTGAGTGCAGCCAATACCAGCCGTGCGATGCGCGGCAATTCCCGTAGGCCTGCGGCCGCGATGACGATGAGCAAAAATCCAGCCGGCATCAGAAACCAGCCCGACTTACCGAAATCCGTAATCTCATCGAAGGTGGCAACAAGCCAAGCCGGCAAGTTGCGTGCGCCATGCGTCGCGCGGTCGTCGAGAAACGCCATAGCCGCCGCAACAACAGCGATCGTGACCACGGCAGCGACGCATAATCGACCGGGAGATGTCCAAAATGGCGGGCGGCCGACACGGGCGCGCGGCTTGCGCACAAGAGTCGCGAGCGTCGCCAAAAGGTTGGCCGCGAATTGCCGCAAACTTTTGGGATCGCCGCCGGTGGTCGCTCCCCCGGCCGCGCTCAAGGCGCGCCCTCGGATTGATAGACCGCGATCGAGATCACGCGGCCGACACTGATATTGATGCCCTCGACGCGCGGGCCCGGAGTATAGCGTAGGCCGATCGCCTCAGCGCGCTGCACGAAACTGCGCTCGTGGCGGGCTTCGACAAACGCGAAGCGGCAGGAACCTTGGCGCAGAAATTCGGCAGCGCCGGCGCCGTCGGTGAGCTGCGTCTGGGTGCCGACAAGGAACACCAGACTGGGCTCGTGATAGCCGGCGGCAGCGGCGAGCGGCTGCTTGCAAGCGCTCTCACGGATCACCTGCGCGAGGGTCGCGCTCGGAAACAGGGCGCTTAGCGAAGGTGCAATCACCGCATAGAGCGAGATCGCGATCAGGACCGCGGCTGCCATGGCGCGCAGGAGCGAACGTTCGGGTCCGTCGGCTTCATAAAGACGCCAGGCAATGAGTCCGAAGATCATTGCGCCCGCGGCGAAGGGCCAAGCGAGCAAACCAATCTGTCTGCCGATTACCATGAGGCCGATGATTCCCACAAGCGCTAGGATTGTCGGCAGCACGAACCACCAACCGGTCCCGCGCACGAGCCAACGCTCGCGCCGGAGCACATGCGGATCGACAATTCCGGCAATCATGATCGCTACCGCGGGATAAAGCGGCAGCACATAATGCGGCAGCTTGGTCATCACGACTTCGAACATGATCCAAGACGGCAATAGCCAGCATAGCAGAAATCGTGCGCCTGGTTCGTTGCGCGCCGCCCAAAAACTTGGCGCCGCCATCGCTGCCAGCGTCGCGCCCGGCCAGAACGTCACCCAGAACAGCACAAAATAGAATCCCGGCGGCGCGCCATGAGATTCCTGACCGCTCGCCAACTTGCTGAGCATATCCTGGCCGATGGATTCCGCGAAAAAGCTGTCACCACTACGGAGAATGATCGCGAGGAACCAGGGCAGCACCAGAACGACAAGCCATGCGACGCCGGGAAGCGGCCGTAGCGCGGATAGCCAGCGCCATGAGCGGTCAAAAATCGAGAGCGATCCTGCAGTCAAAATAACGAATGCGAGGATCAGCGGACCTTTCAGCAGAATTCCCGCCGCCAATGCAGTCCAAAATATCGCCGGCAATTGCCAGCTCGTTATATCGGGCCGCAGTCCGCGTTTTCCGAGGTAGATGCGCGCCAGCGCGCCCATGGCGGCGACAACTGTTGCGAGCAACATGGCATCGGTCTTGGCCAGGCGCGCTTCGACGCCGAGCAGGATCGAGGTTGCCAGCATAAGTCCGGCGAGCACGGCTGCGCGGCGCGAAACGAAAGCGAGCGCGGTCCAGTAAGTGAGCAGCACCGCGCCGATGGCGCCGAGCAGCGAGGGAATACGATAGAGCCAGATCGTGGTGCGAGCCTTCGGCACACCAAGCGCCTCAGCGGCGTTCACCACCGCCGCCTGCAGCCAGTAGATTCCCACCGGTTTCTTGTAGCGGACCTCGTCCTGGAAACGGATGTCGATGTAGTCGCCGCTCTCGATCATTTGCTTCGTGGCTTGCGCGAAGCGCGCCTCGTCGCGATCGATCGGCGGGAGTTGGAAAAAGCCCGGGAGAAAAGCCGCAAGCGCGACCACAACAAGCACGATGACGGCGCGCGCGTGGGAGCCGATCGCAAAATCGACGATTGCCGTAATCCCTTTGGCTTGCAAAGGAATCCGCGCTTCAGGTGAACTGGTCGTCGTCATTGCCCGTGTTCCGGAGATCATGCGGACAATAGAGAAAAGCGCTGTGATGGGAAAGGACTCACGGCGCTGCGCCTTAATTTCGTTCCGGCTATTGTATCCGCACCAGAACGCTTTCGGTTGAGCCCTTGGCGTCCATCACCGTGAGGCGCACGAATCCCGGGCCGTCGGGCGCGACGAACAGCGTGCGTTTGCCGGCCTGTGCCTCCACCGGTACGCCATTGACCAACACGGTGAGAGGTTCGACGCCGCCTGCAACCTTGAGCGCGATCGGGTCGGGCTTGCCGTCGACCGTGGCGAGTTCGATGCGCGCGCCGTTGGGCGGATACATGATGCGCAGTGGAGATTCAGTCTCGCTCGGAAGCGCGCCCGAGCGGAAGTGCCGCAGCGGCGGTGGCAGCTTCGCATTGGCGGCGAGCAATATGCCCTTAGGTGGCGGGGGAAGCGCCGCCGGCGTTTGGCCGGTGCGGGCAAATGCATCGAACAGGATTGGCGCTGCGGCGTTTCGCCCGGTCATACCGGCGACCGGAGCGCCGTCGGGCCGGCCGATCCAGACGCCGATGGTTCGCTTGCCGTCGAAGCCAACCGCCCAGGCGTCGCGATAGCCGTAAGATGTGCCGGTCTTGAATGCGATGCGCCCGCCAGCGGCATTCTCCGGCGGCGGAGTACCAAGCAATACGTTGCCGACATACCAGGCGGCGACCGGCTCGATCAGCCGATTGGGAATCACCGCCACACTATTATCTCGTCGCTCGAGCAGCGGCAGCGTCGTGCCGAGCCGCGCAAGACCGGAATAAAGCATCGTGAGGTCCGAGAGCTTCACGCCAACGCCGCCAAGCGCCATGGCGAGGCCGGGCGCTTCGTTCTTGGGCAGTACCAGCGGCGCACCGGCCTGCGAGAGCCGCGCGCTCAAGCGGCTCGCGCCGACCTTCTCGAGCACGGCCACCGCCGGCACGTTGAGCGACATTTGCAGCGCGCGGCGCACGCTCACCGTGCCCTGGTAGGTAAGATCGAAGTTTTCCGGCGCGTAAGCACCGTAGCGCATGGGACGATCCTCGATCAGCGTTTCGGGATGGACGAGGCCGTCCTCAAAGGCGATGCCATAGATGAAAGGTTTGAGCGCCGAGCCGGGCGAGCGCAGCGCTTGCGACATGTCGACCTGGCCGGAGCGGCGCGCATCGAAATAATCGGCGGAGGCCACGCGCGCGAGTACCTCGCCGGTCGCATTGTCCACCGTCACGATGGCTACGGAAATTTCCGGCCCATAGGCACGCGCGCGCTCACGTGCCAGCTCCTCCAAATTCTTCTGCAGCGCAGCGTCGATGGTGAGACGATGCACGCGGCGGCTGGGCGCCGAGGCAACCACTTGATCGGCGGCGTGCGGCGCCAGCGTCGGCATGGGCTTGCGGCCAGCCGGCACCGGCTCGTGCTTGGCGCGCGCGATCTCGTCGGCCGGAACGATGCCGGCCAGCGCAACGCGGTCGAGCACGCGGTCGCGTGCAGCGCGCGCGGCGGCGATCGAACGGTCGGGCCGTCGCACTTCCGGCGATTGCGGCAGCGCGACGAGGAGCGCGGATTCGCCAAGCGAGAGCCGCCGCGGCTCCTTGCCGAAATAAGCCAAAGACGCCGCGCGGACACCTTCGAGATTGCCGCCGTAGGGCGCGAGACTGAGATAAAGTGCGAGCACTTCGTCCTTGCCGAGCCGATATTCGAGTTCGATCGCGCGCACCATCTGACGAAGCTTGGCCGTCAGGCTGCGCTCGGTGCGCGGCTCCAGCAGGCGCGCAACCTGCATGCTCAGCGTGGAACCGCCCGACACGATGTGGCCGCGCCGCATCCATTGATAGGCGGCACGCCCAAGCGCGAGTGGATCAACACCCGGATGCGAGCGAAAGCGTCGATCCTCGTATGCCAACAGAAGCGAGACGTAGCGCGGATCGACACCATCGAGCGTGGCCGGCAACCGCCAGCGTCCTTGCGGCGTGGCGTAAGGGCGTAAGAGCCGGCCTTCGCGATCAAGCACAAGCGTGGAGTATTCGATTTCACCGATGCGCGGGAGCGGACCGAGCGAGGCAACCCACCACGCAGCCCCGAGCACTGCAGCAAACAATGAAACACAAATAATCGTCAGAGCAGCACACCAACCGAGCCGCCATTTCTGTATGTTCCCTCCCCCCTTGTGGGGGAGGGTTAGGGAGGGGGGTCGCTGCACAAACTGAAATACCGAAAAGGCACCCTCCTCCCGACCGGCCTGCGGCCGGCCGACCTCTCCCACAAGGGGGGAGGTAACAAGAGTAGGAGGCGCCGCCTTGTTGCTCATTTCGCCGCCTGAACCTCGATGGTGCCGCTATCGGTACGGCCGAAGCGGTCGGGGCGGTACATATCCTCGACATAGGCTTGCGGCAGGACGTAGCGGCCCGGCGAAACCGCGCGCACCACGTAGGCCACCGTGAACACCACCGGATCACCCGCTTTGCGCTCGAATGCCGCGCTGAAACGATCATCGCGGAATTCGGAATAAGTCGGGGTCTGTGCGTTGGTGATCCACGCCAGCGTGCCGGTGTTGCCCGAGGACACGAGGCGCGGATTGTCGATCTCAAAGCCGGCCGGCAAAAAATCCGCGACGATGAGGCGGCCATATTGCGGCTGTGGCTCGGTGATCCGCAGCACCACCGCAAAGCGCTGGTTCTGCTTGGCCTTGGCGGGATCGGCGGGATCGCCATCGAGCGTGTAATAGAGCCGCTCGATCTTGAATCCCTTCTCGGCCGCTGGCTCAGGCGTGGTCGGAGCGCCGGTAACCGACACAACTGCCTGCAGCGGCCCGGCACCGGTGTTCGTCACCTTGAACGGCTGGGCGAGTTCGGTTGCGCGCAGATTGCGATAAAGCGAACCCTTGCGCGCCTCGCCGCCGACTTCGAGCGTCACATTGCTCGCGTCCTTCGCCACGGCACGTGCAGCAAGCACCATCCAGGCGTCCTCTTGCGTGGATGTGTAGGAGATAAAGGAGCGCGCCTGTTCGATGCGCTGGAGTGCGCCGGTGATGGCAGGCCGCGGCCCGCCGGTTTCGCTGGCGAGCGTCACGATCGCGGCGGCATCGCGCAGCGTCGAGCCGTAGTCGGAGCGGCTCAACATTTCCGGCTGCGAGGGCCGTGCGAGCGAGTCAAAGGCGGCGTTGTAAACACGCTCGGCCCGCACGCGGTCACCCAACATGCCGAGTGCCGCGGCGATTTGCGCCTTGGCGATCGGGGTTGAGAGATCGCTGAGCTTGGAATCGGCAATGTAACGCAGATCGCCGAGCGGAGCCGCGCCATTGCGCGCGAGTACATAGAGCGCATAGGCGAGATCGCGACCGCCGTTCTTGTTCGTCTCTCCCGTATTGCCGACAAAATTACGCAAACGGTCGAGGGCGAGCTTGAAGGCGGTATCGGACACGGTAAACCCGCGTTCGCGGGCGCGCGTGAGGAAGTCGGTGACATAGGAATCAAGCCATATGTCATCGCCGCCCAGACCCCACAGGCCGAACGATCCGTTCGACGCCTGGCGCGCCAGAACGCGGTCGATGGAGTCGCGGATGCGCTGGTCGATGGCTCCGTCGAGCGCCAAATGAGCTTCCGACGCGAGTTCATTGACGTAGAGCAGAGGCAACGCACGGCTGGTGATCTGCTCGGAGCAGCCGAACGGATAGCGGTCGAGCGACTTGAGCAAAGTTGCGGCATCAAGCGCGGTCGACACGCCGACCGAGAGCGCGACCGCTCCCGTGCCCGGAACAAGGTCCGCGAACAGATCATTCGACAAGGTGAGGCTCTCACCCTTGGCAATGGGCTTGACGGTGCGGCGCGTGAGGATTTGCGTCGCCGGCTTGACTGCGAGCGCGTAGCTGCGTTCAAGCGCAAATCCGCCGGGACCCGCGATCTGAACATTCACCGTTCCAATACCCGCGCCCGAAGCCGTGAGCGGCAGAGTGATGGCTTCGCGTTTCTTGGCGGCGAGTTGCACGCTTTGCGTCGCGCGATCGCCGACGGCAAGTGCGCCGTCGGCCTTGACCGTGACCTTGTATTCGCCGGCCTGGCCTTCGACGTTGTCGAAGTCGAGGTGCACGGTGCCGCGATCACCGGTCAGAAGGAAACGCGGCAAGGTCGCCGTCAACACAACGGGATCACGAATGACCACGTCGCCATTGGCACGGCCGACCTTGTCCTTGCTCCAAGCCACCGCCATCACGCGCACCGAGCCGGCAAAAGCCGGAATGTCGAACGTAACTTCCGCGGTGCCATCGGGCTTTACGGTGACCAGCCCGGAATAGAGCGCGAGCGGAGCCTGCGTCGGCGGACTGCCGCTGAGCTCGGCTGCGGCGCCGTCGCCGCCGGTCTTGATCTGACCGCGGGTGCCCTGCATGCCGTCGATGAGCTGGCCGTAGAGATCGCGGACTTCAGCGGTGAGCCGGCGCTGGCCCAGATAGTATTCGTCTGGCGCGGGCGGCTTGTAATTGGTGAGATTGAGGATGCCGACATCGACGGCGGCCACAACAATGCGCGCGTCCTCGCCCGCTGCCAATCCTTCGACCTTGATCGGTATGCGCAAAGCCGTGTTCGGACGGCTGAGCTGCGGCAATTTCATGTCGAGCGCGAGCGTGCGCGCCTTGCGGTCGATCGCGAACCATTGCAGACCGATGGCGCGGCCCGGCATGCGCTGGGCTTTCGCGTCGAGCGGGCGGCGCAAGGTCGCGACCACATAGGCGCCATTGCCCCAGTCCTTGCCGACTTCGAGCTTGATGCGGGCGGTGCCTGGCTGCACCTCCTGGGTGACCGAGGTCACGAGCTTGTCGCCGATCACGTCGAGCGTGACTTTGCCCGCCGTGCGCGCGGTCACCGCGACCGTCATCGGCTCGCCCGGCTTATATTCCGGCTTGTCGAGCGCGACTTCGAGCATGTCAGGCGTGTCGGCGGTCGCTTCGGTGTACCAGCCGGCATCGAAGGAAATCGAAGTGATCGGGACGTTCGGCTCGCCGGTCGAGACTTCGAGGCGGTAGCGCCCCCATTGTACCGGCAAAGAAATGCGCGCCGGTTTGCCGGCGACGAGGTCAATTTTCCCGTCGGCGACGCGGCGCGTGATCTTGATCGATTCCCAATCCCAGGAGCCGTCGCGGCGATACCATTGATAGCGGCTCTCGACCTTAAGAAGTTCATAGCGCGCGCCCTTGCGCGCAATCGTTTTGCCATCCGGCGCGACGAGCAGGACATCGAAACCCGCGGCAGCACCGTCGGCCAGAGAGCGGCCAGAGAAGAGCGGTTTGACGCCGATCATATTGCCGGCTGGAACCACGGGTAGCACGAGCTTGCGCTCGATGGCGCGGCCGCCAGCCTCGGCCATGCGAACGACAATCTGTGCTTCCAGTGGCCGGGTCGAAGCCGGAACTTTCAGCGCGTTGACTTTGAAACGGGCTTTTCCGTTCGCGTCCGTGGTCGGCAAATCGGTGAGCGGCTGACGGTTGGCGGCGACTTCCTCGTCGACCATGCCAAAGAGATAGCCGGCGAGACCGGGCCGTTCCTTGGCGAGCCCGTAGACGACCTCGCCTTCGAGATCGAGCCCGGCGGCGGGCGCGCCGTAGAGGAAACGGCCATCGAGCGTCACATCCGCCGGAGTTGCCTGCGAGAGACGACCGGTTGGAGAGGCCAGATCGAATTCGAGCCGGTCGGGAACGTAGTCCTCGACCATGAAGCTCGTCTCGCCCACCGGCGGACGCTTGGGATCGGTATAGGCGCGCACGCGCCAGGTTCCGGTCGACGCAGTCGAGGCGATCGGCACACTCAGTGAGCGGCCACCGACGCCCTGGTCGGCAACGGTTATGCGGCGGTATTCAATTCCATCAGGGCGCTCGACGACAAGCGTGAGCGGCGCACCGGCAGACGCAACACCCGCGCTGTCGCGCAGGAGCGCGGTCACGTACACGGTTTCGCCGGAGCGATAGATACCGCGCTCAGTGTAGACAAATGCATCAAGCCCGCCCGGCACCGTACGGCCGGCAACGCCACGATCGGACAGATCGAAGGCCGAAGTCTTCAAACTCAAGAACGCGTAGTCGCCGCCGCGTTGTTCTTTGGCGGTCACCATGGCGGGTGCGAGCGCGCCCTCCCCGCGCGTTAAACCAACTTCGAATTGCGCGTGGCCGTTTGCAGTCGTGGTCTTGGTCGCAAGAACTTCGTTGCCGCGCGAAAGCAGGCGGACTTCAACCTGACCCTTGGGGTCGGCGCTCGCGAGCGAATGCACGAAGACGTGGATGCCATCATTGCCAAAATAAGAGGTGAGACCGAGATCGGACACGATGAACCATTGGGTCGCGAGACCATCATAGTTGTCCGACGACTTGGACTCTTTGGCTTCCGCCACCATGACATAGACGCCTGGGGCGAGATTTCCGACCGCCTGATCGACCGGGAACGCGGTGGTGACGTCGGCATTGAGCGTCTGCTCGACGGCGAGTTCGCCGGTCCATACTTTGCCGCCGCGATTTTCGGCGAGGCGCTCGATCTGATAGCGCGCGAGATTGCGCTGGAAGTCGCGGCCGAACACCGCGTCGGTGATGCTGCGGTCGCCGATGCGATAAATCTCGATCGATACCGCCTTGGTGTTGACGGAAATGAGCGGGATGCCGCGCTGGCCGGCGCGCGGAAGCACATAGGCCTTGGCGGCAAAGCGAACGGAAGCTTTGCGATCGCGCACATAGATGGTGAAGCTCGAAGACTTCGGCAGACTCTCGCGCACCACCGAGGGCAGACCGGCGCGCAGCGTGACGTTGTAGCGCTCGCCATGCTTCAGACCTTCGACGCAAAGCTGCTTGTCGTCGGCGGAGAGCGCGGGCTTGTCGATGCCGGCAACAGCTATGAAGGGCGAAAAGTCGACGCGCTTGACCGGCAACTCCTCAGAGAACTGGAAGCACGCGCGCGGCGAGGCGGCGTCCGCATCGACCGAATAGTCGAGCATGCGGAAGCCGAATTCATCGCGCAGCCGCTCGTAGAGTCCCCTCACCTCGGCGACTTCGCGCAGATCGAGCCCGACGCGGAGCGAATCGAGGGCTGCGCGATGCTGCTTGCGGTCGGCGAAGGCGCGGCCGAGGACGACGAGGCTATCTGCTTCCTCATTGCGATTGGTGGTGCGCTGATAGGCGGCATAGGCTGCGGTGGAAGCGCGTTCGAGCAGGCGCATGCGCTCGCGCTCGTCGGCGGTTCGAATCTGCAGGATGGAGCGGGAGAGCTGCAGCCATGTCGCGCTGTCATTGGGCGCGATCGAAATGATCTGGCTGAGAAGGATCATGCCGGTGCGCGCGTCGTTGCGCTGGAACGCGGCGGCGGCCTCGCGGCGCAGGTCGGGAAGCTGTTTGGTGACCTGGCCGGCCTGGCTCTTGATCTGAGCCTCCAGCTTGATCACGGCCTCGTTGAGATCGTCTCGGTTGAAGGCCTTTTCGGCGGCGGCGGGCACAGCAATAGCGACAAGCGCGGCGATGAGGCCGGCGCGCAAGCAAGCGAACATGGTGGATCCTCCTCCCAGGGCGGGACGCGAGCGGATACTATCGAGCAGAATGCCAAAAGGTGTCGAGGTCGTGACGGCGCCACCGCTGCAGTGCACAGTCGACGGATCTTATGCGCGCGGCGCCCGGCGATAAGCTCGCAAAATGATTCAAGTATCAAGGGCTAAATGGTTGATCCGGGCCGCGATCCGGTCGCCCAATGGCCCGTCAACAACTTTCGTATATACCGGCTGCCGGTCGCGTTTCCACCGCCCGCCGGAGCGCTGGCGCCCACTATCCGGGGATCGGCAATCCGGTTAAATGAGCGCCTTCGGCAGGACTTTCGCGGCCCCGTAGCTCAGCGGATAGAGCAGCAGCCTTCTAAGCTGAAGGTCGGTGGTTCAAGTCCACCCGGGGTCGCCATTTTTTCAATGACTAACGGTGTCGCACCACAAAGTTGATACTGCAACAGGCTGCGGAGTTGGCATCTCGATCGCGCGCAGATTTAGGAGCGAGCCGTGAGGCGGTCAATGCCATCCAGAATAGGTGCGGCGGCGGGGATTGCAGGCGCGGCGCGTTCGCGGCATTCTGCGACCCTAGGTTGATTATACCAGTTGGGGGTAATGCCATGCGTATATTCAGTTCGATTCTGACGTTGCTTTTAGGTTCAGCCGTTTGTGCGAACGCCCAATCCAGGCCGCGGCTTTGCGAGCACTGCGACAAGGCCGGATTGCAGGTCGGCGTAAACGCGAAGGTCAACGACGCCGGCAGTGGTCGCATCATCTTTTTTTTCAGAAACTCAGGAGAGCTTTTTTGGAAGGTCGAAAAAGTTCGTTGCCAGTTTTACGATCGCAGCAACGAACTTATTTACACTCAATCCTACGACATGCAGCAGTTTCAAGTTTCGCCGCGAACGAGTTCCATTGAGGCTCATACGCGCGAACTGTCCAATCTGCCGAGATACGCGAAGCACTCGTGTCAAATCGAAGCGGCCGTTAGAGGCCGCTGATGAAACGTTTCGCAACAGCAATCTTTGGCGCAGTGATGCTCGCGACAGCCAGTTCGTCCTCGGCCGAGACGCTCGATCAGCACGGGCTACCGGCCTTTGACGCCGAAATGGTGGTCAAGCTAGTTAAGGACGCGATCAGCAACGGACCACCAGGGCGTCTCGTTGGCGTGACAATCTATTCCGTGGAACAAGTACGGCTTATGGGCCATTCGTCGGCTCGTCCAGAATCTGGAACTGGCATCCTGGTGGTCGACGCAAACAATCCGCGAATGAGCAAAAACTGTGAGGCGTTGGCCATGACCACCGTTGGAGCGCGGCGTGTCAGTTATCGTTTCCAGTGGCGCAGCGATCGCAACCGCACGCTTTGGCTACAGGCCCGGCTGATGCCAACCGATTACATTGAAGCGCGCCCAGAAGATTGCTCGCATCCGAGAAGAAGCGTTATCGGCACTGCGCGGCCGGATTGGCGGCCGTAACCCCCCTCGGGTACGCTGAAGGCAGGTTCTTTTCTGGGAGCCGGTTATGCCACCTGAGCCGCCTGAATTTCTCGACCCCGTCGACATTCCATTAGAAATCCTTGGCGCTATCGGTGGCGTCGCAAGTCAATGGGCGCTTCTAGAGCATTACATCGACCGAACTATATGGGTTCTTGCGGGCCTCGATTGGGAAAAGGGCGCATGCCTCACGGCCCAGTTGGCACACATAGGGCGACGGCTCGATGCCGTTATTTCCTTGGTCCGCTTGCTCGACATTAAGGACGACAAGAAAAACAAACTCGCAGCCGCGCTTAACTCATTTGCGGAAGCCACCAATCAGCTTGCAAAAAAAGCAACCGGGTGATCCACGATACGTGGAGCGTCGGCAAGAAATCGAAAAAATCCTACCGCCTACAAATAACTGCGGAGAAGCGCCTCGTCTACGAATTTAAGTATGTGGAGCTAAAAGATATGATGCAATTAATTCAAGTCATCAAGTTTCACCGCAGACGTTACAATGCTATCGAGCAGAACATTTTAGACGCGCTCCCATCGCCCTAAACACTTCCGTCAGCATCTCTGTTATCGGATAGTTGGAGCCCTGATCGCTGGAGAGTTCGCCTGCATATTGTGCGTAGGCTTCCCGCCCCGCCTCGATCATCTCGGGCGTGATCTCGATTTCTTGTTGCTTCTGCTCTTCTCGCGTCATGTGGGCTCCCGCTTAGTCTGACAATTACAATTAGTGTCAACAATTGGCCGATTGCTGGCCGTTTCTGGCCCTTAAAATGTATCAACTCGCGTTGAAATAACAGGCAATCCCCCTAGCCTTCTAAGCTGAAGGTCGGTGGTTCAAGTCCACCCGGGGTCGCCACTCACTCGCACGCGGTTGCAATGGCCGCTCAATCCGCGCGGTCAAATTTTGCAATGAGGCAAGTGGTCGGCGGGAGATGCACATTGATCGGTCCCATTCGCAATCCCGCGACATAAAGGTCGGATTTTGCCGGCACGATCTTATCGACCTTGGCGCTGACATCGGCGGATGCAAAAGTTTTGTCGCCGCATTTCACGACAACGTTCTTGATCGCGAACTCGTTCGTGTTAACGACCCTGCCCGATATTTCGACGTATTTGTTGGCAGTCACCTTCGACGTGAAACTTGAAATGACGACGGTGGGAGGTGACGATCCAAGCGCATTCAATTGATTTGGCGGTGACAACGGCAATTGTCTCGCCACATCGTCGGGAATAGCCTCGACCTGGCGCCGGATCACCGCGGGCTCTTCCGGCTTCCTTGTTTTGTCGCGAGCGTCCGCCTCGGCTTGGCGCTGCCGCGACATTGCACCGTCGTTGATGACGGTATCCTGAGCAGCACGCCGATCGGCGGCGATACCAAATCCAAGGGGTTTGCCGTCGACATTGTCCCGTTCAATGCGCTGCCCGACACCATACAAGCACGCAATGAAACTGATGATCGTGATCCCGGCCGCCGCGGCATTCGAGCGGTGGAAGTAAAGGACAACGGCCGATCCGACACAGGCGACGGCAGAGATCAAAATGATAATTTCGGGCATCTGGCAATCCGCTAAAGATCCAACCGAATCATCTGGCCGGTCTGCTGAGCTTCCCATGGCTTGCAGAAAGTCGCCACGCCCTCGGCCGGCCCCAGGCCGAGGTATCGAGCAGCCCTTGCGCGCTCAGCAGCCGGTTTCGTGCGCCCGCACCTGGATGCGAAGCTCGCCGAGCGAGGGTGCCGAGCGGCAATGAATCCAATCGCCGGGCTTGACCGGGCCGACGCCTTCGGGCGTGCCGGTGTAATAAATGTCGCCCGGATAGAGCGTATAGAACTGCGAGGCAAATTCGATCAGCCGCTGGATGTCGTAGATCAAATAGCTTGTATTTGACTCTTGCCGCAGCTCGTCATTGACCCGGAGCGAGAGCGGCACGTCGTTCGGATTGGGAATTTCATCGGGTGTCACCATCCAGGGCCCGAGCACGGTGTAGCCATCCACTGACTTGCGGAAGCTGCGGTCTTCCTTGCCGCGCACGGTCATATCCAGGCCAAGGCAATAGCCGGCGACATAATCGAGCGCCTTCGCGCGCGGGATGTCGCTGCCCTGCTTGCCGACGATGAGCGCCAGCTCGACTTCGTGATCGTTGCGCCGGTCCGGAAATCGCAACGGGATGCCTTCCGAGGGCCCGACCAGCGAAGAATTGCTTTTCAGAAAAATCCCTGCGGTCCCGATGTCGAGTGGAAAGCGGCCGCCGCTGTTCGCTTGGTTCTCGCCCTTGCTCATTTCCTCGACGTGCATGCGGTAATTGGTCGGCGCCGCCATGACTTTCGACGGCCGCGCAATCGGCGAGAGCAATTTGACTTCGCCGATCGGTTTGCCGGGCGCAGAAACCGCCATCTTTTCAAGTCGTGCGCGCCAAGCCGGCAGCGCGGCAATCACCGCATCGCCCATCATGGCATAGGGCGCGGACGCCCTGATCTCGCTTTGCGCTGAGGTGACGTCGTGCACCTTGTCCGCGATCACTACGCCGAGCCGGTCGTCGTCATAGCGGCAGAGTTTCATCGCGTCACCGGATCACTTTTCCAGCTCGACCGTCTTGAAATCGGCCGGCATGACGATCTCGAGCAATTCGCAATCGTCGGAATAGTCGAGCACCTTGTGCTTGATGCGTTGCGGCTGCAGCCAGCAGTCGCCAGCTTTCATCGTGTGGGTGCCCTGCCCTTCGAACGACGACGTGATCGCGCCTTTGAGCACATAGATCATCTGGAATTCGGTGTCGTGAAGGTGCTCCTTCGACACGACTTTCGGGTCGCAAGGCCCGGAAAGCCGGATGACATGCGCCACGACCATGCCTCGGGTTGCATCCTTGACGCCGAGATCGCGGTAGTGGGCGTAGTCTCTCAAGCCGTCGCTCTTGAAATCCGCCGGCCGGAAACGATTGACCAGGAACTTGTGTTTCGGCCGCGCCTTCGAGGCGGATTTCACGGCGGCCTTCCTTCTTACGCCCGAGCGTGCGGCACCCTTGCGTGGCGTGGCAGCACTTCTCCGAGCCTTGATTTTCGTTCTAGCCATTGCTGTCGCGCCTCCGCTTTCGTCCGCATGCTGCCTTGGCAATGCCGCTGGGGCAAGACACCCTTGCGCCCCTTTCTTGCGCCCCTTTCTTGCGCCCCTTTCTTGCGCCCCTTTCTTGCGCCCCTTTTCCATGCGGCGTTTTTCGTGGCATCACTGCGGCGGGAGATTGAGCGATGAAGGCGTTCCGCTTTTACCAGACCGGCGGCCCTGAAGTGCTTCGCTTCGAAGACGTGGACATGCCGAAGCCGGGCGCGGGCGAAATCCGCATTCGTCACGAGGCGATCGCGGTCAATTTTCGCGACATCTTGGTGCGGCGCGGGCAGCACGCGATCCGGACGTTTCCTTCAGGGCTCGGCATGGAAAGCGCCGGCATCATCGACGCCATCGGTGGGGAGGTAAGCGGCTTTTCGATTGGCGACCGCATTGCCTGCGTCGCCGGGCCGGACAGCGCCTATGCCGAGAGTCGCGTCGTGCCGGTGGCGCGCGCGGTCAAACTGCCGGACGCGATCGAAGCGCGCACTGCCGCTGCGATGATGATCCGCGGCATGACGGCGCGTTATCTGCTGCACGAGACCTACAAGGTCAACCCGGGCGACACGGTCTTGGTGCATGCGGCAGCGGGCGGTGTTGGTCTCATATTGTGCCAGTGGGCCAAACATATTGGCGCAACGGTCATCGGCACCGTCGGCAGCGACGAGAAGGCAGCAGTGGCGCGCGCGCATGGCTGCGACCACGTGTTCGTTTACCCGCGGGATGATTTCGCCGAGCGCGTGCGGGCGCTGACCGGCGGCCAGGGTGTGCCGGTGGTCTACGATTCCATCGGCAAGTCGACCTTCGAGGGTTCGCTACGCTCATTGCGCCGCCGCGGCGTGCTGGCATCGTTTGGGGAAGCGTCTGGCGACCCCGATCCGGTGCCGCCGCGCCGGCTTGGCCAGCTTGGCTCGATCTTCCTCACCCATCCCAGCCTTGGGGACTACACGACAACGCGCGCGGAGCTGCTCGCGACCGCCAATGATCTCTTTGAAATGGTGCGTAACGGCAAGGTGCGCATCGAGATCAATGGCACCTATGCGCTTAAGGATGCCGCGCAGGCGCACCGAGACCTCGAAGCGCGCAAGACAACTGGATCAATCGTACTTATTCCGTAAGCACACGCGTCACAAACTTCTGCCAAACCCAAACAGCAACCAGGACGGCCCCCATGACCGAAGCTCTTCGCGAAAAACTCATCCATGCCGGCCGTGTTCTGGTCGACGAAGGCCAAGGCGACTACGTCTGGGGCCACATCTCGGCGCGATTGCCGGATGGTTCGGGACGTTTCCTGATGAAGCCGGGCTGCATCGGCCTTGAGGAACTCACGGCCGACAACATCATCACCGTGGACATCGAGGGCGATAAGACCGCCGGCGACTGGCCGCGCCATAACGAGGTCTACATCCATTCCGAGATCATGCGGGCACGGCCGGACGTCAACGCCGTGCTGCACACGCACCCAGAGCAGGCGATCGCATTCTCCTCGCTCGGCAAACCGCTCGCGGCCATGAGCAATGACGGCACTATGTTTTCGGCCGGCGTGCCGGTGTTTTCCGAAACGACCGACCTCATCACCGACCAGCCGCGCGGCCGCGCGGTGGCAAATTGCCTTGGGTCCGGCAACGTCGTCATCCTGCGCAATCACGGCATCGTCACGGCCGGCCGGAGTATCGAGGAGGCCGTCTTTCTGGCGATAAAACTCGAGCGCGCGTGCCGGATTCAGATGCTTGCCGAAGCCGCCGGCGGACCGAAGCTGTTCGTCAAGGAAGAAGAGCTCAAGGCCAAGCGCACGCGCACCAACCGCAGCGACTCGCAAGGCAATGCCTTCAGTTATCTGGTCCGGCGTTGGCACCTGCGGTGCGGGTGCGAAGTACCCAAACAATACCAGGCGACCTTGGAGAACTTCGACCGCTCGGGCTACAAGGCCGGCTAACGGCGATGCAGAAAGCAAACACCAAGCGCTCACGGCGGGTGCAGCAACATCGGAGTAGAACAATGACATTGCGGATACGGCGGGTGATTACCGGACATGATTCAAACGGGCGCGCCACGGTCCAAATCGACGAGATCGCGAAGAACATTACCTCGAGCCGGCCGCAACAATCCGCCGTGGTGGTGTGGACGACCGACACGCAGCCGGCCAGCAACGACGGCGACTTCGACGGCTCCACTCGCAAGACCGGCACCACCCTGCCCGGCGGCTCCGTGTTTCGCGTCGTTGAGTTCGGCCCCGGCGTCGTACCGCGCAATCACCGCACGGATTCCATCGACTATGCCGTGGTGATGTCGGGCGAAATCGACATGGACCTCGACGGCGCCGTTGTAAATCTCAAGGCGGGCGACGTGCTGGTCCAGCGCGGTACCATCCACAACTGGATCAACCGCGGAAAAGAGCCTTGCGTGATCGCGTTCGCGCTGATCGACGCAAGGCCGGTGTCCGCAGGCGGCAAAGTGCTCAACGCCGTCGGCTAGATTTCCGCCGCCCTCCCGGACTGCCGAGATTAGCGCGGCAACATTACCACCGCTTCGACCTCGTAGAGCGCATCCTCGCGCGCTAGCGCCGGGATGCCGATGGTCGTGCTCGCCGGCGGCGAAGCGGTGTTGACGTATTTATCGCGCACCTCGCGATAGACCGGCAGGTTCTTGCGGATGTCGACGAGATAATTGTTGAGCTTGACCACATGGTCGAAGGTCGCACCGACGGACGCGAGCGCTGCCTTCAAGTTTTCGAACGCTTGAACCGCTTGCGCCCGGAAGTCGCCGACCTTGCCATCGCGGCCAAAGCCGAGCTGACCGGCAATGTAAACAATGCGGCCGGGTCCGGTGACCTCGACAACGTGGGTGTAGCCGCCCGGTTTTGGTATGGCGTCGGGATTGAGAAAGCGAATGTTGGAGGTCATGGGTGATGCTGCCAGGATGAAACCGCGCCGCACCATGCGGCGGATGCTGTCACTATATATTCATATATTGGCTTGAACGCAGGCAACCAACACACCTCTACGCGACCTGTGCGGGAACACGCCCCTATTGGCTCCAAAGCTGGCTAACTACCGATAATTAACAAATTTGTGAGCATTTTAATTTTTGATAGGGCGCTCCGCGCCAGAAATTCGCTTGGCCGCACAACATGTCCGCGACGAGCAATCTGAGCATATCTCCCCAAACGGACACCGCACGCGTGAGCGCGGCGAAGCCGGTGACTCCGCTGTGCTTCGTCGTCGATGAAAACCCAAAAATTCGACATTTCCTATCCCTGATCCTGCAGGGCGCGGGCGTTGATGCTGTCGAATATTCCGACTGCTTAAATTTTCGCGTTGAACGGCTGGGGCGGCCAGGAAACTTGGTGTTTCTCAATGTCGGCCTCGATACGAACGACGTGGTCAAAACGCTCGAGGGGCTCGCAAAAGCGCGTTTCGCCGGCGCGGTGCAATTGATGAGCCAGCAGGGCCTCGTCGTGCTCGAAAACCTCAAGAAGATTGGCGAGCAGAACAAGCTGCGCATGCTGCCGGTGCTGAAGAAACCGTTTGAGGCAGCCGCGATCAAGAATATCCTGCAGGCGGAAAAGCTCGGTGACCGGGCCGCCGTAGCGGCACGCGTGCGGCTTGACGAGGCGCTCAAGAACGGCTGGATCGAGACTTGGTATCAGCCGAAAATCAACCTGCGCAAAAAGCAACTGGTCGGCCTCGAAGCCTTTGCGCGCGCGCGGCACCCCGAACACGGCGTACTGCCGCCGAGCGCTTTCATGCCGGGGGCGGATGAAGCGACCCTGCTGGCGCTCGCCGAGCAGACCCTTGTGCGGGTGCTAAAGGCCGGACTGAACTTCTCCCAGCTCGGCGTCAATTTGCGGATTGCCGTGAACATGAACATGGACGCCCTGGTCACAGTACCGGTGACCAAGATCGTGAGCACCTATCGTCCCCAAGCCAACGGCTGGGCGGGGCTGATCATCGACGTCACTGAAGAGCAGATTATCAGCAACATCGAACATGCCAGCGAAATCGCTAAAAAATTTCAGGAATTCAATATCAAGCTGGCGATCGACGATTTCGGCCGCGGGGTGTCATCCTTGATGAAGGTCAAGGATATCCCGTTTGCCGAAATGAAGCTCGATCGCGTCTTCGTCACCGATTGCAGCGCGGACAAGGTCAATGCCTCGATCTGCAAGACGGTGATCGACATGGCGCACAGCTTCGGTGCCCTGGCGGTCGGCATCGGCGTGGAGAAGGCCTCGGACGTGACGGCGCTGGCGGGTATGGGTTGCGACCTCGGTCAGGGTTTCCTGCTCGGCCAGCCGATGGCGGAGGAGCGCTTCGTTGCGCTGCTCAAGCAGCGCGTGGCATCGCAGGCTTCCGCGCCAAACGTCCAGGCACCGCAGAAGAAGCACCGCTGAGCACGCCCGGAGCGGCGCGGGCCTCGTGTCATCAGCCGATGGCGTTCAGTGGGTCCACGACCCGCGCCGAGACTGGGCGAAATTATCGGCATAGGACATGCCGCGGCGCCCAGGCTGCTTGGACTCGAACACCTGATAGGCGATGCCATTTCGCTCGCAATAGGCGACCGCCTCCTCTTTGGTGTCGAAGCGCAGACTGACCTGCCGCTTCATGTCCGCGGAACTGGTCCAGCCCATCAACGGTTCGACCTCGGATGCCTGCTCCGGTTCATAGTCGAGCATCCATTGCCTGGTCTTAGCCTGACCGGACTGCATGGCGGTCTTGGCGGGCCGATAGATGCGTGCGGTCATGGTGTGATCATCACGGGTGCGCCGGCGGAGGCGGATGGTCGGGGCAGCAGGATTTGAACCTGCGACCTGAAGTACCCAAAACTTCCGCGCTACCAGGCTGCGCTATGCCCCGGCCGGGTGGCTCTCGATACACGCTTCGTCCGGTACCCACAAGCTGGCTCACCGGCGCGAGAATAGCGGATGAGCCACGCGATCGCCGGGGGCGATCCCGAACTTCTTGGCCGTGCCGGCTATGACTTCGAGCACCCCTCGCACCTGGCCGTTGGATGAAATGATGGCTTCCGAGAGCGGCTTGGTATTCTCCGCGATGCGCAGAATGCGTCCGTCACCCTGGATGAAAATCATGTCGAGCGAGATGTAGGTGTTTTTCATCCACATCGACACCTCTTGGTCGGGGGCGAAGTCGAACAGCATACCGCGGCCCTCCGCCAGCTCCTTGCGGTACATGAGCCCGCGGGCCCGCTCCTCGTTGGTGACGGCAATTTCGACGGCAAAGACGTGGACACCGCCCTTGGTGACGATCTCAAGCGTCTGCTGTTCGGTGGCACGCAGCCGACCTGGGCTGCCGGTAAGCAACAGCCCGAGGGCAAGCAATCCAATAAATGTGATAACCCGACGGCCCATCTAACAACGCCTTGGAGATGCCGTCGGAATGATAGCAGATTTGGCCTTAGTGCGAGGCCATCCCAAGCGGGCCGCCGTCGGGCCGCACTTCTGCGGCCATCAGCCCCTTGGGTCCAGGCCCAAAGCGGACCAGCACGGTCTGGCCGGGTCTTAGCTCGGCAAGGCCATAGCGGCGCAAGGTCTCCATATGGACGAAAATGTCCGGAGTGCCCTCGCCGCGGGTGAGGAAGCCAAAACCCCGCAATCGGTTGAACCACTTCACCTGGGCCCGTTCGAGCCCGCTGGTCGGGGTCACCGTCACGTGCGTCCGGGCGGGCGGCAATTGCGCGGGATGAATCGCCGTCGAGTCATCCATGGAGAGGACGCGGAAAGCCTGCAGGCCCTTCGGCCGCTGCAACACCTCAACGACGATGCGCGCGCCTTCGTAAGCGGTCTGGAAACCGTCACGACGCATGCACGTCACGTGCAGCAGGATGTCCGGTAGTCCGTTGTCGGGCACGATGAAGCCGTAGCCCTTAGCAACGTCGAACCACTTGATCACACCCGTCAGCTCGATGACGCTTGCAGCTGTCTCGCTGGTGATATCATCGACGCGATTCAGCTCAATCGCTAAATCGAAGTCGGTTTGTTTTGATTCTGTTTCCGCAACCATGAAGGCCGCGCACCCACCGCATTTTGGCGTCTCTTGCTGGACGCTTCGCCGAATCTGTTTAGGAAGATAACATCGCGCCACCATCAGAAAGAATAAAATGTTTGCGCGCAATGGTGTTGACTACACCTGTGCATATCATTGGATATCGCGAATCACATTCTCGTGCGAATCAATGCGAAATGAACGGCGCAAGCACGGCGCCAATATCGTTGCGCACAACAAGATCAGCCACATCGTCGCAATCGGTCTCATCGCGATTGATGATCACGAGACGTGCGCCGTTACGTTTTGCCAGTAACGGAATCCCGGCCGCCGGCCAAACCACCAGCGATGACCCGATGGCGACGAAGAGATCGCAGGCCTCCGCCAAATCCTGGGCGTAGCGCATGGCGGTCTCCGGCATGGATTGGCCGAAAGATATAGTCGCGGTCTTGATGTAGCCACCGCAATCCGGGCAGTCGGGCGAGCGCCCACCGGAGGCCGAGAACCTCTCCTTGACCCAGAGCAGTTCGTAGCGCTTGGCGCAGTCCAGGCAGGTGGCGTAGGTCGTATTGCCGTGCAGTTCCACGACATCCGCGGGGGCAATGCCTGAGGCTTGATGCAGGTTGTCAATGTTCTGGGTGATCACCGCCTGCACCTTGCCGGCCCGGTAGAGGCTCGTCAGGGCCAGGTGGCCGCGGCCAGGTTTGGCCTTGCCGAATTGCTCCTCCATGACGAAGCGTCGCCGCCAGCTTTCGTCCCGCATTTCCCGGCTGGCGAGGAAATCGTCAAACTCGATCGGCCGCATCTTGGTCCAGATGCCGCCAGGCGAACGGAAGTCAGGGATGCCGCATTCGGTGGAGATCCCGGCCCCGGTGAAAGGCAGGACGACGCGCGCTTGTCCAATTAGTTCCCGCAGCCGCGCGATGGCGGTCTCCATGTCGGGGGCAATCATATATGGTCCTTGGACGGGCCGAGGTCGGCCCGGGTCGAGGTCAAGAGGTCACAATGCGATTTCTGCACACCATGCTGCGCGTACACAATCTGGATGCGGCGCTGGAATTTTACGGCAAGCTGCTGGGCCTCCAAGAGGTCCGCCGCCGGGTCGACGACAAGGGCCGCTATACGCTTGTGTTCCTGGCGGCGCCAGAAGATGCCCCGGCGGCGAGCGACGCGCTCAAGGCCGGCCGGCGGGATGCCCCGGTCGTCGAGCTGACCTACAATTGGGACACCGAGGACTACGGGGAAGCGCGCCACTTCGGCCACCTCGCCTACGAGGTCGACGACATCTACGCGGTCTGCGAGCGGCTGATGAAAGCCGGCGTCACTATCAACCGGCCGCCACGCGACGGCGTCATGGCCTTCGTGCGCTCGCCCGATAAGCACTCGATCGAGCTGCTGCAAAAGGGCAAGGCGCTACCGCCCAAAGAGCCATGGGCGTCGATGCCAAATACCGGCAAATGGTGACCAGGCCATGTGCGGGCGGTGAGGCGCGCTATCTCACCGCGGCGACCATCCCTCCGGCAGCTTACCGGTGCGCGGTCTAGGATTGCTGCCCTCGATAAAGCTCTCTATACGTCGCCCCGCCGCCAGCGCCCTTCGTCTGGCGGTCTAGGACGCCGCCCTTTCGCGGCGCCGATGATGTGCGATAAAGCGCCACCTGCGTTAGATTTTTTTGACGCACTTTTGTTCCCATCGTCTAGCGGTCAGGACGCCACCCTTTCACGGTGGAGACCGGGGTTCGATTCCCCGTGGGAACGCCAATTTAAAGCGAATTTGCGTTGGGCAATTATTTTGCCGCGGTCCTCGCCGCCAGTGGCGCCTGCGCGTTTGCCGGTCCGGTTCATCAAGGCTCCGACATTGGAACAGGACGGCACAAGCGCGAGGCGCCCGCAGGCACTTACGCCGCGTGTTTGCCTCGATTGGATCGTCCGTGTCGGAATGAAACACCATTGTTTACAGAGGTCTATACTTTAGTCGAGAGCGACAAGTTGAGTGCAGACATACGCATCCGGACTCGGATAGCCTCAACGCGAGAGGGTACGTGCGGTCGCGGGCGGCGGACGCAGGAGCCGTCTTCCAAACAGAAACTTATTGGGGGTTACGCCTATGGCAACAGCAGCAGTACAGGCCTCGGCAAGAGGCCAAGGTATGACGGGCGAGGAAAAATTTGTCATCTTCGCCTCTTCCCTTGGCACCGTTTTCGAATGGTATGACTTCTACCTTTACGCCGTTCTGGCACCATTTTTCGCCAGCCTGTTCTTCCCAGCCGGCAATGACACCGCTGCACTGTTATCGGCGTTCGCCACGTATGCTGCAGGCTTCCTTGTGCGCCCGTTCGGGGCGCTGATCTTTGGCCGCATTGGCGATCTCGTCGGCCGCAAATACACCTTCCTTGTCACGATCGTGGTGATGGGCAGTTCCACGTTTCTGGTCGGTCTGCTACC
Source organism: Hyphomicrobiales bacterium (assembly GCA_003169835.1). Lineage (GTDB taxonomy): Bacteria > Pseudomonadota > Alphaproteobacteria > Rhizobiales > Xanthobacteraceae > PNAI01. The sequence continues at coordinate 21,274 of PNAI01000050.1, read as the reverse complement.
AAAATACACCGCTATTGGTTGGGCCGCGCCAATCCTGCTCGTGACCTTGCGCCTCTGCCAAGGTCTTGCGCTTGGTGGCGAGTATGGTGGTGCTGCAACCTACGTCGCCGAACACGCACGTCCGCATGAACGCGGCTTTTCCACCAGCTGGATTCAAACCACCGCGACACTCGGCCTATTGTTAGCGCTCATCGTCATCGGCCTTTGCCGTGAATTCATGGACGCCGCCGTCTTCGCCGACTGGGGCTGGCGGGTGCCGTTCCTCGTTTCGATCATCCTGCTGGTGTTCTCGGTCTACATCCGGCTCAAGCTCAACGAGACGCCAATCTTCCAGAAGATGAAGGCGGAGGGCAAAGGCTCGAAGGCGCCGCTGACCGAGAGCTTCTTCCATTACCCGAACAACAAGTACGTTCTGCTGGCACTGCTCGGCGCGACCGCCGGCCAGGGTGTGGTGTGGTACACGGGCCAGTTTTACGCCCTGTTCTTCCTCACCATCACGCTCAAGCTGTTTTACATCCACGCCTACGTGCTGATTGGCATATCGCTCATTATCGGCACGCCGTTCTTCATCGTGTTCGGTTGGCTGTCCGACCGGATTGGGCGCCTCAAGATCATTCTTGCGGGATGCGCAATTGCGGCGATCACATACATTCCGCTGTTCCAGGGCTTGGTGCACTACATCAACCCCGACCTCGAGGCGTTTGCGAACAAGAATCCGATCGTCGTCTCGGCTGATGCCAAAACCTGTGAACTCCACATCTTTGTCACGGCGTTCACGAAGTTCTCCCCCTGCGATCGGGCGCAGGACTTCGTCACCAAGCTCGGACTCTCCTTCAAAACCGTGGACGTTCCGAGCGCTGGCGACAAGGTCTCGATTTCGATCGGGTCAACGAAGATCGAAGAATTCGACGCGGGTAAATGGAACACGGCGTTCCTCGAAGCAGGCTATCCGAACCTGCAGAAAAACGCAGCCGGCGCAATCGTTCCGAAATCCGCCGATCCCGCCAAGATCAACTGGCTGATGGCTGAGCTTATTCTTTTCATCATGGTGATCTACGTGACCATGGTGTACGGGCCGATCGCGGCGTTCCTGGTCGAGATGTTTCCGACCAAGATCCGCTACACCTCGATGTCGCTGCCCTATCACATCGGCAACGGCTGGTTCGGCGGTATGCTGCCGCTACTCGCCACTGCCGTGGTGGCGGCAACCGGCGATATTTATGCCGGCCTCTACTATCCGATTGGGGTGGCGGTGATGACGCTTGTCATCGGCTTGATCTTCCTCAAAGACACCAAAGGCGTCGATATCACCACCGGCTCTGGCGTGGCAATTCAGAAGACCTAGGCAAGAATCAGCAGGGCGGCCGCGATTGGCCGCCCTGTTTGAATCAAGTGAGGGATTGCGATCGTGCCGGCCTTTGGGCCGGCACGATTTTTTTGCCAGAACGGCAATGCCAATGAGACAATCGGATCTATTTTGCAGGTCTATTTTGGTGCGGGTTTTTTCAACGCTTCCAGCTCGGGGAAGCGCTGGTAGGCCGCGCTGCGGCACGGATCGGCGGGCGCCGGCACATACTGGGTGAGCTTGGCGTTAAAATAGATGGCAATGTAGTCGCGGCTTCCTGTGTACTGGCCGTAGCCGTCCTTCGCGTTGTACCGCACGCAGACGAAATACCGGGGTTCCGTGCCGATCGGCTGAAGGGCGGGCTCGGTGATATAGGCGTCGCGCACGCCGACCGGATCGACAAGCTGATTTTGCAGGAAGGCGAGCAGCCCGGTTCGGGTGTTGGCTGGCGGAATGTTCGGATCAACCGCCGGTGTCTTGTCCGGGGTCTTGTCAAATAAGCTGCAGCCGGCAGATCCCACGCCAAGCATGGTTAAAAGCACAAGCGCGCAGACAATGGGCGGTTTAGACGGCTTCCGGGAGGTTGTCTTGTATTCTGCGGCCCGCATGGACACGTAATCTCCTCAAGCATCGATGCCCAGGTAAAGCTAATAAAGAAGGAGCGACAGTGCCATGGGGCAAAAAGCACGCGAGTTTTGCATGGGATTCGGCAGTTTCCCCTTGAGCGCGCTCGACCCGTCGCTGTAAGCACATGGTTGCGTCATTTCGCCTCGTAGCTCAACTGGATAGAGCATCAGACTTCGACTCTGAGGGTTGCAGGTTCGAATCCTGTCGAGGCGGCCAGCGACGACCACGCGTACTGCCGACGGCCGCTGGCGTAAAAATCGAATCATCCGCTATTCTGCCAGTCCTAGAACATACGGCGCCACACACGGTACCACGGCCGAGAGGAACTTCGTTGAAACTTGGCTTGTCTGTTGGCCTGATGTTTGCGGTTTGTGTTGCTGCGCATGCCGCGCAGGAGATCGTACGGCCGCGTCCAGTGCCAGCGGTAATTGAATGGCCGTCGGCGCTCGCCGAGCTGGCAAAATACGTAGCTCCGCAGATGGCTTCGCAACACGCCAAGCCGGATTTGATCGCACGGCTCAATAGCGCGAGCGCGCGGATATTACCGAACATCGCATCGAGCCCAGTGCCGGTGCTGGTGCCGTTCGACGTTGCGGCTGTGCTGCGCGATCAACCCAAAGCCTCGGAAGACGGCACGCCGCCCAATGGCGAGCACTATTTCGCAGGATTCCATGCTCCCAGGTTCTTCCTCGCCGGCCCCGCCGGCTATGACACCGCCTTCACCATCCACACGGCCGACATTCCGGAGCTAGCCGACATCAGTCTGCCCGACCCGGTAGAGATACAGATCTCGGGCTTCGCCTTTACCTACGATGTCGATGAACCGATGCCCGAGATGCGGCCGGTACCCGCAATGGAAACCAAGTTTCCCGGCATCCGGCGTTTCATCCACGAGGGTTTTGTGCGCTACACGTTCCTGCGCCATGGGACGCCGTATGTCATCGCGATGGATTGTTTCGAGGGCCGGCCGCGGCTGCTCCGTCTCATTTGCTCGCAGGCCGATCGAATCGTGCTGCATTTTCTCAATGTGCTGGAGATTGCCGGTGGCACTCCGCAAACGCCAATCAATGTCGAGCCACCGCTGATCGTGCGCACGCAGTCGGTGTCCCCGACATTTAGCTATTTCGGTCCTGGCCGCATTTTTCCAAACTCGGGCTTCCGCGGCATCAGCGGACGAGTGGATTACACAGCCTACGCGTCCATTCGTTTCCCGCTGGCGGAAGCGCCGGCCTATGCCAATTCGCAAATTTATCGCGAACGCGAACGCGGCCGCTCCAAATCGCCCGCGCGCGATCCGTCGTCGGAATACTCCTATCCCTGGCGTGACAATTTCTGCGAGCGCCGCGGGTACACCGTCGGGCAGTGCCCGGCCGGTATTGGCCATCAGGGCCAGGATATCCGGCCGGCGCCCTGCCCCGCGCCTCTGGGCAACGACCGCTGCGATCCCGCGCATAACGTCGTTGCGGTCCGCGACGGCGCGATCTTGCGATCACCCAAGCAGGAAGCGGTCTATATCGTGATCAACAACGCGCACGAGCACATGCGATTCCGCTACCTGCATATGGAACCGCGCAAGTTGGATGAGGACAACGTGCTGAGCGGCCGCGATGTGCGTGAAGGGGAAAAGATCGGGCAAGTTAGCAACTACAGCCAGAAGGAAAACGGCACCAGTTATCATCTGCATTTCGATGTTCAGGTGCCCACCCGGGTCGGCTGGGTGTTCGTCAGTCCCTACATGACGCTGGTGGTTGCTTATGAACAGCTGATCGGCGGCCGCGGAACGGAAATTTCAGACTCGCCGCAGGCGGCGCAAGCGACCGAAAGCGATCCCCGCAATGCCCCGCAAAGCGCCACCGCAGTTTCAGTCGAAAAGCGCCCGCGAGCCCTGCACGACGAGCATAAGGAACGTTACGAGAATAAGGAATTCGTTAAGGATCCGGCGGGAACGAACGAGGCCGACAAGAGTCCCAACGAATGATTGCGGCGATTGATTTGGCGGCCGCTTCGTTGGACAGCCTGCATCGAAAAGTCCCATTGGCCCGCGCGGCATTGGCCCATAGAATGTGAATATGAAATCCAATCCCACTCGCCGTCGCGTGCTGCAAAGTGCAATCGCATCGACGGCTCTTGCTTCGACTGTGTTTGTCGACCCAAAATTTGCGATCGCGCAGAGCGCGCGTTCGACATTCAAGCAATGGGTCGCGGACTTCCGCCCGCGCGCACTCGCCCGTGGCATCTCCGAGAAGACCTACGACCGGGTGATGGCGGTGACGCCGGACACCAGCGTCTATGCGCTCGACCGCGCACAGCCGGAATTCCGCGAGGAACTTTGGCAATATATCAATCGCCGCGTCTCCGATTGGCGTGTGATCGCCGGCAAGGAGCACGCCAAGGAGGTCGCGCCGCTGCTCGACCGCATCGAGAAAGACTACGGCATCGATCGTTACGTCATGATGGGGCTATGGGGCAACGAGTCGGCCTTCGGCGATCCGCTGGTGCAGAAAAACTTCATGCGGCCGGTGATCCCGGCGCTGGCGGCGCTGGCCTGGGGCGAGCCACGCCGGCGCACCTATTGGGAAAAGGAGTTGCTCAACGCGCTCGTCATCATCGAGCGCGGCTGGAGTACCCCGGAGGAAATGAACGGCTCGTGGGCCGGCGCCATGGGGCACATGCAGTGGATGCCGGAAGTGTGGCTCAACACCGGCGTCGACTACGACAAGGACGGCCGCGTCTCGCCGTTCGGCAAACCCGACGATGCATTTGCCGGTACCGCGCAATATCTGCTCAAACGCGGAGGTTATCGAAGGGGCGAGCCGTGGGGCTACGAGGTGAAGGCACCGGGCGGCATTGGCGAAGGCGGCCATCGCACCTACGCCACATGGCAAAAACTCGGCGTTATGCGGGCGGACGGCCAAGCTTACGTAGCGCCCAATGTATCGGCGCGACTGTGGACGCCAGTGCCGCGCGGCCCCAGCTTTCTGCTGAGCAAGAATTTCGATGCGGTGAAAAGCTACAATCCGTCGAACAGCTATGCACTCGCGGTCGTGCTGCTGGGCGTTCGCATAGGAGGCGCCGGACCGCTGATGCAATTGTTTCCCGGCGGCGAGCGCACGCCGACATTGGCGGAGGTGCAAGAGATTCAGCGGCGCCTGACCGAGCATGGATACGATGGCGGTACGCCAAACGGTCGGATCGGGCGCGAAACCATTCAGGCGATTCTGGCCTATCAGCGAAAGATCAAGTTCGATCCCGTCGATGGCTACGCAGGATTGAGGCTGCTCGCGCGATTGCGCCAGGGTCCGTAATTCACGTTGTCAGATTTTGAAAGTCTCGTGCGTCGCGGGATGAAACAACTCCTCGGGCTTGAGCAACCGCGAGGAGAGGCCTTGGGCATGATGATGCCGAAGGAAAGTCTCCAACGTCTTACGGTTTGGCTCCAGACCATAGGACCAAAAATCATGGCCCATGAACGCGCGCGCTTCCTGCAAGCGCTCCTCAACAAAGGGCAGCGTCACTTTGGTGGCCGAGGGATCGGCCAGATGGGCGAGCGCCATCGCCTTCGACTGCTCGAAGGCTTTGAGCACGGCCGCCGGCAGCCAAGGGTGCTGCTCGGCGAGCGCGCGCCGCACCCCGATGAGATGCATGATCGGGAATATGCCGGTGCGCTTATAATAATCCTTGGCCGCCGCGACCGGATCGGGGAACAGCCAGCCGACATTTTTCTGGCCCATCGTGGTCGGCGGGCGCGGCGCAATGAAGCCGTCGATCTCGCCGCGCGCGAGCAGCTCGGAAATCGTCGAACCTTCCGGTGCGTTTTCGAGACGCACACCCGCGGGCAGTTTGACGGTGATCTTCTCGGGACGGCCAGCATGCTCGATACCGCCGCGAATCCAATGAATGTCGCTCGGCTTGACCCCGAATTCGTCCTCCAGAATGGCGCGCGCCCATATGATCGCAGTCAATTGGTATTCCGGCACGCCGACCTTGCGGCCTTTGAGATCTTCCGGCTTCTTCACGCGGTCGGTGCGCACGTAGACCGAGGTGTGGCGAAACATGCGCGATACAAAGGCGGGCACGCCGACGTAAGGGCAATTCCCGGCGGCGGTCTGGACTGAAAAACTGGAGAGCGAGCATTCGCAAATATCAAAGTCTTGATGGCGGAAGGCGCGGAAAAAAATCTCCTCCGGCGGAAGCGTCATGAACACCGGATCGACGCCGTCGATCTGCACCGCGCCGTCCATCAAGGGCCGGTTGCGGTCGTAGTCGCCGACCGCGACCGATAGCTTGAGTTTTGACATATTTTCTTCCATCACCCAGCCGCTGCCGGCGCTAGATAGCCCGGCCGGCGGCGTCTTGTCCAAGGGTAGTTCCCGGATTTCTGCTTATTCTAGAGGGTGGTAGCACCTGAACGCCACAACGGAGCGTCTCAGCGGCGCGGTAATGATATCATTAATGCGACGGTTGGCTGGCTTGCTTGTAAGACCAAAAATGGAACATCATTTCGTATCAATGTTGCCGGCTGAGATGGCGCGGTTGGTGTCGTATTCGTTGGTTTGCTATTCGCCTTAGTGCAAGCGTGGGGACTTAAGATATGGATCGCCCGATCCAACCATTACTCATGGTCGCTGGATGTGCGGTGCTGGTGGTCGCTGCGATTGCGCTTCCGGTCGCGATCCTGCAGCCCGAAGGCCATGTTGCACCCGGCCAGGTTGTTGCGTTTCAACCATTGCCAACAGCCGAAACACCCGTTCAACAAGCACCTGTTGCTCAGGCACCTGTTGCTCAGGCACCAATCGCCCAAGCCCCTGTGGCTCAGGCTCCTGTGACTCAAGCTCCGGTCGATCAAGCTCCCGCCGTCAAAGCACCCGCTCGGCGGAGGTCTGCTGCCAAAGCACCTACTGCGCAGGCGCCCGCTCCGGAGGCGCAAAAATCCGAAACTCCCGCTGCAAGCGAAACGTCCGAGGGCGACGGTCTTTCCCGCGGGCAACGCTTCAGAATCGTCGAGCAGGAGGAGCTCAAGAAACTCGGACTGGGAGGCACCCTCTCAAGCTCGCTTGCGAAAGCATTTGCATTTCCGACGACTCGCAGCGATGCGATTTTCGGGATCGACGTCTCGCATCATACGACCGACAATTGTGACTGCCCGATCGATTGGGATCGCGTCGGGGCTCAAAAGGTGGCGTTTGTTTATGCGAAGGCAACGGAAGGCGGCAGATACAGAGACCCAACCTTCGATAAACATTGGAGCGAATTGGGCAAGCGTCCAAAGATTCATCGCGGCGCATATCATTTTCTGCGCGCGGACGTGAGTGCCGAAACGCAGGCCAAACATTTCCTTGATGCAATGGGCAAGCTGGAGCCAGGCGATCTTCCGCCCGTCATGGATCTTGAGTGGGACACCTATCAAGATTCAACACGCAAGTGGGAGCCAAAGGACGGAAAGGACCACTGGAGCAATCTAGGGACGGATGAAATCCTCGCCCACGCTTTGAAGTGGCTGCAGATTGTCGAAAAGGAAACCGGACGCGTTCCGGTCGTTTACACCAGCCGCACTTGGTGGAGCGACCGCCGTATCAGCGAGCAAAAATTGGAGCTCTTGAAACGCTATCCAATTTGGATCTCGGCGATGGAGGCCGAAGATCTACGGCTAGAGAAACCGGGGGTTAAAGGTAAGTGGGCCGGCACATGGAGCTGGACGCTTTGGCAGTTCACGAATATGGGGGACCTTACCAAAGCCGGCATCAAGAACCCGAAAAATTCAACGGATGAGCGGACGGACGTCAGCATCTATCCTGGAAGCTTGGGGCAGTTCCAGCAGGCCATGGGACTTGCCGCAACAATTGAAGTCGTCGACAACAAAGTTCCAACAAAACCGCCCGCGAACACCGGCGAAGCCGTGCCGGGCGGTGCTGGCACAACTGAACCGCCGAAAGAACCACTGAAAGAAAACCAGGCGGTGGTCGAGCCCGGAGCGGACAGCAACACAAGCAAGCTACCTGCGTCCAACCCGAACGCAATCGTTGTGATGCCGGGCACCGGTGGCGGCACGATCGCACCGGATGAGCCACAGAAAGAACCGCAGAAGGAAGCTCAGAAGGAAGCGCAGGTTACCGATCCGCCGGTGACAGATGGCAACGCGGTCAAGCCAGCCGAGCCCAATCAGTCGAACGTCATGGTAATGCCGGGAACCGGCGGCGACACGGTCGTGCAGGTTGAACCGCCAAAAGAGCTACCAAAGGAGGCGCAGCTTACCGACCCTCCGGTAACGGACGGCAACACGAGCAAGCCGCCCGCGTCTAATCCGACCGATGTCGTCGTGCTGCCCGGACCCGGCGGTGACACCGTCGTGCCGCCTGAGCCGCAGAAAGAACCGCCGAAGGAGGCTCAGCTTAACGACGCTCCGGTAACGGACGGCAATGCGATCAAGCCATCTGAGCCCGACAAGTCCAATGTCATCGCGATGCCCGGAACGGGCGGCGACAAAACCGTCGTGCTGGTTGAACCGCCGAAGGATGCGCCAAAAGACACTTCGGTTACCGACGCTCCGGTGACGGACGGCAACTTGAGCAAGCCGCCCGCGTCCAACCCGACCGATGTCGTCGTGCTGCCAGGAACCGGCGGCGGCACCGCCGTGCCGGCTGAACCGCAGAAAGAGCCACAGAAACAAATAGTAATCGCCAACGCTCCTGAATCGGACAAAAACTCGCCGCTCAATCCGGCAAACGGCGCCGTCCCGGCGACTGACACGCGCGAGCCAAATGGTCCCTCCGGCGCCCTGTCCGAGAAGCCGACAATCGAGATCGTGCTCAAGAACGGTCGCATTCTTCGCGTCGAACAGGGGATTGATCCTGCTGTTCTCATGCAGCTTATCGCCCTGCTCGAAAAGTGATGCTTGCGAGCCACATGCAGGCCCGCGGCTTTGAGAGCGGAAGGAGCGTCGCGCATTCAACTTTGGAATGCAGTGCAATACACTGCGCGATCACATTTTTTGCGCCGTCTTGCCGATGCCACAAAAAACGGACATGCTCACAGGGGTTTGGTGGAACAGGAGGATTGCCGGACAATTGATTTTCCGTTCTTCGGGGACATCAGATGAGACCTCTATTTCATTTCGGGATTGCCGCACTTTCATTTGCCATTCTATCGCCCGTCGATGCTCCGCGTGCGACCGCGCAGGAGAGCGACGGCCCGTCTCGTAGCGAACTTTTCGCCCGCTTTGTCAGAGCTCCTGCGGAAGCGGATTTGGGCGTGCTCGGCTCTTCGCTCCCCCTGCTCTTTCGTTTCCCGACGCATGTGCGAGAGGACGGGATATTCGGTATCGACGTCTCGCACCACAACGAAGATGGTTGCAATTGTAAAATTGATTGGAACGCGGTCGCCGACCAGAAGATATCCTTCGCTTACATGAAGGCGACGCAAGGTGCGCTCTTTCGGGACGCCAAGTTCGACAACAACTGGACGGCATTGGCCCGGCATCCGAAGATCTACCGGGGCGCCTATCATTTTTTACGCTCCGCCCACGATCCCATCGATCAGGCCAAGAACTTCCTCGCCAGGATCGGGCCGTTGCAGGCCAAGGACATGCCGCCGTGCCTAGATATCGAATGGGATATGGTGACAGTCGACGGACAGCAGGTCGATGCCTGGAGCAACTTATCGCCGGAAGTCATCGTCGATCGAGCGCTCAAATGGCTCAATCAAGTGGAGACCGCGACGGGACGGACTCCGATCATCTACACCCGTCAGGCGTGGTGGAAAAATCGCATCAAGGATGACAAGACGGCGCTGTTTCACCGCTATCCCATCTGGATCGCCGACTACTCCGAAAAAGGGCTGGGTCAGGAGATTCCAAGCGTTCCCAGCGGAGGCGACTGGAAAATCTGGCAGTTCACGGAAAAGGGCGTTTTGGAACAAGGCATTCCGGGACATGTGGATGTCAATATCTTCAAGGGATCGATGGATCAGTTCCTGCAGACCTTCAGTATATCGCTGACAGTCCCCGATCCGAATGTTTCCAAGACCGATCCTGTGCCCGGGCCCAACACCGGCAGCACCGGTAATTCGGGTACGACGGGCGGCTCAAACACCGGCACTCCAACGACCAATCCGGGCAGCGACGTCAAAAAAGGTTCCAATCTCAGCACTCCGAACGGCAGCAATAGCCCGAGCGGCTCTAATTCGGGAGCGGGTGGAGCAAATGCTCCGAGTACCGCTCTGGTGGCAAAAGCAACCAGCGCCACGAAGCGCAGAACGATAAAAAAAGTCAGATTCATTTGACATCTATGGCAATCGAGGCGGGCCCAACATCCCGATCGAATAATTTATGAGAAAGCCATCCGCCATGGAGGGCCAACGGGAATTCACTTCGCACCGGCAAGGAGTTTCAACCATGTCTGCTCGGATTTTTTTGGTCGCGATCATCGCGTCGCTGGCGGCGGCCACGTTCTGTCAGGCAGAACCTGCGCCCGTCAAAGAAGATCCACTCAAAAAACTTCTCGAAGAAAAATTCACACCAAAGCCGAATGAAAAGCCGACAACCTTCGACAAGAGGGATTATCACCCAATCGGCCCGAAGCAGAATTCACCCGCACAGCCAAACTCTGGACAGCCGGGCCGCGGCGGACAATTGACGCCGTCAGTCGACTTCTCCATTGCGCTGAGCTATTCCGCAACCAATACCAACCCGCGCGCTCCGCTGCACCGGCTCGCCGATAATGGCGCCGGTAGCGGTGGCTTCACGATCGCAAATTTTAGCGAGCCGCAGCAACAGAACCCGCTCCTGCGCGCGCATCCGCAACCAGCGCCGGGGTCTTTCGTCGTTGCCCAGCAAGGACCGCCGGCCGCTCAAGACAACAAAGCCGCGGGGGTCATCATCAACGTCTACCTTATTCAGCTCAAGCCGAATGCGACCGAGCAGCAGATCAGCTACATGATGCGTAAATATAATCTCAACCTGATCCCTGGCGGGCTCCCTGGCCTGCATATTCTTAGAGTCAGGGGTCCGGACGTCGTCGTAGGTCCGAATCAAAATGCCTTCACGCAAAATATTCTCCTGGACCTTCGTAGGGAGCCATTCGTCCAGAGCGCGGCGGTCGACACGACGTTGTCGACCAGGTCGGTTCCGCGGGCATCGAACACAACCATCAACAGCGGCGATGCCAGTTACGCTTGGTCCTGGAGCACCAACAAGATTGCTGCCCCCAGTCCAAGCCCCCTCTCGTCCGCAATGCCGACCAAATCGCTGGATGGCAATTGGGGTTTGAAGGTGATACGCATGCCGCCGGTTTGGACCATCGTTCAACGTTATCGCGATGCCAATCCTACTCTCGCTCGACCGAAGGTTGCGGTTTTCGACACCGGATTCAGCAAACATGAAGACTTGACCTTCAACTCGATCCGCAACCCGCTCGGTACCGATCAGCCAGTTGCCGCGACGACGTCATTATCCAGTCCTTGCGAAAGCGGTCACGGCAATCACGTCTCGGGAATTATCGGAGCCAATTTCGGAAACGGTCTTGGCATCGATGGCATCATCCCGCAGGCGAAGATCGACGCGATCGTTGTTCTTACACCGGAATCGCTGATCGAAGATCCGACCCTATCAAACACTACGGCGGAATCGCGGATCATGTTGTTCGGAAACGTACTGCCGGTCATCTACTCATATTTGTATGACCCCTCCGCCATTGTGGGTCTTCGCGTGGTCAATTTGAGCCTCGGATATAATATTCCGTTTGAGGGGGACCCCAATAGCATTCCTGGATTGGCGGAGAATATCGCCAACCAAGCGATCATGTTTGCCGCGCTCGCGCGGCAATTCGAGAAAACAGTGCTATTTGTGGCGGCTGCAGGAAACGATTCAGAAGGCCGCACGACGCCGCTTGATGCGAAATGGTCTTCGCCTATCGTTTGGGCCGCGACCGAACTTAAGTTGGCCGAAGGACCGTTGAAGAACATTATTATTGTCGAAGCGTCAAATCGTTTTGGAGAGCGCGCCAATTTCTCCAATCTCAGCAAGCGTGCGTCGGTTTCAGCGCCCGGCGTCGATATCCTGAGCACGCTGTTGCCGGGTGAAATTTCGTATTCGGTTTGCCAAGGGACGTCGCAGGCAACTCCCCATGTCGCCGGGGTTGCGGCCATTCTGTTCGAACTCGATCCGACCAAGAAGCCCGCCGAAATTGCCGAAATCATCATGGCATCGGGGACCAAGCAGTCGAAAGCGCCGGGAGCGCAAGTTATCCAAATATCACCGCGCCTCGACGCCTTCGAAGCCGTTCTGAGACTGCCGAACAATCTTACGCGGCTTGCCGATCTCAACCGCGACGGAAAAGTCGATATTGAAGACATGAAGATTTTCGCGAAGCATACCGCGATGCTCGCAGACAACCGCAAAAACGGCACACCTTTCACCGAAGACTTGAACGGCGATGGCGTGGTGGATGCCAATGAATGCAATTGGCCGCTGATCGATCTCAATGGTAGCGGAAGCGCGTCGCTCGCCCTGACCGATGCAAAGCTCGTCCAAGGAATATACCGCACGGACTTGGACGTGATGGCACTGGCATGGACCGACAAGACCAAAGATTTCAAGATCGCGCTGAAGGAAACCGGCCTTGATGTGACGCTGCAGGCTGCCGATGCGCCGGCCACGATGGCTCCGGCGGTCTCCGCCCAAGTATGTCAGTGATCGTTCGAAGGGCCGTCAGGCGGCTTGTATCCACTGGGATTTTCTTGCGCGTCACCGGATACTAATCGCTACGCGTGCGCATGGGATTGACCGGCGCAATATCGAGCAGACGAAGTTGGACGCGCTCAGCGCCGTTCCAACGATCAACCGCAAGGGACCCTGCCGCATGCACCGCCTGGCCGCGATATTGCAATAGAGCCTGGCCGAGTGGCTGATTGAGTGCACGAAAAGCAATCGCATTGATGATCGCGCCGTCGCCGGAGCGGAACCGCACACGGACGTGTGCCTGGCCGACCTCGTCCGCATAGGCAATGGTATGCGATGGCAACGCGATCACCGGCTCCGGATTGCCGGCGCCGTAGGGTCCCGCTTGCGATAGCGCAGCGATCAACGCCGTATTGGCGCCGCCGGCGCTTACCGCACCGTCGATCAGGAGCGCCTCATCAAGCCGAGCGGTTTCGACCGCGCCGGCCAACTGCTCCTCGAGGAACGCACGAAACGCGGCGAGCGATTCTTGTCTAAGCGTAACGCCTGCCGCCATGGCGTGGCCGCCACCCTTAAGCAGCAATCCTTGTGCAACCGCGCGCCGCACTACCCGGCCAAGATCGACACCGGCGATCGAGCGACCTGAGCCGGTGCCAAGCCCGCCCGGTTCGAGCGCAATTGCAAAAGCCGGCCGGCCATATCTCTCTTTGAGCCGCGCCGCGATCAGCCCGACCACGCCGGGATGCCAGCCTGCGGCGGCGGTGATGACGACGGCGCCCTTCTCTTCCAGTCCGAGCGCCGCCATCGCTTCGGCTTCCGCTTCGGCGAGCATGGCCTGTTCCATCACCTGGCGTTCGCGATTGAGACGATCGAGCTCGGCTGCGATGCGCGCGGCTTCCGTCGGATCATCTTCCAGCAAGAGCCGTACGCCGAGGTCGGCGCGCCCGATGCGGCCGCCGGCATTGATGCGGGGGCCAAGCAGAAATCCGAGATGCCAGGCCTCCGGCGGGCCGGATAGCCGCGCTGCATCCATGAGCGCGGTCAAGCCAACATTCTCGCGCCGGCGTAGGGCGATGAGGCCCTTGGCCACGAAGGCACGGTTGAGACCTTTGAGCGGGACCACATCGGCAACCGTGCCGAGCGCGACGATGTCGAGCAGCGCCAGCAGATCCGGCTCGGGCCGCGCATCGGTCCAGAAGCCTCGGACGCGCAGTGCGCGGTTTGCGGCAACCAATGTGAGAAAGACTAGTCCCACTGCTGCGAGATGGCCAAGCTTCGAGAGGTCATCGAGCCGGTTGGGATTGACGACCAGCGCATCTGGCAGCCGCTCGTCGGCCTGATGATGGTCGATGACCATGACATCAAGCCCGAGCCGGCGCGCTTCGGCGAGCGGCTCGTGGCTGGTGGTGCCGCAATCGACGGTGACGAGCAGCTTGGCGCCGCGCTCGGCGAGTGTGCGGATCGCTTCGACGTTTGGGCCGTAGCCTTCGAAGATACGGTCGGGAATGTGGACCATCGGATCAAGTCCGCAAGCACGCAGAAAGCGCGCGAGCAACGCGGAGGAAGTCGCGCCATCGACGTCGTAGTCGCCGAAGATCGCGATGCTCTCGCCGCGCATCGCTGCTTCGGCAAGGCGCACCGCCGCTTCCGCCATCGCCGTGACGACATGCGGATCGGGCATGAGCCGCTTAAGGGTCGGATCGAGATATCCCTCGACTTCGTCGACCTCAACGTCACGGCCGGCGAGGATGCGGGCCAGTAACTCCGGAATGTCGTGGGCTTGCGCAATCGCCAGCGCGCGGCCGGCGCCGCGCTCGTCAAGCCGGTCGCGCCAGGCGCGGCCGCGCACGGAACGCTCCACGTCGAGGAAAAGCCGCGTTGCCGCTTTTGGCGCTGTTGCCAGTGCGAACGTCATGATGCGCGCCACGATTCTCGTTTCGAGAATTCGACATCATGCCGGAATTCCTTACGCTCTGTCGAGCGCTCCAAAAGCAACGCGGGCGGCAAAGCCATCACGCTTTGCCGCCCGTGCGATTGAGTAGACTAATTAAGTGTTGGACGATCAGAGCTTATAGACTCCGCCGCAGACCGCCGTGTCGTTCAGCGGTTCGCAATACATTTCCTTCGGCTCGGGCTTCTTGGTCAGCGGGTCCATGAACTTGTAGTCCTGCCAGAACGGCTGGCCCTTTTTCGCAAGGTCAATACGCTCCTGTACGAACGGCTTGCCGTCGGGGTCTTTCGCGTCCGATAGGTTTTTGCCGACCAATGTTTCATTTTGGCCATGGGCAAGCACAACACCATCGGTTTTGTAGACAACGATGTAGAGATCGCGATCGGTGAACGGTCCGCCCTTCTTGGTGAAATCGGCATAGGCCTTGTCGCCATTCGCCTTGATGGCGGCGACCGCCTTCTTCACCATTGCCATGGCCTCGTCTTTGGTTGCACGTTCGGCTGCGCCTGCCGAGCTTGCTGCAATTACGGCGCCGATCGCCGCTACTGTCAAAATTTTCAACGTACGCTTAAGCATAACTCCTCCCTGAGTGAGTGGCGATTGCCACGATTTGGATGTCCGGAGATATAGAAGGTGAGATAGTAGATGTCAGCTCCGGTTTCGCAAACCGCGCTCTGTCGGCGCAACCCCGCAAAACTGATCAAATTAATTTTATCATCGATTGCGACAACAGCAAGGCATTAGATCGCAACCTGGTGCTGCGTCTAGGCGTTTAATCCAAATGGAATTTTTCGAACTGGCGGTGCTCGGCCTTGATCCAGCGCACCGTGCCCGTGATCGAGCGCATGACTACGGTTTCGGTTTCGATCATGTCCTTGGCAAACCTCACGCCGCTTAGCATGGCACCGGTGGTGACGCCGGTGGCGGCGAACAGGCAGTCGCCTCGAACCATGTCCTCGATCTCATATTTCTTTCTCGGATCCTTGATGCCCATTTTCCGAGAGCGCTCGCGCTTTTCTTCGGTGTCGAGCAAGAGCCGGCACTGCATTTGACCGCCAATACAGCGCAGCGCGGCTGCCGCCAGCACGCCTTCGGGCGCGCCGCCAATGCCGAGATAGATGTCGATGCCGGTCCGCATTTCGGCGCAGTGGATTACTCCAGCCACATCACCGTCGGTGATAAGGCTCACCGCGGCGCCGGTCTTGCGCACCGCCGCGATGATGTCGGCATGGCGTGGGCGGTCGAGAAGTATGGCGGTGATGTTCTCCGGCTTGACGCCTTTGGCCTTGGCGAGATTCCGGATGTTCTCGTCGGCAGGCGCATCGAGATCGATCGTGCCTTTCGGATAGCCCGGACCGATGGCGATCTTGTCCATATAGACATCGGGCGCATGAAGGAGTGTCCCCGACTCCGCCATCGCGAGGGTCGCAATCGCGCCGGGCATGTTCTTGGCGCAAAGCGTCGTTCCCTCAAGCGGATCGACGGCGATGTCGACCTTGGGGCCGGACTTATTACCGACTTTCTCGCCGATGAACAGCATCGGCGCCTCGTCCATCTCACCCTCCCCGATCACCACGGTGCCGTCGATCGGAAGATTATTCAGCTCGCGGCGCATGGCGTCGACCGCTGCCTGGTCGGCCGCTTTCTCATGGCCGCGCCCGCGCAGGCGCGCCGCCGCGACCGCCGCGCGCTCGGTGACGCGCACGATTTCGATCGTGAGAACTCGCTCTATCGCAAGGCTCGGCTGGACGGTAATCGACGTGGACATTCGGTCTTCCCCGGACATTTTCGTAAAATTCCTTTCATCCTTCGAGGCCCGTGCTTTCGCGCGGGCACCTCAGGATGACGAGACGATTCCAATTTCGTCATCCCGAGGTGCAAGCACCGATCTCGGGCTCGCCCGAGATCGGTGCATAACGCGCAAGTCGGCTATAGCCGACTTGCGCGTGAGCCTCGAAGGATGACAGAGTTCCAAGACGATAGTATTGCAAATCATATCAGCTTTTTTCAATGCGGATCACCTGCGGCCGCTCGGCGAGCACGCCTTCCTTCTCGATCGCGGCAAGCGCACGGCGCACCGCGTCCTCGCTCGTCGCATAGGTGATGAGCACAACCGAGGCGGGTGCCGCGGCGCTCTTCGGGTCGTCGCCGCCATGCGGGCGCGATTTCTTGCGCCGCTGCATGATCGATTCGAGCGAGATGTTCTCATCGGCCATGCGCCGCGCGATGGTCGCGGCGGTCCCTGGCCGGTCGAGCGCCGCGAGCCGGATGTAGTAGCCGCCTTCATGGCGCTGCATCGGCGCGCGCGAGAGCTTACCGAGCTTGGCGACCGGGCGGCCGAACGGAAACACCTTGCGGCCGGCGGCAAGATCGACGATGTCGGCGACCACCGCCGATGAGGTGGCATCGCCCCCCGCGCCGGGGCCGACGAGGGTGAGCCCCATCATGTCGGAATCGACCGCGACCGCGTTCAATACGCCGTCGATCTCGGCGATGACCGAGCCCTTTGGCACCATGGTCGGATGCACGCGTTGCTCGATGCCGGTCTCGGTGCGTTGCGCCACACCCAGGAGCTTGACGCGATAGCCGAGCTCGTCGGCCGCTTCCAAATCGGCGAGCGAAACCTGTTCGATGCCCTCGATGTGGATGGCGTCGGCATCGATTTCGGTGCCAAAGGCGAGGCTCGTCAGGATCGCGATCTTGTGGGCGGTGTCGAAGCCGCCGATGTCGAAGGACGGGTCCGCCTCGGCATAGCCGAGCTTTTGCGCTTCCTTCAGGCAATCGGCGAAGGAGCGTCCTTCCTTCTCCATCCGCGTGAGAATATAGTTGCAGGTGCCGTTGAGAATTCCATAGACGCGCGAGATGCGGGCACCGCCCAGACCCTCGCGCAAGGTCTTCACGATCGGAATGCCGCCGGCGACCGCGGCCTCGAAGGAAAACGGCGCATGCTTTTCCTCGGCGAATTTCGCCAGCCGAACGCCGTGCTTCGCGATCAACGCTTTGTTCGCGGTAACGACGCCTTTGCCCGCGCCAAACGCCGCCTCGATCGCGCTCTTGGCCGGATCGCCCTCGCCGCCCATCAATTCGATGAAAATGTCGATGCCGGGATCGCGCGCAAGCACAATGGGATCGGCGAGCTTGCGAAGGCTCGAGAGGTCGATCGTGTTGTCCTTGGGCGGATCCTTCGAGGCGTAGGCGGCAAGCTCGATCGGCCGGCCGGCGCGGGTTTCAAGCTCCGCGCGCGAGCGGTGCAGCATGCGCACCACCGCCGAGCCGACCGTTCCGAGGCCGGCGAGACCCAGCTTGAGCGGCTCGACCATGATCGCGTGACCGAAAAATGCGCGCGGGCTATCGCCGCGCTTGCAGCGGGACGACGTTGTGGAGGAGCTTATCGGCCGAGTCGAGGAAGCGGCGCAAGTTGCGCGCAGCCTGGCGGATGCGCTGCTCGTTCTCCACGAGCGCGATGCGGACGAAGCCCTCGCCGTGCTCGCCGAAGCCGACGCCGGGCGAAACGGCGATGCCTGCGTTTTCCACCAGCAACTTCGAGAACTCCAAGCTGCCGAGCGATTGAAACCGCTGGGGCATCGGCGCCCAAGCGAACATCGAGGCCTTCGGCGCCGGAATCGGCCAGCCGGCGCGGGAGAAGCTGTCGACCAACGCATCGCGGCGGCGCTTATAGGTCGCGCGCATCTCAACGATGCAATCCTCCGGCCCGTTCAGCGCGGCGGTCGCCGCCACCTGCACCGGCGTGAAGGCGCCGTAGTCGAGATAGGATTTGACGCGGGTGAGAGCCGAGATCAGCCGCTCGTTGCCGACGGCGAAGCCGACGCGCCAACCGGGCATCGAGAATGTCTTCGACATCGACGTAAACTCGACCGCCACATCCATCGCGCCCGGCACTTGCAGGATCGAGGGCGGCGGATCGTTGTCGAAATAGACCTCGGCATAGGCAAGGTCTGACAGCACCAGCAGCTCATGCTTCTTCGCAAACGTGACAACGTCGCGATAGAAGTCGAGGTCGGCGACGCAGGCGGTCGGGTTCGAGGGGTAGCAGACGATCAGCGCGATCGGCCGCGGGATCGAATGGATGACCGCGCGCTCGAGCGAATAGAAAAAGTCCGGCCCCGGCTCGCTCGGCACCGAGCGGATGACGCCGCCGGCCATGAGAAAGCCGAACGCATGGATCGGATAGCTCGGATTGGGCACCAGTACGAGGTCGCCGGGCGCGGTGATCGCCTGCGCCATGTTGGCGAAGCCTTCCTTGGAGCCGAGCGTCACGCAAATCTGCGTCTCGGGATCGAGCTTCACGCCGAAGCGGCGGCCGTAATAGGCGGCTTGCGCCTTGCGCAGCCCGGGAATTCCCTTCGAGGAGGAGTAGCGATCGGTGTGCGGCCTGCCGATCGTCTCTTTCAGCTTCTCGACGACGTGCAAGGGCGCCGGCAGATCCGGATTGCCCATACCGAGGTCAATGATGTCATCGCCCTGGTTGCGCGCGGCGGCTTTGACGCGGTTCACGCCCTCGAAAACGTAGGGCGGCAGGCGCCGGATGCGGTGAAAATCGGGGGCCATCTCATATGCCTCGGGGCAATCAGCGAAACCGCGAGCGTTTTAGCACTTCACGATGACACGGTAAGCCTTTAGCGCCATCTTTTCTATTAATTGCTCTTATCGATCGTCTTTTTGACCGAGCCTTCGCGGTCCGAGACCAGCTTCTTGAGCTGGGCCTCCATGGCCTCCCGCTCGGCCTGGGTCATGACCGGGATGCGGGTCCCCTCCACCACCGGCGGTGCGATCGAGGGGTAGTCGGGCGCGGGGCCGGGGGGCGCGGGCGGCAGTGCGGCATTGAGGAAGGGCACCGGCACCTCGCCGGCGCAGCCCGCCAACAAAAGGGCGAGAAACGCGCCCAAGACGAGGGCCAAAGGAGCCTGCATTCCCGGCATTTTGCGAAGCAAAAAATCGCGCACGCGGATTCCCTTTCGACCCCACCTAAGCCTTTGGTTTAGGGCTGTTTCGGCGCATATTATGGCGGAAGCGCGGTCAGCGGACGAGTGCCGGCAAGAACGAAGGTTAAGTTCCGGCGTCAAGGGAGGACCGATGGACCGCAAGGACATGGACCAGAAAGATTTGGACCCCGTCCCGGGCGCGATCGACGCCGATCAGCTCGCGAAGAACATTGCCCAATTGATCGAGCAGGGCGGCAAGGCGATGGCCGCCTATTTGAAGCCGCGCGAGGCCGGCGAAAATCGCGACGACATGGTGGGCGAAATCACCGACGTGGTGAAGACGCTGGGCCAAGTCGCCGAATACTGGATGTCCGATCCAAAGCGCACGCTCGAAGCGCAATCGAGCCTGATGAAGGGCTACATGGAGCTGTGGGCGCAGACCATGCGGCGGCTCTCCGGTGAGGAATCGACGCCGATCGCAACGCCCGGCGACAAGGACAAGCGATTCATTCATCCCGATTGGTCGGCGAACCCTTTCTTCGACACGATGAAGCAGGCCTATCTCATCACCGCGAATTGGGCCGAGCGGATGGTCCGCGATGCCGAGAGCCTGAACGATCACACCAAGCACAAGGCCGACTTTTACGTACGCCAGCTCGCCGGCGCGATCTCGCCCTCGAACTTCGTGCTGACGAACCCCGAACTCTTCCGCGAGACGCTTTCGTCGAACGCCGACAATCTCGTGCGCGGCATGAAGATGCTGACCGAAGACATCGAGGCGGGCGGCGGCGAGCTGAAAATCCGTCAGTCGGACGCCTCCAAATTCGAGGTCGGCAAGAACCTCGCGCTCAGTCCCGGCAAAGTGATCTACGAGAACGATCTCATTCAACTGATCCAATACGCGCCCGCGACCGAGACCGTGTTCTCGATCCCGGTCCTGATCGTGCCGCCCTGGATCAACAAGTTCTATGTCTTGGATCTCACGCCGGAGAAATCCCTGGTCAAGTGGATGGTCGATCAGGGCCTGACCGTGTTCGTGATTTCTTGGGTCAATCCCGACGGGCGCCTCGCGGAAAAAAGCTTCGAGGATTACATGCGCGACGGCATTCTGTCGGCGCTCGACCGGATCGAGGACGCGACCGGCGAGCAGCGTGCGCACGCGGTCGGCTATTGCGTCGGTGGCACGTTGCTCGCGACCACGCTCGGCTACATGGCGGCGAAAGCGGACGATCGCATCAAGAGCGGGACGCTCCTCACCACCCAGATCGATTTCACCCATGCCGGCGACCTCAAGGTATTCGTCGACGAGGACCAAATCGCCGGCATCGAACGGCGCATGAAGGAGGTCGGCTATCTCGACGCCGCCAAGATGGCGACCGCCTTCAACATGCTCAGGGCGAACGATCTCGTCTGGCCTTATGTCGTGAACAACTATTTGCGCGGCAGGTCGCCCTTCCCGTTCGACCTCCTGTACTGGAATTCGGATTCGACGCGGCTGCCGGCGGCGAACCACTCGTTTTATCTCCGCAACTGCTACCTCGAAAACAAGCTCTCGAAGGGATTGATGACGGTCGGCAATGTGCGGATCGACCTCGGCAAGGTGAACATCCCGATCTACAATCTCGCCACCCGCGAGGACCATATCGCGCCGGCGAAATCGGTGTTCCTCGGCAGCAGGTTCTTTGGCGCACCGGTGAAGTTCGTGCTCGCGGGCTCGGGCCACATCGCCGGCGTCG